>JAHHRW010000009.1 GCA_020025575.1 Oscillospiraceae bacterium | reverse complement strand
GTGCCAGATTGCCGTCGGCATCGTTTACATGGAAATACTCAGCGAACACGCCATCTTTGAAGTTGGAGAACTTCCAGCCGGAAAGCATTCCGCCGGAGTGCATGGGATAACCACCCTGAGCCTCCAGAGAGTTCCAGTCAGGGGTGATTGCACTCACCAGGACCTTGTCGCCGGGCTTAAAATCCTTGACCAGAGCGCCGACCTCTACAACTTCACCAACTGCCTCGTGACCCAGAATCATATCTTTGCGATCACCGATGGCGCCGGACCATACGGTATGGATATCCGAAGTGCAAGGAGCCAGTGCCAGGGGCTTACAAATGGCGTCCATAGGGCCGCAGGCAGGAATATCCTTCTCTACCCAGCCGGTAGCACCGATTTTGAGCATTGCGAAACCTTTCATTGTTGTTACCTCCATTTATTGGGTGTTTGGTTTATGTCTGCATTTTAGCACAAGTTTTCTATTAAGTAAATAACTATCGATATATATTTACTTAATTTTTGTTAAGGTGAATAAATATACTCTTACATTACAGAAAGCACAAAACACAACTTCCCTTTCTGTGCTTTCCGGAGATTTTTGCATTATGCACAAAAGTCAAGTTGAAATATCCCCTTCTCTGTGGTAAACTAGCTGTAAGAAATGTAGGGCAGTGGAGGGTATATCAGCATAATTGCTGTTTCTTCCGTTGCTCTTTTTATTTTCAGGAGGGTACAACATGGCTCAATATATGATGGCACTGGATGCCGGCACCACTTCCAACCGCTGTATTCTATTCAACGAGGCAGGTGAAATCTGCTCCGTTGCCCAGAAAGAGTTTACCCAGTTTTTCCCAAAACCCGGCTGGGTCGAGCACGACGCCAACGAAATTTGGGCCACCCAGCTGGAAGTGGCGCAGCAGGCTATGGCCAATTTAGGGGTCACCGCCGCCAATATTGCCGCCATCGGCATCACCAATCAGCGAGAAACCACCATTGTTTGGGACAAAGTCACAGGACAGCCCGTTTATCATGCCATCGTCTGGCAGTGCCGCCGCACCAGTGCTTACTGTGACGAACTGAAAGCCAAAGGCCTCACCGACAGATACCGACAAAAAACCGGACTGGTCATCGATGCTTATTTTGCAGGCCCCAAGATTCGCTGGATTCTGGAGCATGTTCCCGGCGCCATGGAAAAAGCCAAACAGGGGCAGCTGCTCTTCGGCACAGTGGAAACATGGCTCATCTGGAAACTCACCGGCGGCAAGGCCCATGTGACAGATTACTCTAACGCATCCAGAACCCTGCTGTTTAACATCAATACGCTGCAATGGGACGATGAAATCTTACAGGAGCTAAACATCCCCGAATCCATGCTCCCAGAGGTCAAGCCCAGCAGCTGTATCTACGGCGAGGCTCTGGCCCAGTATTTTGGGGGCCCCATCCCCATTGCCGGTGCCGCAGGGGATCAGCAGGCCGCCCTGTTCGGTCAGACCTGTTTCACCCCCGGCGATGCAAAGAACACCTATGGCACGGGATGTTTCCTGCTGATGAACACCGGAGAAAAGCCTGTCTTCAGCAAAAACGGTCTGGTCACCACCATCGCCTGGGGCCTTGACGGCAAGGTGGAATACGCACTGGAAGGCTCTATTTTTGTGGCAGGTGCTGCCATTCAGTGGCTGCGGGATGAACTGCGGTTTATCGAATCTGCCGCAGATTCTGAATATATGGCGCAAAAAGTTTCCGATACCAACGGCTGTTATGTGGTTCCTGCTTTCACAGGCCTCGGCGCACCCCACTGGGATCAGTACGCCCGTGGTGCCATTGTGGGACTGACCCGGGGCTGTAACAAATACCATATCATCCGTGCAACACTGGATAGTCTGTGCTACCAGACCAACGATGTGCTGAAAGCCATGGAGGCAGATTCCGGATTCTCCCTGTCTGAACTGAAGGTGGACGGCGGCGCATCTGCGAATAACTACATCATGCAGACGCAGGCGGATTTGATCGGCGTTCCTGTTCAGCGGCCCATGTGTGTGGAAACAACTGCCTTGGGTGCAGCGTATCTTGCAGGGCTTGCTATTGGCTTCTGGAAAAGCAAGGAAGATGTCATTCAGAATGCCGGAATCGATCGAATTTTTATTCCGCAGATTGATGATATCCGCCGGCAAAAACGGATCAAAGGCTGGAACAAAGCCGTCAAATGTGCCTATGATTGGGCAAAAGAGGAGTGAATGCTGCCATGTATGATGTCATTATCATCGGTGCCGGGGTTTCCGGCTGTGCCATTGCCCGAGAACTTTCCCGATGCAAAGGCAATTTTCTTGTGGTGGAACGGGAAGAAGATGTGTGCTGCGGTACCAGTAAAGCAAACTCAGCCATCGTCCATGCAGGTTACGATGCCCCACAGGGTACGCTCATGGCATCGCTCAATGTGCAGGGCAGCCGCATGATGCCAAAGCTTGCGCAGGAGCTGGACTTCCATTATCAAAACATCGGTTCTCTGGTGGTTATGACGAAAGATCAAGACCCTGCAGATTTGCAGCGTCTGTACGAAAACGGCCTTGCCAATGGTGTGGAGAATCTTCGCATTGTGGAGCAGGAAGAACTGCGCCAAATGGAACCCCATATTGCTCCCGATGCAGTGGCAGCGCTGTATGCCCCTACGGCTGCTATCGTGTGTCCCTTTGGACTGACTTATGCATTGGCAGAAAATGCGGCAAAAAACGGTGTTGTGTTCCAATTTGATACGGAAGTCACAGGCATTGAGGCAGTGCAAGGCGGCTGGAAATTGACAACATCCAAAGGTACTCTGGAAACAAAGGTGGTCGTCAATGCCGCAGGCGTTTATGCAGACCAGCTGCATAATATGGTATCTGATGACCAAATGACCATCGTTCCCCGACGGGGCGACTACTTTTTATTGGATCGTACCTGCCAAGGGTATGTCAATCACACCATTTTCCAGCTCCCCACCAAATTGGGAAAGGGCGTTCTGGTGACCCCAACCGTCCACGGCAATACCATCGTCGGCCCCACCGCCATCGATACAGAGGACAAAGACTGTACCGCTACCACGCAGCAAGGGCTGGATCAAATCCGCAGCAAGGTAAATCTTTCTGTGAAGGATTTACCCCTTAGCCAGACCATTACCAGTTTCGCCGGACTGCGTGCCCACGATACCCGCCACCGCTTTACCATTGAGGAAACCGCCCCCGGATTTGTGGACTGCGCCGGTATTGAATCCCCGGGGCTTAGCTGCTCCCCTGCCATCGGCGTAATGGTGGCAGACATGATAAACCATATTCTGCACCTGCAAGAAAACCCCAATTTTGACGGCACACGAAAAGGAATCCTTGACCCGAAAGTCCTTTCTTTTGAGGACCGCAGCAAGCTGATTGCCGAAAACCCTGCCTATGGCACAGTGGTCTGCCGATGTGAAACCATTACCGAAGGCGAAATCATTGACGCCATCCACCGCACCCCCGGCGCCAGGAGCATTGACGGGGTCAAACGCCGCACCAGAGCCGGTATGGGACGATGCCAAGGCGGATTCTGCAGCCCAAAAGTCATGGAAATCATTGCACGGGAATTGAACATTCCCTTCCGTGAAGTAACCAAATCCGGCGGAAAGAGCAAGCTGATCGTCGGCACCAACAAAGACCAATTGTAAGGAGGCGGCACCATGAAGCCATATGATCTTGTGATTATCGGCGGCGGCCCTGCCGGTCTTGCCGCGGCTGTTTCCGCCCGAAACGCCGGAATCAGGGACATTCTGATTCTGGAGCGGGATGCAGAACTTGGCGGCATCCTAAACCAGTGCATCCACAACGGGTTTGGGCTCCATACCTTCAAAGAGGAGCTTACAGGACCCGAATACGCCAGTCGTTTTATCGCACAGGTACAGGAGCTTGGTATAGACTACAAGCTCAATACCATGGTTCTGGATCTGGCAAAGGACAAGACTGTTACCGCCATGAACCGCACAGACGGACTGTTCCAGCTGCATCCCAAGGCCGTCATTCTTGCCATGGGCTGTCGGGAGCGCCCCCGGGGTGCCCTGAACATTCCCGGAACCCGCCCCGCCGGAATCTACACCGCCGGCACCGCCCAGCGGCTCGTCAATATGGAAGGACTGCTCCCCGGTCGCAAGGTTGTGATTCTCGGTTCCGGCGATATTGGCCTGATTATGGCCCGACGAATGACCCTGGAGGGTGCTGAAGTCAAGGTGGTTGCAGAACTGATGCCCTACTCCGGCGGTCTGAAACGGAACATTGTCCAGTGTCTGGATGATTTTGGCATTCCCCTGAAACTCAGCCACACGGTGATCGATATTCAGGGGAAGGATCGGGTTGAGGGTATTACACTTGCCCGGGTGGAACAGGGAAAACCCGTCCCCGGCACGGAAGAATTTTACGAATGTGACACCCTGCTGCTGAGCTGTGGGTTGATTCCGGAAAATGAGTTGAGCCGGGGGGCCGGTGTGAATCTCAATCCTGTTACCAAAGGCCCGACTGTCAACGAATCTCTGGAAACCAGCATCCCCGGTGTCTTTGCCGCCGGAAATGTACTCCATGTCCATGATTTGGTGGACTATGTTTCCGAAGAAGCCGCAGCCGCCGGAGTCCATGCCGCTGATTTTATTCTGAAGGGCGGGGAATCCCCTGCGCAGGCACTTGCCATTCACTGTCAAGGCGGCGTGCGGTATAGTGTCCCCGTTTCCGTTCGCCCGGACTGTCTGACCGCGGATGATTCCGTGACGATTCGGTTCCGTGTGGATAACATCTACAAGAATCAGCGCATCGCCGTTTATGCAGGTGAAAACCGGATTTTTTCCAAAAAGCGCAATGTACTTGCCCCCGGAGAGATGGAAACCATTCATCTAAAGGCTGCCTCAATTTTAGAAAACCGGGATGCAGCCGGACTCATCTTAAAACTGGAGGATGCCTGATATGAAAACATTGAATCTTACTTGTATCGGATGCCCTCTGGGCTGCCAATTAACGGTGGAGATGGATGGAAAAGAGGTTGTCGGCGTTTCCGGAAACACCTGCAAAAATGGTGAAAAATACGCCCATAAGGAGCTAACCAATCCAACCCGAATCGTAACCAGTACGGTTCGTGTCACCGGCGGTACGCTGCCTGTGGTTTCTGTAAAGACGGCATCGGATATTCCGAAGGGTAAAATCAACCAATGCGTGACGGAGCTGAAAGAAGTCCAGATTCCAGCCCCAGTAATCATCGGGCAAACGATTATCGCGGATGTGGCACACACGGGAATTTCTGTGATTGCCACAAAAAACATTCCTAAAAAATAACACGTTATCCCCTGTTTCCTCATGTGAAACAGGGGAATTTTTTTCTTAAATATAATTGACATTTCACAGGCCTTTTTCTATAATGAACCAATATTTATAAAAAGAGGAGGGTTCCCTATGGAAAGAGAACGTCTGGGAAGCCGCATCGGTTTTATTCTTCTTAGTGCAGGCTGTGCCGTCGGAATCGGCAATGTGTGGAAATTCCCCTATATCACCGGACAGTACGGCGGTGCAATTTTTGTGTTGTTTTACTTGGTATTTCTGGTGATTCTTGGGATTCCCGTTATGACCATGGAATTTTCTGTGGGTCGTGCGGCCCAGAAAAGCCCGGTGCATATGTATCAGCAATTGGAGAAAAAAGGCACCAAATGGCACCTTCATGGGTTTGCCGCTTTCCTTGGCAATTTCGTCCTGATGATGTGCTACACCACCATTGCCGGTTGGATGCTGCAATATTTTTTCAATACAGCAAGAGGGGCCTATGTTGGCATGGATGCAGCGCAGGTTGGGGAATCCTTCGGTAATATGCTTGCCGACCCGGTTTCCATGACCATTTTCATGGCTGTGGTTGTCATTGCCGGCTTTGCCATCAATTCCATTGGCCTGCAAAAAGGTCTGGAGCGCATTACAAAATATATGATGGGTGCCCTGATTGTACTGATCTTGGTTCTAGCCATCAACAGCATTTTCTTGAAGGGTTCCGGCGAGGGGTTAAAATTCTACCTGCTGCCCAATGTGCATAAAATGAAGGATGCCGGTATCCTGAATGTGATTGTTGCAGCCATGAACCAGGCCTTCTTTACGCTGAGTCTGGGCATGGGTTCCATGGCCATCTTCGGCAGTTATTTGGGCAAAGATCGTTCCCTCATGGGCGAATCTGTCCATGTTGCCGCACTGGACACCTTTGTGGCAATTTGCTCGGGGCTGATTATTTTCCCTGCCTGTTCTGCCTATGGGGTTCAGGTCAACAGCGGCCCCCGTCTGATTTTCATTACCCTGCCCAACATCTTCAATCATCTGCCCCTGGGCAGACTCTGGGGCAGTTTCTTCTTCCTGTTCATGTTCTTTGCCGCATTTTCCACCGTGCTGGCGGTGTTCGAGGTTCTGATTGCATGCACCTGCGATCTCACCGGCTGGAACCGGAAGAAGGCCTGTTTTGTGGGCTGCATCGCTGTTTTGATTGCAAGTTTGCCTTGTGTGCTGGGTTTCAATGTGCTGTCCGGTTTCCAGCCTTTGAAGGCAGGGAACACCATTATGGATCTGGAAGACTTCTTTGTGAGCAACATCCTGCTGCCTTTGGGTTCGCTGGTATTCGTCCTGTTCTGCACCCGTAAGATGGGCTGGGGCTGGGAGAAATTTACCAAAGAGGCCAACACCGGCACCGGTATCCAGGTAAAGCCATGGATGCGCTGGTACTGCACTTATGTGCTGCCTGTCATCATCATGGGGCTGTTCATCATTGGAATGATACAATATTTTGCGTGATAAAAAAATCCTCCGGAAGTTCCGGAGGATTTTTTATTACAAGTTATAAAGCTTTGTGTACTTTTCTGTCAGATAATCCGTGTAATATTTGGCATCAAACTGACCGCAGCTCATCTGGAAGAGCTGGCCGGGCTTATACAGCTGGCCATAGCGGTGGATATGTTCTCTCAGCCAATCCGTAATTTTGCTCAGCTCGCCCTTGGAAATCAGGTCTGCAATGGGGCCAATATCCCGCTCCATGAATACCTTCATCTGCGCGCCATAGGCACTGCCCAGAGCATAAGAGGGGAAGTAGCCGAACATGCCGCCAGACCAGTGGGTATCCTGCAGGCAGCCCTGGCTGTCGTTGGGAACTTCCACGCCCAGATACTCCTGATACATTTTGTTCCAGGCCTGGGGCAGATCCTTTACCTGCAAAGTGCCGTCCATCAGCTGTTTTTCCAGCTCATAGCGCACCATAATGTGCATACAATAGGTCAATTCATCCGCCTCGGTACGAATCAGGGAAGGCTGTACCTTGTTCACCCCGCGATACATCTGCTCGGCGGTCACATCCTTCAGCTGCTCGGGGAAAAACTCCTGCATCTTGGGGAAAATCAGCTCTACAAATTCCCGACTTCTTCCTATGATATTTTCATAGAATCGGCTCTGGCTCTCATGGATGCTCATGGAAACGCCGCCCTGAATACTGGTGAAATCGTATGATTGGTCTCCGCCCAATTCGTACAGGGCGTGTCCGCCCTCATGAATTACGGAGTACATGGAGTTTGCCACATCATTCTCATAATAATGGGTGGTGATCCGCACATCCCGGCTGTTGAACCCATTGGTAAAGGGATGCTCGGTTTCTGCCAGAGTGCATCTGGCAGGGTCAATCCCCATCACTTCCATCAGGTAATCAGAAAATTTCTTCTGCTGTTCAATGGGATAGCTGCGCTTGAGGAAAGAATCGTCAATCTGCTCCTTTTGCCCAATGGCATGAATCAGAGGCACCAGAGCTGTGCGCAGCTGGCTGAAAAATTCATCCAGAGTCTGCATATTCAGCCCCTCTTCGTACTCATTGAGCAGCGCATCATAGGTACATAGATTGGGATTATAGTATCCGGCGAACTTCCGATTGTATTCCACGATCTGTTCCAGTATCGGAGCAAAAGATGCAAAATCATTTTCATTTTTTGCCTTGCACCATACACTGTCCGCCTGATTCAGCAGCACAGTATATGCCACATATTCTTCCTGAGGGATTCTGGAGAGCTGGTCAACCTGCTTGCGCAGCAGCTCCACCTGACGCAGGCGGAACTGGTTCAGCTCTTGCTTGTGTGTTTCCAGATAGGACAGCAGCTCCTGATTCTCAGGATCTGCCACCAAATTGTACACAACACCGCTGAGCACTTCCATGGTTCTGCCACGCCCCTCATAAGAATCAGAGGGCGCCGCGGTAGCTGCATCTGTGGTCAGAATACCAATGGCATGATAGTACGCAGCTGCGGTTGCCTCAATCTGATCCAGTTTGGCAAGGGCGTCGGAAATATCCCTGTATTTCATGACAAATCACTCCTTTTTTCATGTTTTCATCATTGTATCATTATATGTGACCCAGTGCAAGGAAAACAAATACGCCTACTTGCATTAAAAAGATTGCTGCGTTATAATATATATTAGTATTTTATTGTCTATCGAGGGATAAATCATGTCAAAAAGAAACAATACGCCTCATTTAGGTCAAAACAAAATGGGCTCTATGCCCATCGGGCGTCTGCTCATCAATATGGCGCTGCCACTCATGATCTCCATGCTGGTTCAGGCCATGTACAATGTGGTGGACAGCATCTATGTCTCACGGATTTCAGAATCTGCCGTCACAGCACTCAGTCTTGCGTTTCCTGTTCAGAACCTGCTGATTGGATTCTCCACCGGTATTGGCGTAGGTGTCAACGCATTTTTGTCCAAATCTTTGGGCGAAGGGGATCGGGAGCGTGCAAATCTTTGCGCCGGAAATGGATTTTTCCTGGTTGCCATTGTGGTACTCGTTTTCATGTTATTCGGTGCATTCTTCTCCCGTCCATGGTTTGAAATGCAGTCTACCGTCACAGAAACCATCGAGGGCGGCACAGCTTACCTGTCAATCATCTCCATCTTCAGCTTGGGTCTGTTTGTTCAGGTGCTTTGCGAGCGGCTGCTCCAGGGTACCGGACGGGCTTTCGATTCCATGATCGTGCAGTTGGTGGGTGCTGTCACCAACATTCTGCTGGACCCTGTGTTCATCTTCGGCTACTTTGGCATTCCCGCCATGGGTGTCTCCGGTGCCGCAATTGCTACAGTGACTGCCCAGTGGATTGCTGCGCTGCTTGCCCTGTACTTGAACCATGCACACAATCACGATCTGCATCTGAGCTTGAAATACCTGAAACCCACTGCTCATGTCGTTCGCCCCATTCTGGCTGTGGGTATTCCATCCATTATTATGATGGGTATTGGTTCTGTCATGACCTTTGGTATGAATCAGATCCTGCAGGGCTTTACCGAAACCGCCACCGGCGTGTTCGGTATCTACTTCAAGCTGCAGAGTTTCTTCTTCATGCCTGTATTCGGCATCAACAATGCCACCATCTCCATCATTGCATTCAACTACGGCGCACGCAGCCCCAAGCGCATTATGGAAACCCTGAAAAAAGCCACCCTCAGCGCTTTCGTCATCATGCTGCTGGGCGTATGCTCCTTCCAAATATTCCCGGATCAACTGTTGGGCATTTTTAATCCAACCCCGGAGTTTCTGGTAATGGGCCGCAGCGCACTGCGAATCATCTCTCTGTCCTTCCCCCTGGCCGCCGTTGGTATTGCGCTGAGCGGCAGCTTTCAGGCGCTGGGAATCGGTCTTTATTCATCTTATACCGCCCTGTGCCGTCAGCTGATTGTACTGCTGCCCGCTGCATATCTTTTGAGCTTGTCCGGAAACGTCAATCTGGTCTGGTGGTCTTTCCCCATTGCAGAACTGGTCTGTTTTCTGGTTACCATTCTGCTGTTTCTCAAACTGTATCATCAGAGAATCAAGCCCCTGTATCACGCATAAAAAAGAGCCGCCTGATGGCGGCTCTTTTTATCGTTTATCAGAAATTTGCGTTACCACAGCTCCAAAGTACCTGTGCTTTTTTAAAAATTTCTCCAGACTATCTCCATAATTATCCGGCCCACAGCTATTGGAAAAGGTATTATACCCCACAAACCCCTCAGCTGTATGCTGCACCGCTGCAAAGTGCGCACCAATTTTGCAGCCTTTTCTCCAGCGGTAAAACAAGATGGATACATCCGAATCTTTCACTGCCTGATCCAATCGGTGTCGGTTTGCCACCATGCGCACAGGAAACCCCCACTGCTTAAAACACATTGCAGGCCCCCAGATGCTGGTGCCAAGATTCCCATGAATCAGCGGCAGCTGGCGCTCATAGTAGCGAATCAGTTCCTCTGGCTGGGCATGGTACCCCAGCAGATGCAGCGCATTGTAGGTTGCAATCCAGCCGCAGCCTGTGGCAGCGCTGCTCCGAAACCCATAACGCCACTGCCTCTTGGGAATTTGATGTTGGTTATAAATCAGTTCCCGCACTTTGGATTCTCCACAGGGTGCTGGGCCATGTATTCATCCAAAATATTTCCGGCCAACATCACAAATCTTGCGCAGGGGCGGTCTTTATAATATTGCTCCGTCCGTGCCGATGGTGCCGGATCTGATGCTGGGTGATCCAACAGCTCCCGGCAAATGATACTCCCTGCCTGCTCCCGAAATTTCCCCGCCAATTCCTGCACCCGGGCATAGTGCGCCTTCTTGGTTTCATCGTCGTTGGGCTTGTCATAACCATAAAGCAGCCCCACAACCATGGCCATGCCACTGACCGCACCGCAGACCTCACGCATGCGGCCAAGGCCTCCGCCAAAGGATGAAGAAAGTCTTAAAGCCAATTCATTGTCCAAACCGGTTACATCAGAAAAAGCCAGAAATACCGACTGGGCACAGTTATACCCCTGTAAAAATAGTTCGGCTGCCTGAATCCCGTGATCCATTGCAATTCCTCCTCATTTTTGTTTTTCTCATTTTATCACGATCTATGAACCTTGACAACCCTGTGTGTGATCCCTATAATGAAAACAAATTCTCACGAAAAGGAGCATTTTTATGCTGCCGGAAGCTTTTTTGCTGCGTATGGAGCAGCAGCTCATGGATGAATATCCTGCTTATTTAGAAAGTTTAGAGCGCCCCAGAGCTGTGGCGCTCCGTTTTAATCCCCTGAAAACCCACCAGTTTCCCCAACTGCCCTTCGTAAAGGAGCCTATACCTTGGGCAGAGTATGGCTATTACTACGCCCCGGACGCAAGACCGGGACTGCATGTATGGCATGAGGCCGGTCTATATTACCTGCAGGAAGCCAGTGCGATGGCACCTGTCACCCTGCTTGACCCACAGCCCGGTGAAATCATCTGTGACCTTTGTGCCGCTCCCGGGGGAAAAACCACCCAGATTGCAGCCAAAATGGCAGGTCAGGGGCTGCTGGTCTGCAACGAGATTAACCCCAAGCGCGCCCGGATTCTGTCCCGAAACATAGAGCGCATGGGCGTTTCCAATGCACTGGTTCTGAATCATCATCCATCCGACCTGGAACGTCATTTTGAAGGTGTATTTGACAAAATTCTGGTGGATGCTCCCTGCTCCGGTGAGGGGATGTTCCGCAAGGAAGAGGCAGCCGTCACAGACTGGAGTCCGGAGACGGTGGACATGTGCGCCCGCCGCCAGCAGGAGATTCTCTCCACCGCCGCAAAACTGCTGCGCCCCGGTGGACGGCTGGTCTACTCCACCTGCACCTTTGCGCCTGCTGAGGACGAAGGCGCAATTTCTGAATTTTTGAAGCTGCATCCCGAATTTTCCATTGAAGTTGTGGATGCCCCTGCGCTTTCCCCCGGCCGTCCGGATTTAATTGAGGAGCCTGTCCCCGGTTTGGAGCACACCTTCCGTCTGTGGCCCCATCATCAGCACGGCGAAGGACACTATGCCGCCGTACTGCGAAAAGCTGGGGACGAAGAATCCACGCTGACCGCCTCAAAAGCCGAAAAACTCCCCAAAGAATGGCTGGAGTTTGCAAAGGCATTGGACATCCACCTTCCAGACGGAAAGCCAATTTTGTTTGGCTCTTCCCTGTTCTGGGCACCGGTGGAACTGCCGGAGCTGAAAGGCCTGAAAGTCCTGCGCCCCGGTCTCGAGCTGGGTGAATGCAAAAAAGGCCGCTTTGAGCCTGCCCATGCGTTGGCTCTGTGGCTGGGCGAATGTGCATCCATGCAGGACTATGCCCCTGAATCAGATGAGATTGCAGCCTATCTTCACGGAAATGTGGTCACATCCGGTGAAAAAGGCTGGTGTCTGGTTACTGCCGGTGGATTATCCATCGGTTGGGGTAAGGGAGATGGGCGTGTATTGAAGAATCATTATCCAAAAGGACTCCGCCGCTAAACATTTCCACTTTACATAACCCCTTTTTTGTGGTAATATAGAAGTAACTTTATCTAAAATATCACAAGGAGAGGATTTATCCTTGGCTAAATATGAAATTATCGGCGGGAATCCGTTGAATGGCCAGGTGGTCATCAGCGGTGCAAAGAACGCCGTCGTTGGCATTTTGCCTGCTACGCTGTTGGTGCAGGGCAAATGTCGGATTGAAAATGTACCCAACATCTCTGATGTGCGGATTCTTCTGGATATCCTGCGCAGCATGAATGCCCAGTTTGAATGGGTAGACCACAGCACTCTGGAAATTGATACCACTGGGGTAAAGTCCTGCGAGCCGGATTCTTCTTTGGTTACCAAATTACGCGCCAGTTATTATCTAATGGGCGCACTTTTGGGTCGCTTTGGAAAAGCTCATGTGGCATTGCCCGGCGGCTGCAATTTTGCATCCCGTCCCATCGATCAGCACATCAAGGGATTCCTTGCACTGGGTGCTGATGTGGACGAAACCGATGAATACATCGAATTATCCGCAGGGGCCGACGGGCTGCAGGGTGCCAGGATTAGTCTGGACGTGGTCAGCGTAGGCGCTACCATCAACATCATGCTGGCCGCTACATTGATGCCTGGGCAGACCATCATCGAAAATGCTGCAAAAGAGCCGCACATCGTGGATCTTGCCAACTTTCTGAACACCATGGGCGCCCGAATCACCGGTGCCGGCACTGATACCGTAAAAATTCGCGGTGTCAAAGCTCTGAAGGGCGGTACCTACACCGTCATTCCCGACCAGATTGAGGCAGGAACCTATATGGCAGCAGCCGTTGCCACCGGCGGCGATGTTTTGGTGCAGAATGTCATTCCCAAGCATTTGGAGTGTATCACCACCCGTTTGCGTGAAATGGGTGCCAAAATTACAGAATTTGACGATTCCATTCGGGTTCAGCGGGAAGGATCTTTGCGCAGAATCACCGTAAAGACCATGCCCTATCCCGGTTTTCCCACTGATATGCAGGCTCAGATCTGCGTATGTATGTCTCTGGCAAACGGCATTAGTCGGCTGACTGAGAGCGTTTACGAGACCCGTTTCTTCGGATATTGCTCCGAGCTGGAGAGTATGGGTGCCAACATTCAAATCAATGGAAAAACCGCATCCATCACGGGCACAGATAAGCTATTCGGCACTACCGTCCGTGCCAATGATCTGCGGGCCGGCGCAGCTCTGGTCATCGCAGGTCTTGCTGCCGAGGGTACCACCTATGTGGAAAACATCCACTATGTGGAACGCGGTTATGAACGGCTCATCGAAAAGCTGACCGCTCTGGGGGCACAGATCCGTCGTATTGAAGACTAAATTTTAGAGGACATCCAATTTGGATGTCCTCTTTTTTCTATACAAGATCTTCCGCTATAACAAAAAGGTCACCCGAAGGGTGACCTTTTATGGAGCGGGTAATGGGAGTCGAACCCACCTATCAACCTTGGGAAGGTCGCATTCTACCGATGAACTATACCCGCATCGCTCCAAGTTATTGTAGCACACTTTGGAAGGATTTGCAAGTATAATTCTTCGTCTGAATTCGAGCGGAATCCCCTATCAAATTTATTTCAAAACCTGTTTATCATTTTGTGTTTTTTGGGGCAAAATACTGTGAGGTGATTATGATGAAGAAGAAACCCATGGTAACAAATACCGTCGATCTGCGGCTTGACCCAGAGGCACGAATATGTCCGGAATTTGATGCTGTCAGCATCAAAAAATTTGCAGCGCCTGATGCAGGCGAAATGGGCGTTCGTGTGCTGGATAACTGCGCAGAAGAACACATCATGTAGTGCTGGCTTATCCCAGCACTACATCCATGGCAAGGAGCAGTAAAAATCCACCGGTAAACAAAACCATACTGCTGGGATTCTGCTCTGGCATCATTTCCGGGATCAATTCATGTACAATCACATAACACATGGCACCGGCTGCAAAAGCCATAAATACGGGCAGTACCGGGGTCAGCAATGGTGCACAGAGTATCATCGCAACCGTAGCAATCGGCTCCACGACTCCGGACATTACCCCCCAAAAGAACGCCTTTTTTCGGCTCATCCCCTCCGCCACCAGCGGCAGCACAATCACTGCACCATCCGGTATATTCTGCAGGGCGATGCCCATTGCCAAGGCAAGTGCATCCACGCCGGAAATCTGGTTGCCCACCATGTAGCCTGCGTAGCCGGCTCCCACCGCCAACCCCTCCGGAATATTGTGCAGCACAATCGCCAAAATCAGCAGGCTGCTTCTGCTCATGCATTTTCCGTGGCGTTCCAAGATGCGATCCGGCAGCAGTAACAACAGCATTCCAACCGCAAATCCAATTGCAGCACCTATAAATCCATGCTCCAAGGCAGGGATCATCAGGCTCCATACGCTGGCTGCCAGCATGGCACCCGCTGAAAACCCTTGCAGACAGCGATTCACTCTTTCTCGTCCTCGGGGCATGGCAAATGCCAGCCCTGCGCCAAATATGGTACCCAGCAGCGGCAGTCCCATTCCCCAAAACAGCAAAGACTTCATATTTTTCCACCTTTCTTCCAAGATCAGCAACCGGATTAGTCTATGCCTGACGCTGCCATTGGGTTCTGCTGACACGAAATCCCAATATTCACCCAATCATTTACAATATTCTTTGTATTTCGTGCTGGATTTTTTTATTTTTTCTGTTATAATTCATATGATAATGCAATTCAAAAGGAGAAACAGTATGAGAGGAATCCCTTCACTGATTACAGATATTCGCAAGTCGGTTTTTACCGAGGTTGCGAGAATGGCCTACGAAGGCGGCGACTACAGCCATGCAGAGGACCTTCCCTATAAGATTGTCCCCGGCGACCATCCAATGCATCGGGAATCTATCTTTTTAGAGCGCGCCATCGCCGGCGAACGGGTACGTCTTGCCATGGGTCTGGGCGTCCGTCCTGTCCAAACCCGGACTCTGATGACCGACGGCATGGATGCTGCCGCTTGCGCAGAGCAGTATTATGAGCCCCCTCTGATTAACATCATTCCCTACGCCTGCCACGCCTGCCCCACCAAGCAGTATCGTGTTACAGAGAGCTGCCAGAACTGTCTGGCTGCCTCCTGCCAGAAGGTCTGCCCCGTGGATGCCATTTCTTTTGTCAATGGCAAAAGCCACATCAACAAGGATAAGTGCATCAAGTGCGGCAAGTGTGCCGGTGCTTGTCCTTACAATGCCATCATCAAACTGGAGCGTCCCTGCGAAGCCGCCTGCGGCGTAGATGCGATTGCCTCCGGTCCTGACGGCCGCGCAGTCATCAACCAAGACAAATGTGTAGCCTGCGGCCAGTGCTTGGTCAGCTGTCCTTTTGGCGCAATTGTGGACAAGGGTCAGATTTTTCAGGTTATTCAGTCCATCCTCAAGGGCGATCAGGTCATCGCCATTGTAGCTCCTGCCTTTGCTGGCCAGTTCGGCAAGCATGCTACCCCCGGAAAGTTCAACGCTGCCATGAAGGTCCTGGGCTTTGACCGCGTGGTGGAGGTCGCCATCGGTGCCGATATGTGTACCATTGAAGAGGCCAAGGACTTCCTGGAAAAGGTTCCCAACGAACTGGATTTCATGGCTACTTCCTGCTGCCCCGCATGGCACTCCATGGTGCACAAGATGTTCCCTGCTCAGGCAAAGAATATCTCCATGACCCTGACCCCCATGGTCTACACCGCCCGCCTGATGAAGAAAAAGTTCCCCGGCTGCAAGGTAGTCTTCGTCGGCCCCTGCGCCGCAAAGAAGCTGGAAGCCATCCGGGAAACCATTCGTTCGGATGTGGACTTTGTCCTGACCTTCGAAGAACTGCAGGGCATGTTTGAGGCAAAGGAAATCGACTTTGAACAGCTGGAAGATGCAGAGGTCGTCAACGAAGGAACTGCCGCCGGCAGAGGATTTGCCGTTTCCGGCGGTGTTGCAGGCGCAGTTGAGAAGGTCATTCACGAAACCCATCCGGATATGGAAGTCAAAATTGCTCGTGCAGACGGTCTGCGGGACTGCCGCAAGCTGATGCAGATGGCTAAGGCCGGAAAATACAACGGCTATCTGCTGGAGGGCATGGCTTGTCCCGGCGGATGCGTTGCCGGTGCAGGTACACTGCTGAATGTAGACCATGCCACCAGAGTCATCAACCGCTACACTGCTGAGGCAGACAAAACCAGTCCTCTGCAAAGTGCTTACCGGGATGAAGGCGAAAAACTAGACTAAACAAAAAGGGCCCAGCCACCATGGCTGGGCTCTTTGCTTTATCCCAAAATCCCTGTTTTCAGCAAGCGAAAACAGGGATTTTGGGATGAAAATAGATTTTTTGAAATTAACCCCACAAAGCAGAAAGACTTGGAATCACCTGCTTTTTCCGGCTCATGACCCTGGGCAGGAACACGGTATTGTCCTTTGGGGTGACATTGAATGCCTGACTGATGATTTCCTCATCCCCCACGAACAGCAGCTGCGTTCCTTCCATCAGCACATCCGTAAGCATCAAAATCACCATAGAGAATTCCTTCTCCGCAGCCACCTTGCGCATCTGCTCCAAAAACTCTTCCTTACGGGTCAGCATTGCGGGAGAGTCCACGCAGGTAATCTGAGCAACCGCCAGATTATATCCGGCAATGTGGAATTCCTTATAGTCTGTAAACAGCAGATCCCGGGCACTCTTTGCGCTCTGGCTCGCAGAGAAAATCTCCTTGCCCAGTTCATCCAGTGAGATATTGGCAATGCGCGCCAGCCGCTCCGCCATGCGCTTGTCTCTTTCCGTACAGGTGGGGGACTTGAACATGACCGTATCCGATACGATGGCCGCCGCCATCATACCTGCCATATTCTCCGAGGGCATCAAGCCACGCTCCTGGAACATGCCGGCAACAATGGTATTGGTGGAACCCACCGGCTCATTACGGACATAGATGGGATTGTTGGTTTGAATATCCGCCAGCCGATGGTGGTCAATGATTTCCAAAATCTCAGCCTCTTCCAGTCCCGGAACGGACTGTGCCGCCTCGTTGTGATCCACCAGAACCACTCTCTTGCGACGGGGGCGCAGCAGGTGCTGCCGTGTCAGAATACCAACCACCCGCTCTTCGCTGTCCAGAATGGGATAGCAGTGGGCGTGGTGCTTGAGCACCTGTTCACGAACATCGTCAACCCGGTCTTCCAGATGGAAACAGGTCAAGTCTCTGGTCTGGCACACACGGCTTACTGGTGCAGACTGAAAAATCAGCCGCAATGCCCGGTATGCATCATACGGCGTGACGATCACATGGGTGGTGCTTTCAATCTGCCGCAGGTCATCGGTAACCTCCGCCTGACACAAAATCAGGCAGTTTACGTTCAGATTCAACGCCCTTTGAATCATGTCCGGCTGATTTCCGCATACGACGATGGACTCTTTTTTATGGAACAACAGATTTTCCCGGCTCTGTGGCAGTGCAATGGTCACCTCGCCGGAAACCATATCGCTGTTGACACCGGGATCATTCAAAAGTTTCCCCTCCAACACAGACAGCAGGTTAAACACAGGCACGGGACGCAGATATGCGCTGCTAACCAGCCCCATATTATAGCTTGCCACATCATCCAGTGACAGCATTCCATAAAGGGTGCCATCTTCGTTTGCAACCGCAACAGAGGACACGTTTTTATTTCCCTGTAAAACCGTCCACGCTCTGCCTACTGTCACCGCAGCAGACAGTACCGGAGGCGTTTCATAGGCCAAATCCTTCACCTGTGTGTACATGTTGAAAATTCGCTTTGGAGGCTGAAACCCAAAACGGTTCAGCACCAGCTGGGTCTCATCAGATACATGTCCCAGGCACGCAGGCTCGTATTCCCGATCGCCCAGTGCATTGCGCAGCGCTGCATAGGCCATGGCGGATACGATAGAGTCCGTATCGGGATTCCGATGTCCAGTCACATAAATTGGATCCATGGATTCACTCCTTTTCAAATTCTGAAACTCCTTACGCAGTAATCTCTCCGGCCAGATTCCGGCGGAACAGTTCTTCGATCTCCTTCTGGCTCATCCCCTGTCCCAATGCCCACATCAGCTTGGTCATCGCAGCCTCAGAAGTCATATCTCTGCCCTGAATCACACCCAGATCCAGCAGTTTCTTACCAACCTGATACACTTGCAAGTCAGACGAATCATACAGGCACTGGGTTGTAACCACCACGCTGATTCCCTGATTCACCGCATTTTGGATGACTTCCAGCCCCTGATTGAGCACATTCATGCCGCCAAGGCCAAACGCCTCAATGACAATCCCCTTGTAGCCCATTTCTGCCAGCATACCAAAAATCACCGGGTCAAGGCCGGGGGTCAGCTTGAGCAAAAATACATTGGCGCTGATTTCCGTTTTCAGCATGGGCCAGCCGCTCATAGGCGGCAGTCCCTCTGGATTGATCACCAGTCCCTGATTGCTGACGCGGGCTGCATATCGGGCATTCACACTCTCAAACGCAGAGAAACCGGACGCCCGAACCTTAACCGCTCTGCAGCCCAGCATCACCTTTCGGTCGAAAGCCAGATACACACCGGGATGCCCCGCAGCCGCCATAGCAAAGGCTGTACGCAGATTATCCGGTCCGTCGGACAATACATCCGCCAGCGGCAGCTGTGACCCCGTCAGAACCACGGGCCTGTCAATTCCCGGCAGCATATAGGTCAGTGCCGAGGCCGTGTATGCCATGGTATCCGTTCCATGGGAGATGACGATCCCATCAAAATCCAGCCTGCACTCATAAACCCTGCGGGCAATTGCCTGCCATTCGACAGGGCGAATATTGGACGAATCCAGACACATGAGATCTTCGACTTCTATATCAAAATAACTGCGAAGCTGGCTGAGCTGCCGCTCCATCACGTCGGAACGGTGGGGCTCCAGTCCGTCACCACCGGGCAGCGATGCAATGGTGCCGCCGGTGGTCAGCAGCAGAATATGTTTCCTACCTTCCATAGGGATCCTCCAAGTTTCTTCGATAGCCATATTATAGCGTTTTGCAGTGATAATAGCAAGAAAAATGTTTATTCCGATAAATGTCCCAGTTGCTTTTACAAAAACTTTGCGCTACAATAGAATTGGAAATACAGGGCAACGCCCTAATATTTAGGAGGTCATTTCCATGAATGTACTGGTTACCGGTGGTGCCGGCTATATCGGCTCCCACACCTGTCTGGAACTACTTAACTGCGGCTATCATGTTATTGTTGTAGATAATCTGTGCAACTCCAATCCCAAGAGCATGGAGCGCGTAAAGGCTCTCACCGGCAAGGATCTGAAGTTCTACGAAGGCGATGTCCGCGATATTGAACTGATGCGCAAGATCTTCACCGAGAACGAAATTGACTGTGTCATCCACTTTGCAGGCCTGAAGGCCGTTGGCGAATCCGTTGCAAAGCCTTTGGAATACTATGACAACAACCTGAACTCCTCTCTGGTGCTGACCAAGGTCATGCGTGAGTTCAAAAAGCAAAATCTGATTTTCTCCTCCTCTGCTACCGTCTACACTGCAGACAACGAAATGCCCCTGCGCGAGACCAGCCGCACCGGCTACTGCACCAACCCCTATGGCTGGACCAAATATATGTCCGAGCAGATTTTCTCCGGTCTGGCTCATGCCGACGAGAACTGGAGCATCTGCCTGCTGCGTTACTTCAACCCCATCGGCGCACATGAGAGCGGCCTGATCGGTGAAGACCCCAGAGGCATCCCCAACAACCTGATGCCCTACATCACCCAGGTTGCAATTGGCCGCCGGGAGCGCCTGAGCGTCTACGGCAACGACTATGATACCCACGACGGCACCGGCGTGCGTGACTACATCCACGTTGTAGACCTGGCTAAGGGTCACGTGGCTGCTGTCAAGTATGTCACCGAGCACAAGGGCTGCGAAGTATTCAATCTGGGTACCGGCACCGGCTACAGCGTTCTGGATATGGTTCACGCTTTTGTAGAGGCAAACGGTGTGGATGTTCCCTATGTGATCACGGACCGCCGCCCGGGCGATATCGCTACCTGCTATGCTGATCCCACCAAGAGCGCAGAGCTGCTGGGCTGGAGAGCTGAGAAGAACCTGCAGGATATGTGCCGGGACTCCTGGAACTGGCAGTCCAAGAACCCTCAGGGTTACGGCGAATAATCTCATCTGTTTCATTACACCCAACAGGATACCCTGTTGGGTGTTTTTTACTGTCGAAACAAGAAAATTGCATTTTCATGGTACATATGATATCATTAGATAAAGTATAACCTCATGTAAATTCGGAGGCTTCCATGACAAATGAAGAACTAAAATCCCGCGTCGGCAGCAATATTGCCCGATTGCGACGTGATGCCGGACTGACCCAGGCAGATCTGGCAGAAAAATTAAATTACTCAGACAAGGCTGTATCCAAATGGGAGCGGGCTGAATCCATGCCGGATTTGCTGACCCTCCTGCAGCTTGCAGAACTGTTTGATACCGATGTGAATCAGCTGGTGACATCTGAAGATGCATCCGCTATGACCGAACCTGCTGCGCCTGCCCCGCAGATTGTGTCTGCTCCCCGGGGCAGGCATATCGCGGATAAGGGTGTCATCCAAAAGCTTTGCAGCATCCTGGTGTGGTTTGTGGCGCTGTTTGTATATACCATTTTGGACTCATTTGACGTTCCCTATGGCTGGATCACCTTTTTCTTCGCCATTCCGGCCAATGCCATCGTACTGCTGAGTCTCCGCTCTGCATGGCATATGTACAACCTGAATAAAATACTGATTTCCCTCATCATGTGGGGCAGTTTACTGTGTATCTATTTACTGTTTTACATAACTGTCTCGGTAAATATGTGGCGAATCTTCCTGTTGGGACTCCTGGGGCAAATCGGTATTGAATTTCTGTTCCGGATGTTTCCGCCGGTGAGTGAGGAGAAATAAACATGGAAAAGTCCGACATTCGTGCCATGATTCGCCAGAAGAAACGAGCCATGACCGATGCACAAATCGAAAAAGCAAGCCGGGAGCTTGGTCATCTGTTCTGCCAATGCAAACTCTATCAGCAGGCGCAAACCATTTATGGCTACCTGCCCTATAATCAGGAAGTGCGCACAACCGCTATGCTGGAGCAAGCCATTCGGGATGGAAAGCGCGTGGCAGTTCCAAAAGTCTTTGGCGATGACATGAAATTCATCTATCTGGAAGATTTTTGTCAAGTGGCTCCGGGCTATGCAAAAATCCCGGAACCCATCGCCGATGGCCCAGTTGCGGGTGACCCCACTGCTCTGGTCCTGATGCCGGGGCTTGCCTTTGATGCGCAGGGGCACCGAATTGGCTACGGCGGTGGATTTTACGACAAATTTCTGGCCCATGAGCCAAATCACCCCACTGTGGCCCTGTGCTATGGCTTTCAGATGGTTGCGCATTTAGAAACAGAACCCTTTGACATCCCCGTTGACCAGGTCATCTGGGTGGATACAGAACCGGAGGAATCCTGATGTATGTGATAATCGTTGCAGCAATCACCTTTGCTGTGCTGTTCGGGCTGGACAAACTGTTGGGCAAAATTTTTCGTGGGAAAGCCCAGCACAAGTCCGGTCTGAGCGTAAAACTTCCCAAGCGCTACGCCATTGTGTCGCTGCTGCTCTGTGTGCTGGGCGTGCTGGTACTCATGCAGCTATGGAGCGCTTTTGACAGACTGATGTTGGTCGCCGGTATCGTTGTACTGCTCATGGGCATTGGTTTCGGGGCATATTATCTGGGCTTTGGCATTTACTATGACGATGAGAGTTTCATCTATTCAAGCTTTGGCAGACCCTCTGTTACATACCGGTACGCCGATATCGATGCACAGCAGCTGTTCATAGCCACCGGTGGAAGTATCTTGGTGGATTTGTTTATGCACGATGGCAAATGTGTCGGTCTGCAATCTACCATGCAGGGGGTTTACCCTTTTCTGGACAAGGCCTGCCATGCCCGATTCCGCCAGCTTGGCATCAACAGTGCCGAGTGCGAATGGTTTAACGAAGGGGAATCCTGCTGGTTCCCGCCTAAGGAGGACTGAGTATGCACATTCCATCTGTTGAAACCACCGAAATTGAGCTGCTGACCTTTTCTGAGGCTTTGGCTGCTGCCAATACACCCAGCCCGGAATATGACATCAACAAATGGCTGTATGCCCCCAATTTCTACTCAGAATACCGTTATATTCTGGGTACCAAAGGGAAAAATCCCCTGATTTGTGTTGGGATTAACCCTTCCACTGCCAAACCCGACGCTCTGGACAACACGCTGAAATCTGTGGAGCGAATTGCACACGGAAACGGATTCGACTCCTTTCTCATGTTCAATGTCTATGCCCAACGTGCCACCAAACCTGACGACATGGAACGCACCTGCAATCAGGCGCTGCACCGGGAAAACATGGAGGCATTCCGCTACCTGCTTTCCATCGGAGAACATCCGGCCGTTTGGGCTGCATGGGGTGCCATTATCGAAAAGCGCTCCTATCTTTCCCGCTGTGTGGCGGACATGCTTGCCATCAGCCGGGAGTATCATGCCACATGGTACTGCGCAGGTGCCATCAGCAAAAAGGGGCACCCCCACCATCCCCTGTATCTGCGCAAAGACGAAAAATTAAAACCTTTTGACACAGAAAGCTATATACAACTTCAAATGGCAGGTGTAAAATCATGAAATTACTAATCGCATCCGATATCCATGGCTCCGCCTATTACTGTGCAGAACTGATGGAGGTAATCAAAAAGGAAAATCCAGACCGAATCATCCTGCTGGGGGATTTGCTCTACCACGGGCCAAGAAATGACCTGCCCAAGGACTATGCACCTAAGAAGGTGATTCCCATGCTGTCAGAATATCAGGATAAGATTCTGGCTGTCCGTGGCAACTGCGAGGCAGAAGTAGATCAGATGGTTCTGCCATTTTCCTGCCTTGCAGAGTACGCTTTGCTGGAAACCGATGGCATCACCATGTATTTGACCCATGGGCACCATGCAAATCCCGATCAGCTCCCTCCCTTACCCCAGGGCAGCGTGTTTCTGTCCGGTCACACCCACATCAAGCGAGATGAACTGATTGGCGGAATCCGTTGTTTGAACCCCGGAAGCGTATCCATTCCAAAAGACGGCAGCCACAGCTGTCTTGTTTATGAAAATGGAGACTTCCGATTTGTAACCTTGGAGGACTGACCCACATGAACGAGTGTGAAAGCTGTTGGTATTACGACTACGACGAAGAATACGATGAGTACTACTGCATGATGGATCTGGACGAAGACGAATTCTATCGCATCGCCTCCTCTCCCAGCGGTCATTGCCCGTACTATCGGCAGGGAGACGATTACTACTTAGCAAGGAGACAATAGCCATGAAGCAGTTGGTGATTGCACTGGTAATTGCACTGGCACTGTCCGGCTGCGGCCTAGCCACCCCCACCGCACAGTCGGAAGGTTCCTCCACCGCCCCCCAGCCCACCCAAGCCTTTTATCAGCCCGCCACCCCCGTGGAGCGTGGAACCGCAGGTGCCGTCCGTGCTTATGACATGGGTGAAACCATCACCGGGATTGCCCCCTTTGGCGAGAATCTGCTGGTATGCACAGATGGGAAAAAGCTTTCGATTTTGGATGGCACATCCCTTGCAATTTTGCAACAAAGGGAACTAGATGTTGAAATCTCCTGGAATTCTTCCAGTTTTATGATTAGCGGGACACAAATCGGATATTTTTCGCCTTCTGACAACAGCTATGTGATCCTAAACGGTGACCTGGTGACGGAATCTACAACGAAAATCCCCTCACAGCCCAAGTCCGATCCGGTGATTACTACTGATTTTCAAACCATCTATTACGCAACCAAAGACGGAATATTTGCCATGGATCTGCGTACCGGTATTTCCAGACCCCTGCGTCAGGAACACGCCGAAATTCTATCGCTGAATGGACTGCTGTTTGACGATCAGATTCTGAGCTATACCCGGATGGGCAGCAATGGCGCAAAACAAACTTCTTTTATTGACAGTCATGATGGACGCAGCTGCTATACCGCAACCTATGACGCCCCCGTTGTTCATTGGGGCAACAAATATGCCACAGCACCCCGGATCGAGCACCCTTTCGGCGTATTTCAGCGTATCCTCACCGGAACCCGAGAGGGCGACGTGCAGATGCTCTGTCCCAAGCAAAATTGGGATGCGCTCATCTGGCTGGGTGGCCCCCTGATGATTGCCCAAAGTCAAAGCACTGTTGGCATTACCTTAAATAGCTATCATCTGGAAACCGGGAATCTCATCGCTCAGGTTACTTTGCCCGGGTTTTATGATGTTCTTACCGACGGTTGCGTAAACGGCAATCAGGTTTGGCTCTGGAGCAGCTCCGGCAGCACCTTTTACTGTTGGGACATGGACAAGACTCCACCACGGGATCCCATCTCCGTTCTGGCAGAATTTACATCCGTCACAGATTCCCAAGAAACAGCCTTGTCTGCGCTCATTCAGCGTGGGCAGACTCTGGCAGACCAATACGGAATATCCATCCACTTCACCGAAAACGGAAATCGGACCCAAGGACTGGACTACACCACCGTCCCGGACTATCGGCAGGAACTGTACGAAAATGCCCTGAATCTACTGGAAGAAACCCTGCACAAGCTGCCAAAGGACTTCCTGCCCCGAGTGGGTGAGCGGTCCAATTCGGGAACCATGCAGATTCATCTGGTGGATGATTTTGACCCTTCCGTTGGAATCCACCCCGGGAAGGGCTCGTGTGAATTCATGGATGGCGGTGTCCGCATCAACGTCAGCATGTGCGCCGATTTGGAGAGGCTGTTTTTCCGGGAATTGGGAAACGCCATCATCACCCGCATCACAAGTGTTGGAAACGGCCTGGAAAATTGGTCTGACTTCAATCCGGCTGAATTTCAGTATGGCACCGGAGCCGATGAAAGCAGCCCGTATCTAGCACCCAAAGAGAATTATTTTACCGATGCAACTGCCATGAAAAGCCCCAGAGATGACCAGGCTCAGGTCTTCCGTTATGCGATGCTGCCCGATCAGCAAGCAGTTTTCACTTCACGGCCAATGCAGGAAAAACTCTCCAGCCTGTGCAATCTGATTCGCTCCACCTATGACATTTCTTCCGAAACACAACTTCCCTGGGAGCAATATTTGCAAGCTGAATAACAACAAAGCGCTGCCACACCGGCAGCGCTTTTTCATTTCCTCTATGCTCTTCTTTGCATCTGCCGAGAAACTGCATCGGCAAGGCGGGTCAAAAATTGGGTATTGGTCGGTCTTGGGATTTTGCCATCCGGGGTCGCAGGGAAGTATTGACACCATATCTGGTCATTATGGTGGCACCATGCTGCATGAATGGCGGTGCGGATATTACGTTCTACAGAACCTGCACTGGTCTTCTGGGTGCTCATGGCCGCAATGGCGGGATACAGTACCTTGGTCACGGATTGTCCCGGATTCTGCGCCAGCATCATAATGCCCAGTCGTGCCTGTTCAAAGCCCGTCAGATTGGTTGGGATTCCCAAACCGTACATTTCCGTCGTAACCACGGACTCCGCCGTTGGATATGATATCTGGCTGGGTTTGTGCAGCATGAGCAGTTCCTCTACACGCTGCGCAATGACTGGCACCGAGCAGGGTTTCACCAGGACATAGTCCACCCGAAACCGACTCAGCGCATCAATCAGATAATCACTGATAAAGCGACTGGTCACAATGGTGATGGGGTTTAGCCCCGTCCGTGCCACTGCCTCAAGCACTGCCAGGCCATCAATCCCCGGCAGCATGAGATCCAAAATCAAAACGTCCGGCCTTTGTCTGTATAAAGCCTCTAGTGCTGTTTGTCCATTATCACAATCATAAACCATGTATTCTTGCCGTAACTGCTCAGTCAGGGTCAGTCGGAAATCCTCTGAAGCATCGGCAACGAAAATACTGTGCATATGCCCAACCCCTTCTCTCAATTTCTTCTTATTATATCAAATTTCCCTCAAAAATTCAAGTTTTTACGAAAAATACTTATCGACATTACTCGACAATGATGCACCAAAACGCCGTGAATGATTACCCAAATCTGCGGGCATATCCGCACCTGCGGCACAGTTCTTCCGGCGCTTTTCGATTGGAAAATCCTTCTACCATGGCTTTTGCTCTTGAGCTGGAAAGGATCTGGGCGATGTCCTCTCGGAAGATATTCCCCAGCGGAATATCCCCATCATGGTCTAGGCAGCATGGCACCACCGTCCCATCACACAAAATCGCAAAATGATCCCGCAATCCATAGCAGAACACATGATTTCCACGATCCTGAGCCTCCAAGTCCGGCCACTCAAACCGCTCGCCATATTCCAAATACAGCCGATCCTGAATCTTCGTGCCTCTGGCACCTTCCTGCCACTGCCCCGGGAAACGATCGTGCAGCAAATCCAGCGTTCGGATATTTCTGCCCTGATCATGCCCCTGATTCCACAGCCGGAATACGACCAAAGCACCTGCCTTGCTGGCAGTGTCTGCAAAATCCATGCAGCCATTGATGTAGTTCACATAATTTTCCACAGCACCTTCCTCAAAGCTGTGGATAGAAATATTCACCTTATATACGCCGGCGTCCAGAAGGGCCTTTCCTCTGGCGGGCAGAAGGGTTCCATTGGTGGTAATTGCGGACTGAAACCCCAGTTGCGCAGCCTTGCGGATCATATCCGGAAGATCCGGATGGGTCAGGGGTTCTCCCATCAAATGGTAATACAGGTATCTGGTCACACCCTGCAATTTTTCGGCCACTTCCGTAAATTCTTCCAGTGTCATTCTCCCCGGCTGTCTGGCCGTCCCGGGACAGAAAGAGCAATTGCGATTGCAAATATTTGTTATTTCTACATAAACCTTTGAATACATATCGTACCTCAATCCAAATCATGATCTTTGCACTTATAGTATCATAAATCAAACCATCCGGCAATGGCGGACTGGCAAAGCAAAAAGCCTCTGACACCATGGCATCAGAGGCTTTTTGCGTATAGAATTATCCTTCAAACCCGATAATCAGGCCTGCGTGCTCCGCATAAAAGCTGCACAGGCCGCCGCAGGTGCCAATCCCTACTTCTGCATGTGCAAAGGCATCACAAATCATTTCCTTCAACTTCTGTGCCGCAGCCAGATTGTCAACATGGTCAATGAGCACCTTACCACCCTCATATCCCATTTCCCGCATATATTTGAAAATCGCTGTCAGCGCTCTTCTTTCGCCTCTTGCCTTATCCAGTAGCTCCAGCTTTCCTTCGTCGCCGCCCTTTCCCACCATGCGGATGCCAAGCACACCCACAATTCTTGCAGTAACGGCGTTGACTCTGCCATTGTTCGCCAGATTGTGGATGGATTCCAGCGCAAACAGGGTGTGGGTCTTTTGCTTGTAGCTTTCCACGCGCTCTGCAATCTCAGAAAATGGCTTTTTTTCCTTGATGAGCTGTCGAATCTTGCAGGCAAGCAATTGCATCTCAGGCCCTGCGCTCAAAGAATCCACTACATGGACATGGCGGCCTGGATGCTCCTCTTCATAGGTTGCAGCAGCAATTTTTGCCGCATTGTAGCTGCCGGACAGCGCACTGCTAATGGTGACGCAGAATACATTCTCTGCATCCCCAAAGGCCTCCACATATTCTCCAACACCGGGACATGCCGTGCCGGATTTCCCGTGGTGGTTTTTCAAATCGTGCACCATCTGCGCAACATTCAGATTGCAGTTGTCCACATATTCACGATCCCCGGCGACAATCTTCAGCGGAACGCTTTCAAACGCAACGCCATCCAATGTTTTGATGTCTCCTGCTGAGTCCATTACAATTTTATATTCCATGGCTCTATCTCCCATTGCAGTATTTCAAGTAGTAATATTACTATATCAATTTCTTGCAAAGCCGTCAAGGAAGTTTCAGACTGTTATTGTAAACGAATCATAAACTTCCATATACAAAAAGGCTTCCCAGTCGGGAAGCCTTTTATGATTACATTGCACGCTTGATGTGGCCGATCAGAATATCGCCCGCAACAACCCGGTCTTCTGCCGCAAATCCGTCGGCAAAATTATCCGTGTAGAGTACCTGCGCATTGGGCGGGAATTCATTGTCCCCCTCCCAGACCATAATCTGCATCTGGTAATTTCCGAAAAATTCAAACTGGTAGCCTGCATCTCCGTGCTGCAGGGGAATCCCACCCAATTTTTCTGCCGCTGCCTTAAAGGCCTGCACACGGGTTCCAAAGGTAAATGCCGCCCGGGTCAGGACACGACCGGTATAGGGCGTGATGTACAGTTCGCCCCAAGGCATTTCACGGAAGGTCTTCCACGCCCCGTTCCAAGCCACATCCTTTGCCTCCAGCAGGCAGCGCAGCAGAAAGGTCTGGGTGGGCAAGGGTGGAATATCCCCGCCATCTACCACAGAAATGGCATATTCGGGCCATGCAATCCGGTAGGTTCTCCCCAACAGGGTTACAAAAAACGCTGTGCCATCCCAACGGACAAAGGGCAGGCGCTCCAGCACTTGCGCAGGGTCAAGCGTCCCAAAAAGCTCCTCATAGTGGGAAAAGGGTACTTCTTCTTTATGATTTTCAATCTGCATGGGCGGGTTCTCCTATTCATCAGTAATGTAAGGGTATCTCAATTGCATTGGGCGGATTTACAATTCCTGCCTGCTGCTGGGAAACAGCCGTGCATCCGTATGAGGCAGGAAACAAGCAGCTACAAAGGAATCCATGTATCCCGGATAGGTGGACAGCTCCAGATAGGTGATGTTGGCCGCAACCTCGCTGCATTTGTCCCATGCAGCATCGCTGACGGTCATGGCGTATGCCCCGGTCAGGGAAGAGTTGCCGATATAGCTGAACTTCTCCAGATCGACATCCGGGAACATACCAATGTTCACAGCATTGGCCATATTGATGCCGGAACCGATGCCGCCAGCTACATAGACCCGGTCAATCATCTCAACGGTCATATCCACACTCTGCAGCAGAACATCGATTGCTGAGAAGATGGCACCCTTGGCGCGAATAAAGTTGTCGATATCCACCTCGTTGATGGAAATTTCACGGCCTGTCTCAGACTCATTGGCAAAGGCCAGCACATATCGTCCGCTGCCGTGGCGGTCACGCAGGACTCGCTCCCCCTCTCGGACGAACAGGCCCTTGGCATTGATGATACCGCAGCGGAACAACTCCGAAATGATATCAATAATACCGCTGCCGCAGATGCCAACGCTCTTCTGCCCCGGATCGCCCACAATGGTCAGGGTGGGTTCCATGGTGTCTTTGTCAATGGTGCAAGCCTCGATGGCACCATCTGTTGCGCGCATACCACAGGAGATATCGCCGCCCTCAAAGGCAGGGCCGGCGGAGCAGGCGCAGCTCATCAGAAAATCACGGTTGCCAAAGACGATCTCGCCATTGGTTCCCAGGTCGATGAACAAACTCATCTCGTCCTTGTTCCAAATCAGAGAGGCCAGCGTGCCCGCAGTGATGTCACCGCCCACGTAAGAGCCGATGTTGGGGGCAATGCTCACAGGTGCCAGAGGGTGGGCAGGCAAATGCAGATCACCTGCCAACAGCCCTTCCCAGCTGAAGAAACTGGGAATATAAGGCTCCATACGGACACTTTCAGCATCCACACCCAAGAGCAGATGGTTCATAGTGGTGTTTGCGCCGATACACATGCGCACAATGCTGCGTGCATTCAGGCCGATCCCCTTGCACAGATTCACAATAATGGGATTCAGGGTTTCCTTTACAATTGCATCCTGCAGTTTCTTCTTACCGCCGGGACGGCCCTGCTCAATGATTCTGTTGATAACATCCGCACCATAGCGAATCTGACCGTTGCCGGAAGAGCCCTTTGCCAAAATTTCGCCACTGGTCAGATCAACCAAAACCATGGTCACTGTGGTGGTGCCGATATCAATGGCACAGCCCACCAGTTTCTGATCCTCAGCCGGGCAAATATCCATACATGCAAAGCGATCTTCAAACAACTGTCCCTTGACACATACATGGAAATTGTTTTCCCGCAGGGTAGATGCCATTTTCAGCATCACAGCAAAAGGAATATGTACATGCTCAACCCCGGCAGCCTCTTGAATTGCCCGGGTCAGGCGCTCGTTATCGGGCATGGTATCATCCAGGCTGGGCTGGCTCATACTCAGATCCAGCGCCCGGAACTGATTCTCAAAGCAGATTCCGGCCTGTTTCAGGTTTTCCTGAAGTTCCTGAAAAATAGCCACTTCCTTGCCCGAGGACAGGTCTGCGGTCTTCATGCGGGACTGATAGGCCGAGGCAATATCCGGGACAAATACCGTTACATCGCCAATGACTTTGGAATTACAGCTCAGTCTCCAGCCCACTTCATACTCTTCATCGGTGATGTGGCGGCTTTTGATGCTTTCCAGCTCACCTTCCAGCAGTTTCACCCGGCACTTACCGCAGGAGCCATTTCCGGAACAGGGTGCATCGATGGCTACATTGGCTCTTCTGGCCAGTTCCAAGAGGTTATCGCCGGGGTTACACTCTACATTTACAGGCTGTGCGCCTTCGATTTCAAAGATCACTCTGCTCATAAATCATTCTCCTAAAATCGCTTGTATTCGATATTCATATACGGATATTATACCGATTCTGGGCATATTTGTCAACGAAAATACACCCAAACAGGACAAAAGCCGGAAGGAGAAATTCCCCTTCCGGCTTCATTATAAATCAAGTCTATTCGATTCTGTGCCACGTAACGTTACCGAGCAAAGCCCAATGGTGTAACGATTACCGCCGCACCGGGCACGAATTGTCAGCGGCAACTTGCCGCTTAGAGATCCAGATAAGAGTCAGAGTACAGGACATGATCCTTGAAGATGTCACAGGACTTGATGGTCTCCATCAGGCGCAGATCACAGGGGTTGACGATAGCAGAGGTCAGACCCTGCATCATAGCCATAGCAACCAGAGCGGAATCCATGATCGGACGGACAGCCTTAGGTGCGCCGTTGGAGTTGTTGGACAGACCGCCGGTGGACTTCAGGCCCTCGTCAGAGAACATCTTGATGGCGTTCAGGACGTCCATCTGCTTGTCCTGCATACCCTTAACAACCAGGAACAGGGGGTCAAACCACAGATCATCAGATGCCATGCCCAAGGACATACCACGCTCCAGCATGTTGTGGCAGTGCTTCATGCGCTCTTCATTATCCTTAGCAATGCCGTCGGCAGAACACAGGGCAATACAAATTGCATCATTGGCAGCAGCCAGATCGATGTTGGAGATACGGGAGCCGGCGTCAGCGGAGTTGACGATGGGCTTGCCGTTGGTGCGGTTGTAAACCTTGATACCAGCCTCGATTGCACGCTTGTTGGCAGTATCCAGAGCCAGAGGAACGTTGTTGAAGTTCTCCTGCAGCAGCTTAACTGCCCACATCATACGCTCGGGGCCGTCCTTTTCGGCAGGTCCGATGTTGACGTCCAGGTAGGTAGCGCCAGCAGCGATCTGCTCAGCAGCACGCTTCAGGATAGGAGCGGGATCACGCTCGTCCATAGCCTTGCGGATTGCGGGAGAGATGCAGTGGATACGCTCGCCGATGGTGACGAAGGTCTTGGACTCGGGGTTGTGACCCTTGTACTTGACGCCCATATCAACCACTTCAATCTTGGGAACCTTGGTCTCCAGCAGTTCCTCAAAGGACAGCTCCTTGACCTCTTCCACAGCGCCAGCGGCAGCCTTTGCTGCAGACTCAGCAGCGGCAGCGGCGGCAGCGGCCTCGTATTCCTTGTCCTTCATGTACTTGGGCAGCTGAACTGCTTCCAGAGGACCGACGACAACATTCCAGTTGGGCAGCTTCTCCTGAATCTCACCCTTCATAACGGCAACCTTGCCGGGGATGATCAGGGTGCGGTTCTTGATCTTGTTCTCAATATCGTTCTCGTCAAAGAACTTCTTGACGGTGCTGGAGGAGAACTTACCAGCAGCCCAAGCAGTCAGAACGGACATACCGGATGCATCGGTAATCAGCAGGTTTACAGGTGCATTGGAACGCTCCAGTTCGCCGGAAACCAGGAAGTAAGTCAGAGCAAAGTCCACAGTCAGGCAGCAGGGTGCATTCTCGTCAGCGCCGTTGATGGGGTAAATCTTAGCTTCAACCTTCATGGGTTTCTGGGGATCGGTGAAGATGTTCTGACGCAGGCCGTACAGAGGCAGAGCCTGAGCGTAGGACATCTGATCCATAACAACGATGGAACCATACTTTTCAATGAACATGGTGGCATATGCAGTCTGCAGATGCTCGTTGTTCTTTGCAAAGCGGGTCAGGTTGACGATAGAGGGGTAACCGAAGCTGCGGTCGCCGTCCTTCAGAGCAGTACGACGGACATTGACAGCGTTGGCCAGGGTCTCCTTAGCGGTAGCAGCAGTGACATCCAGAACCAGGTTCTTGTTGCCCTTGGCTTCCAGATTCTTCACCGTGTCGTACAGATCAGAGATGTTGTTCGCCCAAACGCCCAGTGTAACACCAGCAGCGGCAGCAACATCGTTCATAGCCTCCCAGTTTTCGGGAGTAGCGCCATCCAGAATGGGCTTGCCAGCCTTGCATACTTCCAGAGCAGCCTTGGCGCACTCCACATCCCAGCACTCCAGAACCAGAGCGCGGCCGGTGGCAGCAGCCTTTTCAACCAAAGCGGTGTAAGCTGCAGCGTCGGTTCCTCTGTTGGAAACCAGAATGGCTTCCACGTACATACGCTCGCCGATACGCTCGTAGTCAACCTTAGCCATGTCAGCAAGCTTTGCGTCCACAGTGGCAGCATCCATTTCGGTGTCGATAGACACAGCAAAACGGGTTTCATTGACCAGAGTCTTCTCGTGACGGAACAGAACGGTTTCGCCGCCCAGTTTCAGGCCGTTGCCGAACTCGATGGTCTTCATGAGCGGAGCGGTAGCCTCGGACAGGGTTGCGATTGCATCTTCAGAGAAGTAAGGGCACTTGGACAGTTCAACAGCACCCGAAGCGACCTTCATACAGAAAGCCATACAGGTGGGGCAGCCACATTCCTTACAGTTTTTCTTGGGAGAAAGCTTAAAAATGTCAAGACCTTTGAGAGCCATTATATGTATCCTCCTTACCGATTAAACAAGTTCCGTAATGAACTTCTTGATGGTGGCAACAGCAGCAGGATGACGCATGATCACAGCGTCAGCGCCGCCGGTCAGGTTTGCAGCAGCAGTGGAAACTTCCATGCCGATTGCACGCTCTTCCTGATCGCCCCACTCGGGAACATCTTCAGCCGTAGCCACAGACTCCTTCACACTCCAGGTATCCGTGGACACAGGCGCAATGATGGGCATCTGCAGATCCTCATCGGACTGCGCCAGAGCCGCAGCACGAACGCGGTCCAGAGTGGAAGCCACGTACTCGAAGCCATAGCCCACAGCAGCGGTACCGATGTTCATAACGATGTTCTCAGGATTGATAGACAGGCCCTTCAGCATGATGTTCAGCTGCTTGGCCAGGTTGATGTCGTCAGCAGTCTCAGCGCCGACCTTCTGGCCGTAAGCCAGAGCGACGGAAGCACCAACGGTCTTGTAGTCTTCGGACTTAGCAGACATCACAAGGATGTTCTTGCCCTGCAGAGCCTCAGCGATCTTACCGAACAGCTCGCCGTCCTTTTCCATGTTCTTGCAGCCCATAATAACGATTGGCAGGGAAACAGCCTCAGCAACAGCCTTCGCATCAGCCACGCAGTCTTCAACGGAGCGGTTTGCGCCGTTGGGGTCAGCGGACTCGAAATGCAAACACAGGAAGTCAGCGCCCTCCATGGTCTCAGCCTTCTTAGCGAAGTCAGCCATGGTGGTGCAGCCTTCATAGAACTGTTTCAGACCGGGAGCGGTCCACTCAGTTGCTGCATCAGAGATTTCAATACCGATCTTGGGTGCATTTTCGATGGGTGCATCGAACGTGTAGAAGGGCAGTACATTCTGACCGCCGATGACTGTAGCCTTGTCACCAGTGCCCAGGGTAACCGCATTGACATGCGCATTGTATGCCTGCTTCTTGGGAACGAAAGACATAGTAATTATCCCCCTTATATAGGTTAAAAAATTAATAAACGAACGAATAGCGGCTTTTCTTTTCAGGATTGCCAATCGGAATTTTCTGTTTCAGCGAAGAATCCGAAAGAACGATCCCTGCGGTCGCAAGCCATAACCTGTTTTACAGGCCCAGATCCTGCATAATACCCTTCAGGGCAACCTTTACAGGGTTTGTCTGGTCCAGTTTTGCAGAGGGTTCACCGTTGCAGTCGCAGCGATAAACCTCCTCATCCTGAGGCAGAACACCCAGCAGATTCAGACCGTATTTGTCGATTTCTGCCTTGACGCCCTCATTTAAGACGCCATTGGGTGCGCGGTTGATGATCAGCCCCATCTTGGTGGGCTTGAGCTCCATCTCTTCGATCATCTCTGCCACACGGGCAGCCGCCTGAACGCCTCTGCGGGAGCAGTCCGAAATCAGCAGCATGGTATCCACATGAGGCAGCGTACCTCTGGCCACGTGCTCAAGTCCTGCTTCATTATCCATGACGATATAGGAATAGTTGTTGGCATATTTGTCCACCTGAGCTTTCAGAACGCCGTTGACATAGCAATAGCAGCCCTTGCCCTGGGTGCGGCCCATGACCAGCATATCAAAATCGTCCTCTTCCACCAGCGCAGAATTAAACTTGAACTCAGCATATTCCGCCTTGGTCATACCGGCAGGAATGGTGCCCTTCAGCTCTGCCTGAGCCATCTCCTCACGGATCTGACCCAAAGAGGTTTCCACTTCTACGCCCAGAACCTCATTGAGGTTGGAGTTGGCGTCAGCATCGACCACCAAAACGGGGCCGCGATTTTTCTTGCACAGATAATCAATCAGCATGCCGCAGGTGGTGGTTTTACCCACGCCGCCCTTACCGGCCACTGCAATGGTATGGGGTGTTGCCATAAACAAATTACTCCTTTGAAAAAAATGCGATTAGGGTCATGGCCCCCAAGACGGGAGCCATTATGATTTAAGTAATCAAATGAGGTCCAGCAGACCGGCTTCCTTGGCAATGTAGGCAACATCGTCGTACTTGTTCAGTGCGTACAGGTGGATGCCGTTAATGCCGCAGGCGCGGTACTCGTCGATCTGGTTAATTGTGTACTCGATGCCAGCTTCACGGAAGGATGCCTTCTTACCAGCAACATCCGCATCGAAAGGCTCAGCACAGAAAGGATCGGGGAAGATCCAGTTCTTGGAGATGATCTCGCACAGAGCGCGGGGCATCACACAGCCGTTACGGGACAGTGCCATGTTGATGGTGGCCTTCTGGTCAAGGATGGGCATGATACCCACGTCCACAGGCATCCAAATGCCGGCAGCGCGGATTGCGTCCAGCCAATAACGGAACTGATCCATATCCCAGCACAGCTGCGTCATGATGTAGTCAGCGCCGTTGTCCTGTTTCTGTTTCAGGAACGCAATATCAGCCTCCAGGCTGCGGCACTGAATATGTCCCTCAGGAGAGCCTGCAACAGCGATGGTGAACTTGTCACCAAACTCCTGACGAGCGAATTTGACCAGCTCGGTTGCATAATGCAGATCGCCGCCGGTGCCGGTCCAGCCAAAGGGCAGGTCACCGCGCAGGGCCAGCATATGGTTAATACCATGATCCAAATAGTTCTGCAACTGCTCCTTAATGCCTTCTTTTGTGTTGCCAATACATGTGAAGTGGGTAACACCGATGGTCTTACCGTCCTTGACGATCTTGTCCAGGACTTCCAGGTTTTTGCCGACATTGGTACCACCTGCGCCGTAGGTGCAGGAAATGTAGTCTGGATTCAGCGTATACAGCTTTTCCAGAACACCGCCCTCGCCACACAGTTTTTGCATGCCCACATCGGTCTTTGGGGGAAATACTTCGAAGGAGAATGCACTGCGATTGTCCAAAATGTCCATAACGCTCATTTGAATTTACCTCCTAAACTTAAGCAATTGCTTGCTCTTTGGCATATCATCTTTTTGGCACAATACGTCCATATCGATACAATGATATCGTATCATAGTTGTCTTGTAAATTCAACCCATATTTTAACAAAATATTTCTAAATTTCAGCACAATTTACACAATAGAAAATTGGTTGTTCGGGATTAGAGCGGTGTAAAGGAAAATGTCAGCATCAGTCCATCGCAAACCGAGTCCACCACGATACTTCCATCCCCCTTGTGGTCTGCGGTGATTTCGATCTTGTTCCCCTTGAGCAAATTGCGCACATACGCCACCGGATCATCGGTTTCAACTTCGTCAATTAAAAGATCACGCATCTGGTTATTCTTGCACAGGTTTTTGATTTCTCTTACCAGTTCATATTCTGCCATTGCTGAATCCCCCCTTTTTCTTTAATGTATCACACCTTGAACGTATTTTGCAATGCGGCATTGAAAAAAGCACCCCACACTTGCGGGGTGCTCTGCAGATCATGGATTTCCAAACTGTTCTAAATACCTGGTCAGTGGTGATAGTGCCGTGATCAGCGTCCTTGCCCGGTCTGCAAGCTCCGGCGTGAACGTTCCATCCCCAAATGCCTCTTCCCTGATGCATGCCAGGTTGCCTTTCCACTTGTAGAACCGCTCCAGTTTTTCATCATCACAGGGTTTACAGCGCTTGTATTCGTCAGCGGTAATCGTGATTCCCGTTTGCCGTTCCGTCTGCTCAATGAGATTCAGGAAATGCTCCGGCTCCTGGGCAATGGTTTTGCGAAATTGCTCCATCATGGCAGGCTTGGGTTTCCAGAAGACCATGCCGTAGCTGACACCTTCCGGTGTGATTTCAAAATACTGACAGGGATTCTCCGCCCACCACTGGGTATCCCGGCGAATACTGATCCACAGACTTTCCTTATAGGGAACGGGATGATGCAGTCTTGCATCCCGATAGATTCGGCTGACCTTCAGAATTTTGCCGGGCTCATCCATAAATGGCTCAAACAGATACTGTCCCAGTTCCTTCATAGGTTCATATAAATACTGGGTGTATTCCTTTTTGTGCGCCATAAACCATTCCCGATTGTTATTCAAACGAATGCCCCAGAGAAAATCCACGGTTTCCGGGGAAAATCCTTCAAACATAGTGTGCCTCCTTGTGGCTGAGTATCTCTTTTTCGGTATTTTATCACAGGAACAACAGATTATCAAGAAATGCGGCAGTCATGGGTTCGACTTCAGAGAAATTCTATACTGTATTTTCAGCAGAAATACCATTGAAATATAACACAAAAGGTAGTAAAGTTTTATTGTAAGGTTTTGCCTGTCATATACTGCAAGACCGAACAAATTATTTATCGAAAGAGAGGAACCCCAAATGGACACAAGCAATAAGCGCACCCCCAAGCTGCTCAGCCTGCTTTTGGTCGTCTGCATGGTACTGAGCCTCCTTCCCACGGCTGCGTTGGCAGCAGAAACGGATATTCCCATCGATGAAGCACACTTCCCGGACGAGAAATTCAGAACCTATGTTCTGAAAAACTTCGACACTGACAAGAATGCCGTTTTGTCCGCCGCAGAAGCCGCAGCTGTCACAGAAATCGATGTAGGACTTTATGATACTGCTGCAGATACACTAAAGATCCACTCTCTGCAGGGTATTGAGTTCTTTCCACAGCTAACCAAACTGACCTGCATCTATAATCAACTCACCAGTCTAGATCTCAGCAAGAATGTAAATCTAATCCAACTGGACTGTGCTTTTAATAAGCTCACTAGCCTAGACGTCAGCAACAACCCAAACCTAATTCATCTGCTGTGTGGTCATAATAAACAGCTCGCCAGTCTGGATGTCAGCAACAATCCGAACCTGATTACGCTAGAATGCAGCTATGGTATCCTCACCAGTCTGGATCTCAGCAACAACCCAGAACTGGACGCTCTGAACTGCGATACAAATCAGCTCACCATTCTGGACGTCAGTCACAATCCAAAACTGGACGAACTGAATTGCGCCAGCAATCACCTCACCAGCCTAGACGTAAGCCAGCATCCAAACTTGAGCAGATTTATTTTCCCTCTCAATACGTTTACAGTTAATCAGCGTGAAAACATCACCCTGCCCGGAAACTTCGATGCAAGCAAAGTTTTTGATGTAGTCGGCGGCAAGTTCGATACTACAAACAACACCTTCAGCTTTGATCCCGGTGTCCAGGAAGCGACCTATCAATATGATGTCGGATATATCGGGGACCGTCATCCGGCACCTATGCCCTTCAAGCTGATCTATGATGGCCCCGCTGAGCCCGAAACCAAGCCCACTGAACCCAAACCCACCGAGCCGAAACCTACCGAGCCAAAACCCACTGAGCCCAAACCCACTGAGCCTGAGACACCTAAGCCTGCCGAGAACCCCTTCACCGATGTCTCCACCAGCCAGTATTTCTACGCTCCTGTCCAGTGGGCAGTCAAAAACGGCGTCACCTCTGGCATCAGCGCCAACAAGTTCGGCCCCAACGTCAACTGCACCCGTGCTCAGATCGCAACCTTCCTGTGGGCAGCTGCCGGCAAGCCGAATCCCAAGACCACAAAGAATCCTTTCGTCGATGTAGATGAAAGCGATTACTACTACAAGGCCGTCCTGTGGGCCGCTGAAAACGGCATCACCTCCGGCATCGGCGCTAATAAGTTTGGCCCCAACGTGGTCTGCACCAGAGCTCAGGCTGTCACACTGCTGTGGGCTGCCGAAGGCAAGCCCGTTGTAGAAAGCCGCACCTCCTTTAACGACGTTGCAAGCGGTGATTACTACTACAATGCTGTCAAGTGGGCAGTTGAAAACAAGGTAACAGCCGGTGTGGGCAATAACCGATTCGCACCTTCCGCCAACTGCCTCAGAGGCCAGATCGTTACCTTCCTGTATAAGACGTTCGCATAATCGACCTCTGCTGCAAAATTCAAATCACAAAAGAGAGCGGTTTCCCTGTCGGGAAACCGCTCTTTTTCTCTATCGTATACTTTGGTCAGTTATTCAGCCGGTTTTACCCTCAATTCTATCTACTCTGTCAGGGGCTATCTTACATCATTTGTTTCAAACAGCAAATCTTCTATTAAGGAATTTTCATCAAATTATTCCACGTCTTTTGAAAAACGCCCCTAGGAAAAACAAAACAAATGTGCTACAATGACATCTGAGGTGAACCCATTTATGAGAATTCTGGGAATCGACCCCGGTTATGGCATCACGGGCTTTGGCCTGATTGAGGCCCAGCGAAGTAATTATGCCCTCTTGCGCTACGGTGCCATCACCACCCCTGCGGGCGCAGACTTTTCTGCCCGTCTGGAGATGATTTATGAAGATATGAAACAGCTGCTGGAACTTGCCAAGCCCGAGGCAGTGGCAATTGAAGAGCTGTTTTTCGGCCAGAATGTCACCACCGGCATTGGCGTTGCCCAGAGCCGCGGCGTGATCCTGCTGGCCATTCGGCAGGCCGGTGTCCCGGTCTATGCCTACAAACCCATGCAGGTCAAGCAATCTGTTGTCGGGTACGGCAACGCCACCAAGCATCAGGTGCAGGACATGACCAAGCGCATTCTCCATCTGGAGAAGACCCCCAAGCCCGATGACGCCGCCGATGCCATCGCAATTGCACTGTGTCATGCCCGATCCAGCACATCTCTGCTGTCCCGAATCCAACCTTAACCACCATGGAGGAATCCCATGATTTATTATGTTTCCGGTCCCGTTACCATCTTAGAGCCGGGACTTGCTGTGATTGAATGCAGCGGTGTCGGCTATGGTTGCCGCATCACCGCATACACGGCAGCTCAGTTAAAACTCAACCAGAATGCCCGACTGTATATCTGCGAATCCATTCGGGAAGACGCCCATGAACTGTACGGCTTTTCCACCAAGGAAGAACAGCACTGCTATGAGCTGTTGACCTCTGTTACCGGCGTGGGTCCCAAGGCAGCCCTTGCGATTTTGTCCGCAGGCGGCCCTCAGAATTTCACTCTGGCTGTTATGACCGGAGATGAAAAAATGCTCACCGCCGCTCAGGGGGTTGGCAAAAAAATTGCCCAGCGCATCATTCTGGAGCTGAAAGATAAGGTGGGAGGCACCGATGCGGCACTGGATTTCTCCGGGGTCAAGCCCACCGGAATCCCCGCCGTCAGCAGCAACACTGCACTGGCCACCGCTGCATTGCAGGAACTGGGTTATTCCAGCCCAGAGATTTCCGGTGCTCTGAAGGGCTGCGACCCCAAGGCCACCACCGAGGAAATGGTTCGCTATGCGCTGCGGGCTATGGTGATGAAGGCATAACGGCTATTTCCGTTTGAATCAGAATTTCATCCTCAATTTTGGAGGTTTTCATGAGTTTAGAATTTTCCGAGGAGCTGCAGGCTCCCATTATAACCCCCACGCAGCTTTCCACAGACACGGTGGAAGTTGGACTGCGCCCAAAATTTCTTGCCGATTATACCGGTCAGGAAAAGGCCAAAGCCAATCTCTCCATCTATTTAGAGGCTGCCCGCCGCAGGGGGGAACCGCTGGATCACACCCTGCTCTACGGCCCTCCCGGTCTGGGTAAAACCACGCTGGCAAACATCATCGCCAGTGAAATGGGCGCAGGTATCCGGGTGACTTCCGGCCCTGCCATCGAAAAGCCCGGCGACTTGGCGGCTTTGCTCACCAATCTGAACCCCGGCGATGTGCTGTTTATCGACGAAATCCACCGTCTGAACCGGGTTGTAGAGGAAATCCTATACCCCGCAATGGAAGATTTTGCAATTGATATTATTGTAGGAAAAGGCCCCAGTGCAAATTCCATCCGTCTGGATCTGCCCCGATTCACACTGGTGGGCGCTACCACCAGAGCCGGGCAGCTCTCCGCCCCGCTCCGGGACCGTTTTGGTGTGAGCCTGCGGCTGGAGTTGTACTCAGCAGAGGAACTGGCAAAAATCGTCACCCGAAGTGCCACCATCCTTGGCATGGAAATTGACCCCGAGGGTGCCTATGAAATTGCATCCCGCAGCCGCGGCACCCCCAGAATCGCCAACCGGTTCCTGCGCCGTGTCCGGGACTTTGCCCAGGTCTGTGCCGATGGTGTCATCACCAAAGAGGCTGCCAACATGGCACTGGAGCAGCTGGACGTGGATCATCTGGGTCTTGATGCCATCGACCGCCGGATGCTCACAGCCATCATTCAGAATTACAGCGGCGGCCCTGTCGGTCTTGAAACGCTGGCTGCCACCATCGGCGAAGAGGCTGTCACGCTGGAAGATGTGTACGAGCCCTATCTCATGCAGCTGGGTTTTTTGACCAGAACCCCCAGAGGCCGCTGTGTTACCCCCCTTGCATATGAGCATTTGCACATTCCCTGTCAGGGTCAGATGCAAATTCCCCTGTAATCGGGTCAAATATCGCCAAAGAATTGTGCATTGTCACATGAAATTGTGAATAAAGGATTGACAAATCGATACAAGGCGTGTATAATTCCCATAGTGACAAGCAAGTCACAGTCTCTTGATTGCCGATGCGGTACCCTTTCTTCTGTTGTCCCGCCGCGCAAGAGTAAGTTCAGCGTAAGCGGTGATCAACCGTTCGCAAATATCATACTCCGCGTTATATACCAGTATCCAATGGTGCTTTCACGGGGCAAACATTCAACCGAAGAGAGGTAAAATCAATGTACGAAGATAAGACTTTAGTTTGCAAAGAGTGCGGCAGCGAATTCGTTTTCACCGCTGGTGAGCAGGAATTCTATGCAGAGCGTGGTTTCCAGAACGAGCCCCAGCGCTGCAAGGCTTGCCGCGATGCTCGCAAGAACAACGCTCGTGGTCCCCGTGAGTACTTCACTGCTACCTGCGCACGTTGCGGCTGTGAGGCAAAGGTTCCCTTCCAGCCCAAGTCCGACCGTCCTGTATACTGCAGCGAGTGCTTCGCTCAGATGCGTGCTAACGGCTAATTTTGATTGCGAATGAAAGAGTCGGTCTTCGGACCGACTCTTTTTTTGTCTGGAGGTGCCATCGTGCTGCGAATCAAATCAGAAACTCTCAATGGCCGCCGTGGGCATGATGTGGGAAGGCTGCTCCTATCCCGAATGTATCGGGAAGAAACCGGCCTGGAACCCCCGGAAATCATCACAATGCCCCGGGGCAAGCCCTGTTTTTGCAGCAGTTCCCTGCACTTCTCCATCTCCCATACGAAAAACCATGTGTTTTGCGCTCTGTCTGATTGTCCCGTGGGCATCGATGCCGAAGAACTGGACCGGGCCATCGATTTGCGATTGGCTGAAAAAATCCTCTCTCCATCTGAATACCGTCGTTTTCAGTGTACCCCCAATAAACAGCAGGCTCTTTTGCGTTACTGGGTATTAAAAGAGGCAAGCGCAAAACTATCCGGCGAAGGCCTGAAAGGCTACCCGAACTACACCGACTTTTCTCCGGACGACCCCAGAATCCAAACGATGGACGGTTGTCTGGTTGCCATTATCCAACAGGAGGAAACCCATGCTCTTTGATACCCATGCACATATGGACGATGCAGCTTTTGACGCAGATCGTCACGAGATCATCGCCGCACTGGCTCAGGCTGATATCTCACTATTGATGAATCCCGGCTGTGACCTACCAACTTCCCGAAATGCAGTTGCCTTGTCCAACCAATACGATTTTATATACGCTGCCGTAGGCTCCCATCCGGATGCTGCGAATCTCGTCAATGAAGAACTGATGGAAACATACAGAGGTCTGTGCCAAAACAACCCCAAGGTGAAAGCCATTGGCGAAATTGGTTTGGATTATCATTACGAAGATGTCCCCAGAGAAATCCAGCAGCGGGCGTTCCGGATGCAGATGCAGCTGGCCCGGGAGCTGTGCCTGCCCGTCATCATCCATGAACGGGATGCTCACGAAGACGGCATGGCCATTGTGTCCGAATTTCCCGATGTGAGTGGCGTATTTCACTGCTACTGCGGCTCCGCAGAGATGGCCAATATTCTCGTTGACAAGGGATACTATATCGGCTTTACAGGTGTGCTCACTTTTAAGAATGCACGCAAAGCGGTGGAAGTTGCATCTTCCATTCCTCTGGAGCGTATCGTTCTGGAGACAGACTGCCCCTATATGTCCCCGGAGCCCTTCCGTGGCAAGCGAAACGACCCAAGCAGGCTCTATCGCATGGCGGAGCGTCTGGCAGAAATTCGTGGATTACCTGTGGAAGAAGTTCAGCGCATCACCACCGAAAACGGAAAACGACTCTATCGAATTTGAAAAGCCGCCTTCGGGCGGCTTTTTTATTTCCCCTTTCCAGAACATATGCTATAATTCGCCCTCTATATTTTGTATAATAATAACAATTTTAATTATACATTTCATAAAAGTATTTACATTTTCACCAATAACGTGATATACTGTCTTAGTCTAAAAATGTAAAATTACAGGTGAAATAAACACCTGTAATTGTGAAAGGGGTATCCGCATGGCTCACAAATATGTCTATCTATTTACCGAGGGCGACGGTTCAATGAAAGAACTCCTGGGTGGTAAGGGGGCGAATTTGGCAGAAATGACCAGAATCGGACTTCCTGTCCCCCAGGGGTTTACAATTACCACGGAGGCCTGCACCAAGTATTATGAAGACGGTCAGGCAATCAATGACGAGATTCAGGCCCAAATCATGGAGTATGTTGAAAAGCTGGAAGATATCACCGGCAAAAAATTTGGAGACCAAAGCAATCCCCTGCTGGTTTCCGTTCGCTCCGGTGCTCGTGCCTCTATGCCCGGTATGATGGATACCATTCTGAATCTGGGTCTGAACGAGGATGTCGTGGAAGTCATGGCAAGAAAATCCGGCAATCCCCGCTGGGCATACGACTGCTACCGCCGTTTCATTCAGATGTATTCCGATGTGGTCATGGAAGTGGGCAAAAAGTATTTTGAAGTGCTCATCGATCAGATGAAGGAAAAAAGAGGCGTCACCCAGGATGTTGAGCTGACCGCTGACGATCTAAAGGAACTGGCTGATCAATTCAAGGCTGCGTACAAGGCCAAGCTGGGCGTTGACTTCCCCGCCGACCCCAAGGAGCAGCTGATGGGAGCCATTCAGGCGGTATTCCGCTCCTGGGATAATCCCAGAGCAAACGTGTACCGCCGTGACAACGACATCCCCTACTCCTGGGGCACTGCCGTCAATGTGCAGTCCATGGCCTTCGGCAATATGGGCGATGATTGCGGCACCGGTGTTGCATTTACCCGCAACCCGGCTACCGGCGAAAAGGAGCTGTTCGGTGAGTTCCTGACCAATGCGCAGGGTGAAGATGTGGTTGCAGGCGTGCGTACCCCCATGCCCATCAGCCAGATGAAAGAGAAATTCCCCCATGCATTTGAGGAATTTCAGAATGTTTGCTTTATTCTGGAAGACCAATACCGGGATATGCAGGATATGGAGTTCACCATCGAAAACGGCAACCTGTATATGCTGCAAACCCGTAACGGCAAGCGAACCGCTGCCGCCGCACTGAAAATTGCCTGTGATCTGGTAGACGAGGGCATGATCAGCGAGAAAAAGGCCGTTGCCATGATCGACCCCAGAACGCTGGATACCCTGCTGCACCCCCAGTTTGATGGGGAAGTTCTGAAGAAAACGGAACCCGTGGCCAAAGCACTGGCAGCCTCTCCCGGAGCTGCCTGCGGCAGAATCGTATTCACCGCTGAAGACGCAAAGCAATGGGTGCAGCGCGGTGAAAAAGTGGTATTGGTTCGTCTGGAAACCAGCCCCGAAGATATCGAAGGCATGAAAGCTGCCCAGGGCATCCTAACCGTTCGGGGAGGTATGACTTCCCACGCTGCTGTCGTTGCCCGGGGCATGGGTACCTGCTGCGTTTCCGGCTGTTCTGCCATTGTGATGGACGAAGAACGCAAGCAGTTTACTCTTGCTGGCAAAACCTATCACGAGGGTGATTGTCTTTCTCTGGACGGTTCCACCGGCTATATTTACGACGGCGTCATCCCCACCCGGGAAGCAGAAATTGCCGGAGAATTTGGCCGTATCATGGGCTGGGCTGACAAGTACCGCCGGCTGAATATTCGCACCAATGCCGATACCCCGCAGGACGCCCGCAGGGCTCGTGAATTGGGTGCAGAAGGCATCGGCCTATGCCGTACAGAGCATATGTTCTTTGAAGAAGATCGCATTGAACTATTCCGGGAGATGATTTGCTCTGACACCGTTGAACAGCGGGAGAAGGCACTGGATCGGCTGCTCCCGCTCCAACAGAGTGACTTTGAGAAGATTTATGAGGCCATGGAAGGCTACCCCGTTACCATTCGTTTCCTGGATCCCCCTCTGCACGAGTTTGTACCCACCACTGAGGCGGAAATCGAGGCACTGGCCGCTGCTCAGTGCAAGAGTATCCAGGACATCAAGGACATCATTGCCTCCCTGCACGAAGCCAATCCCATGATGGGGCACCGGGGCTGCCGGCTGAGTGTCACCTACCCCGAAATTGCCGCCATGCAGACGAAGGCCGTAATTCGTGCCGCTTTGACTGTAACAAAGGCACATCCCGACTGGAATCTGGCTCCTGAAATCATGATTCCTCTAGTAGGCGACGTGAAGGAGCTGGCGTTTGTCAAGAGCGTTGTGGTTAAGACAGCTGACGAAGAAATTGCCGCCTCCGGCATTGCACTGACTTACGAAGTCGGCACCATGATTGAGATTCCCAGAGCTTGCCTCACCGCCGATGACATTGCCAAGGAAGCTGCATTCTTCTGCTTTGGTACCAACGACTTGACCCAGATGACCTTTGGATTCAGCCGTGACGATTCCGGCAAGTTCCTGGATGCCTACTACGATACCAAGATTTACGAGAACGACCCCTTTACCAAGCTGGATCAGGTTGGTGTTGGCCGCCTGATGGAAATGGCAATCAAGCTGGGGCGCTCGGTGCGTCCTGACATGCATGTGGGTATCTGCGGTGAGCATGGCGGCGATCCCTCTTCCGTAGCATTCTGTCATAAGATTGGTCTTGACTATGTTTCCTGCTCGCCCTTCCGTGTTCCCATCGCTCGGCTGGCCGCCGCTCAGGCTGCCATCGCAAATCGGTAGGTGTTCTCCTTCCTTTGAATTGCCGTTTTGTTTTGAGCAGGCCGCAACCTCTGGGAAGGCCCACCGCGTATCATTAAGTTTGCAAATTCCTGAATCGGTCTAAAAATGCAAAAAGTCTGTACTGCATTCCCTCTCCCGGAGTCTAAGCAGTACAGACTTTTTATATTCAACTAGATTTACTCTTCCCTGTTAGAAAATCACTTCATGCTCTTTCTTTGCCCGTGGTTTCCCTCTGGTCAGCTCCGATGCAGAGATTGCAACCGTGTGTTCAATGGGTGTCCACTCAAATTTATAGAACAGGGAAAGAATGTTGATGGGATACCATGTAATCATAAATATCGGGAAACAGACGATGCTGTACAGTTTCCGGCCCACGCTGGCACGAATCCGGTTCCACTCCGTCTTCACGGTAATGGCCGCAATCATGGCCATGGACAGGTAGCTCAAAATAAGTGTAAATCCAAAGACCAACAAAAGGTCTGTCAGGTTTCCCAACAGCATGGTATTGATGATGGTAATGATTCCGGCAACCGCACCCAGACCAAAGCCCCAGACCGAAAGTGTCATGGACTCAAAAGAAGAATAGGCGGTTTTTAGACGGAACATCCCGCGCAGCAGTTCCCCGGTATGAAGGTGCGCCACCTGATAGGAGCCTTGACTCCAGCGGATACGCTGTCGATAGGACTGTTTCCATCGGGTGGGCTGTTCATCGAATAAGATTGCATTGTGGCAATAGCCCACCTTATAGCCCCGTGCCGCACAGAGCATACTGAACTCGATATCTTCTGTCAGGGTGAAGAATTCCCAACCGCCCATTTTTTCCAGCAGCTGGCGGGTAAAGCCGAATCCCGTTCCATTGACAGCGCAGGTAGCCCCTATCAGACAGCGGGCCCGATTCATGTGTGCCGAATCATGCAGATACCAGATGGCATAGCCGGCTGAAATCCAGTTAGATGCAAAGTTCTTGGAATTGCGGTAACCGGCAAATGCCTCATATCCACGGTCGCAGGTTTTATTCATTTCCGTGAAATAATTGGGCATCAGCAGATTATCTGCATCAAACACCATAAATGCGTCAAAATCATCCAGACGTCCGTCCTTCTGGATTTGTGTCAGCAGGTAATCCAGGGCATAGCCTTTACCCACTTGTTCTTTGTTGAATCTCTCATATACGATGGCTCCGTGGGCCGCAGCCACCGCAGCAGTTGCATCGGTACAATTGTCCGCCACAACAAAGGTTGTAATCTGTTCAGCAGGAAAATCCTGATCCCGAATACTGTCCAGCAAATGCGGAAGTACCGCCTGCTCATTGCGGGCAGCAATCAGAACCGCAAAACGACGATTGGCCATAGGAGTGGGATTCTTCGGCGGTTTTTCATGCACAATCAGGGGAATGAATAGATAGACAATCTGATAAGAATACAATACAGTGAGTGTCACTGCCAGTACAATGCCTATTACCAGCATTACAGTTGTAAACAGTTGCATATAATAACTTCCTTGTTTTTACCTTCGTCTGTGATAGCTTTTTTCATTTCATATGACTCAAAGTAAAAGACTCGCCGGTAGAATCAGCGAATCTTCCCATAGGGAAAAACCCTATTGACAGACTTTCACCCTATGTCCGATACACTTTATCACATTTAACGTCATTTTACAATACAAATGCCTGCATAATGAAAGATTTAAGAATTAAATTTACAGGCACAATAGGGTAGCTTGTTATGCAGATTGCCCAAATTCGCCTTTATTTTTATATTTTTACAGAGTGAAACGGGTTTGGCAAACCGATTTTGCATTCCGTTGCAGCGGCTAAAGGGGCCTTTGCCCCAGTGCCATGCCCTCATCAAAATCAAAATGTTCACCACCGCAACGAATGCATCCATTAAGCAGCAAAGCACCTGTTTCCGGGAGAAACAGGTGCTTTGCTGTCTTTACTTTTCTTCTTCCTGGTTGTAAGGCTGCCACTGGGGGCGCTGCATCCATTTTCCGTTTGTAAAATCGGGAATGGCCACAGGCATACCGCCCATTGCCACAGACTGCTCTGACAGGCAGGAAATGCTCATCCAGGCAGCTGCATCATATACATCGATGGGGGTGGGCTTTCCAGACTTTGCAGCATCGAAGAACCCGCGGAACACCAGCCAGTCCATACCGTCGTGACCGCCCTTGATGCCCTCTTCCAGATATGCCTTCCAAATGGGATGGTCATAATCTTTGCGATACTGCTCCACATTGTTCCACTTTTCCTGCCACTTGAAGTCGAAGGCATTATCCTGCTGGTCGATGAAGATGCTCTTGTTATCCTCCATGTACATTCCCTTGGTACCCTGCACATGGAATCCACGGGAATAGGCTCTGGGCAGTGTGGTATCCAGCGTCAGGCAAATCGTCTCTCCACGGGCGCACTTGATGGTGGTGGTCACCACATCCCCCTGGGCAAAGCGCATATTGGTTGCATCGTAATCATTGCCCTTTTCACGCAGCAGATACTCGTGCAGCCCCGCAGCCTTGCTTGCCATAGAGGTAAGGGTCAGCATCCGATTGCCACGGTTGATGTCCAGCACATTGGCAATGGGGCCCAGCTCGTGGGTTGGATAGTTCTCACAGTTCCGGCTCAGGTAATTGCGGAAACGATAATGACGATTTTCCCGGCCGTTGGAAATTTCGTCCCGCAGGTCATGGCGGTAGCCCCCCTGACAGTGGACAATCTCACCGAACAGGCCCTGGCGCACCATATTCATCACCATCAGCTCATCCCGTCCGTAGCAGCAATTCTCCATCATCATGCATTCGACGCCGGTTTCCTCATAGGTATGCACCAGTTTCCAGCAATCGTCCAGAGAATAGGCGCCGCCGACTTCCATGGCCGTGTACTTGCCTGCACGCATAGATTCACAGGCAATGTTGATATGAGAATCCCAGGATGACATGATAATCACCGCATCGACCTCAGGCATTTTCAAAATATCCCTGTAATCTTCTGCAATCACAGGCTCCGGCTGCCCTGCATCCTTCACCATCTGGGCACCCTTTTCCCGTCTGTCCTGATAAAGGTCGTACACAGCAACCACATTGATTCCGGGCTGAGGCAGAATGCAATGCTTCAGCAAGCTGACACCCCGATTGCCCAGTCCGATTACACCCACATTCAATGTTTCTTTCATCGTTTCCCTCCTAAATCCTTCTGAGGTTTTGTGTTTCGTTCCGGCTAAAATCCGAACGACATAAGTGTAGCGCAATCAAATCTGGAATGCAATCTTTTTCGATATATTTTTACCAATTTTTTATACCAGACTGGTTGAAAATAGAACAGCGCAGATATCAAGAATTGATACCTGCGCTGTTTTATATTGCCCTTTATCGGGATAGTTCTTCAAAAACATCCTTCACCACTGCGATGGTCTTCTCAAGGTCTTCCTCTGTATGTGCAAAGGACACGAACATGGCCTCAAACTGAGCAGGTGCCAAATAAATCCCCCGCTCCAGCATCTTTGCAAAATATGCGGCATACTTCTTTAGATCGCTGCGCTTTGCTCCTGCAAAGGATGCCACGGTATCCGGAGTGAAGAAAGGAGCCACCAGGCTTCCCACCTGATTGATCTGAACCCCTGCGCCGGCAGCCTGAGCGGCCTGACGCATACCATTTGCCAACTTGTCTGCACCGGCAGCAATGGTGGTGTAAACTTCCGGGTGCTCATCCAGATAGCGCAGCTGAGCAAGTCCTGCTGCCATCGCAACAGGGTTTCCAGCCAAGGTGCCTGCCTGATACACAGGGCCGCAGGGCGCAACATGCTCCATCAGCTCCCGGCTGCCTGCATAGGCACCCACCGGCATACCACCGCCGATAATTTTGCCAAAGGTTACGATATCAGCCCGAACGCCAAAGTATTCCTGAGCGCCGCCCTTTGCAAGACGGAATCCGGTAATCACCTCGTCAAAAATCAGCAGTGCGCCTTCTTTGTCGCAAATAGACCGCAAGCCCTCTAAAAATCCCGGCTGAGGGCCTACAACGCCCATGTTTGCAGCCACCGGCTCCACGATAACACAGGCAACCTGCCCCGGATTTTCATCAAACAGGCGCTGAACGCTGTCAAGGTCGTTATACTGAGCCATCAAGGTGTCCTTAGCTGTACCGGCAGGCACACCGGCAGAGTCGGGGCAGCCGCCTGCCATGGCAGAAGAACCTGCCTTTACCAGCATACAATCGCTATGGCCGTGGTAGCAGCCTTCAAACTTGATGATTTTTTCCCGACCGGTAGCACCTCTTGCAAGGCGCAGAGCGGACATGACCGCCTCTGTACCGGAATTCACCATACGCACCATCTCGATATTGGGAACCATCCGGGTCATCAGTTCGGCGATTTCCACCTCCGGCTGGGTAGGTGCACCAAAAGACAGGCCATTCATCACAGCCTCCTGGACAGCCTGCCGGATCACGGGATGGTTATGCCCCAGAATCATAGGTCCCCAGGAACACACATAGTCAATATACTGTTTGCCGTCCACATCCCAGATATAGGCGCCATCGGCTTTGGATATAAAACGGGGGGGCATGCCAACAGCACGATAGGCACGAACAGGGCTGTTCACGCCGCCTGGCAGAACCTGCTTGGCACGCTCAAACAATTCACTGGAACGCTCCATTATCCAATGTCTCCTTTCTGAATGGCAGATGCCAGTTCCTTTGCATAGTAAGTGATGAGGATATTGGCACCGGCACGGAAAACAGACAGGGCGGACTCGCACATAATGCGGTACTCATCCACCAGTCCTGCCTGAGCCGCGGCCTTAATCATGGCATACTCACCGGACACGGAGTAGGCTGCCATGGGAACATCAAAAGCATCACTGCATTCCCGGATAATATCCAGATAGGAAAGGGCTGGCTTGACCATAATAATATCAGCGCCTTCCTCCACATCCAGTGCGCACTCTTTCAGAGCCTCCCGACGGTTGTGGGGATCCATCTGATAGCCCTTGCGGTCACCGAAGGAAGGGGCAGAGCCGGCAGCAGAACGGAAAGGCCCATAGAATGCAGAGGCGTATTTTGCAGAATATGCCATAATGGGCACATTTTTGAATCCCGCTGCATCCAGCGCACTGCGAATTGCCGCTACTCGGCCGTCCATCATATCAGAAGGTGCGACCATATCCGCTCCCGCCCGGGCGTGGGAAAGAGCGGTCTTTGCAAGGAGCTCCAGCGTTTCGTCGTTATCCACATCATGCCCGCACAATGCACCGCAGTGACCGTGATCGGTGTATTCACACATACAAACATCGGTGACCACATAAAAATCAGGGTACTTGTCCTTAATTTTACGAACCGCCTTTTGAATCACGCCGTTGGGGTCCCACGCAGCCGAACCCAAAGCATCCTTGTGGGCAGGAATGCCAAACAGGATGCAGCTTTTCACACCGGATGCAATGCATTCTGCGATTGCCTCTTCCAGGGTATCCAGACCGTATTGATACTGCCCGGGCAGGGATTCAATTGCCCGTTTGCCGGACAGGGTTTCGTCCACAAAAATCGGATAAATCAGGCTGTCAGCAGAGAGTCTGGTTTCCCGGCACATGCGTCGAATGGTATCGCCGGAGCGCAGTCGGCGGGGTCTATGCACTAGTTCCATTTTAATCTCCTTCCACAATCCGCTGAATCAATGCGTCTATGGTTGCTTTCTTGGCCGTGATGGTGTTGAGGCCGTGTTTTTTTGCCTCAGCCTCTGTCTGTACGCCAATACAAGCAGCCGTTATGTTCGACAGATCCACATTCCCCAGCGCAGCAGTAAATCCCTTTACCGTAGATGCACTTGTAAAGGTAACAATGGGTGCATGGTCATTTGCAACAAGTTCACGCACCTGCTGGCTATTGGGGCAAGTGTATCGCGTTTCGTAACAGCGGATATCATCATAAGGAATTTTACAACTGTCCAGTGCATCTGTCAATGCAGGCGTTCCCCACTGAGCCCTGAGAATCAGCACCTTCCCCGCGGGCTTTTTCAGGCACAGTGCCTGCCCCAAATGGGCACCGTCGTAAACTTCCGGAATCAAATCTGCGTGCAGACCATGCTTGCGCAGCTCCCGATCTGTCCCCGGGCCGATGGCTGCCAGCTGAATCCGCCCCAGCGCACGCACATCTCGCCCGGTGCGGTACAGCATATCCATCAGTGCAGAAACTCCGGCAGGACTGGTAAACACCAGCCACTCATAGCCGTCAATGTTCTCCACAGCTTGTTCCATCTCTGTGCAGGGATCATAGGGAACCGTCTCAATGCAGGGAAATTCCGTCACATCTGCGCCCAAAGCACGCAGTCGGTGGGAAAGCGTACCGGCCCGTTCCTTGGGTCTTGTGACGATGACACGTTTTCCCTTCAGCGGCAGCTTGTCAAACCAGTCAAACTGACCGGACAGGGAGCAGACCTTGCCAACAATGATGATGGCAGGGCTTTTCACCTGTTTTTCCTTGGCCACATCCGGCAAAGTGGACAATGTTGCCAGAATCGGGCGCTGGGCAGGGGTGGTTCCTTTTTCCACCACAGCCGCCGGCATATCCGGGTCCATTCCTGCCTCTAAAAGTCCCCTGCAAATATTTTCCAAGGCCGCAACACCCATGAGAAATACCAGTGTGCCGCCGGTTTTCACCAACGCATCAAAGCGGATATCCAAAGGCTTTCCGGCCCTCTGGTGTCCGGTGATGATATGCACAGAAGAGCAATAATCCCGATGGGTCACCGGAATGCCCCCATAGGCAGGAACGGCAATGGCAGAAGTAATGCCGGGTACCTCCTGAAAATCAACCCCATGCTCTGCAAGAAGCTCCAGTTCTTCGCCGCCGCGGCCAAACAGGAACGGATCGCCGCCCTTCAGCCGGACAACACGCTTGCCCTCCAGCGCTTTCTCCAGAAGAATCTGGTTGATTCCCTCCTGAGGAACCAGATGATGGGAAGATTCCTTGCCCACATTGATCCGCTCTGCATCCGGGGGGATCATATCCAAAATTGCCGGACTCACCAGTCGGTCATAGACCACAACCTCTGCCGATTCAATGGCCTGACGGCCCTTGATGGTCAATAAACCGGGGTCCCCGGGGCCAGCACCTACTAAAATTACTTGTCCCATCTTCATCGGTATTTCCTCCTCATTTCCTGTGCAAGGTTACTGCCCAGAGCCTGTCCTTGGACTCTCGGGCCGGAAATCGTCTCATAATACAATTTGTCCCCGGTCACATACATTCCCTTTAGACTGAGGGTATCCCCGGATACGGTGGCATAAGCCGCCACCGGAGAGGAGCAGCCTCCATCCAGCGTGCGGATAAATGCACGCTCTGCCAGCAGGCAATCCCTGCCATCACGATCATCAAAGCAGGACAGGCTCGATACATCCACCCCCGCCCTTGCCTGCACCGCCAGAATGGCCTGGCCGGCAGCCGGGAGAATCTCTTCCTCAGAAAAATAACGGCTGACCCTGTGCGCAAGCCCCAGACGAGACAACCCTGCCCCTGCCAGAACCAGTGCAGAATATTCCCCTCTGTCCAGTTTCTCGAGCCTTGTCAGAACATTGCCCCGGATGGGCGCAAGCGCTGCCTCCGGGAAAAGTTTGCGCAGCTGAAGCTGCCGGCGCAGGGAAGAACAGCCAATGGGCTTTGAAAAATCGATGGTATCCTTCCCTTGGGGAAGTACCAAAACATCCCGTGGGTCGGCTCTCTTGGAGAACGCCACCAGCGGGAGCCTTTCGTCAATCTCCATGGGCAAATCCTTGCTGCTATGTACGGTGATATCCACCCGGCCATCCAGCAACGCTGCATCCAGTTCCTTGACAAACAGACCTTTGCCGCCAATCTTATCCAGTGTTCGATCCAGAATTTTATCGCCGGTGGTTTTCATGGTTACAAGCTCCACCTGAATTTCCGGGTCATAGGCTCTGATGGCATCTATCACCATCTGTGCCTGAATCACCGCAAGGCGGCTTTCCCGACTGCCTACACGAATTGTCTTCATTCCATCTCCTCCAATACTGCCCGAATTGCCCGGGCCGCCCGGGCGGTTTTATGATGGGCCTCCCCCTTGGAAACCACGCCGGAAACCAGTCCGTTTCCGCTGCAGATTGCGGGGAAATAAAAGGTGCTTTCCTCCTTGCAGTCTGCCACGCTGACAAAAATCCCTGCACGGGCCGCATCCTGCCCCACCTGATGGTTGACTTTTCTGTCATTGGTGGCAGCAACTGCCAAAAACGCACCGGAAAGATCCCCTTGGGCATATTTGCGCCGAAGATAGGTGATTCCCTCAGGGAGTTCGTCACACTCCGGCGCGACCATGGTTACATCGGCCCCAAAACTGCGCAGCACCTGCACCCGCCGGCGGGCAATTTTACCACCGCCCACAACAACTGCCCGCCGTCCTCGCAAATCAACAAATAAAGGAAAGCGGTATTCCTCTAAATTCATAGCCATCCTGCCTTTAAGAGATTACCTGTCGCCCCGTTGTATGGGCACGGATTTTCTTCTCGCATTTGCCTAATGTATCGGCGGTAATGCATTCTGCCATTCCCCCCATCAACAGATCCACCGCCTTGCGGACAGAAAGCTCCACGATTTCCGCCTCGCTCAGACCGTCCTCCAATTCCTTGGTGGTGAGGATTCTGTCTATGATGGCCTGTTTCAGGCCGCCCATGGAAGACATACAATCTTTATAATTCAGCCATCTGTAAAACTGATCCAGATGGGTCTTGATAATCTGCGTTACCTCAGCCGGAACGGTGCGGTCTTCCACGCAGTCTCCCAGATCGTCTATATTATATAGGGATATGCCCTGCATCTTTCCCACCTCCGGCTCAATATCCCGGGGGATTGCCAAATCCACCAGCACCGTAGGGGGCGCACTCAATTGAGACAGCTGCTCCATGGTTACGGTATAGTGGGGACTGGTTGTGGCGGAAATCAGAATATCCGTTCCATCCATATGGTCAAACCGCTCGTCATATGCTATGACGCCACAGCCAGGGGGCACAATGGTTTCGCCGTGGCGATAGGTTCGCAGGGTCACACGGACATGACAGCCTGCTTGAAACAAAAGTTCTGCCGAAAGCCGTCCCATCTCGCCGTTACCGATGACAACCGCCTGCTTTCCATCAAGGCTGCCCAGCTTTTGCGCAAGCAGCTCCACGGCCATGCTTGCAGCAGAAGTGGGAATCGCCGTAAGGTGAACCCGGCTGCGAATCTCTTTTCCGGCAGAAACCGCAGAGCGGAACAGGGTTTCCAGCACCGAATCGGTGGTACCAGCCTCCCGGGCAAGGGAAATTGCACCCTTTACCTGAGAAATGATCTGGTCTTCCCCCCAGATTCTGGATCGCAGACCGGCAGCTACATGCATCAGATGTTCCACTGCAAGTTCTGCTTCGCAGGTGATAAAGGCATCCCGATAGGGTTCATATTCTGCATTTGCCGCCTGACATAGCAGCCGGCTGGGCTCTACATCCTCTGTACAGGATAGATACAGCTCCGTGCGGTTACAGGTTGAAATCAGCACGCAGCCAGAAACCCCCGGATATGTTTTGATGATTCTGTCCATATCCATGGTCTGCGCCTTTGTGAAAGAAAGCTGCTCTCTCAGGCCGATAGGAGCCAGTCTGTGCTCCAGTCCAGACATGATGATTTTCATGACTTATCCACGCTCCTTGACAACCACCACAGAAAAATACCCGCTGTTGTCTGTCATATCCGCAAAGCGAGGCCATACCTGTTCATTTGCCATACCGCAGTTTTCCACCAAAGAGGCATGCTCCAGCTGTCCTGCCTTTCGCAGCTGGTCCTGCAATTGCAGAATGCCGCTGCCTGCTTTCATAAAGACCTTGTTGGCGTGAATCTCCATAGAGTCCTTCAAATCACAGCTGGCAGGGACGATCAGCAGGCGATCAGAACCTTCGCACAGAGATTGTCCCAGTCGGGCTGCCACCGCGCAGAAGGACGTGACCCCGGGAATGAGTTCTGCCTCATATCCCCGCTCCAGAACTTTTTTATGGACATAGATATAGGTGGAGTAGATGGTGGGGTCTCCTAGCGTGATAAAGGAAACGGTTTTGCCTGCATCCAGCTGGGCGCAGATCTTGTCCGCGATTTCCTCATGACACCGATCCAGCTGAGCTGCATCCCGAATCATGGGTGTCGGGCAGTACATCAGCTGCTTTCCTTCCACAAATGCCTGAACGATCCCCAGAGCCGTCTTTTCCCCAGCCCCCTTATCAGGCACCGCAACAATGTCCGCCTCTTTCAAAAGGCGAACTGCCTTTAATGTGAGCAGCTCCGGATCGCCGGGCCCCACACCCAATCCATATAGTTTTCCTTTTATCATTGGTTGTTCTCCTGAATCATTCTTTTTATTTCGTGTCTGGCTCCGCCAATGGTGGATACCAGTTTCTCGATCTGCAAGCCATCCTCTTTCCGCAGAATCTCCATCAAATGGGCAATTCGGGGCAGACGAAGATGGTTGTCCCGCAAAAGCTCCGGATTGGAAAACATCTGCTCAATGGTTCCAGATGCTTTCATTTTACCATCGCTGAGCAGATATGTATAGTCACAGTAAAGAGGAACAATGTCCATATCATGGGTGGCAATGATAATGGTCATCCCCAACTGCTGGCGAATATCCGTGAGCAAATGCATGATATCACTCACGCCCTGAGGGTCAAGTCCGGCAGTTGGTTCGTCTAAGATCATGATTTTCGGCTCCATCACAAGCACACCTGCAATGGCTACCCGCTTTTTTTGTCCAAAGGACAACGCATGAGTGGGCTTATCCTTCAGATCGGTAATGCCCGTCTTTTCCATGGCCCATTTCACCCGGCGATGAACTTCGGCGTCTTCCAGGCCTAAATTCACCGCGCCGAAGGAGATATCCCGGTAGACATCCGCCGAAAACAGCTGATTGTCCGGGTCCTGAAACACGATCCCCACATCTTTTCGCAGGGTTTGGATGCCTTTTCTGTTGAACTGCACAGGCTGGCCCTGTATGAAAACCTGTCCCGATTTTGGTGTATGTACGCCATTCAAATTCAGAAACAGCGTGGACTTTCCCGCCCCGTTGGCGCCGAGAATCCCCGTGATTTTCCCGGTCTGTGCACCAAAGTTGATCCCATCCAAAGCTCTTGTTCCATCCTCATAGGTATAGACCAGATCTCTGGTTTCAATTGCATAATTTGTCACATGAATTGCACCTCCGCCAGGTAACACGACAGCTGAATCATGGCCACAGCAGCAGCCCAGATATAACAGCCGGTTCCATTTTCATATGTGTCAGATACGGTCAGCAGCATCCCGGTATATCCTCGCGATTCCAGCGACGAAAAGATTTTATCTCCCTTGTGCCACGCCCGCAGAAATACCATAGATGCCAATGTACCCATAGAATTGATGCTGCGCCTGAAACCTTGATACCCCAAACGCGAATCCTGAGCCGTCCGGATCTGATTTGCCGTGTCAGAGAGGACGAAAATAAAGCGGTAGATTAAATCCATCAATTCGATCATCAGCTGGGGCACATGTAACCGACGCATGGCCAAAGTCAGGTCGGTCATGGGGGTATTCAGCGTCAAAAAGTACACACTGGCAATGACGCCCATGGATTTTGCCATAATGCATACGCCCCGATATAGGGAATCCGGCGTAATCCCCCAAATGGAGTGCCCAACGGGAACCCCAAAAAGTACCGGGGTTTCGGCAGGATGTCCCTCTACAATAATGGTAAGACAACCGATGAGTAAAAAAGTCATGGGGATTCGCAGAAACTTTAGAAACGCCCGAGGGCGCACCCCACCCCAGAGGATGGTTAGTGCGCCCATAACAAGCAAGGTAACAATTCCTGTGGTAATTCCTCCGCAAAACAGGCAAACCGTTACGGTTGCAAAAGTAAGCACCAGTTTGGCAACGGGATCCATATGACGGAGTCTGGATTGATATGCATAACGATCCGTACCCATCAGACTTTTTCTACTCCGTTCTTTCTGCCAACCATATAACCGATGCCGTAAAACACAACACCGGAACCAATGGCCGCCTGAAGTGCAAACAGCAGCGATTCAATCTCTCCGCTGGCAGGCTCTAAGATTGGCTCGAAGATTGGCTCGTAATCCGGTTTCAATTCGTAAATGATATTCTCTGCCTCGCCATCGGCACCACCAAACTCGGCATCCCGGCACACCCAAAGAGGGATTGCCGCCAAAAGGATCACCATTACAATCAATATTGTATTCTTAACCCACAGTTTCATGGTATCCCCTCCTTATAATACTTCCAGTTCCTGAAGTTCTGTCTTGCTGTACTTTTCCAAAATATTGAAAATTACAACCGTCAATAGGCCCTCAGCAATGGCAAGGGGAATCTGCGTCAGGGCAAAGACCGCCATAAACTTTCCAAACCCACCATAGACAATCCCCAATTGTACAGAAGTCACCACATAAGTGCACAGATCCCCCAGTGCTGCTGCAAAGAAAACGCCCAGACCAATGGGGGCTTTTACCTTCTGAAACAGCTTGAATACCGCCCAGGATACGATTGGGCCCACAATGGCCATAGAAAATGTATTGGCGCCCAGTGTGGTAATTCCCCCATGGGCCAAAAGAATGGCCTGAAATAACAGAACGATCAGACCCAGAACAGATGTGGCAGTGGGCCCAAACAGGATGGCACCCAGACCCACACCGGTGGGGTGAGAGCAGGAACCTGTAACCGATGGGATTTTCAGAGCAGACAAGACAAATGCAAATGCACCACACATTGCAAGAAGGATCTTGACCTTAGGCGCAGCAGTGACACGCTTTTTAATGGAGCAAAAGCCGGCTGCAATAAACGGGATGCAGATGATTCCCCAGCTGATGCTCCACTTTGCGGGCAGCATGCCCTCGCCAATGTGCATGGCGTATGCTCTGGTTGGCAGCAAACAGATGAGTGCCATGAGCAGGTAGAGTCTGATTTGTGTTTTTTTCATTTTGATTTCCCCTTTCTTGCTGGACAAGATTATCAGAAAATGCGCAGTACACAGGTGCCATGCCATTGACTGCAAAATCTGGGGCATTAAACCCCATTATGCGCCATGACAGGCGGAGAAATCCCATTTGTGTGCGCGGTTTGACATGCAAAAAACTGCGACAGTCCTAAGACCATCGCAGCCGTTTTCCGCGCACACACAACCCATCCGATTTTCCCGAAATCATGATGGATCAAATCATAATAAGCAGGTCTCCTGACTCATGGATCTTCAGCAAGCACACAGCCTTCTCAGGAATCAACTCCCAATGACCGACTTTCGTCACGTGTGCGGCCTCCCCACTTACAGTGGCGGTACCGTTCCGGATTCTAACCGGATTCCCTATTCTCCGCTGAATCTGAACGATTTCAGCAGCACTTATACTACATTTTCTGTTCAATTGATTATACTAACCGCCAAGGATTTTGTCAATAAACACGCCAAAACGACAGATGTTTTCGGAAATATGCACTAATCTTGCAGAGCATTTTGGGCATGTTGCGCAAACAATTTGCGAATGCTTTCGTATTCTCCAAGTCCCCTGAGCACGCAGGTGACCCCATACCCCTCCGCCTCAAGCTGAGAGCGCCAGGATTCTTCCTCATCCCCTGCCATATCGTTTTTGGCATGATCCCCTGCTACCACCATCAAAGGGTGCAGCCGAACCCTTTGAACCTGGGGCATCCGGTGCAGTCTGCGAATCACTTGCGGCAATTCCGGATACCCTTCCACCGTACCGATCAGTACCTGATTCCACCCAAGATCATGGAACATATACTCTAACAGCGCATATGTGGCATTGGCATAGTGGATAGTACCATGACCCATGAACACGATTGCCTCGTCCTGGGCCGGTGGTTCCATTTCCGCCATAACGGCATGAATCGTGTCCTTATAGTCCTGCACCGTGGTCAGCAGCGGGGTTCCGATCAAAATAGACAGTTCCTTCATAAAGGGTTCTGCGAGTTTGCATAACTTGTCGTATTCTTCTCCGTTGATTACATGGGTGGGCTGAATCAGCACACTGCTGTAACCCTCACTGCACAAACGGGTCAACGCCTGGGGTACGTTATCAATCTGGATGCCATCGCGCTGATGCAGTTTTTTCATAATCATTCCGCTGGTAAAGGCTCGGCGCAGCGTGTAATCCGGCAGTGCCTTTCCAATTTCCTGCTCAATAGCTGCAATATTTTTTTCCAGCGTATCCAAATGGCTCGTGCCGAAAGATACCACCAAAACGGCTTTCTTCTGTTCCATAGCGTCCTCCTGATCTGTGATGCTGCAAATGGCGAATCGCCTTTATTTCTTTTTTCGCCATCATGTTACCAGTATTCTGCAAAGAAGTAAAGGAAAAATTCTTTTTCGACCGTTGAGATTGCATTCAGCCACATTGGGCAAAATTTCCGCCCGGATTGTCAAACGAGGGTTGACAACATTCTCTCACACGCATACAATAAGAAAAAGTTCAAGTGTTTTGTAGTCAGGATTTGATTGCAGAAAGAATAGATAATCGGGTGAGATTCCCGAATGGTACCGCCGCTGTATGTGTATTGGCATTGCCCGTTGACGAAAGTCAGTCACTGGGAAACTGGGAAGGCAGAGCATTGCCCCGGGGACACCCCCGAATACATGAGTCAGAAGACCTGCTTGAACGGTTCCTTACGCCTGCGGTGATTGGGTTTAAGGATTTTTATGTTGCAGAAAATCGGCTGCGACAGCATGATGCTGTCGCAGCTTTTTTACGATAACGGGGGAACGCTTATGGAAACTTCCATACCAAGAATCCTGCTGGCAGGAACCAACAGCGGCTGTGGAAAAACAACCCTTACCTGTGCCATTTTGCAGGCTCTGGTCAACCGTCAGCTGAAGGTCGGCGCATTCAAATGCGGCCCGGACTATATTGACCCCATGTTCCATAGCAAAATCATCGGAGCCAAAAGTGCCAATCTGGATCTGTTCTTTTTCAACGAAAATACACTCCGATATCTGCTGGCGAAAAATGCCTGCGACCGGGATATCAGCATCATCGAGGGCGTCATGGGCTACTACGACGGCATGGGTCTGACCACCACAAAAGCCAGCAGCTATCATGTGGCAACTGTCACACATAGCCCTGTGGTTCTTGTCGTGAATGCCAAGGGCGTGTCTTTTTCCGTGCTTGCTGTCATTCAAGGGTTTCTTACCCTGTATCCAGACAATAACATTCGGGGAGTCATCCTGAATCAATGCACCGCCATGACATATCCCGCCCTGGCCGATGCCATCACCCGGCATTTTTCCGGGCAGGTGCAGCCTTTGGGATTCCTGCCCCCCATGCCCCAGTGTTCTCTCGAGAGCCGCCATTTGGGACTGGTTACCGCCGCAGAGGTGAAAGATTTACAGCAAAAGCTGCAAATTCTCGCCACCCAGGCAGAAAAAACCATTGATCTGGATGCCCTGCTTGCCCTGGGACGCAGTGCGCCCCCCGTGGTCTGCCAGCCAATCAAACTAGAGCACTCCCCCAAAAAGGTACGCATTGCTGTAGCTCAGGACAAGGCATTCTGCTTTTATTATGCGGACAGTCTGCAAGCATTGCAAGAGATGGGTGCAGAACTGGTTCCATTCAGTCCTCTGGAAGACCCGGAACTTCCGCAAAATATCCACGGTCTGTATTTGGGTGGCGGATACCCGGAATTATACGCCTCTGCCCTCAGCCAAAACAAATCCATGCGAACATCCATCCATAGCGCATTGTCACAGGGACTTCCCTGCATCGCAGAGTGCGGTGGATTTATGTATTTGACCGAAACCATTGGGGATTTTCCCATGGTGGGTTTCCTTGCTGGAAAAAGCTATGACACCGGAAAACTGTCCCGGTTTGGCTATGTGACGCTCACTGCCAAACAGGATTCCATGCTATGCCGTGCCGGTGAAAGCATTTCAGGCCACGAATTTCACCACTGGGACTGCACCGACACCGGAAACGCCTTTACCGCAAAAAAAGCATCCGGAAAATCCTGGGACTGCGTGATTGCAACACCAAGGCTCTACGCCGGATACCCCCACTTTCATTTTTATTCCAACCCCAATTTTGCGAAAAACTTCTATGATGCTTGTATAAAGGAGAAAATGCACCATGATAGAACAAATCAAACCCATGGACATTGAAAAGCGCAGCTTTGAGATCATTACGGAGCTGCTAGGTGCACGCCAGCTAGACCCGGAAAACGAGCTGGTCATTAAGCGTGTGATTCATACCTCTGCTGATTTTGACTATGTGGACAATCTGGTATTTTCAGAGCACGCCGTTGCCAAGGGCATTGAGGCGCTTCGTGGCGGGTGTGACATCGTTACCGATACCCAGATGGCAAAATCCGGCATCAACAAAACCATTCTGGGCAAGCTGGGCGGCGAAGTTCACTGCTTCATGTCAGATGCCGATGTGGCAGCCGAAGCAAAAGAACGGGGGATCACCAGAGCCATCGTCTCCATGGAGCGAGCCGCCAAACTCCGTAAGCCCTGTATTTTCGCCATCGGCAATGCCCCCACCGCCCTGATTTCTCTGCACCAGCAGATCAACGAGGGCAAACTCCATCCTGCACTGGTCATTGGTGTTCCCGTTGGCTTTGTGAATGTGGTAGAAAGCAAAGAGATGATCATCGAATCGGATATTCCCCATATCGTGGCACGGGGCCGAAAGGGCGGCAGCAATGTGGCCGCTGCCATCTGCAATGCCATGCTGTACCAGATTATGCGCTGACACCATGGAAGAATATGTAGTAAAAGACGGCAAGCGTCTGAGAATGGGATACACCACCGGCTCCTGTGCAGCCGCTGCTGCAAAAGCCGCCGCATGGATGCTCTTAACCGGAAAAAAGCGGGAGCAAATCACCCTGACCACCCCCAAGGGCATCACGCTGAATCTTCCGGTTCTGAAAATCCAGATGCATGGGGATTGTGTTTCCTGCGCCATTCAAAAGGACAGCGGAGACGACCCCGATATCACCAAAGGGACTCTGATTTTCGCAGCCGTGACCCGGAAACCAGAACCCGGCATCAGCATTGATGGCGGTCAGGGCATTGGGCGCATCACCAAGCGTGGGCTTGACCAGCCGGTGGGCAATGCCGCCATCAACTCCGTCCCCCGGAAGATGATCGAGGAGAATCTGCAAGAGGTTTGCACCCTTACCGATTACAGCGGCGGCCTGTCCGTGGTGATTTCCGCTCCAGAGGGCGAAGCTCTGGCAAAAAAGACCTTTAACCCCCGGCTGGGCATTATTGGCGGAATCTCCATTTTGGGAACCACTGGCATTGTAGAACCCATGAGCGAAAAGGCACTCATCGACACCATTCGGGTAGAACTTCGCCAGCGCAGGGAAAACGGCGCAGATTATGTGCTGCTGACCCCCGGCAATTACGGTTCTGATTTCATTCGGCTGGACATGGGCATCGATGCCAAAATTGCGGTTCAGGTGTCCAACTTCATTGGCGATGCTCTGGATCTATGCAAAGAGCTGGGATTTCGTGGGGCGCTGCTGATTGGACACATCGGAAAACTGGTAAAAATCGGGGGCGGTATGCTGAATACCCACTCCAAATACGGCGACTGCCGTATGGAGATTTTGGCTGCACAAGCAGGGGCAGAGGGACTGCCGTCCCAAAATATCTGCCAGATTCTGGATTGCGCAACCTGCGACGATGCCCTGCGGATTTTGAAGGAAACCGGATTTTATGAGCAAACCCTGCTGCGCCTGACCGACCGGGTGGCCTTTCATCTGGAGCAGCGAGGTGAGGCGCAATTGCAGACAGGTGCCATCCTGTTTTCCAAAGAATACGGAATATTAGGCAAGAGCAAACATGCAAACGACCTTTTGCGTCATATATTGGAGGATTTTTAATATGGTACATTTTGTAGGCGCCGGCAGCGGCGCAGTTGATTTGATTACCGTCCGCGGTGCCAGACTATTGCGTCAGGCCGATGTGGTCATCTACGCAGGCTCTCTGGTAAATCCCGAACTTCTAAAGGATACAAAGCCCGGCTGCCAAATTCACAACAGTGCAAAAATGACTCTGGAAGAAGTCATCGATGTCATAAAAGCCGCAGAATCCGCCGGAAAGACCACCGTGCGTCTGCACACCGGCGATTCCAGCATCTATGGCGCGGTTCGGGAACAGTTTGACGAGCTGGAAAAGCTGAGAATTTCCTACGATGTGTGCCCCGGCGTCAGCTCTTTCTGCGGCGCTGCCTCTTCCCTGCGGGCAGAATACACACTGCCGGATGTGAGCCAGACGGTCATCATCACCCGCACCGCCGGCCGCACCCCCGTTCCTGAGCGGGAATCCATCCGTTCTCTGGCTGCGCACCAGGCAACCATGGTTCTGTTCCTCAGCACTTCCCTGACCCAGGTTTTGCAGGAGGAGCTGCTGGCAGGGGGCTATCCCGGAACCACTCCCGTTGCAATCGTCTATAAAGCCACCTGGCCCGATGAAATGATTTTCCGCTGCACGGTGGACTCTCTGCACAAAACCGTAACGGAAAACGGTTTGACCAAGACTTCCCTCATCATTGTGGGCAACTGCATGGGCGATGAATATATGCGCTCTTTGCTGTATCACCCCGGTTTCACCACCGAATACCGTGAGGCCACCCAATGAAAATCGCTGTATTCGCCTACAGCCGTCAGGGCTGCCGAACAGCCCGTCAGGTGCAGCCGTTTTTCCCCCACGATGAAGTGAAACTGCACACCATAGAGCGCTTTTGCCAGCCGGGGTTTCTGACCATCGGCCACCCGACTAAGGATTTTTACGGTTCCATGTTTCAGTGGGCAGATGCGCTCATCTTTATCGGCTCTTGCGGCATCGCTGTCCGGCAGATTGCCCCCCATGTGGCGGACAAGCAGTCCGATCCGGCGGTTTTGGTAATCGACGAGCTGGGCACCTTTGTGATTCCCCTGCTCTCAGGGCACATCGGTGGTGCAAATGATTTGGCGAAAAATCTTGCCGCCTACCTCAGGGCCACCGCAGTGATCACCACCGCCACGGACATCAATCGCAAATTTTCCGTGGATGCATGGGCCGCAAAGAACGGCCTTTTGATCGACAACATCAAAAATGCCAAAGCCGTATCTGCCACCATCTTAGAGCACCCAGTGCCCATGGATTGCGATTTTCCCATTGTCACGGATTATCCCAACGGCGTGGTGGCAGGCAGTTCCGGCAACGTGGGAATCTGCATCAGCTATCGGCAAAAGACACCTTTTGATACAACCTTGCGGCTGATTCCCCGGATCCTTCATCTGGGCATCGGCTGCCGCAGAGGCACGAAAGCCTCTGCCATTGAAGAGGCCGTGGATTTGGTACTGAATGCCCACGGCATTGACCGCCGCGCCATCAAGTGCGCCGCATCCATCGACTTAAAGGCGGACGAACCGGGGCTTGCACAATTCTGCCAGGATAATCACTGGCCCGTTTCTTTCTTTTCTGCACAGGCTCTTGGCAAAGCTGTGGGAGATTTCACCCCATCCCAGTTTGTTGCGCAGGTAACAGGCGTTGATAATGTATGTGAGCGCTCTGCATTGATGGGCGCAAGTGAATTGATTGTGAAAAAGACCGCACACAACGGGGTCACCGTTGCGCTGGCGGCTGAACATTTGGAGGTACGATTTGGGTAAGTTAATTGTTGTGGGCATTGGCCCCGGAAACTATGAGAATATGACCGTCCGAGCCGACCGTGCACTGGCAAGCTGTGATGTGATCGTGGGCTACCATGTATATGTGGATTTGGTGAAAAATCAGTACCCGGACAAAGAATATCTGACCACCCCCATGACCAAGGAAACCCAGCGCTGCCAGATGGCTCTGGATGCAGCCAACGAAGGCAAGACCGTTGCCATGGTCTGCTCCGGTGACAGCGGCATTTACGGCATGGCTGCGCTCATCTATGAGCTCCGGGGCGAAAGCACCCAGCCTGAAATCGAAGTTGTCCCCGGCCTCACCGCAGCGTGCAGCGGCGGTGCTTTGCTGGGTGCACCGCTGACCCATGATTTTGCGGTCATCAGTCTCAGCGACCGACTGACCAGCTGGGAAAAAATTGAATCCCGTCTGGATGCTGCGGCAAAATCCGACCTTTCTATGGTGCTCTATAATCCCTCCAGCCATGGCCGTCCCGACCATCTGCGCCGTGCCTGCGAGATTCTGCTGCGGACACTTCCGGAAGACCGCCCCTGCGGTGTTGCGCAGCTCATTGGCAGAGAGGGCGAAAATTATGCCCTTACAACACTGGGGCAGCTGAAAGACACCAAGGTGGATATGTTCAGCACCGTTTTCATCGGTAACGAAATGACCAAGGTCATCGGAAACAATCTGGTAACGCCTAGAGGATACCGAAATGTATAACATCTGCGTTTTTGCCGGAACCACAGAAGGTCGCGAACTGATTGAATTTCTGGTGACCCAGCCCGTATCCGTCACCGCCTGCGTGGCAACAGAATACGGTGAAACCCTGCTGCATCCGGCAGAAAATCTGACCATTTCTGCTGCGCGTCTGACCGAGGCGGATATGATTGCCCTATTCGGGCAGCAGCGGTTTGATTTGGTGGTGGATGCCACCCACCCTTATGCCCCGGTGGTAACGGAAAACATCGCCCGCAGCTGCACCGCCACCGGCACGGAATATCTGCGCCTGCTCCGGGATGGCAATACCGCCCCGGAGGATGCAGTGTTCGTCCCAGACATTGCAGGTGCGGTCGCATACTTAAACACCACCGAAGGAAACATCCTGCTGACCACCGGCAGCAAGGAACTGTCCTGCTATGCGCAAATCCACTATTTTGCACAGCGTGTCTACGCCCGGGTTCTGCCTATGGAAGAATCCCTGCATCTGTGTCAGGCAGTTTCCCTACCCCCTGCCCACATTCTTGCCATGCAGGGGCCATTCAGCAAGGAGCTGAATGCCGCCATGCTTCGGGCGGTATCCGCCAAATTCATGGTCACCAAAGAATCCGGAACCGCCGGCGGCTTTGACCAAAAAATTGCCGCTGCCCGAGAATCCGGCTGCGTTTTGGTGGTCATCGGCAGACCACCTCAGCGTCAGGGTGTTGGGTTTTCTCAGGCGGTTTCCCTGCTGTGTGACCGCTTTGGCTTAAAACGAATCCCTGAGGTGACCATTGTCGGCATCGGCCCCGGCGCACGAAATGCCATGACCGAGCAGGTGCTTTCTGCGATCAAAGAAGCTGACTGCATCATCGGTGCCAAGCGTATGCTGGACGCCGTGGTGGACAGGGATGCCTGCATCTGCGATGCCATCTCCCCATCTGCCATCTCCGATTTCATCCATGCAAATCCCCAGCACCGCAAGTTCGTGGTTGCCATGTCCGGGGATGTGGGATTTTTCAGCGGCACCAAAAAGCTGCTGCCCCTGCTGTCTGATTGCCGGGTGGATATTTTGCCGGGACTCAGCTCCATGGTCTATCTATGCGCCCGGCTGGGAACTTCTTATGAGGATGTTTACCCTGTGAGCATTCACGGGCGTGACCACAACATTCTGGCGGATATCCGCTCCCATTGCAGAGTATTCACTCTGGTGGGCGGAGAAAACGGCATTGGCAAGCTCTGCCAAAATCTGGTGGATGCCCATTTGGGGGATGTGACCGTCCATGTGGGTGAAAAACTCAGCTACCCGGAGGAAAAAATCACCGTTGGTACTGCTAAAGAACTTTCTGAACAGGTTTTCCAGTCCCTGAGCGTTGCCCTGATTGAAAACAAAGGGGCAAAGCAGATTGTCACCCATGGTCTTCCGGATTCCGCATTTCAGCGAGGTGCCGGAAGTGACGGCGTTGTGCCCATGACCAAGAGCGAAGTTCGCTCCGTATGCCTTTCCAAATTGCAGCTGACAAACGACAGCATTTGCTGGGATGTGGGTGCCGGAACCGGGTCTGTCGCCATTGAAATGGCACTTCAGGCCACAAATGGTCATGTCTATGCCATCGAAAAGAAAGAAACCGCACTGTCCCTCCTGCAGGAAAACTGCCACAAATTCGGAACCGACCATGTGCGTATCGTTCCCGGCACGGCCCCCGATGCATGCAGGGATTTGCCTGCTCCCACCCACGCCTTCATTGGAGGCAGCT
>JAHHRW010000008.1 GCA_020025575.1 Oscillospiraceae bacterium | reverse complement strand
AGTTCGAGCCTCGTCACCCGCTCCAAAGACTCTGACGAAAGTCAGGGTCTTTTTTGTCATTTATATGGCATTAAAGCGGTTTTAGGAATATGAATTGTGACTTCCCAGATGTTTCATAGATATGGATAGTCTTTGTAATGGTAGAGGCTATCAAAAAGATGATCGGGTGTGTGATACGAAAAAAGGTGTTCGGACATTTGACCGAACACCTTTTCAAAATATGCAGGGCTGTGGATTGCAAAGCGCAGCCAGATTGTTGAGTTCATCAATTCCAATCAGGTCTGCACCTCGGTCCTGCAGTGCCTTTGCAGCGGCAGAGCCATCATTAAAGCAGTGCAGCGGAGTACAGTTGTTTTCCAAATTTTTAACTGAGCCATCCCAACTGCCGCCTGTTTCCAGTTCGCACTGGGCAACTAAAGTGCAATCACCCAGTGCATGAATGATGCGGTTCCGGCTGAGCGCCCGGAAAGCACTGAAAGGTAAGTCGTAGCTGTCTTCACTGAGATATAGGATATGCTCAGATGGAATTTTGTCAACCAACGTATCAGCAACAATACTGATTACATGACCGTTTTGCTGAATGCAGGAATTTTGGGCGGTCATGTCTGCACCTTTTGCATTGCCGGATACTAGTGCGTAGCCCTGTTTTGCGGCTTGCAGGCCTGCTTGCTGCGCAAAACGATTATTTGAAAGGGACAAATTGCGACTTCCGACAAGGCCGATAGAGGGCTGTGAGAGCGTTGAGAGATCCCCTTTATACCAAAGGCACAGTGGAGCATCTGCACCCAGCCGAAGACGGAGCTGCTGCGGATAATTGGAACTGATCCGTGTCAGCGGATAACAATTTCGGGATTTGCCCCTCGATAGATAATCATGTAGAAGTGGTCCGTCTTCTAACAGGGAAACGATTCGCATGGCATCTTCCGGACCGTAGCCCAGAACCAATAAATCCGAGGGGTGCAGATCCTTTGCACGGATTTGCTTTGGCGAATTTTGTACGCGATGAGACAATGTGCGAAATTGCGCCAGTGTGAGTGGTTTGCGTTGTGGGTTTCCCAAATGTGAAGTGAGCAGTAGGAAACCCTGTTCAGCAGTTGTCATCTGAATCGCCTCTTTACGGGAACGGGTGTCTTCATCACTTCTTCGGTGAGTGTACCATCTTCGTTTAGGATCATAGGCGTGATTGTGTAGCTGGAGAATTTTGCGATTTCATCCAGCTTTGCTTTTTCCGGGAAATTACCGATAAGGCTCCAAGCTTGCCCTTTGCGCTTGGCCCGGCCGGTACGACCGATCCGGTGGACATAGTATTCATTTTCTTCTGGAATATCAAAGTTGATCACGCAGTCCACATCGTCCACATCGATGCCGCGGGATGCCACATCAGTGGCAATCAGAATGGGGAGTTTGCCGTTTCGGTAACACTGCATGGTCTTTTCTCGCTGCTTTTGACGAACATCTCCGTGCAGGCAGTCGCAGATCAGGCCAGCTCGCTGAAAATCATCTGACAGCCGCTGGCACATATGCTTGGTATTACAAAACACAATGACGCGCTCGAAACCTTGGGTGTGAATCAAACGCAGAGCGGTTTCGGCTTTGGCCAGAGGGGATACCGTCAGAGAGAACTGGTCAATATCAGGGCGATCTTCTTTGCTCGGTTCTACGGTGATTTCGACTTCGTCACGCTGGTACATCCAGCTGACGGTCATAACTTCCTGAGAAATAGTAGCGGAAAAAAGACCCAGATTCTTCCGATTCTTTACTTTTTCAATGATTTTTGTAACATCTTTGAAAAAACCCATATCGAGCATTCGGTCAGCTTCATCCAGAACGACTGTCTGGATTTTATCCAAACGAATGGTTTTCCGATTGTAATGATCCATCAGTCGTCCGGGGGTTGCTACAACGATTTGAGGTTTTCGTTCCAACTGCTTAATTTGGGCACCAATTCCGGCACCGCCATAGAGGACTGCAACGCGAATGTTTTTATAATAGGTCAACAGCCCACGCAGTTCATCTCCAATCTGGATGGCGAGCTCGCGTGTGGGAGCCAAAATGAGCCCCTGAACATGCTCGTTTGCCGGATCGATGTGTTCGATCATGGGGATGCCAAAAGCAAAAGTTTTTCCGGTACCGGTAGGCGCTTTTGCAATGACATCCTTCCATTGCATGAATTGAGGGATCGCCTCAGCCTGAATGGTGGTGGGGTAGCCGTATCCCTTTTTTTCTAAAGCTTTCAGCATAGAATCACTTAATCCCAACTGCTGAAAGGTAATATTTGTATCAGTCATGATTTTATTCCTTTTCCGTGATGCTAATCGTGGTTATTCTATCAGTTTTTCCGAATTTTTGCAACCATTATTGCCCTGGTTTGGGTCAAATATCAAATTTAAGAAAACATAAGGGGATTTTCGTGGACAAACCGCCTAAAATGTGCTATCGTTATACAATATGTATGATGGGAAAGGTGTGATAATTTTGCGGACAGATGTGATGGGTGTCGGCTTTGACAATCTGACGAAAGCAGAATTCATCCAGCGGGCAGACGAGATGCTTTGCCAGCACCAGAGAGGATATTGTGTAACTCCAAATGCCGAAATTGTTTATGAAGCCATTCAGGATGCATCCTTCCGGGAACTGCTTAATGGAGCCAGCCTGGTTCTTCCTGATGGAGCGGGAGTGATTCTGGGTGCTAAAATTTTGGGCACCCCTATGAAGGAAAAGGTTGCAGGTATTGAATTCGGAGAAGAAATCTGCAAGCTGCTGTCTGAACGAGATGGGCGACTGTACCTTCTTGGAGGCAAGCCTGGGATTGCGGAATTGGCTGGGGAAAAGCTGGCCCAGAAATATCCGGGGCTGGTGATCTGCGGAACAGCAGATGGGTATTTTAAGGACGAAACTTCCGTTGTGCAGAAAATCAATGCTGCAAATCCGGATGTGGTTTTTGTATGTCTGGGTGCACCAAAGCAGGAGCGTTTTATGATAAATCATTTTGAAGAACTCAACGCGACATTGATGCTTGGCTTGGGCGGCAGCTTGGACGGCTACGCAGGAGTCATTCAGAGAGCCCCCAAATGGATGATCCGTCTGAGTCTTGAATGGTTATACCGCCTGATCAAAGAACCGAAGCGTCTGGGCAGAATGATGCGCCTGCCGAAATTTGTTTTGATATGTTACAAGGAGAAACTTCGGGGGAAGAAAAATGGGTAAACTGATTGTAATTGAGGGAACCGATGGTTCTGGGAAGTCTACGCAGTTCCAGAAATTAACCGAACGGATGGAACGGGAAGGCACAAGGTTCCAGAAAATTGTTTTTCCACAATATAAAGAGGAAAGTTCTGCCCTGATTCGGATGTATTTAGGTGGCGAATTTGGCCATAAACCATCGGATGTGAATGCATATGCTGCATCTTCTTTTTATGCGGTGGATCGATACGCATCCTATAAAAAGGTGTGGGGGCAATGGTATGAGCAGGGGGGCGTGGTGCTGTCCGATCGATATACCACATCCAATGCAGTGCATCAGGCGTCCAAAGAACCGGCAGAAAAACAGCAGGAATTTTTGAGCTGGCTATATGACTTTGAATATAAACGGCTGGGGTTGCCTCGTCCGGATCTGACGATTTATCTGGATGTCCCCACCGAGTACACGCAGATGCTTATGCGGAGCCGTGAGGCAGCCACCGGAACCAGTGCAGATATCCATGAACAGGATCTTGCATATTTGGCCACCTGCCGCAAAACGGGAAAAGCCGCCGCAGAGTTTTATGGATGGACGGTCATTCAGTGCGTCAAGGATGGCGTAATGCGCTCTATCGAGGACATTCATGAGGAAATTTACCACCATGTAAAGGATTGCCTGGAGGGATAGGCTATGATTTATGTGTTGCTTGGGACAGGATTTGAGGAAATCGAGGCATTGACACCTGTAGATTTGCTGCGACGTGCCGGATATGAAGTATGTACAGTTGGTCTTGACGGCAAAGTGATCTACGGAAGTCATAGGATCGGGGTGGAGGCAGATATTCAGATTGATGAGCTGAATCCTGCCGATGCAGAAATGATGGTAGTTCCCGGCGGCTTAGGCGGCGTTACTTCTATCCGTGGCTGCGGCAAAGCACTGGATGCAGTGAAGTATGCGCACGAACACGGTAAATTCGTGGCTGCAATTTGTGCCGGCCCTACGGTACTTGCGGATTTGGGAATTACAAACGGAAAAAAGGCCACATGCTTTCCCGGGTGTGAGAATGGCATGGGTAATGCCAATATGGTTGACCATGCGGCGGTTGTTCGTGATGGGAATGTAATCACAGGAACTTCTGCAGGATGTGCGACCAAATTTGCACTGGCGCTGATTGAGGCTCTGGGCGGAGAAAAACTTGCTCAAGAAATCCAAGAGCAGATTGTCGTTCGCTGACAGGGCGAAAGGAGAAACTATGGACGAAAAAAATATCAATGACCATAAGTCTGATCAACTGACAGGTTCTGAGGATTTTACCGTAATACTACCTGAAGATAATGAGCTCAAGCGTTTAGAAGAGATGAATCTGGATGAACTAATCGAAGATGCCAAGAAGAGTGCAGATATGGTTGATTCAGAACCTGACGTTCAGGATCCCATAGAACACTTTAAGGACGAAACATATCGGCAAATTTTCGGTGAAGGTGATGATCTGCGCCGGATGTTTGAGAATGAGGACGGCCTCTGGCAGCAGGAAATTGCAGATATTGAGCAGGAGCCTGTGCAAATGGAGGAAGATCCTGAAAATGGAACAGAAGAAATCTCTATGCGCAAAGGACGTCCTAAGCGCAAAGACCGCTATGGAATGTTCGGGATTCCTCATATTCTTTCAACCTGTTTTTGGCTCATTTTGGTTGTCACAATCGGTGTGTCGCTGGGCAGAGTGATTTGGTTGTGCGCATCGGATGTTTTGGCATTTGGCAGGGAAGAGAAGATTTTAGAGGTTCGGATCGATAATGATGATACGCTGGATGAAATTACACAGAAACTGCATGATGCTGGACTGATCCGCTATCCCGGCCTATTCAAGCTGTATGCCGGATTTACCGATGCACGAGAGGAAATCGGCTCCGGAACGTTCTCATTAAATACCCTCTACGACTATCATGCATTGGTAGATTCCATGAGTAGCTACGCATCTGATCGAAAAGAAGTGACCATTACAATTCCAGAGGGCTATACCTGTGCGCAGATATTTGCGCTGATGGAGGAAAATGGCGTGTGCTCTGCAGAAGAGCTTGAGAACTATGCGAAGGATGGCGAGCTGGAGGACTACTGGTTCCTGGAGGGGGTCAAGCGCGGAGACAAGTATAGTCTTGAGGGTTTCTTGTTCCCGGATACCTATGATTTCTATCAGAACACCAGTGCAGGACGAGTCCTGGAAAAGATGCTTGATAACTTTGAGTATCGTTATAATGACGATATGAAGGCTTCGTTGGATGCATTGAATGAAAAACTGGCAGCGAAAATGAGCGCTAACGGCTATGGGGATGATTATATCCAGGAGCACAAAATGACCCTGCGTGATGTGGTAACGGTGGCATCTCTGATTGAAAAAGAAACAGCAGGCAGCGAAGAGAGCGCCAACATTGCCTCCGTCATTTATAACCGGCTGACCAATCAGGATGCATGGCCTTATCTGAATATTGATGCTGCCCTTCTTTATGCAATAGGCCATCGTGATGAGATTTCTGTTGAGGATATGCAGGCTGATACCCCATACAATACCTATAAATATGCGGGTCTTGTTCCCGGTCCGATTGCGAATCCGGGTCTGAACAGTTTGAATGCTGCGTTGAAACCAAACGACACAGGGTATTATTGCTATGCTCTGGATCCGGAAACAAAGGCGCATTATTTCTCAGAAACATTGGAAGAACACAATAACTTCCTGGCAGGTTTAGGCGGTGAATGATGGGGAAACTTGAATTATTAAGCCCAGCAGGCGATATGGAACGGCTGGAGATGGCTGTTCTTTATGGAGCGGATTCTGTTTATTTGGCCGGTACCAGTTTTGGTATGCGTTCTTTTGCAGGCAATTTCTCAGCGGAGGAATTGCCTAAGGCGGTAAAATATGCCCACGATCATGGTGTAAAGGTTCATGTAACGGTTAACACCATGCCCCGTAATGATGAGGTCGTAAGTCTGCCGGAGCATCTGGAACATCTGGATGCCGCCGGGGTAGATGCGCTGATTTTGGCAGATTTGGGAGCGTTTACCATGGCGGGGAAATATGCGCCCCACTGTGTTCGGCACGTTTCTACCCAGCAATCCATCGCCAATTATGAGTGTGCCCAGAGTTGGTTCGATTTGGGAGCCAAACGTGTGGTTTTGGCTCGGGAGCTGAGCTTGGATGAGATCCGGACCATTCGGGAAAAGACCTCCAAAGAGCTGGAAATTGAAACTTTTGGTCATGGTGCGATGTGTGTGAGCTACTCCGGCAGATGTCTGCTGTCCAATTATATGACAGGGCGGGATTCCAACCGGGGCGCTTGCGCACAGCCTTGCCGCTATCAGTATGCGTTGATGGAAGAAAAGCGTCCCGGAGAATATTTCCCGGTTTTTGAAGATGAAGGCGGTACATACATCATGAATTCCCGGGATATGTGCATGATTGACCATATTGGGGATTTGATGGATGCAGGGGTCGATTGTATCAAAGTCGAGGGCAGAGCAAAATCTGCTTATTATGCGGCGATTGTTACGGGGGCTTACCGTCATGTTATCGATGATGTAGCAGCCGGACGACAGGTAGATCCGGTGTGGAGAGATGAGGTAGATCATGTGTCTCATCGAGTTTATTCCACGGGATTTTACTTTGGGGAGCCAGGGCAGTATACAGACAACTCTCGCTATATCCGCCAGTGGCAGATTTGTGCCATCGTAGAAAGTTGTGATGAAAACGGTCTGGCAACCTGTTCCCTACGAAATAAATTCACCAAAGGGGATCAGCTGGAGGCTGTAGGCCCGGATAAGCGGCCTTTCACATTTACAGTGGGTGAAATGCGCGATGAGAAAGGAAACGATCTGGAAGAGCCCAGAACCCCCCAGATGGTGTTTACCCTTCAACTGCCGGAACAGGTTCCTGCAAAATCGATTCTCAGAAGGGCTGTGGATTTATCCGCTAAATAACAGTAGGTTCAGCAATCAAACTGCTAATGAACTTGTTGCGCAAAAGCATACATCTAATAAAGTAACTTTAAGCCCGGTTCGGTTTTATACGGAACCGGGCTTTTGCATCCCAGTGCGTCTGCCCCCGGTGATTTGCCTATGCTTATGCGCCTAGATAGAAAAGCAGACACCCACATTTTTGGTGGGTGTCTGCTTTCATCTTACAGGTTCAGGAACGGAAAGGTTCTGAATTTTATTGTTCTTTTTTCCTTACGTACAGGTACATTTCATAGTGGATTCCGTCTTCTTCGCCCGATTGAAGAACTTCCTGCAGCATCCATTCATCGGATGCATCCAGGTTTTCAAACCATGTATCCGATTTTGGGGCAGCATGCACTTTCGTCACATAGGCACGACTGCACAGCGGCAGCATCTGGCGATAAACCAATCCTCCGCCAATTACAAAAACCTGTTCATCGTCCGCTGTCATCTGCATTGCATCCTCTGGACAGTGAGCCAATTCAGCACCGTCCACTTGCATATTTTGCCGTGTCAATACGATGTTTCGCCGATTGGGTAACGGTTGTCCTCCCGGGAAAGCTGCCAGCGTTTTTCTGCCGACAATGACCGTAGCGCCCTTTGTTGTGCTGCGAAAGAATTTTCGGTCGGCTGAAATGGCGATTGGCTGATCACCTTCAAAGCCTATGCCCCAATCATCATATACTGCTACAATTGCATCCATAATCTAACCTCAAATTGCAATGGGAATCTCAAAATCGAACGGATTGAACTGGTAGTTCTCCATTTGAAAGCTATCCTTAGTGAACTGGTAGAAGTCTGTCACGGAAGGATCCAGTGAGAACTTCGGTGCATCAAAGGCCTTGTTTTCAAGCATTTTCTCCACCAGGGGGATATGTCTGTCATAGATATGGCAGTCTGCAATCACATGCACCAATTCTCCGGCCTTCAGTCCAGAGACCTGTGCCATCATGTGAACCAGAGCCGCATACTGGCAAACATTCCAGTTGTTGGCGGTCAGCATATCCTGACTGCGCTGATTCAAAATGGCATTCAACGTGTCTCCTGTCACGTTAAAGGTCATGGAATAGGCGCAGGGGTACAGGTTCATTTCGTGCAGATCCTGAAAATTGTAGATATTTGTCATAATACGGCGTGATGCAGGATTATGTTTCAGGTCATACAAGACTCGGTCCACCTGATCAAATTCGCCTTCTTTATACTGGTGCTTGATCCCCAACTGATAGCCATAGGCCTTGCCGATGGTGCCATCTTCACCAGCCCATTCGTCCCAGACATGGCTCCCGAGATCCGCAATTCGATTGGACTTTTTCTGCCAAATCCATAGAATTTCGTCAATTGCACTTTTCCAATAGGTTCGGCGTAAGCTCATAATGGGGAATTCTTCCTGAAGATTATAGCGATTGACAACGCCAAACTTCTTAACTGTGTGCGCCGGTGTCCCATCTGCCCAATGAGGACGAACCTCTAAATCTGTATCATAAAAACCATTGTTTAGAATATCCATGCAGTTCTGGCGATAGATTTCATCCGCTTTGCTCATAGTCCTGTGCCTCCTGATTATGTGTTGAGTTGATTTTACCATTATTATAATCTATTTGCAAGGAATTCCTATTGACGTAGGTCAGCGGCTCTGATAGAATGTGTGTTGCGCAAATTTGCGCACAAGTTTTCAACTTTTTACCACACAGCACTTCCACAGAGAGGTTTAAAACATGATGCCTAAGCGTAATTTAACCATTGATGACATTGCTCGAGAGCTGGGGGTCTCGAAAACAACCATTTCCCGGGCCATTTCCGGAAAGGGTAGGATCAGTGCGGCAACTCGTGACCGGGTACAGGAATATATCCGGGAACATAACTACCGCCCAAATGCTGCGGCCAAGGGATTGGCAGAGAGCCGCACCTATAATGTGGCACTGGTTTTGCCGCACTCCATGATTTCACTGGATCAGCCCTTTGTGCGTCAGAGCATGAGCGCCATCTGTGAAGAGGCATTTGTGCATGATTACAACGTTATGGTATGTTTATCCACATATAATCAATCTGATCCTTTGATTCGCACATTGGATTACAGAAAAGTAGATGGAGTGATTTTATCACGAACAACAGAGAATGATAGCTTAATTGAAATTCTTTCCAGCAGGGGCATTCCATTTGCTACCATGGGCTCCCTGCCTGCCCGATATCAAGGGATCGCCATGGTAGAGGCTGACCACAATCAAACCAAAGGGTGTTATGACTTTGCGAAAACACTTCTGGCAGGAAAGAAGGGCAAGACGGCATTGCTTGGAAATGATTTGAGCTATATCGTTAATCAGAGTCGATTATCTGGATTCCATAAAGCCTGTCAGGAGTTGGAAATTCCCATGGAGCAAACACCGATTCGCATTGGGCTATACGATGATGCCGACTGCTGCCGAGCTGTCGATGGGCTATTGGCGGCAGGGGTTCGCCGATTTATTTGTATGGATGAGGAAATCTGTATGAGGACAATTTCAAGGTTAAAAGCGAAAAATCTTCTAATTCCAGAGGAAGTAGAAGTGGCATCTATGTACGATGACCACTGCCTCTGCATGCACGCACCCTCCATCACGGCACTTCATTTTGATGCGGCTGAACTGGGGCGTATTGCCTGCAGGGAGCTGCTGAATGCACTCAATGGCCTTCCGTATGATCCAACACCCAGACTGGATTATGAAATTTTTATCCGCGAAAGCATGAAATAGAATAGAAAAAGCGCACCATTCTTGACATTTTCATAGAACTAGTCTAAAATAAATACTCATGACTAAATAAAGAAGAGGCATGTAATATGGATGAATTAACGGAACTTTATGTTGGCATGGGGATTTCTCCTGCCGTATATGAATATGGAGAAAAGGCTCTGAAAAAACTGGAAGAGCGCTTTGCTAAAGTAGATAAGATCGCTGAATACAATCAGGCAAAGGTAATCAGCGCAATGCAGAAGAACCGTGTTTCGGCTGCTTGTTTTGCCGGAACCACCGGTTATGGTTATGACGACTTAGGCCGTGATAATTTGGAGCGTGTTTATGCGGATGTTTTCCACACAGAGGCTGCTTTGGTTCGCCCTCAAATTACCTGCGGAACCCACGCGCTGACAGTCGCCCTGTCTGCAAATCTTCTGCCGGGAGATGAGCTGCTCAGCCCTGTGGGGATGCCCTACGATACCCTGCAAGAGGTGATCGGCATTCGTCCCAGCCCCTGCTCACTGGCAGAATATGGCGTTTCCTATCGCCAGGTTGATTTGCTTTCTGATGGCACTTTTGACTACGAGGGGATTCGTGCTGCTATCAACGAAAAAACCAAGCTGGTGACCATCCAGCGCTCCAAGGGCTATGCGACCCGACCCACATTCTCTGTCCGGCAGATTGGGGAGCTGATTGCCTTCTGCAAGTCTATCAAGCCTGAGCTCAAGGTGATGGTGGATAACTGCTATGGTGAATTTGTAGAAACCATTGAGCCTTCTGATGTGGGTGCAGATATGATTGTCGGTTCCCTGATCAAAAATCCCGGCGGCGGTCTTGCTCCCATTGGTGGCTATATCTGCGGCACCAAGGAATGTGTTGACCGCTGTGCTTACCGATTGACTGCGCCTGGCCTTGGTCAGGAAGTTGGTGCAAACCTTGGTTTGATGACCGCATTGTATCAGGGATTTTTCCTCGCTCCGACCGTCACCGCAGGTGCAGAGAAGGGGGCTATTTTTGCTGCAAATCTTTATGAGCCACTGGGCTTTCGATGTGTTCCCAGTGCCAGTGAGGAGCGGCATGATATCATTCAGGCGGTGGAACTGGGCAGTGAAGAGGGCATGATTGCGTTCTGTCAGGGAATTCAGGCAGCGGCCCCCGTGGATAGCTTTGCCGTCCCCATGCCTTGGGATATGCCTGGCTATAATGACAAGGTCATTATGGCTGCAGGTGCTTTCATTCAGGGAAGTTCCATAGAGCTCTCTGCTGACGGCCCCATTCGTGAGCCTTACGCAGTTTACTTCCAGGGTGGACTCACTTGGCTTCATGCAAAGCTTGGAATTCTCATGAGTCTGCAAAAGATGGTGGACGCTGGTTTGATTCAGCTGTAAACCATCACACGCAGAGCAAACCCGTCATAAAGTTTGCGGATGAATCCGTAAAATCAAAGCAGACACCCACAAAAGTGTGGGTGTCTGCTTTTTTATTTTGATGCGCCATAAAGGGGGAAAGATTCAGGCAGGGTGGTTCCGTGGATGGACCGCTGCGATGATTTATTGCGCACCTGCCTGAATGCCATGGAGAATATTCCGGTACGATATGCCGGATACTTCAATAACCCCTGTAAGACCAGAATGCGAAAGCCCAGTTCGGTATAAAACCAAACTGGGCTTTTGACTACTTTAATTTGTGCCTGTTTTCCTTGAAATGTTCAGCCTCAAAGAAAACTGCACGCTTTGAAAGGATGAAACATTTGCGGAACTTTTACCGGATTACAAAGTTGAGTTGAGAAAATTTCATGCTGTCGATATAGATTTCAAGGGTGTAATTTCCGGCAGCAGCAGGCAGCTTTGGAATCTCCTCTTCGCAGTAACCACCGTTGAGCATATCATCCCAGGTGCGCGTGTTGCTTGTTGTAGAAACCACATTTCCTTCTTCATTTCGGATGACGAACATGGATACAAGTTCACTGCTGCTGATATTGTAAATGCTGGTGGTATAGTAGAGTAGTGCCATCTTACTTCCCGGGGCAAAGGCTGTGATGCTTTCACCAAGATCACCCCGTGACCAATCCTCTGACTCAGGGCCACGGTGCATGGTGACGGTAAAATCGGAGGTATCCAAAAGATAACCGGAGAATGCAGTTGTGATTTCAGAGGTCTCTGCGGAAGCAGCTCCACCGAACACGCTGGTTTTATCGGCAGTCTGGATGGAAATATCATAATGCGCACCGGGTGCAACAGGGGAAATGGTAACGCTGGTGGTATCAGAAGTTACGGTTTGAGCCTCGCTTGTTTTGTCTGCAATGTAGGAGATAACCCATCCGTTTGCAGGAGCGACACCCTGGAACTCCCAGTTTACAGTAATACTGGTACCGGAACTCTCAACATTTGCTTTGGTTACGGTTACCGGGTTGACGGTAATGGGGATGACTTTGCTTTCAGACATACCCTTGGCGGTGATCTCCAGCGTATAGGCCACAGATGCAGAAGTCTCAGGGAACACTGCCTTGGGCTCGGTCACTTCCAGCGTCTGATCGTAGCCAGAATCGTTATAGCAATGCACAGTCCAGCTATCTACCTTGGTTTCTTGCGGGGCAGACCATGCAGCGGTCAGTGTACCATCCTCAGAGTTAAATACTTTGATGTTCTCAGCAAAGACCAATTTGCCGGAAAAGAACTGGATACTGTTTTCACCAATCAAGAACACATCATCGCTTGCGGTCAGATGGAAGGTATAGGTTTTTCCGAGAGTCAGACCGGTTACGGTTACGGTATGACCAGAGAATTCGGTGGTCTTTTCCTCTTCACCTTCGGTAGAATAGTGCAGTGTCCAGCTTTTGCTTTCGGGGCCTTCAACAGCGAAGCTCACTACAGCAGATCCATCCTCAGGACCGGCAGTGGCAGCAAGGCTGGCAATCTGGGTTCTTGGCGGGGTGGAGTAGGTGCGTTCGCTGATTTCACCGGTGAGCTTATGGTACTTTGCGACTTCCAGATTAACCATATATTGGCTGCCGGGAGTTAGCGCATTGAAAGATGCCTGGCCATTTTCAACCTTGGACTTAATGACATTGCCAAAATTGTCCTTACACACAACGGTTAGCAGATTGCTGTCACGATCTGATTCCACAGTCACGACCAACACATCATCGTGTCCTTCTACGCTGAAAGTATCAATAGGCACCAGATAATAATTCGTGTACACATAGTAGCCACCATAAGCAGCTGCAGCCAATACAATCAGAAGTAAAATTGTTGTGATGATTTTCTTAACCCTTATCTTAGGCTTTTTAGCAGATGTTTCTTCCGGGGGTTCCTGGGAAACCGATTCTGCGGAGTCGTCTTCTTCAGATGGTGCATCGGCATTGTCTTCATCATCCCCGTCATCGTCATCCTCGTTGTCAAGAATGATGGGCGCAGGAATGGGAATGTCAATGGGCTCCGGTGCCACCGCAGGTTCCGGTGTTTCGTGTTCGATAAGTTCCTGAGCCTGATTCAGAATTTCGGCGGTTTCATCCGTTATTTCATCTTCGCTGAGCTCCGGGGTTTCCTCGGTGGTTTCTAACAACTCGCGCAGAGATGGTTCATCAGAATCCGATGTTTCTGCATCCTCAGGTTCATCCTCTGACAAAATCCTGTCCATGCGGTCGATCCAATCAGCATCTTCCTGTTCTTCGGAATCGGAATCCTCTTCGTCTGAATGATTTTCCTGAACATTGGGCGTTTCTTCATCACCCATATCTTCTTCTGAATGGGGTTGCGTTGGGTCTTGTTCATCGTGTGCGGGTTCTTCACTGGGGAGAACTTCAGAATCTGCTTCATCAGGCTCCTCCTCTGTCGAATCCACAACCGGCGAATCGACCACAGGTGGCACGATTGGAACATCATTCACGTCGTTGCGCTGCATATAAGCAATCAGTGCGTGTCCCATCTCATTAGGGGTTGACCATCGGTCTTCCGGGTGAAAGGCGCAGGCTTTCAAAATGATTTCAGCCATCTCATAGTCTGCATAGGCAGGGGGTGGCAGAGCGTCGCCGTTTTCCAGACGCTCCATAAGGTTTTTTCGATCTTCCTCAGAATCAAATGGGAGCTGCCCGTTGTTAAATACTTGATACAATACCAATCCCAGTGCATAGGTATCCATGGTTGTATTCAATGTGGCATAGGCATCGGAAACTTCCGGCGGAACATAATCACTGCGGTATCGGTCCGGCAAAGATGCATATTTCAGAGAATTCAAATCCACAAAACCAAGATCTGCGATGTGATACTCCTGATTCTCGTCCAGGAAAATATTTCCGGGTTTTAGGTCCACATACAAAAAACCTGCCTCACGACACACACTCAGCGCCGCACACAGATCAATGCCCATGTTCACAGCGGATAAGTGCGTCAAAGGCCCGGATTTGAACTGTTGAGAAAGGCTCCTTTTATATGGACTTATGAGGAAGACTTCATAGCCAACCCCTTCTTCCATGGGTACGATTTGATACTTGGTATAAGGAAGAAACCCTCGTTGGGCAGACAATCTATCCAAAATCTCCACTTCGTCCCGGACACCCCTGGCAAGCTCTTTGAAGTAGCCTTTTGCGGCATCTTCATCCGGATAAGCACCGGTAAGCAATAGCGCTTCAAGCTGTACCTGAGAGGCGGGAATGGAGATCGTTTTTACAATATACCGTTCATCAGAATCATTGCGCATGGCGGGATAACATGTAACGCCACTATGGCAAGAGATGGAACCACCCAAAGCAAATCCGTCCAACAGAGGAGAAATCAGTCTGGGATCTGACAAAACGATCACCTCCTTTTGCATATACCATACATGATAAGATAAAATTAGAAAAATTGCAACAGGATTGTTTGAATAAACAGTTGTTTTATTTTTCATTAAATGATATGATAGACAAAACTCTGGTGTTCTACACCACATATATTGCTATGGAGGAATACGATGAGTAAAATTATTTGTGATATCTGTGGAACAGTCTACCCGGATAACGCTGCGGCTTGTCCCATCTGCGGATATCCTCGCCAAGATAGTGAAAAGGCAGTCCTTGACGAAACAGAGGTCCGGGCAAATTCCGCCAGAATTTCTGGAACATATGTAAAAGGCGGCCGATTTTCTTCCAAGAATGTGAAAAAAAGGCATAGAGATGAGACATTGGCAGAGCCAGTGCGCCGTATGAAACCATCCCAGCCTGCTAGAAAGGTCAGCCCCGCCCGAAATGCAGAGACGTTCCAGGAAACGGAATCAGCAGATGAGCAATCTGTTTTGGAACAGCCGAAGCGGGCTAAGCCGAGTAACGCTCTAAAAGCAACGGCTGCGGTGCTGGCTGTGGCTGTGGTCGCAGTCGGCGGATATATTGCATGGCGCTTTTATCAGGGAGCGAATGCCTATAACATTCCCAGTACGATACAGGCAAGCAATCCCACAGTTGCGTCTGAGCAGATGCAGATTCCAACGACTCTACCCATGGAAACAGGTGTTTCCTGTGTTGGACTGAGCGTCAGCGACGAGAGCATTACATTTGAGGGGCCTGGGCGTGCATGGATTCTGTCTGTGGTACCCATTCCTGAAGATACGACGGAGAAGGTGGTTTTTACATCCAGTGATGAGGCTGTGGTCACTGTGAATGAACAGGGCCGCGTGACATCCGTGGGTCCCGGTGAGGCCACGATTACCATTACCTGTGGTAACAGTGTTCGGCAGTGTAAGGTTGTTTGTAATTTTGACGGTGTTGCTGCTACAACTAATGAAAACGGGGAGACTACAGCGACAACGCAACCGACGGAGCAGACCCAGAGTACGCATTATCAGGACAGCAACTGGGTGATGAATAAAGAGAGCGGTGATGTTACACTGATTATCGGTGAGCAGTTTAGTTTGGAGCTGAATAATGATGCCGGTGAAACTGCAAACGTTACCTGGACTGCGGATCAAAATGGTGTTGTTTCTATTGATGGAAATGTCATTAAGGGTGTGTCCGTGGGTATGATAAACGTGACTGCTACCGTTGATGGCAAGACCTTTACCTGTATCATCCGTGTTATTGAGAACAGATAACTGCAAATTTATATGACAAAATGCCATCCGAACAATCGGATGGCATTTTGCCTATAACGGAACAACCTCGCAAACAGTAAGGGTCTTCTCTGCCACTTGAAAACGAATATCAAATCCGGCAAAAGGCAGACCATAGATGCGTTCGGGCTTTCTCTGGTAGGAAGGTCTGGGATCATGACTGAGTACGCTGATAGCCACTTGGCGTTTGTTTTCGGGTAATTGCTTGAGGAGGTTTTCTGGGAAAATGACATCCAGCAGAAAATCCTCTGCGGCATCCGTAAATCCACCAATGGCGTCTGGGTGACAGTCGGCATAGGGAATATAGGGTTTGATGTCAAAAATCGGGGTTCCGTCCATTAAGTCTGCCCCGGTCACATGAATCACTGTTCCCAGATCGGGTGTCGTTTCAATGCTTTCCAGCCTCACGCAGGAAAGGCCTATGGAATTGGGACGGAAGGGAGAACGGGTGGCGAACACGCCCATGCGGGCATTTCCGCCCAATCTGGGAGGCCGCACGGTGGGAGACCAGCCGGAGCGAACGGATTCGGAAAACTGCCAGATAATCCATAGGTGACTGAATCCTTCGATGCCCCGTAGGGAATCGCGATTCCGATACTCCGGTTCAAATACAATGGTAGAGCGCAGATTTTCTACCAGGTTGCTTTGACGGGGGATTCCAAATTTAGAGGGGAAATCGCTGTGCATTCGAGCAATCACCTGAATGCTAACGTCTTGCATATGTATCACATCCTTTTGGACAATCATACCCGAAAAAAGGGAAGATTTCAATATGCCCAAAAAGGACGGAGAACAAGAAAATTGCTCTCCGTCCTCTTTTGTGCCATCACATATCCCCGGTAATGGCATTTTTGCGGAACAAAAAGGAAATACACCACAGACCAGCCAGTGCAATCAGTGCATAGACCAGACGGGAAAGCATTGCAGTCTGACCACCGAAGAGCCATGCCACCAAGTCAAACTTGAATAGTGCCACAAGTCCCCAGTTTACAGAACCAATGATGGAAAGAATCAGCGCAAGCATATCCATATTGTTGAACCTCCAATCTTGAAGTGTGTTGACAGTAGTATTTCCTGTTCTGAAAAGAATATGCAGCAAATGGAAGAATCATTGCTTTTTATGCTGTTTCAGGTTATAATATAACACCAAGCGACAATATGATGGCTGATGTGTGCAATTGCTGGGAAAGATTGCTGCCGTCCATCGGTATAAAAACCATATGATTTGGAAGGATGAATAAATAATGACCACGCTTTATGAAGGAGCATTTGCCAAATTGAATTTAACACTGGATGTTGTGGGGAAACGGGAAGACGGTTACCATGATCTTCAAAGTGTGATGCAAACCGTTTCGATCCGTGATGATGTGGAAATTGATGTGGGTACCGGAAAGCCTTGGGTACTGACCTGCGATAAAGAAGGGATTCCCTGTGATGCGCGTAATCTTGCATGGAAGGCAGCGGAGGTCTTTGCCAACGCAGCAAAGAAAGATCTGGGGGGCATCGAGATTCGCATTACCAAGCGGATTCCTTCTCAGGCAGGAATGGGAGGCGGCAGCGCAGATGCAGCAGCTGTCCTGCGGGCACTGAATCGTCATTATGATTATCCCTTCTCCATTATGGCTTTGGCTGAGCTGGGTGCAGAAGTTGGCAGTGATGTGCCTTTCTGCGTTTTGGGTGGCACCGCTATGGTAGAGGGCAGAGGCGAGCGTCTGCGCAAATTACCGGATATGCCTGATTGTATTTTTGTAGTTTGCAAGCCCGATTTCTCATCTTCCACTCCGGAACTGTATGCCAAACTGGACGAAACTGCCATCCCAAAGCATCCTGATAATATTGCCATGGAGCGTGCGATTTTGGCAGGAGATATCGGACAGATTGCAGAAAATATCTATAATGTGTTTGATCCGGTGGTCACCGCGGAGAATCTGGAAATGAACTATGTCAAGTCCATCATGAATTCTTACGGCTCATTGGGTCAGCAGATGACTGGTTCAGGTTCTGCTGTATTTGCGATTTTGCCCAGCTTTGAGTATGCTGCGGTTGTATGTAATATGCTCAAAGACAACTATTCTAATATTTTCATCTGCAAACCTGTATAAATCCGGTAAAAACCGTCCATACTGCCAGAAATGACAGTATGGACGGTGAATTTTTATGTTCAGACATATCAAACGGATTACGGCACTGGCTTGTGTGGTGGCACTTGTCTGGTTTGGGGGCATATTGGCGGATTCCTCCAGATTGAGAGAGGATATCCTGCGCTTACATGTGGTAGCAGCATCGGATTCTGAGGAAGATCAGGCGGTGAAACTGCAGGTTCGTGACGCAATTATAGGTTCCCTGAAGGATGGTTTAGATCAGCTTTCCAGCCCGGAAGAGGCCTATCAGTATATCCAAACAATGCTCCCCAAATTGCAGGAAACCGCAAATCGGGTACTTCAGCAGGCAGGGTTTGCAGATCAGGCAACCGTCAGCCTTGGTGAAGAATCCTTTCCCATTCGGTACTATGATACCTTTACATTGCCGTCCGGAGTATATCAGTCCCTGCGCATTACCATTGGCGAGGGAGAGGGGCACAACTGGTGGTGTGTGGTATTTCCCCAGTTGTGCGTGGGTGCTACCAGTGAGGAATTTACCCAGACTGCGAGCATGCACAACTTGCCGGATTCCCTGACAGGCAGTTTGACGGGGGAATATGAAATTCGATTCTGGATTTTGGACAAGCTGGGCCAATTGCAGAATTTTCTGCATTGTTCTTCCGAATAAGTCCAATATATGATATCATTAACATGTTATCATTATGCCAAAAAAAGATAGGGCGGTGAATTTATGCTGAATATTTTGCTAGGTACAGACTGGATTTCCAATCGGAATGAGGTCCTTTCTCGGGTGAGTCGGGACGTTCATGAAAGAAAAGATGGGATTGTCCTGATGGTTCCGGAACTCATCAGCCATGACACAGAGCGAAGACTCTGTGCTGCGGCAGGAGACACTGCCAGCCGATATGCCCAGGTACTTTCCTTTACCAGAATGGTCAGGAGTGTGTCAGAGTGGTGTCAGGTCGTTCCAGAGCCTTGCCTTGATCATGGCGGCAGACTGATTGCAATGGCTGCGGCCACCAGAATGCTGTCGAGCAAACTCAAAAGCTATGCATCCGTGGAGACAAGACCGGAATTTTTGACGGAGCTTCTCAATGCGGTGGACGAATTTAAACGATGCTGTGTGACGCCTGCTGATTTGATGGGTGCATCTGTGCAAAGTCAGGGAATACTTGCGCAGAAGTTGGAGGAGCTTTCTCTGATTTTGGAGGGATACAACAGCGTCTGTCAGCAGGGACTCAGGGATCCGCGGGATCAACTGGATTGGCTGCTGGAACAACTGGAAGACTGTGATTATGCGCAGAAACATATCTTCTACATAGATGGATTCCCGGATTTTTCCCAACAGAATATGGCAATCTTGAATCACCTGATTCGTGTGAGTCCAGAGGTCACAGTATGTTTGAACTGTGACAGAATCAAATCGGTGAAACCGGCGTTTGAAAATGCAGGCAATACCGCTGCCCAGCTGAAAAAAATGGCAGAGGCAATGGATGTAGCTGTGAATGTTACGGTGGTTCAGCCAAGGAAAGACGATCTGGTTGATGCGTGGCAGAATCTGTTTCAGGGAAGTATAGAGCCAAAAGCGCAGTTAAAAGAGCGGCTGATTTTGACTCGATGTGACAGTGTGTTTGATGAATGCTCAGTGGCAGCAGAGCGGGTTCTTGATCTAGTGACAAATGGCTGCCGCTATCGGGATATTGGAATTGTATGCACCAATATGGAACAGTACCGTGATGTTTTGGCACTGGTATTCCGCCGCTGCGGCATCCCTGTATATTTGTCCGGAACGGATGATATTCTGGAAAAGACAGTCATTGCTACGGTACTGTCGGCACTGGATGCTGCGATGGATGGACTGCAGCAGCGGGATGTTCTGCGGTATCTCAAATCAATTCTCTCGGGGTTAGAGCCGGATATCTGTGATAAAATTGAAAATTATGCGGTATTGTGGGGAATCCGAGGAGAAAAGTGGGCTCAGGAATGGACAATGAATCCCAGCGGCCTGGGCCAAACCTGGAAGGAAGAAGACAAGACGCTCCTTGCCAATCTGAATCAGGCACGAAAGCAGGGCATAGACCCGCTGATTCACCTTCGGAAAGGGCTAAACAGTGCAGAGAATGTACAGCAGCAGGTTCAGGCTGTATATGCATTTTTGACGGAAATCAAACTGGCAGAGAATTTGGAGCAGCTTGCAGAGCGTGCAGATGAACGGGGAGATAACCGTGAGGCCCAGGAATATCAGCAGCTTTGGGAAATCCTGCTGTCTGCATTGGAACAGCTATCCGATATGCTGGGCAAGAGTAGGTGGGAGCAGGAAAACTTTACGAGATTGTTCCGGCTTTTGCTTAGTCAGTATGATGTCGGTACGATTCCCACGGTTTTGGACTGCGTAGCCGTAGGTCAGACCAGTGCAATGCGCTGCCAGCAGGTCAAGCATCTTTTGATTTTGGGCGCATTGGAGGGGCAGTTTCCCAATTATGCCGGTTATTTCGGCATCCTTACAGATCAGGAGCGTACGCAGTTACAGAAATTGGGGGTTCATTTGACTGGCGGAGCCATGGAAAATGTGGCTACGGAGTTTTTTGAAATCTATGGCTGCTTTTGCGGTGCCACAGAGACTGTATCTGTATCGTGTCCTGCTGGACAGTCTGCATTTTCCTATCGCAGGCTATGTGCCATGTTGGGCGTGAAAGACGGCGTTTCTGTTCATTCTGAACTTGGGCCTGCATTGTCCGATGCGTGGGAGGCAGGAGCATATCTTGCACGGTTCCTCCAGCGGCAGAATGCGCAACTGCTTGGATTGGATGAGCAGTATCGTGACACACAGCGCAAAGCAGAGTTTGCACTGGGAAGTGTGGAGCGAGAAAACATCGAGAAACTCTATGGCAATCGGCTGCGGCTGTCTGCATCTCAGATTGATACCCAGGCGGAATGCCGGTTATCCTATTTTCTTAAGTATGGTTTGCGGGCCCAGGAACGCAAGGAAATATCCATTGATCCTGCTGAGTTTGGTACATTTGTCCATTCCGTTCTGGAGCAGACTGCAAAAGAAATCAAGTCCTTGGGCGGATTCCATCATGTTACGCAGGAGCAGACGCTGGATATCGCTCATAAATATGCAAAAAGCTACGCCAAGGAACGCTTTGCGCAACTGGAGTCTGATCGGGTGACTTACTTATTTCATCGAAACGGTCAGGAACTGGATGCGGTGGTGCGGGAGCTTTGGCAGGAGCTTTCAGAATCTTCCTTTGAACCGGTGGCATTTGAATTAAATTTTGACGATTCCGGTGATCTTCCGGCAGTACAGATTCCCGGCAAAACCATGCGGGCAGAAATTCGCGGCTATGTAGACCGTGTGGATGCATTCAACGATGGTCACAGAAATTTCTTCAGGGTCGTGGATTATAAAACCGGCAAGAAAAACTTTGACTACTGTGATGTGTTTAATGGCGTGGGATTACAGATGCTGCTGTATCTGTTTGCTCTAGAGCAAGGAGGAACGGGCGTCTTGGGGGATCAGCCTGTGGCGGCAGGTGTTCAGTATTTTCCGGCTCGTTATCCATACCTTTCAGAGGACGGAAAACTGACTGCTGAACAGGCCGAGAAGGAACGATCCAAGGAAATGAAACGACAGGGCCTGATTATTCGGGATGATATCGTGATTGAGGCTATGGAACCGGGAGAAGAACTTAAACGACTCAGCTGCAAAAGAAAATCGGATGGGACGCTAACGGGGGATTTGGCAGATTCAGAACAATTTAGAATGCTCAAAGAATACCTCTTCTGCCTGCTTTCTGGCATGGTGGACTCCATAGCAGATGGCAATGTCAGCCCCAATCCTTATACCCGGGGTTCCAGTCACAGTGCATGCACATTTTGCCCCTATGGAGCAATTTGTGCGCAAACCCGGGAGGCTGGGAGAAGAAATTATAAAGCAATGGACAGCAAGAGATTCTGGGAAGAGGTTGGCAAGGAGGTCGAACATCATGGAAAATAATCTGACCGTTCAGCAGCGCCAGGCTGTGGAAAACCGGGGTGGTAAACTGCTAGTGTCTGCTGCTGCCGGCTCCGGTAAAACAAAAGTTCTGGTGGATCGATTGCTCCTTTATTTGATGGACCCCATTTCTCCGTGTAATATTGATGATTTTCTCATCATTACATATACAAAAGCGGCAGCCGCGGAGCTTCGAGGCAAGATTGCAACACGATTATCTGAATACTTAGCAGAGCAGCCGGAGAATCACCACTTGCAGCGACAGATGCAGCGACTGTACTTGGCGAAAATCTCTACGGTGCATTCATTCTGTTCTGATCTGCTCAGGGAGTATGCCTATGATCTGGATTTGCCGGCGGATTTTCGGGTTGCAGATGAAAATGAGTGCCGTCAGCTCAGAGAACAGGCAATGAATGACCTGCTGGAGGGCGCATATACAACAGGTTTGGATGACCCGGATTTTCGGGCGTTTATTGATACCCAAGGTCTGGGCAAGGACGACCGAATGGTTCCGGATATCCTGCTGAAGGTATATGACAGCGCACGCTGCCATCTGAATCCAGAGCAATGGCTTAATCACTGTCTTGACAGTGCGGATTTGACGGATACAGTGGATGCGGCCCAAACAGTTTGGGGGAAGTATCTGATGGAGGATTTGAAACAATATCTTCAGCTGCAGATTCAGGCAATGAAAGGCTGTCTTGCATTGGCGGAGGGGGATCCGCTGATGGAGAAACCAGCCAACCTTTTGAAACAGACTGTGACGGCACTTGAGTACTTAGCGCAGGCGCAAACCTGGGATGAGGTTCTCAAGCGTCGGGAAATCGACTATGGGCGTATTGTTTTTTCAAAAAAAATTGCAGATCAAGAGGCGGTTGAACGAATTAAATCCGTCCGAGAGGGATGCAAAAAGGGTTTGGAAAAACGCCTGAGAGTATTCTGCAGTCCATCCAGTCAGGTGGTGGCGGATTTGCAGCAGACGGGCAGTGCCATTCGAGGGTTGATTTCACTGGCAAGGCAGTTCGGCAGCAGATACAGTGAGCTCAAACGCAGAAGACGGATTCTGGATTTCAGCGATTTGGAGCATAAAACCCTGGATTTGCTGTTTGGTAAGGGCAGAACCGCACCCACTCGTATTGCACGAGAGGTGGGGCAGCGGTACCGGGAGGTTCTTGTAGACGAGTATCAGGATTCTAACGCTGTGCAGGATGCAATTTTTATGTCTTTGACGGCAGAAAAGCAGAACTGTTTTATGGTTGGCGATGTGAAACAGTCCATTTACCGGTTCCGTCTGGCAGATCCGGGGATCTTTTTGGAAAAATACAATACCTATAACCATGCCGATGATGCAGTGGATGGACAGGGCAGAAAGGTCATGCTCAGCCGAAACTTCCGTTCCGGAGGTGCAGTGCTGGAAGCGACCAACGATGTCTTTTATCGCTGTATGAGCCGCCGGGTTGGCGGACTGGATTATGGAAAAGAGGAGGCACTGGTAGAGGGCATCCCCCATGAGCCCTTGGGTGATCCTGAGGTGGAACTTCATGTACTCAAGACGAGTGAGGATACCTATTTTGAAGAGGCGGATTTTGTAGCAAATCGAATCGCGCAGCTTTTGTCCGGGAACCAGATGATACGCGGGAAGGATGGTCTTCGGCCAATCGAGCCGGATGATATTGTGATCCTCTTGCGTTCTCCCGGTTCTGTGGGACAGGAATTTCAGGATGCGCTGTCCAGGCGGGGGATTCGCAGCAGCTTTGGCAGTGGCAGGGATTTGCTGCAAACGGGGGAAATCGGCGTGCTCCGTTCCCTTTTGCAGGTAATTTCCAATCCCAGACAGGATATTCCGCTGCTGGCAGTGCTGATGAGTCCCATTTATGCGTTTACTGCGGATGACCTTGCCAGAATTCGCAGCCTCTGTAAGCATGGGAATGTGTATGATGCTCTGCTTATGGATGATATGGAGAAAACAAGGGATTTTCTGCAAGACTTGGAGGAACTGCGAATGGTTGCCAGAACAGATACATTGGCAGGCCTTCTGGAAGAAATCTTCTGTTTGACCAGAATTGACAGCATTTATGCGGCTATGGAATCCGGTGTGGAGAGAACAACAAATTTGCGGGAGTTTTTCCGTATAGCTGTAGATTTTGAGCGCACGGCGCGACGGGATTTGAGCCAATTTCTGGAATATCTGGAGCTGATGGAGGACAAGGGGCTGACTGTGGGAGACAGTGCCACTGGCGGTGCTGTGGGAATTATGAGCATCCATAAGTCTAAGGGCTTGGAATACCCTGTGGTATTTTTGAGTTCTCTGGCAAGAAGTTTTAACAGGGATAGCCTTCGTGCGAATGTACTGTGTGATGGGGAGCTCGGACTTGGACTGTCTGCTGTAGACCACGAAACCCGAGTCCGGTATCCCACCATTGCCAAACGAGCCATAGTGGCCAGAACATCCGGCGAAAGCCTGAGCGAAGAACTCAGGGTTCTATATGTGGCAATGACCAGAGCAAAAGATCGTCTGATTATGACCTATGCCGCCAAGAGTCCTGAAAAGGAATTGGCGACCATTGCCCGCCAAATGGACCTGGGCGGTACGGAACTGCTTGCTTTAGAAGCAACCTGCCCCGGTGAGTGGGTGCTGATGGAGGCAATGTGCCGCACAGAAGCGGGTGCGTTATTCAAACTGGCAGATGCCCGTCCGGCACAAACACACCTGGCCCAATACCCATGGCTGATTCAGGTGCACCAGCAGATCGATCAGCCGGCATCTTGTATATCCCAAGAACCATCTGATTCGGATGAATTATCGGTGGATACTATGGATCGAATGAGGACCCATCTGCAATTTCGCTATCCCCATTTGGAGGCGACCATTACGCCATCCAAGCAAACGGCCACACAGCTGAAGGGTCGGGAGAAAGATAAAGAGATTGCAGAACAGTCGGCAGCCCAGAAATGGGTGAGAACCTGGCGCAGCCTAGAGTCCGGCGGCGGGAATCACGGAAAAGAGTACGGAACGGCAATGCACACTTTAATGCAGTATATTCAATTTGAAAAGTGCCAGACAGTGGAAGGTTTGGATATGGAAATTTCTCGGTTGGTCCAGAGAAAGCTCCTTACTCCGGAGCAGGCGCGTAGTGCAGACCGACAGGCGATTGCCTCCTTCTTCCAGACAGAGTTGGGAACGAAAATGGTGACCGGGGAAGTGATACGGGAGTTTAAGTTCTCCATTTTGGTGGATGCGTCCCAATATGGGCAGGGACTGACCGGCGAGGAAATCCTGCTGCAGGGTGTTGTAGATTGCGCACTGATTGAACCGGATGGAATCACCATTGTGGATTTCAAAACAGACTATGCAACAGATGATACGGTTCCAGAAGTGGTCGAACGCTACCGCATTCAGGTCAAGACCTATGCTTCTGCATTGGAGCGAATCTATGAAAAACCAGTAAAAAAGCGATATCTCTATTTATTCCACCTAAAAAGACTGGTTGAAGTATAAAAAATGCACCCCATTGTCAATGGGGTGCATTTTATCTCAGTTTCATACAGGTGCGGGGTAACCGGTAATGAAGGAAACGACGGTACACGCCAGAATGGCACCGAATGCAATGAGGATCCACCGGCTTCTGGGACGATTGTACTCATTGATCAGAACCAGAAATGCACATCCGGCACCGGAAAGCGCTATGGTTAAAATTCCTAAGATCACCTTTAGCCAGAAAATGCCTTTGCCTGCGGCAAGTAGTGTAAAAATGAACAGAGCAAGATCGCCAAAGACCACATAGGTGAGCTGATGCTCCAGCTGCCTAAAACTGCGATGGGAATTGTTTTTTTCGGGAGCCATATATGTTTCCTCCATAGCAAATTGATTGGTTAAATCATAGCATAGACCGTTGAAAAATGCAAGATTGCCTCGGAAAAACGATTTTTGAACCGTAGGTCTTGCGAAAGAATCCGATCAGTGTTATAATGCAATACAACTATAAGTAGGCGGAGGAAAACTTGGTGGGCGGAATTCATGCTTGGTTGGCGCAGCTTCAATTGGATTATTTGTGGCAGATGCTCATAACGGCAGCGAGCTGTATTCTGTGTATCTCTTTTCATGAAACCTGCCACGGTCTTATGGCCTACGTATTAGGAGATCCTACCGCTAAGAATGCAGGAAGATTAACACTGAATCCGCTGAAACATATTGACCCATTCGGTCTGGTTATGCTTGCAGTGGCTAAGTTTGGCTGGGCAAAGCCGGTACCAGTGGATATGCGCAGATTTCGCAACCCCAAAGCGGGTATGGCGATCACCGCTTTGGCCGGGCCTGTTGGTAATGTGGTTCTGGCGGCAGTTTGTATGATGCTGAATGCAGTGTGTGTATTCTATATGGTTAACTTTCAGATGGATTGGATATTCTATCTGCAGCAGTTTTTTGCTTATACTGCTTTACTAAGCACTGGACTTGCAGTATTTAATCTGTTTCCGGTGCCGCCATTGGATGGCTCTAAGGTGCTGTTTGCCCTGTTGCCGGAGAGCAGCTATTACAAGCTCATGCGCTATGAACGATATGGCATGCTGCTGCTGATGGTTCTGCTTTTGTCCGGGGTATTGGATGCACCACTGTCTTTTCTACGTAATGGTTTGATTGCTGGGCTTGCAAGCCTGTGCAGTTGGCCGTATGATCTATTGAAAGTAATATATTTCTAGGAGGTTCTATGACAGAGCCGCAGTATAAACTTGAGGGAATTGTCCGCTCCCGATCAGAGCAAATGGAGGATTTTGAAGGCCCTCTGGATGTCATTTTCCTGCTGTTAAGCAAAAATAAAATTGAAATACAAAATGTGAGCATTACTGCTATTTTAGAGCAATACCTGGCATATCTGGATGAAATGAAACGGCTGGATATGGAAATTGCCAGCGAGTTCATCACAATGGCATCCCATTTGATGCTGATTAAGACCAAAATGCTGCTGTCTGCTGCTGAAGCGGCAGAGGCAGAGAGTGAACTGGATATGTTGCGTAAATCACTGGAGGAGCGTGAGCGGAAAGAGGCGCTGGATCAGATTCGCATTGCTGTGGGTCAGCTGGAACCATTGAACGAAGTCGGTCGGTGCATCTTTGTGAAGGACCCGGAACCGCTGCGCAAGGACAAGACCTATCGCTATCGCCATGAACCTGAGGATTTGCTCAGGGCGTTGGATCAGATTGCAGAGCGTAACGAGCGTGCTTTGCCACCCCCTACTATGAATTTTAAGGGCATTGTTGGTAAGGAGCCATATCCCGTTACCAAAAAGGCAACCCAGGTACTTCGCCGTTTGATTCAGCACGGCGTGCTGCGGCTTAAAAATCTTTTTAAAGGAAATCAGAGCCGCTCAGAGATCGTTGCCACATTCCTTGCAATTTTGGAATTGTGCAAGACCAACTCTGTCACGTTGGAAGACGATGTAAATGGAGAAAATCCCAATGTCCGGCTCCTCGAAAAGTCGGAAAACATGGGTAAGGGGGATGCAGATGGAATTTGAACAGCTAAAACGGGCCATTGAAGCGATCCTGTTTGCGGCAGGCGAGTGCGTGGAAGTTTCCCGAATGGCGATGGCGCTGGAAACAGACCCGTCTGAGGTACGGGAGGCTGCGGACAAGCTCCTGGACACATATTCCTTTGAACGTCGCGGTATTCGTATTATTCGACTGGAAAATGCCTACCAGATGGTTTCCTCCGGGGAAATGGCGGATTATGTGACAAAGGCATTGGAAACTCGGAAACCGCCCAAGCTTTCCTCTGCACAGTTGGAGAGTCTGACCATCATCGCATATTATCAGCCTGCCACCAAAGCTATGGTGGAGCAGATTCGCGGAGTTGATTCGGCATACTCCATTTCTGCACTCATGAATAAGCGCTTGATTTGTGAGGCCGGCAGGCTGAATGTACCGGGAAGACCCATTCAGTATGCAACGACACCGGATTTTTTGCGTACCTTTGGCCTGAGCTCTCTGGAGGAGCTGCCTGAAATTGAGCGTGTCAGCTTTGGCCAGCTGGAACAGCAGGAACCTGAGCAGCAAGAGGCTCAGCCTCAGGAGCAGATGTGATGGGCTGGTTGATTGCGCTAGGGGTGTTTGTTCTGCTGGCGTTTTTCCCTTTGGGTGTATCGGCGGTATACCGGCAGGGCGGATTCATGGCATGGGTTCTGGTGGGCCCAGTTCGGATTCAGGCTTATCCTTCTAAAAAGAAGGGTGACAAGAATGATCAAACAGAGGAAAGTTTGACGCAAACGAAAAATGCAGCATCAAAGGCCAAGAAAACTGCCACGGAAGAAAATGGCGGGAGCTGGAAAGATTTTCTCCCTATTGTAGAAGTGGTGCGGGACTTTCTGGGGGATCTTCGGCGGAAAATCCGGGTAAAGTACCTGAAAATGCATCTGACGCTTGCGTGTGAGGACCCCTGTGATTTGGCGGTGGACTACGGCAGAATGAATGCCGCTGTGGCAGGCTTGCTGGCACAGCTTGATCGCTTGTTTGTGGTTCGCAAGCAGGATGTACAGATAAACTGTGATTTCACAGCAGAGCAGACTCTAGTGGCCGCCAGATTGGATTTGACCATTACAGTTGCCAGAATTGTTTCCCTCGCAGCACGCCATGGTGTGCGTGCATTCAAAACATATTCAAGTATTAAAAAACAACGAGAAGGCGGTGCAAATCTATGAGCCAGAATTTACCCAATATGTTGGAAAATACCATTGCCAAGATTCGCGAAATGGTGGATGTGAACTCGGTAGTAGGAACTCCCATTACCACGCCTGACGGCGTAACGATTATTCCTGTGTCCAAGGTGAGTGTTGGCTTTGGCGGTGGCGGATCGGATTTTGAAAATAAGAGACCATCTAATCAGGAGATGCCTTTTGGCGGCGGAGCAGGTGGCGGTGTCAAGGTAACGCCGATTGCGTTTTTGGTGATTAAAGGGGAATCTGTTCGGATGCTGCCGGTGTCGGCTGCGCCGAATACAACAGCTGATCGTTTGGTAGAAATGGTTCCGGATGTTCTGGACAAGGTTTCTGCGCTCATTGACAAGAAAAATCAGCCTAAGGCAGAATAATTTTATGTTACCCGGAGACACTATCCCTGGGTGAAGTAAATGAAACGAAACATGATACGGACGGCGGCCATGGTGCTGGTTGCCGTCCTTTTATTCTCAGCGGATACACAGGCCATTTCAGCGCAAAAGGCGATTTTAATGGACGCAACAACCGGTCGAGTCATTTATGAACAGCGGGCGGATGAAGAAAGTCTGATTGCCAGCACCACCAAAATTATGACTGCGCTGGTGGTTTGCCAGCAGTGTAATGTGCTGGATCGGGTGCGGATTCCTAAGGAGGCAGTGGGCATTGAGGGCAGCTCTATGTATCTAAAGCCCGGGGAGGTGCTCACTGTGCAGGAGTTACTTTATGGCTTGATGCTGCAAAGCGGAAACGATGCTGCGGTGGCTCTTGCAATTTATGCAGGAGGAACCGTGGAGGGGTTTGCACAGATGATGAACGATAAGGCGAGGTCATTGGGGTTGGAGAACACCCACTTTGAAAACCCAAACGGACTGGACGCACCGGATCATCATTCTACTGCCCGTGATTTGGCGGTTTTGGCCGCATACGCCATGGCTGACCCTATTTTTCAGAAAACCGTTTCTACCAAGCAGATTAAGATTGGTGATCGATATCTGACAAACCATAATAAACTCCTCTGGCGTGTAGATGGAGCAGAGGGCGTGAAGACCGGATTTACAAAGGCAGCAGGGCGAATCCTTGTATCCAGTGCGCAGCGAGATGGACGCAGACTTGTCTGCGTAACCATCAATGCGCCTGATGACTGGAATGACCATGCTGAGTTGTTAGAGCGTGGCTTTTGTGATTATACCGTGAAATCCATTCTCTCGGATGGAGATGTATTGGGATATCGTCCGGTGGTTGGTGGTGCTGCGGCAAAGGTAGCGCTGATTGCGCAGGGGGGATTTTCCTATGCACTGGCAGAGGGGGAAGTTCCGGAAATCCGATTGGATTCAACAGAATTTCTCTATGCTCCCGTAACAGAAGGCGCTGATGCCGGAGTTGCCTATGTCATGCTTGGAGATACCGTGATTGGAAAAGTGCCGCTTATATATGGTCAGACCGTTGAACAGGAAGAAGAAATAAAAAAATCCATCTGGGAAAGATGGTTTGGAGGATAGCCTATGATGGAGCGTTTGCAGAAAATAATTGCATCTAGCGGCGTTTGTTCCCGCCGTCAGGCGGAGAAGTGGATCGTTGAGGGCAGGGTGCGTTGTAACGGTGAAGTTGCGATGCTGGGACAATGCGCTGATGAATCGGCGGACGAGATTACTGTGGATGGAAAGCCCATTCCCTCTGTCCGGAAGCATGTTTACCTCATGCTGAACAAACCCAGAGGTTATGTCACAACGCTTTCTGATGAGAAAGGAAGAAAAAATGCAGCCCAGCTGGTCAGTGGCTGCGGTGTGCGGGTGTACCCGGTGGGCAGGTTGGACATGGATTCAGAAGGCCTGCTTTTATTTACCAACGATGGAGAATTTGCAAATCTGCTGATGCACCCCAAGCATGAGGTTTGCAAAACATATCGTGTGTGGGTGAATGGGTTTTCGGATGAAGGGTTGCAGCAGCTGCAGCAGCCCATTGAATTGGACGGATATTTGATCCGTCCACCCAAAGTTCGGTTGATTAGAACGCAGGAAAATCGGGCGGTTGTGGAAGTTACCATTCATGAGGGGCGGAATCGACAGGTGCGCCGTATGTGCAAAAATGCCGGAATGAATGTCCAAAAACTGTTGCGTGTGTCTGAGGGGAAGTTGCAGTTAGGAGACTTAAAACCGGGCGCTTGGCGGTATCTAACTGATGCGGAAGTACAGCAACTGAAAAGCTAATTTGCAATTTTTTGTATTTGGACTTGCAAAATGAGACGGTATCTGCTAATATGGATTGCACGACCTATGAATATCTCATTTTCACCAGGAGGCAATCATGAGCAGTGATATCTTGACCAAATTGCGCGAAGAGGCACATACTTTTTCAAAAGGACAGCGACTGATTTCAAAATACATATCGGAAAGTTATGATAAAGCCGCGTTTATGACGGCCAGCAAGTTGGGCAAGAAGGTTGGCGTATCCGAATCTACGGTTGTTCGATTTGCTGTGGAATTGGGCTATGATGGCTACCCCAGTATGCAAAAGGCCATTCAGGAGATGGTCTTAAACCGCTTGACCTCGGTTCAGAGAATCGAAGTTGCCAATGATCGTCTGGGCGATCAGGATGTTCTTTCTCTCGTTTTACATTCTGATGCAGAAAAACTCAGACAGACGGAAGATATGATCGATCGTGCTCAGTTCCAGAAAGCTGTTCAGGCGATTCTGGATGCAGAACGGGTTTATATTCTGGGTGTTCGTTCTTCTGCCCCTTTGGCAAACTTTTTGGGGTATTACTTGAATTATATGTCTCCCAATGTCCATGTGGTTACCACATCCGGCGAGGGAGAGATGTTTGAAAAAATCGTTGCGGTGAAACCGGAAGACTGCATTGTTGCAATCAGTTTTCCTCGCTATTCCAGTGCTACGGTCAATGGCGCGCGCTACTGTCGTGAAGCTGGTTCTACGGTGATCGGCTTGACAGATAGCAGACTGTCTCCGCTGGGGCAGAATGCGGATATTGTTCTGGAGGCCAAGAGTGATATGGTTTCACTGGTTGACTCTCTGGTTGCGCCCATGAGCGTTATCAATGCACTGATTGTTGCGATAGCGGCCAAGCGGGAACAGAGACTGTCAAGAATCTTTACTGCACTGGAGCATATCTGGGATCAGTACAATGTTTATGAAAAGCAGGAGGGTGACAATGAGCATTGATGTCTGCGTCGTTGGCGGGGGACCGGCAGGTATGTTTGCGGCGATCACTGCGGCTCAGTCGGGTGCAAGTGTTTTGCTCTTAGAAAAGAATGGGCGACTGGGTAAAAAGCTGCTGATTACGGGCAAGGGCAGATGCAATGTGACAAACGACTGCAATGCAGAGCAGGTCTTGCAAAATACCCCCCGTAATGGAAAGTTTTTGTATAGCGCCATGACGGCATATCCCCCGGAACAGGTCAAATCTTTCTTTCAGAAAGCAGGCTGCTCACTGAAAACAGAGCGCGGTAACAGAGTGTTTCCGGAATCAGATCGTTCCCAGTCCGTGCTGGATGCTCTTCAGCGCCAGCTGAAGGAGTCTGGCGTTATGGTTCGTACCGGAAGGGTAAAGTCGATTCAAACAAATGAAACGGGTGTCATTGGGGTTTCTACAGCGGAGCAGACTTTTTCCTGCAAAAAGGTGATTCTTGCAACAGGCGGTGCATCTTATCCGGCGACTGGGTCTACCGGGGATGGATATCGAATTGCAAGGGATTTGGGTCATACCATCGTGGAACCCCAGGGGAGTCTTGTTCCTTTGGAAACTGCGGGAAATGACTGCCAGAGTATGCAGGGGCTTGCCCTTCGTAATGTGGGGGTGAAACTGCTGAATCCCAAGGGGAAGGCTGTCTATAAGGACTTTGGAGAGATGCTGTTCACGCACTTTGGTGTGTCCGGCCCCACGATTTTATCTGCCAGTGCACATATTGGCAAGGGGGATGGATGGAAATTGGTGATCGATCTAAAGCCCGCTTTGGATGAGGCAAAGCTGGATGATCGGATTTTGCGTGATTTGGAGCAGTACCAGAATCGCAGTATGGAAAATGCGCTGACAGATTTGCTGCCACGTTCTATGATCCCTGTGATTCTGAACAGAATCGGAGTGGATGGGGACCTTCAGGCCAATTCCTTTACCAAACAGAACCGAAGAGCTTTGGTGGAGCAACTAAAAGCATTTACGGTGGAGATTATCGGTAAACGTCCGGTTTCTGAGGCGATTATCACATCCGGCGGTGTAAAAGTGGGGGAGATTGATCCCGGAACCATGGCATCTAAGAAGGTACCAGGCTTGTACTTTGCCGGTGAAATTATTGACTGCGATGCCTATACCGGTGGATTTAATCTGCAAATTGCATGGGCTACAGGTTATGCTGCGGGTAAAGCGGTGACCCTTCAACGGGAAAAATGATGCCTGGTGCCGGAATTGATCCCCTTGTGGGGGAAAGCACCCATTGACAAATGGCATAGAATGAAGTAAAATGATGCAGACTACGATAGGGCGTGGTTCTACATATTTGGAGGTTTATAGAAATGTACGATAAGCTTGTTAACTACGCTGCAAGCCAGCTGGAACTAGATCCTGCAGAGATTACCCCCGATGCAACCTTTGAGACTCTGGGCATCGATTCTTTGGACATCGTTGAAATGATCATGGATCTTGAAAATGAGCTGGGTGTAGAGCTTGCTGTGGAAGAGCAGAATATCACCAATTTCGGTGAATTGGCTGCGTTTATTGAATCCAAGCTGAACTAAGTATCATAATCGAATAACCTTGTTACAGCTGACCGGCTTTTAACAAGGTCGCACTAGTCGGGGAGTTAGCGGTGCCCTGTACCTGCAATCCGCTATAGCAGGGATGAAGTCCCACACCCGGACCCGTTTGAGTACTGTCTGGCCAAAGTAAGTGGTGTTGAGAGATCGGTCTTGCGCAACGGAATCCCGTGAACCATGTCAGGTGGGGAACCAAGCAGCATTAAGCGGACCGTTCCGTGTGCCGCAGGGTTGCCGTTCTTGAGCTAACTGCTTTCGGTGCGGGTGTTCAACTCGTTCAAATGTGGGTGTGCGATCTTGTTATGAGCCGGTCTTTTTCTATGAGAGGAGGCAAGCCATGTATCAGGCTTTGTATCGAAAATATCGGCCCCAAAGCTTTGATGATGTGGTGGGCCAGCAGGCGGTTACCCAGACGCTGAAAACCCAGTTGGTGAGCGGACATATGAGCCATGCTTATTTGTTTACAGGTTCACGTGGTACCGGTAAGACCAGCTGCGCCAAAATACTATCCAAGGCGGTGAACTGCCTGAATCCGCAGGGCGGAAATCCCTGTAACTGCTGTGAGGCGTGTAGAGCCATTGATGCAGGGAACTGTATGGATGTGCTGGAGATTGATGCAGCGTCTAATAATGGCGTTGATAATGTCCGTGATTTGCGGGACGATGCCATTTACGCCCCCAGTCAGGTGAAAAAGAGAGTATATATCATTGATGAAGTGCATATGCTGTCCATTTCTGCGTTCAATGCCTTGCTGAAGATCATTGAGGAGCCGCCGGAGCATCTGCTGTTTATTTTGGCAACCACAGAATTACACAAGGTGCCTGCAACCATCCTTTCCCGCTGCCAGCGTTTTTCTTTTCGGAGAATTACGCCTGAGGATATTGCAGCTCGACTGCAGTATGTTGCCTATCAGGAAAACATCGATTTGGATGAGGGTGCTGCAAGAGTTCTGGCAAGACTTGCCGATGGCGGTATGCGTGACGGCTTGAGCTTACTGGATCAATGTGCATCCGCCACGGTGGGAGAGCTGACGGCTAAAAGAGTCTATGAATGTCTGGGTATTGCAGGTGAACAGACCTGCGGAAGAATGCTCAGCTATGTTGCTGATAGAAATACAAAGGCTGCATTGGAGCTATTCAACCGACTCTATGCAGATGGCAAGGATGTAGCGGCGTTGATCGACGAGTTGGCATCCCTGTGCCGGGATTTGATGATCCTGAAAACAGCTCCGGAGGCGGGGATTTCCATGCTGTCCGGCGTATTGTCGGATGAAGAGACAAAGCAGCTTGTAACTCGGTTTTCCTCTGGGGAACTGGTTCGTATGATTGGGCTTTTGCAGCAGACTGCGGCCGGGTTTACCAGAAGTGCAAGCCGCCGTATGGATGCAGAACTTTGCCTGATGAATCTGTGTGAACCGGGCCTTCAAATGGATGTGGAATCTCTGAATGCCCGCATTTCCCGGATGGAGGACCAGCTGAGAACCGGTGATTTTGTTGTGAATCACGTGCAGAAGTCTAAGCCCTCTGTTCCTGAGGATGTGGTGGACGATGAACTGCCGCCGCCACCGGACGACGATCAGGCCCCACCGGACATGGATGAGCCGGAACCAAAAGATGACACACCTATGGGTTTCTGGGCGGATCTTGTGATGGGGCTGCAAAAAGAGCTGAAACCGCCTGTAAAGGGTTTCTTTGCATCTACACCCAATTCGCCGGTGGTTGGAAAACTGCGGGGAAATGCGGTTGTGCTTGTGTGCTCGAATGCATTTACCTTGGAAATGATCAATAAGCCTGAGGTCTTGCAAATTGTGGCTCATAAAGCCTCTGCCATTTTGGGGCGTTCTGTGACGGTAAACGTTGTTGACCGAACGGCAAAGCCGGAAAAATCCGCCCAGATGGAACAGCTTTTGGCATTCGGGCGGGATCATTCCGATATTATTCATATAAAAAAAACTGATTGATATGAAGGAGAATTATCATGGCAAAAGGTGGATTCCGGGGTATGCCCGGTGGTATGAATCAGATGGCGATGATGAAGCAGGCTCAAAAAATGCAGCAGCAAATGCTTCAGATGCAGGAAGAAATGGAAAAAAAGACTTATACTGCTGCAGCTGGCGGCGGTATGGTAACTGCTGAAGTCAATGGCAAGCACGAAATCGTGAATTTGCAGATCAATCCAGAGGCAGTAGATCCCGATGATGTGGAAATGCTGCAGGATATGATCATGGCCGCTGTGAACGAGGCTTTCCGTACTGCCGATGCAGATGCTTCCAATAATATGGCAAAGCTCACTGGTGGCCTGAATCTGGGCGGCCTGTTCTAAGGAGGAGCCATGCAGTTTTTTCCTGCCGCATTGCAGAATTTGTCTGACCAGTTTGCCAGACTGCCCGGTATTGGCGGTAAGACGGCGCAGCGACTTGCATTTTATGTGCTCAGTTTACCACAACAGGATGCTCAGGAATTTGCAGATGCGATTTTAGAGGCAAAGCAGACAGTTAAGTGCTGTCCGGTATGCCAGAATCTCACAGATCGTGAGGTGTGTCCCATCTGCGATGATGACACCAGAGATCATGGCTTAATTTGTGTGGTGGCGGAGCCGAAAGATGTGATTGCGTTAGAACGCAGCCGGGAATACCGGGGTGTTTACCATGTTCTTCACGGCGTTATCTCTCCGCTGAACCATGTCACCCAGGATGATATCCGTGTAAAGGAACTTCTGATGCGTGTATCCAAGGAAAATGTGAGAGAAGTTATCATGGCCACAAATCCCGATACCGAGGGCGAGGCAACAGCAATGTACATTTCAAGATTGCTGCGGCCTATGGAGGTCAAAGTTACACGGCTTGCCTATGGTGTGCCTGTGGGCAGCCAACTTGAGTATGCCGACGAAGTAACCCTGTCCAGAGCGCTGGAAGGCAGACAAGAAATCTAATCAAAAAGAGGATGCGTTCGCATCCTCTTTTTTTATTGATAATTGCGTATTGATATTATAAAAAATATTTCGTATAATGAGAGAAAACGAAAAAAGAGGTGTCTTGCTATGGATTTAGATAGCAAACTAAATCTGACCATGCTGTGCGACTTCTACGAATTGACCATGGGTAATGGTTACTTTGCGAAGGGCTATGCAAATCGTATTACTTATTTTGACGTGTTTTATCGTCAGATTCCCGACGGAGGTGGGTTTGCCATTGCTGCGGGATTGGAGCAGATCATTCAGTACATACAGGACCTGCATTTTGATGCAGCAGATATCGAGTATCTGCGCAACCGAAATCTGTTCTGTGATGAATTCTTGGATTATCTTGCAAACTTCAAATTTACCGGTGACATCTGGGCAGTTCCCGAGGGTACACCGATTTTCCCCAGAGAGCCAATCATCACGGTTCGCGCCCCGGCAGTTGAGGCTCAGCTGATTGAAACATATCTTCTGCTTTGCATCAACCATCAGAGCTTGATTGCGACCAAGGCAAACCGTGTGGTTCGTGCGGCAGAGGGACGCACGGTTCTGGAGTTCGGGTCTCGCCGTGCGCAGGGTGCTGATGCTGCGATTCTGGGTGCTCGTGCGGCTTATATTGGCGGCTGTAATGGCACAGCATGTACCATTGCAGATCAGCTCTATGGTGTCCATGCAGGCGGCACCATGGCACATGCCTGGGTGCAGATGTTCGATAGCGAGTATGAGGCATTTAAGAGCTACTGTGAAATCTATCCGGACAATGCAACGCTTTTGGTAGATACCTATAACACACTGAAGTCCGGTGTGCCCAATGCCATCAAGGCATTCAATGAAGTCCTGAAACCGAAGGGTATCCGTAAGTGTGGTATCCGACTGGATTCCGGAGATATGGCATATTTGACCCGGGAAGCAAGAAAAATGCTGGATGCAGCGGGCTGGACAGAGTGTCAGATTTCTGTTTCCAATTCTCTGGATGAGCACACAATCCAGGATTTACTTCACCAGGGTGCAAAGATCGATATGTTCGGTGTCGGCGAACGCCTGATTACGGCCCGCTCTGAACCTGTGTTTGGCGGCGTGTACAAGCTGACCGCGGTGGAGCATGAGGATGGCACCATCGAGCCAAAAATCAAAATCTCTGAAAATGTGGGCAAGATTACAAATCCCCATTTCAAGAAACTCTATCGTTTCTTTGGCAATGATCATGGTAAGGCTTTGGCTGATTATCTTTGCGTGTATGACGAAGAGGTAGATGACTCCGGCAAGTTGGAGATCTTTGATCCGGAGGCAACTTGGAAGACCAAGGTTATCGACAACTTTACTGCAAAAGAATTGCTGGTCCCGGTCTTTAAGAATGGACAGCTGGTGTACAAGTGTCCTGATCTGGAAGAAATCCGTGGGTATTGTCTGGAACAGGTGGATAAGCTTTGGGACGAGGTCAAACGGTTTGACAATCCTCATAGCTACTATGTGGATCTGTCCAAGAAGTTGTGGGATATCAAATATGATCTGCTGAAAAAGAACAGTTGATAATGGAATTTCTGGGTCGAGGGAAACCTCGACCCAGTGCTGTATTGGGAGATTTATGGATAAAAAGTGGGTTGTTTATATTCTTGAGTGCGGAGACGGAAGTCTTTACACGGGGATTACCGATGACTTTCAACGGCGATATCGGATGCATACGGAGGGAAGAGGTGCCAAATATACCCGAGGAAGAGGGCCGCTGGTGCTCCGATTTCAGCAGATCTGTGAAGACCATAGCGCAGCGTTAAAACGGGAAATTGCAATCAAGCGATTATCAAGGCAGGAGAAACTTCTGCTTTGTAATACGTGGAAAAATGATAACATAAAGTAATCCCCGGAGAATAACTCCGGGGATTACTGCTTTATTCTTCTTCAAAATCAGACGCATCAGCAACTGGGGTCTTGTCTGTTTCAGGGGAAATCTCCACTTCGTATTCTTCTTCAGCTGTTTCTTCTGAAGTGGTGTGATCAGTGTCAACTTCCTCTACGGGTTCATGATAGGTGGGAGTAAAGTGATCCTCTACCACGAAATCATCCTCGAGCGTGCAGCAGGGGCACAGCTTGCGAAGCCATGCGTGGATCGTATCAAAGTATCGTACGACAAGATATGCAATGCCCGCAACAGCGGCAGCGGCTACAATGCATCTGACCAAGGTGTTCTTCTTATTCATGGCATAACCTCCATTTATGAGTTCGTACTATCAGTATAACCAATTGATGAAATATTTTCAATAGTTTTTTATCTAAACATATCCGTATAGCCCTCGGATGCTGACTTCGCCGGAATTTACAGTTTCAGTTGTGCCGTCTTCATATCTAACGACTAGGGCACCATTGGAGTCAACATCTGCTGCAATTGCATGACGAATATCTTCACCGCGCACAATACTGATTTCCTTGCCAAGTGTAAAGCAATCCTGGCGGTAGCGATTGAGCAAGGTATCTTTATCGTTCAGCAAAACGGCATCCATAGCATATAGGGACTTGACCAGTTCGGCCGCAAGATAATCTCTGTCCACAGGTGTTCCGGTAATCATTTGGGCGGAACAGGCCATGGTGCGTATAGATGGATCAAAGTCTTTAGCAGATTGACAACAATTGATGCCAATGCCGACGATTGCAGAGTCCACTCGAAAGGACTTAGGATTTATGGAAAGTTCTGTTAAAATGCCACCAAGCTTTTGATTTTCCAAAATCAGATCGTTGGTCCATTTGATTTGAGGACGGAAATGCAAGGCGGATTCTAATGCATCACATGATGCAACAGCGGTTGCACAGGTCAGATGCATGATCTCCGATGGCATACAATTCGGACGGAGAATCACAGACATATAGATTCCCATGCCGCCCGGGGAAAGAAAACTCCGGCCCAAACGACCACGCCCTGCACTTTGCCGGTCGGCAATCAGAATGGTTCCGGCAGGTGCGCCCTGAGCAGCCAGTTCCTTTGCCAGCGTGTTGGTGGAATCCACTACATCAAAGTATTGAATGGTATTTTTCCACGGATGGTCACCCAAATAGGACTTGATTCGATCAATGGGTTGATGCATTTTTATCCTCACCTGAACTTTCTGTTTTTCTTACTTTAACACAAAACGATGGTTACGTCAAAGAAAAGGGAAAGCTTTTCTGGAAATTTTGATTTTTTTCAGTAACACTATGGAAGAGAAATACCCCAATGTGATGGGTCACCACATTGGGGTATGACTTTCTGAACAACAAGATCCTGCAATTATTCGATATCCTGCAGGACTTCTTCCGGGGGCGTGTCCAGAACTTCGGGGTGCATAAATGTGCGCTTAAAATACTTGAGGAAGGATGCGTAATAAAAGCCATCTACAATGCGATCGTCTAATGAGAATTGGCAGTCAATATATTTTTTGGCCACGATTGTGCCATCGGCCGTAAGCTCATAAGATTTCCGTTTACAGCCAAAGCTGGCAAAAACGGGGAGGTTGCCGAAATCGTACAGATGATGGTACACGGGGGGAACACCCAGTGATCCCATTGAGGTAAAGAAGACACTTCCGTGGAACGGGCTGACTTCTAACAAAAAAGCGGGAATGAAACCAAAGTAGTCCATAGCCTTCAATAACCAGATGAAGAATTTTAATAGTAAACTTGGAATCATCGTGAAGGCGTGGGCGGTTACGTCAAAGCTTGAGTCCAGTGGGGTGGATTTGACAGATTCTACTGCGGCAGTCATCTTCCGATAGACATCTTCAGCGGTATCCCGAGGCGTTAGATGCAGTTTGATAATGGTCTCTGGGGCCTGAGTGGACATTTCCTTTTTGATCGTCATGCAGAATATGATATCGTTGCCGTGGGTATATACTTTCTGACCTGAAATAAATCGGTTCAAAGCGGGGTATTTGGCGATACCACGGACATAACAAGCCAGCAAAACATGGGTCAGCCCAAAGTTGGTCAAGCCTTCACGACGCTTTTGACGAATATAGCGCTCTGCTGCGGTAATCTCAAATGCCTCGGCAAATAGATTGGTGCAGGAATTACGGGTAATCATGAGGTATGGCATCAGCTGATCCATGGGAGGCTGACTATGAATTCGGCGTCCATCAACTCGATCACCCCATGTGGGGTGATACTCGTCGGCAGGGTGCAGCCGGATTGCAAAAACCGTCACGAAAAGGGCAAATAGCATCAGAAGATCAGACAGGAGAAAACGTTTCCATCCGCCATTGGATAATAGGTTCTGATTTAAATAAAGAAGTGGACCTGCAATGGCGATATACATGGGCAGCAGCAACACAGTGCCGCCTATTTTGCCGCACGTAATCAGCTGATAGGCTACGGCAAAGCAGAATAGGCAAATGAAATACAGGGAGCTGACCATGTACCCTAAGTGGAGCGTTCTTACACGGAGGAAAAAGTAAAGTGCGATCATCCAAACGGGGATAGCAGTTCGATAGAATTGCTCTTTACCGTTGAACAGGGCGATAGCTGCATAAAGCAGACAGGCGGCCACAGGTAATGCGCACAGGCCCCAGAAATTGGGTGCTGGTTCGGATCCTTTCACACCGAAGAACATGATGCGGGTTACTGCGGATGCTGTCAGCAACAGAGCCATCAGCCATGCCAAAACGTTGTTTCGGCTGATGTAATAACTGTTCCTTGTTTTCATGATATGGTCATTATAGCAAACAGGATAACTGTTGGCAACAAAAAAAGAGGATGCTTGAACAAGCGTCCTCTTTTTGAATTACAGTCGATTTGACAGGGCACGGATGTGCTCCGGCGTGGTTCCGCAACAGCCACCCAGGATGGATGCGCCCATGTTGGCACAGTCAAGCATAATCTTTGCATAATCCTCAGCATTTAGCGAATATTCGGCAATTCCCTCAGAAGAAATTACGGGAATGCCTGCATTGGGCTTACAAACCAGAGGGCCACGGACCTGTTTGCGAAGCTTGCTGACCAGTCCAGCGGTCAAAGAATCGGCAGCAACGCAGTTAAATCCAACAGCAACGGCGCCAGCCTCTTCCAGCTCGCGCAAGACCTTTCCGGCATCCATTCCGGAAAACAGGGAGCCATCAGGCTGCATAGTAAAGCTGTAGATGACGGTTTCGGCGCCTTCTAATTCTGCTGCGGTCAAGATGGCCTCTGCATCTTGCGGGTACAGTAAGGTTTCAGCAGCTAAAAGATCTGCACCGCCTTCCAACAATCCGACAATCTGACGGCGGTAGTTTTCTACCATGGTGTCAAAGAGTGCTGTGTCGTAGGAGTCAATAAATGCGGCCAGGGTTGTGAGATTGCCGGCAATCAGTGCGTCGGGGACTGCTTTACGACTGAGACTGACAAGCATTGCGTTGATTGTCTCTGTCTGACGATCCAATTTGACATGGGACAGCGGGATCGGCTGTGCCTGAAAGGTAGGGGCGTAAATAACACGACTGCCAGCTTGGTAGTATTCCTGCTGCAGGGCGATGAGCGCCTCGGGGTGGTTGATGATCCACTCTTCAGTGCAGCAGCCTCTCGGCATACCGGCTTTCATAAGATTGGATCCGGTGGCACCATCCAAAAGGAGAATGCCCTGATCGATGCGGTTTTGAAATTCCTGTCTGGTAAGCATCGGCGTCGTCCTTTCTATGCTAATATACAAGATATCCTATCATAATTTGTATATTTTTTCAAGATAAACCCTATAATGCATTGACGGAAAGAAACAATTCTGCTAGAATGGGTGAAAACCAAAGAAGGAGTTTTTGAATGAAGAAGACAGTTCTTAGAGAATACGCCCGCTTAATTGTTCGCTGTGGCGTGAATGTTCAGAAGGGGCAGGAAGTTCTGGTTTATGCCGGACTGGATCAACCGGAGTTTGTCCAGCTGGTGGTAGAAGAGGCCTACAAGGCAAAGGCTAAGAAGGTTATTGTGGAGTGGCAGTATGCTCCGCTGGAAAAGATTCACGTACGCAATCAGTCTGTTACCACCATGGGTACCGTAGAAACTTGGGAGAAAGAGCGCCAGCAGCATTACTGTGATGTACTGCCTGCTCGGATTCATCTGGTTTCTGACGATCCTGATGGAATGAAGGGCATGAATATGGAGAAGGTTGCGAAGGCTCGCAAGATGAGCTACCCTGTTTTGAAACCCTATTCAGATGACCGTAATGGCAAGGAGCAGTGGTGCATTGCTGCCGTTCCTGGTGTTGCCTGGGCGAAGAAACTGTTCCCCAGCCTCAGCAAGAAACAGGCAGTCGAGAAACTGTGGGAGGCCATTCTTTCTGCATCCAGAGTGGATGAAGATCCCATTAAGGCTTGGGAAGAGCATAACGCAGATCTGGCTGAGCGCTGTGAGTACCTGAATATTCTGGAAATTGAGAGTCTGCACTACACCGCTGACAATGGCACGGATCTGACGGTTGGAATGATTCCTCAGGCACACTTCTGCGGTGGTGGTGAGACCAGCCTGCAGGGAATTTTCTTTAACCCCAACATTCCCTCTGAGGAGTGTTTTATCTCCCCCATGAAGGGCAAGGCTGAGGGTATTGTGTATTCTACCAAGCCCTTAAGCTATCAGGGACAGCTGATTGACGGATTTTCCCTGCGCTTTGAAAATGGCAAGGCGGTGGAAGCGAAGGCAGAGCAGGGCGAAGAACTGCTGAAAACCATGATTTCTATGGACGAAGGCGCTGCATATTTGGGTGAATGTGCTCTGGTTCCTCAGGCCAGCCCCATTTCGGAGAGCGGTATTTTGTTCTATAACACGCTGTTCGATGAAAACGCTTCCTGCCACCTGGCTATGGGCAGAGGTTATACTGACACCATTCAGGATTATCAGAACTACACATTGGAGCAGTGCCGTGAAATGGGGATCAATGATTCCATGATCCATGTGGATTTTATGATCGGCTGCGACAGCATGAATATCGATGCAATTTGCACCGACGGCAGTGTGGTTCGCATTTTTGAAAAAGGCAACTGGGCATTCTGATTATTCCTGGAAAATTTCAAAAAAAACAAAAAAGCACTTGCATTCCGCATTGGAATGTGTTATGATAGCTGAGCGATTGAAATTGCTAAGGGTGTTTATGCCCTTTTACGATGATTCAGAAAGAGGTGAACAACATGAAGGAAGGTATCCATCCCAATTACGAACAGACTACGATTCGCTGCGCTTGCGGCAATGTCTTTACCACTGGTTCTACCAAGAAGGACATTAAGGTTGAAATCTGCTCCAAGTGCCACCCTTTCTATACCGGCAAGCAGAAGCTGGTTGACACCGGTGGACGTGTTGATCGTTTCAACAAGCGTTTTGGCCTGAAGTAAGACCTAAAGCCCGCACTGCGTATGTAGTGCGGGCTTTTTATATCTTTTAGACATGACTGCGGATATTTTCCGCGAGGTGATATATGAATTTACAGTTTGAAGAACATGTACAGGAACGGGCCGTTTTGGTGGGATTAAATGCTGATTGCTTTAAGGCAGACCAAACGGCAACAGATGAAACATTGGAGGAGCTGGAAGCCCTTTTGGAGACTGCCGGAGGCTTTTGTACGGCTAAAATCCTGCAAAACCGTCATACCCCTGATGCCCACAGCTTTATCGGAGAAGGCAAGGCGCAGGAGGTTCGCATGTTGATCGAGGCTACTGCCTCCACTATGGCAGTCTTTGATAATGAGCTTTCTGCCGGGCAGATTCGTGCATTGGAAGAAATTTTGGGTGTCACCGTTCTGGACAGAAGTGCCCTGATTCTTGATATTTTTGCTCAGAGAGCAAAGACGAGAGAGGGCAGACTTCAGGTAGAACTTGCGCAGTATAAATATCTTTTGCCCCGACTTTCGGGAATGGGTACCAGTCTATCCAGACAGGGAGGCGGTATCGGCACGCGGGGCCCCGGTGAAACCAAGCTGGAATCTGATCGCCGGCATATCCGTGAGCGGATTGCTCGACTGGAAGGAGAATTGAAACAGGTTCGTCAGGTTCGTGGGGTTCAGAGAGAGCGCCGCATGAAAAATTCGGTGCCGGTGGTGGCTATCGTGGGATATACCAATGCTGGAAAATCCACTTTGCTGAACCAGTTGACCGGAGCGGGAATCCCAGCCAATAACCGACTGTTTGACACTTTGGATACCACATCCCGTCAGCTTACCGTGTCTGACAATCTGGATGTGATTTTGTCTGATACAGTTGGCTTTATTGCGAAGCTTCCGCACCATCTGGTGGATGCCTTCCGTGCAACATTGGAGGAACTTGAGTATGCAGATGTCCTTATTCATGTGATTGATGCTGCAGATCCCCATCGGCAGGAGCATATCGGGGTGGTCGAAAAGCTGATTGGACAGCTTGCAAAAGAGGGCACCCCTGTCATCAACTGCTATAACAAGGCGGATTTGGTGGAGCCTACAGATATCCCCATTGGGGAGGATGTGGTTGCCATTTCTGCATCCAGAGGCGATAATATGACAGGACTGCTGAAAGCCATTGAGAAGGCATTGGATAAGGGTCTGCACCATATTCGCATCTGTCTGCCATACGCTATGGGCGGTATGGTGGAAACACTTCATGATGGTGCGCAGGTGAAAGCTGTAGATTATACCGCAGACGGCATTGAAATAGAAACCATTGTGGACGAGATTCTCTATGGTCGTGTGCGTGAGTATGTAATTGAGGAGTTGTAAGATTCATGGAAGAGTATCTGGTGCCGACGGACTATGGCGAAGATGAATTTATAGAGAAAAAGTCTCGATTTATTGGGCGCATTTGGCCGGTTGAAACAGAGGAAGAGGCTCTGGAGCGCATTCAGCAGATGAAGAAACAGCATTATGATGCCACCCACAACTGCTGGGCCTACATCATTAAGGATGGGGCGGTGCGTTTTTCTGATGACGGGGAGCCAGGCGGAACGGCAGGTATGCCCATGATGCAGGTCCTGCAGCGGGAAGGCCTCTCTAATGTGGTATGTGTTGTGACCCGTTATTTTGGCGGAATTTTGTTGGGAGCAGGCGGTTTGGTTCGTGCCTATACCAAGGGCACGAAGATAGCTGTTGATGCAGCAGGAAAATCCATGAAACGGATCTGGTCGGTCCTGTATGTTCCTTGTCCGTATAATTTTTACGAACGGATGAAACTGGAAGTTGCGGCGTTTGGCGGAATCATCCGTGACACCCAATTTGGCGCTGAAGTAGAATTGGAGATTCTGCTGCCACAAGCGGAAAGTACACCATTTTTAGACCGGTTAATCGATATGTCAGCCGGAACCATAGAAGGTATGGAGACGGGGCAGGAATACCGGGCATTTCCCGTAACGGAGTAATTGTAATTTCATAGGGGGATTGTTATGTCAGTTCGTGAATTTCTGGAACAACAAGAGCACCTATACCTAGATCCAAGGGCGGCCTTTTCAGACAAGACCAAGGGGCGGCCGATTCCTGAGGAGGTTCGAGAAGATGAAGTTCGCACCTGCTATCAGCGGGATGTAGACCGGATTATCCATTCCAAGGCGTTTCGCCGGCTTATGCATAAAACCCAGGTCTTTTTGCGGCCCGAGGGAGATCACTACCGCACGCGTATGACCCATACCATTGAGGTAGCTCGAATTGGGCGTACCATTGCAAGAGCCTTGCATCTGAATGAAGATTTAACAGAGGCCATTGCGATGGGACATGATCTTGGACATACCCCCTTTGGCCATGCTGGGGAATTGGCACTGTCAGAAGTGATGGGGGTTCCCTTCCGCCACAATGAGCAGAGTCTGCGTGTGGTGGATGTGCTGGAAAAAGGCGGCAACGGTCTGAACCTTACGAGCGAAGTGCGAATGGGTATTGTGGGGCACACAGGAGCCTATATTCCAGAGACGCTGGAAGGTCAAATCGTTCGCCGCTCTGACCAGATTGCCTATGTCAATCATGATATTGATGATGCCATGCGGGCAGGAATCCTTACAAATGACGACATCCCTGATTCCATATCCCGGTTATTGGGATATACCCACAAGGCGCGTATCAATACCTTGGTTTGCGATATGATTATGACTACCCGGGAATCTGGGGTACTTGCAATGTCTGCCGATGTGGAGAAAGCACTTCGGGATTTGCGTGCTTTTATGTTTGAGCGTGTCTACAGGAACCCGGTTGCCAAAGCACAGGAGAGTAAGGCAAGAGATATGCTCCAGAGACTGTATGAATACTACATATCGCATCCTGATGCTTTGCCGGCGGATTTTCAGCCACAGCTTAGCTTTGATGGTATGGAACGCACCGTCTGTGATTATATCGCCGGTATGACGGACAAATATGCTGTCGATAAATATGCGGAACTTTTCATTCCGTCGGGCTGGAATGTTCGCGGATAATGTGATATAATATTAAGAAATATTGGTTTAAGGAGAATCTGAATGAAGAAGCGGACTGCTTGGAGTGTAGTATTGATGGTACTGTGTGCAGTATCACTGATGGTGGCATCAAATCCTACTTCTGTGACGGTATTTCGGACAGGCGACACTGTGGCTAAGCATTACTCTTTCTTTCAGCAAGTCGTGGAAGCTCCTGTAGCAATGTGCTTGCTGTATGCGGCTATTTTCAGCGGGATTTCCCTGATGCTTTCTGTTGCGTTTTTGATTAGAAAGAAGAACCGCTGGTTGAAGTGGATTGGTGGATTTAGCTTTCTTTCCATGACACTTGCAGTCATGCCTCTGGTCATCCGTTCAGAGACCGTGGTGCTGCCCAATATGGCACATCCTCTGGCTATGTGTACCACAAGTGTAATCGCCTATGTACTGCTGCGTTCGACAAAAGACAAGGAAGATGAGGCACCTAAGGGAGAAAGACTTCAGGTTCGATAATTTATGTTATAAATGCTAGAGGGGAGGAATCGGATTGGCATTTCCACCGTCATTTATTGATGAATTGATTTCCAGAAATCCCATTGAGGATGTTGTGGGACAGTATGTAAATCTCAAGCGTTCCGGCGGCAATATGTTTGGACTTTGCCCTTTTCATGGGGAGAAAACTGCATCCTTCTCTGTAGCACCGGATAAGGGAATTTATTATTGCTTTGGCTGCCATAAGGGCGGCGGCGTTATCAATTTTATGATGGAAATAGAGGGCCTGACTTATCCGGATGCGGTTCGTTCCCTTGCCAAACGCGCGGGGATGCAGATTCCTGAGGATGAGCAGTATCAGAGCCGCTATCGCCATCAGGAACGTCTTTGGGCATTGAGTAAAGAGGCAGCGCGATTTTTCAACAAGCAGCTCTATGCACCGGCAGGGGAGCAGGGGCTTGCGTATGCCCTGCGGCGAGGTATGCCGAAGTCGGTACTTACCACCTTTGGGATCGGTTTTGCGCCGAATACATGGTCTGCACTTACCGATGCCATGCGTCAGAAAGGCTATACGGATCAGGAACTCATTGATGCTGGTCTTGTATCGGAAAAGGGTGGGCGAATCTATGACCGATTTCGGAATCGTCTGATGTTTCCAATTATCGACGTGCGGGGATATGTAATTGGATTTGGCGGGCGTGTCATGGATGATTCTACCCCCAAATACCTGAACTCTCCGGAAACGTTGATTTTTAACAAACGAAAGAACTTGTTTGCCTTGAACCTGGCTAAAAAAACGAAACTTGGTTATTTGATCCTGGTGGAAGGTTATATGGATGCGGTGGCACTGCACCAGTATGGATTCGACTGCGCAGTGGCATCCCTGGGCACCAGCTTAACGGAAGAACATGCAGCATTATTATCCCGTTATACAGATCAGGTTGTCCTGATTTACGACGGGGATGAGGCCGGACAACGTGCCACACGGCGAGCTATTCCCATCCTGGAAAAAGCAGGGCTTCAGGTTAAGGTGCTGCGCATGAAGGATGCCAAAGATCCAGATGAGTTTTTGAAGAAGTTTGGAGCAGATAAGTTTAAGATTTTATTGGAAGATGCCTCAAACCGGGTGGAGTACCAGTTAAATGCCATTGCCCGAAAGTATGATATCCGGGAAGATGAACAGCGGGTCAGATATATTCAGGAGTGTGCACAGCTGATTAGCACGTTACCGAGTTCTGTGCAGCGGGAGGTCTATGGCAACCGTATTGCAGAAACGGGCGGAATTAGTTTTGATGCCATGAAGATGGAAATTGCAAAGGCCTATAAGAATCGCCTGCGCAGGGAGAAGAAGGTCCAGGAAAAGAAAGACCTGGCCCCTGTTCAGGCGGTACAGCCAAGGAGCCGCACGATTCACTATGAAGATGTGAAATCAGCCATGGCAGAAGAGGGGGTAATTGCCCAGGGGCTGCAAGATCCTTCCCTATTAGATTTATGTGGAGATCTGCAGCCGGAAGATTTTTCTTCGGAACTGCTCGGGCGAGTGTATAAGCAGATTCGCAACTGCCAGGATATGGGGGTTCGCGTGAATTTGGCTGTACTGGAAGGCTTTGATTTAGATGAAATGTCTCACATCGCGGGGATTGTGCAGCGACAAAGTGGACCGGTAAATGAGCGCGCTATGAAGGATTATATCGCAACCATTCGTGCCGAATCACAAAAACGAACGGTTCATACCGAGGATGATCTGCTTGCTCTGCGTAATAAGTTAAAAGAAAGCAAAGGATATAAGGGATGACACCTGAATTGCTTGAAAAAGAAAAACAGACTGCAGCTGTCAGCTCCGGTGACGAAGATGTACGCCAATACCTTCAGGAAATTCGTTCCTATCCAAGGCTTACCTTGCAGCAGGAACAGGAGATTGCCCGTCGCTGTGCAGAAGGGGATGAAGAGGCCATCCGTCAGATGGTAAATTCCAATCTCCGATTGGTGGTCAGTGTAGCAAGGGAATACGCCGGCAGAGGTGTACCGCTTTTGGATTTGATTCAGGAAGGCTCTATCGGCCTGATTGTGGCGGCAAAAAAATTTGACTACACCTTGGAGTATCGATTTTCTACATATGCCACCAAATGGATTCGCCAGAGAATCACACGATATTTGACCAATCATAGCGGACTCATTCGTGTGCCTGTCCATACGGCGGAGCGGATGCGCAAGGTCGTTTCGGCGAAAAACACGCTGATCCAAGAGACCGGAAAGGAGCCTACGGATGCAGAAGTGGCTGAACGGGCGGGGATTCCGGAATCAAAAGTGGAGCAGCTTTTGAAACTGACTCCGGAAACCTGTTCTTTGGATGCCCCAGTGGGGGATGATGGCGAAGGTACGATGGGCAGTCTGTTGCCTACAAACGAGGCTTCCGAGCCCCAGGCGGAGTTGATTCGTCAGGAATTGGTTTCCTTGATGGATGACCTTCTGGGACAGTTAACAGACCGCCAAAAGCAAATTCTTCGGCTCCGTTTTGGGATGGAGGATGGGATTTGCTACACCCTTGAAGAAATAGGAAAGATGCTTGGAATATCCAAGGAGCGGGTGCGTCAGGTGGAAAAACAGGCCATTGACCGCTTGAAACGCCTGGGAGCGGACCTTGGATTGGAGGACTTTTTAGAATGAATGAATTTATTTTTGAGCCTATGCACTCCCCGTTGGAGTTGGCAATGGCCCGGCTGCATCGTGGAGACAGCTTGAGTGCGAAACGTTTTCTGGCACTGGTTGAGTCCAGTGAGGATTCCAGTGCAGAGGACGCAGCCCTAGAACTGGAACAGCTAGGCGTGATTTTGGATGTGGCGGAGCTGCCGCGAATTGTGGGAAATCCTGAAACACAGGCCCGGCTGGATTTGGAAGAGAAATTGCTGCAGCAGGGAACATTGCTGGAAAATTTGGAGGGCAATGATCCTCTTAAATTATATTTAGAAGAAATGAGCAGATTCCGCCAGATTGAAGATGGCTCTGATTTAGCTGTCAAGGTTGCAGCGGGCGACGAATCTGCTATGAAGGAATTGGGCAACGGTTTCCTGAGCTGCGTTGTGGACTGTGCAAAGGAATATGTAGGCATGGGTGTTCTCCTGATGGATTTGATTCAGGAGGGGAGTCTTGGCCTGTGGCAGAGTATTCTTACCTATCAATCCGGAGATTTTCGTTCCCATGCGATTTGGTGGATTCGACAAGCCATGGCCAGAGCGGTTACACTCCAGGCCCAGGCCAATGGCGTCGGACAGAATCTATCGGAGCAGATTTCCCGATATCAAAAAGCGGATACAAAACTTCTGACGCAGCTTAGACGCAATCCAACGGATTTGGAAATTGCCCAGGAAATGGGAACTGATCTGGAAGAGACTGTGGCATTGGGAAAAATGTTGCGGGAAATTCAGAATTTGGCGAAACTGAAACATACGGATGCTGAGCCGGAGCAAACGCCGGAAGATGAGCAGGCCGTGGAGGACACCGCTTACTATCATCAGCGGCAACGAATTGATGATATGCTGTCAGGATTATCCGACCGTGAATCTGAATTGATTCGTCTGCGCTATGGTTTGGACGGTCAGCTGCCCATGACTGCTTTAGAAGTGGGTAAAAAGTTGTCCATGAGTGTGGATGAAGTGGTCGCTGTGGAAACAGCAGCCCTTGGAAAAATGCGCCAAAACGCCGATTAAAAGAAGGAGCATATTGTTATGAACCATTATTCTGTTGCCATTGACGGTCCTGCTGGTGCAGGAAAAAGCACCATCGCTCGACGTCTGGCGTCTGAGCTTGGCTTTTATTATGTAGATACCGGTGCGATTTACAGAACACTGGGTTATTTTATGGATCTGGTTGGCATCGCGCCTAAGGATATCGATGGCATTGCCCGTCTCATCGATGAGGTTACCATTGACATTGAGTATGATGAAAATGGCGAACAGCACATGATTATGAATACCATCGATGTAACGGACGACATCCGAACCCCGGAAATGTCCAAGATTGCATCTCAGATTTCTGCTCACAAACTGGTTCGCGATGTTTTGCTGGATATGCAGCGAGATATGGCAAAAAAGCATAATGTCATTATGGATGGTCGTGATATTGGAACCGTGGTTCTGCCTCGGGCAGATGTGAAGTTCTTCCTGACAGCCTCTCCCGAAGTCAGAGCAAAGCGCCGTTTTGAGGAACTGCAGGCCAAGGGTGCCAAGGATTCCTATGAAAAGGTGTTAAAAGACATTATTCAAAGAGATTATGATGATTCTCATCGCCCTGTGGCACCCCTGAAACAGACGAAGAGCCATATTCTTGTTGACACATCTGATATGACGATTGCTGAGGTTGTGGAAACCATGAAGAAGACTGTGATGGAGAAGTGTAAGCTATGAGTATTACTGTGGCAAAGAATGCAGGGTTTTGTTTTGGTGTAAATCGAGCTGTGGAACTGGTGGAGCAGCAGGCCCAGTCGGGAAAACAGGTTTTTACACTGGGGCCAATCATTCATAACCGGCATGCAGTGCATCATTTTGAGCAGATGGGTGTTCATGTAATTGAGACTCCTGAGGAGGCTCCGGCAGGCAGTACGGTTATTATTCGATCTCATGGCGTTTCTCGTGCAGTCCAGCAGCGGCTGGAGCGGCAGAATGTAGAAATCATTGACGCGACCTGTCCGTTTGTAAAGAGGATTCACGACATTGTCAGCAAGGCTGAGGAAGAGGGGCGTCTGCCTGTCATCATTGGAACCAGAACCCACCCGGAGGTCGTTGCCATTGCGGGATGGTGCAGTCGGTGTGAGGTTTTTGAGACTCCGGAAGAACTTCAGGCTTGGGCGAATCGCTCAGATGTGCCATCTGACATGCCTATTTGTATGGTTTGCCAAACAACCTCTACTGAATTTTTGTGGAAAATGTGCGGCGAAATCGCAAAAAAAGAGTTTACTAACTTGAAAATTTTTGATACAATATGTAAAGCAACTGAATTTCGGCAGAGCGAAGCGGCGAAGCTAAGCGCTGTATGTCAAGCCATGGTCGTAGTCGGAGACGCCAAGAGTTCCAACACAGGCCGCCTCGCAATGATCTGCCGGGAACACTGTAATCGCGTTTATTTGGTGGACAACGCCACCGAGCTGAATGCAGATGATTTTTGCGGTGTTACTGATGTTGGAATCACGGCCGGTGCATCCACACCGGCGTGGATTATAAAGGAGGTCAACAAGACTATGAGCGAAATCGTAAATGTTGAGACTACAGAGGAGAACTTTGCCGAGCTTCTCGAGCAGTCCATCAAGACTTTAAATACAGGAGACAAGGTTACTGGCGTTGTGACTCACATTGGCAACACTGAGATCCAGGTTGATCTGGGCACCAAGCATGCCGGTTACATTCCTTATGACGAAGTCAGCGCAGATCCCACCGTTAAGCCTGAGGACATTCTGCACGTGGGCGACGAAATCGAGGTTTTCGTTGTTCGTGTCAACGATCAGGAGGGTACCTGCCAGCTGTCCAAGAAGAAACTGGATGGCATGAAGATTTGGGACGAGATGGCAACCTATGTGGACGACAAGGCCACTGTTGAAGGTACCATCACCGAAGAGAATAAGGGCGGCCTGGTTGCCACTGTTAAGGGCATCCGTGTGTTTATCCCCGCTTCTCAGTCCGGTATTGCCAAGGGCGGCGACATGGCCGGCATGGTTGGCAAGACTGTCAAGATGAAGATTACTGAGGTGAACCGTGCTCGCCGTCGTGTGATCGGTTCTATCCGCGCTGTTACCTCTGAGGAGCGTAAGGCTGCTCAGGAGAAGATCTGGAGCGAGATTCAGGAAGGTGCTAAGTACCACGGCGTGGTCAAGAGCCTGACTTCTTATGGCGCATTCGTTGATATCGGCGGTGTTGATGGCATGGTCCATGTTTCTGAGCTGAGCTGGAACCGTATCAAGACTCCTGCTGATGTTGTTAAGGTCGGTGACGAGATTGACGTTTATGTCATCTCCTTCGATCCTGTTAAGCACAAGATTTCTCTTGGCTACAAGACCCCCGAGATGAATCCTTGGAATCAGTTCATGACCAACTACAATGTTGGCGATGTTGTTGATGCTAAGATTGTCAAGCTGATGACCTTCGGTGCATTCGCAGAGATCATCCCCGGTGTTGATGGCCTGATCCACATTTCTCAGATTGCTGATCGCCGCATTGCTAAGCCTGAGGATGTTCTGGCTGAGGGTCAGGAAGTTCAGGTCAAGATTACAGATGTTGATGCTGAGAATAAGCGCATCTCCCTGTCTATCCGTGCACTGCTGGATGAGGCTGAAGAGGACGCAGAGTAATTCATAAATTGCTACATACCGGAGCCGATTTAAAACCGGCTCCGGTATTGTGGTTCATGGAGGTAAAACTATGGTTAAACATATTGTGCTATATACCCTGAAAGAGGGCGTTGATAAAGAATCCGCAGTCGAGGAGATTTCTGGACTGCTGGAGCCGTTGGTCGGTAAGATTCCCGGTCTGAGCTGGCTGGAGGTTTGCCAGACTTATCAGGGTGGAATGGATTACTGCCTGTATTCCGAATTTGATTCTCGCGAAGCACTGGATGCTTACCAGAATAATCCCCTGCACCTGGATGCCAAGGAGAAGTTCAAGCACTACATTGATACCCGTGTCTGTGCAGATTACGAATACTAAGGGGTGATTGGGATGAAGGCGATTGTTACTGTTGTGGGAAAAGACCAAGTTGGCATTATTGCGTCTGTTTGCAATCATCTTGCGCAGCACAATGTGAATGTACTGGACATTAGCCAGACCGTTATGCAGGGCTATTTTACAATGATGATGGTTGTTGATGTATCTTCTGCGAATAAGCCTCTTGAAGATTTGAGCGTGCTGATGGAGGAAGCCGGCAAGCAGAGTAATCTTACGATTCGTGTTCAGCGGGAAGATATTTTTGAAGCTATGCATAGAGTGTGAGGATAGATGATGTTAAACCAGAATGATATTTTTCAGACGCTGGATATGATCGATAAGCGTCATCTTGACATCCGCACAATTACCATGGGGATTTCTCTGCGTGACTGTGCACATCCGGATGTGAAGACCAGCTGTGACAAAATCTATGACAAGATTACCCGTCGTGCGGAGAATCTGGTCAGTGTGGGTGAACAGATTGAACGCGAGTTTGGTATTCCCATTGTCAACAAGCGTATCTCCGTAACGCCCATTGCCATGGTTGCAGAAAGCAGTGAAACAGATTCCTATGTTCCCTTTGCTGAGACATTGGATCGTGCCGCAAAAACTTGTGGCGTGAACTTTATCGGCGGTTTTTCTGCGCTGGTACAGAAAGGCTGTACCAAGGGCGATAGAATTCTGATTGAGTCCATTCCAGAGGCCATGGCACGGACAGAGCGTGTCTGTGCCAGCGTCAATGTTGGCTCTACCAAAGCTGGTATCAATATGAATGCCGTGTCTTTGATGGGAAAGATTATCAAAGACACAGCACGCATTACGGCGGACAATGACGGACTTGGTTGTGCAAAGTTGGTCGTATTTTGCAATGCAGTGGAAGATAATCCCTTCATGGCAGGTGCTTTCCATGGCGTTGGTGAACCAGAGTGTGTCCTGAACGTTGGTGTCTCCGGCCCCGGTGTTGTGTATCATGCGCTGAAGAATGTGAAGGGTCAGCCTTTTGATGAGGTGGCTGAAACCATTAAGAAGACCGCATTCCGAATTACTCGTATGGGACAGATCGTTGGTAACGAGGCGTCTAAGCGTTTGGGAGTACCTTTTGGCATTGTAGATTTGAGCTTGGCACCTACTCCTGCTGTGGGTGACAGCGTTGCCCGTATTCTGGAGGAAATGGGACTTGAGACCTGCGGTATCCATGGTACAACAGCGGCTCTGGCGCTGCTCAACGACGCTGTTAAAAAGGGCGGCGTGATGGCTAGTAACCATGTTGGTGGCTTGTCCGGTGCATTCATTCCGGTATCAGAGGATGAGGGAATGATTGCAGCAGCAGAAAGCGGTGTTCTAACGCTGAACAAGCTGGAAGCAATGACTTGTGTTTGCTCTGTTGGACTGGATATGATTGCCGTCCCCGGTGATACCACGGCAGACACGATTTCTGCGATTATCGCAGACGAGGCTGCCATCGGTATGGTGAACAGCAAGACAACAGCGGTTCGCATTATTCCAGCCCCCGGAAAGACAGTTGGTGATCGGGTAGAAATGGGTGGTCTGTTGGGTTCTGCACCTGTTATGCCGGTGTACAACCAATCCACTGCCGATTTTATTGCTAGAGGTGGAAGGATTCCTGCTCCGCTGCAGAGCTTGAAAAACTAATAGAAAAATCCCCGGACGATCGTCCGGGGATTTTTCACTTTAGATATTTTCCTTTTTTAGCGGGGCGAATAAGAAAAACACAACCAACAAACAACAATGCGAAAATACAGCTAATCTTCCAGCCATAGGAGAATGCGGTGTTGCGATATTCAAATCGAATATCATGGTGTCCCTTCTCAAGCATTACTCCAATCATTGCATCGCCAACCAGTTTGCATTCCGCTGGACTTCCGTCCACGAAAACATACCAGTTCCCATCTTGGGGGATAGAGGTGTAGAGTAAGCCGTCGCGGTTGCAGTTGATGGAACCGGTGATTTTGGTCGATGAGAAGGAGTCCAGTTGCAAAGTGGATGCGCTAAGAAGGTTATGCCCAGTACGCAACACACCACCATCAACGATACCGGCTTTCACAGTCATGCGGCCATCCTCTCCGTCCTTGCAGTTCAGGCGAACAGAGATCAAATCTCCTGCCTTTACATCGCAGACAGCAATCATCTGGGGCAGACTAAGGGTTTCGGAATATAGTTCCACGTCGTTGTGAAACACTTGATAGCTATTTCGGTCGGTTACATCAAAATCAAGGCAGGCAAATCCATTTCGATTTGCGTAAAAGTTATAGGTTATAGAGGAACCGTTTTGTGCTTTTTCATAGTTGCACAGATAGCCATTTTGAGATGTAATTTCAACATTTTGACCCTCAATAGAGACAGATGGAATCAGGTTCCAGACATTCTCGGGAATGCCTGTAGCGGTACGGAACAGTTCATTTTGTAATTCAAAATGGTCAGTGTTCTGGAAACTGAAATCGGCAAGCGCAGCAGATGTCAGAAAGCCAAGTGGAAGATAAGCGTTGTTCTCCAGCAAGCAAACATTCCCAGAGGAATAGGCGGTGTTAAAGTAGTTGTTATCTGCTACATTGCCATCTCGATCGATCATATATTTGATGCCCAAGAACAGATTGGAAACGGGGCTGCTTTCCTCATAGCAATATCGATTATAGGTGTTTTTTGCTCCGTATCCCAGCGCCCTCATATATTCTGTTACCCTGACATTGGCAGAACTGGTGAATGTTGAGATTCCATTATAACCGTTCAGTGCACCATCGTTCAAGGTCTGAGAATTGGTAGCTTCTGCACGATAGAATAGATTATCACGCTCTACGTCTTTCATGTAAGAAATGACATTTTGTGTATCCTGTGTACCCATCGGATAATTAGACACTGCGGTAGCAGGGAAACGCAAACCAAAGTTCAGCATATTCATTGCAATTTCCAGAACTACAATGCATGCAAGGCAGATGGAAAAGATCGTTTGGCTCTTGGAACATGAATTGTTGGTGCGTGGAGCATCACAATCCTGTTGCATTTCGGGGGCTTTTCTGTTAGCGAAAGCAAGCAATAGAATCAGATAGAGGACAAGAAAACCGATGTTGTAGCTGAGGAAAACCAAATCATTTTTGCTGTTGGAGCACAGGACCAGCCCGACGCACAGCAGTCCGCCACACAGAATCTGCCATATCTTAAATTCGTGAATTTCTACATAGGCGCGATAGGCCATGTATAGGATGACAAAGCTGAACAAAAATGTAAATCGGTAGGGAATCATGTTGGTAAAATGGAATCCATGCCAGATATAATCCAGCTGACGAATGATGCAGCTGATCATAAAGAAAATCAGCAGACCAACGGAGCAGACCTTATCACGCAGTTTCACATTTTTGCTGGTACAGAACAAAAATGCAAGCAGCATACTCCCCACACCACAATATAGATTCGGCAGACCTTCCTTAAAAGTGGGTTCCACGCCGCCCATCGTATTACCAGCAACCTGCCGCATAGCATCCAGTAGGCCCTTGAGGGTGTTCTCGCTGGCAATATTCAGTCGAAAACCTTCGGGGAAGGAGTTGACACTGGATTGTGTATTCTGCAGGCTGGCCAGCGCTGGGAACGTCAAAATGGCAGTCATTCCGATGCCAATTACTGTAAAACATCCGATACGCACAAAATCTGCAAGGAATCGCTTCAATCCTTGCCATCGACAGATTTCATAGAAGAAAAACAGGAACAGTACAAAAATGCAGCTGAATAGACCGATATAGTAGTTGGAGAAAATGGATAAGAACAGCGTTAACGTGTAAAGTATGAACTTTCGATCACGCAGCAGATGAATGGTTCCAAGGGAAAGCAGAGGCAGCAACGCAAAGGTATCCAGCCACATGATATTCCACTGATAACCCAATGCCCAGGCGCATAAACCATACATTGCACCAAAGAAACTGATAGAAAAGTCATCTTTATCAAATATCTTGTTTAGGAATATGGCGAAAAACAGACCCGCTAGACCAAGCTTAATAGGCATCAGCAAGGAGTAAAATTCCAGTGTTAAACTTGCGGGTACAAAAATCCCCAATAGATTCAGCACAGAGGCAAGGTAATAGGAGATTAACGACAGATAATCCATGCCTAAACCAACACTCCAAGTGTACAGCAGAGAGTCGCCGGAACGGAGTGCATCACGAAATGTCAACCAGAATGGATAATACTGATGATACATATCGGAATATAACATAGACAGATTGCCAAAAGGCTCATATCCGCCAATCATCATGACCATTAACATGGAGAATACAGGGATTATGAAAGCGAGAGCAAAGGATTTTGTTCTCTGCGATGAAATATGAACACGCATAGTGGAACCTCCAGATAAATCTATCTTCAATTCCATATTTTATCACTATTTCCAGAACCGGTAAAGGAAAAAATACCAAGAATTCAGATTATTTTAGAAATAAAAGATGTACCGCCAAATCTTTGGCGGTACATCCTAATATTAGAAGGTGCTGTCGCAGTAAATACAGCGATAAACTCGGTTTTCACGGTCAGTCAGGCGGAAAATTTGAGGCAGTTCCTGCTCGGTGGAGCAGATGCAGCGGGGATTCCGGCAGCGAAGAACACCTTCCAATTCTTCGGGGAGTGTGAGATTCTTCTTTTCGCAGACTTTTCCGTCACGAATGATGGTAACGGTAATGTTGGGATCTACATAGCCCAAAATGTCTGTATCTAGCTCGATATTGCTGCCGATTTTAATAATATCCTTGCGGCCCATTTTTACAGAGTGTGCATTATTGATCAATGCAACCATACAGTTGAGCTTACTCAGCTCCAATAGACGGTAAATCTCCATGCCTTTGCCTGCGGTGATGTGATCGATTACAAAGCCATTCTGAATGGAATCAATATTCATAACTTATACCCCCAACAGCTTTAGAATCAGTGCCATGCGCATATACTTGCCGTTACGTACCTGCTTGAAATAGCATGCTCTGGGATCATCATCCACAGCAACGGAAATTTCATTTACGCGGGGCAGGGGATGCAAAATGGACATATTCTGCTTGGCGTTATCCAGTTTTTCCGCTGTCAGGATATAGCTATCCTTCAGACGCAGGTAATCCTCTTCGTTGAAGAAACGTTCCTTCTGCACTCTTGTCATGTAGAGAATGTCCAGGGAAGGCATGGAACCTTCCAGATCGGTAGTTTCAACAAAGGGAATGCCTTTGTTTATCATGGCGTTACGGACATAGTCGGGGACCTTCAGTTCTTCCGGAGAAATCAGGGTAAAGCTGACGCCTTCGTAACGGCTCATGGCATCGATCAGAGAGTGGACAGTACGACCAAACTTCAAATCACCGCAGACACCGATGTTCAGGTGGTCGAACCGACCCTTTTCCAGCTTGATGGTCAGAAGATCGGCCAGAGTCTGGGTTGGGTGATTATGTCCGCCATCGCCTGCGTTAATCACAGGAATGGTTGCGTTCAGAGCAGCAACCATGGGAGCACCTTCCTTGGGGTGGCGCATGGCAATGATATCAGCGTAGCAGGAGATGACTTTGGATGTATCAGCAACGCTTTCACCCTTGGATGCAGAGCTGGAGTCTGCAGAACTAAAGCCAATGACATTGCCGCCTAATTCGTACATGGCAGCCTCAAAGCTAAGACGAGTACGGGTAGATGGCTCAAAAAAGAGGGTTGCCAGTTTCTTTCCTTCGCAGCGGTGAGCGTACTTCTGGGGGTTTGCGATAATGTCTTCGGCGGTGGCTACCAGTTCGTCGACTTCTTCAACACTCAAATCCAGAATGCTCAGAACGCTCTCAATACCAAATTTATTGGTCATGATTAGCCTCCAATCCAGCTCTCGTCGCTGGGATTGTTGCGGAACTGAATCAAGCGGGAAACATCTTCAGACTTGATGTACTTTTCGTCGGCAGCAACCTGAGCAATTACATCGAAGTTGGTAAGGCTTACATTTTTTACATTTGCAGCAGCCAGACGATCAATACCCTTTTGCATGCCATAGGTAAAGATGGATACAATACCCAGAACCTCAGCACCAGCCTCGCGCAGTACGTTGACTACCTCGATGCAGGAACCACCGGTGGAGATCAGGTCTTCTACAACAACGACCTTCTGGCCGGGGAGCAGCTTGCCTTCAATCTGGTTCTGGCGGCCATGATCTTTGCTGCCGGAGCGGACATAACCCATGGGCAGATTCATAATGTGACCTACGATAGCAGCATGTGCGATACCGGCAGTGGAGGTGCCCATCAGCACTTCTACCTCGGGATAATTCTCTTTAATCAACTGTGCCAGACCGTTTTCCACATCATTTCGAACAGCGGGAGCAGTCAGGGTCAGGCGGTTATCAGTGTAAACAGGGCTCTTGATTCCGGATGCCCAGGTAAAGGGTTCTTCAGGACGGAAGAAAACAGCCTGAATGGACAGCAGATCCTTAGCAATCAGAGTAGACAGTTCCATAGTAAGTACCTCCTAAAATTAGTCGCAGAATTCGGCCACACAGCGACGATAAGCAGCCACGGGATCCTCTGCCTGGGTAATGGGACGACCTACGACAATGTAGTCTGAGCCAATCTCCTTAGCAGCAGCGGGAGTCATGACACGCTTTTGGTCACCGACATCGCCATCGGCAAAACGGACGCCGGGGGTGATGGTCAGAAAGTTTTCGCCGCATCGGCCATGAACCTTGCCTGCCTCCAGAGGGGAGCAGACAATGCCGTCAAGACCTGCATTCTTAGCAGTTTCAGCATAATGCATGACGACCTCATCAATGGGTTCATGAATCAACAGATCACGTTCCATGCTCTCCTGATCGGTGGAAGTCAGCTGGGTGACAGCAATCAGCAGGGGGCGGGTGCCGTCAGGACGGGTCAGACCTTCCAGAGCGGCCTTCATCATGGCTGTGGTGCCTGCAGCATGCAGGTTGGTGATATCGACATCCAAATTGCGCAGGACGCTCATTGCCTTCTTAACGGTGTTGGGAATATCATGCAGTTTGAGATCCAGGAAAATCTTGTGGCCACGTGCCTTAATTTCTTTTACGATTGCGGGGCCTTCTGCATAGTAAAGCTCCATACCAATCTTAACAAAGGGCTTTTCTTCCGTAAACTTATCCAGGAAGTTCATCGTCTGTTCGCGGCTTGCAAAGTCACAAGCAATGATTACATCCTTTCCCATCAGTGGGCACCTCCTATAATATCTTTCAAATTCTCAATTCGGTATTTCTTCATAACGACAGGCAAGTCATCGATCATACGCTTGCATGCAAAGGGGTCTACCAGATTGGCTGCGCCCACCTCAACAGCGGTGGCGCCAGCCAGCATTAGCTCAATGATATCTTCCGCGCTGGAAACGCCACCCATGCCCACAATGGGAATGGAGACAGCTTCATAAACCTGGTAAACCATGCGCACTGCAAGAGGCAGCAAAGCGGGGCCGGACATACCGCCAGTTTTGTTTGCAATAAGGGGCTTTTTCTTATTCAGATCAATCCGCATGCCGAGGACGGTGTTGATTAGGCTGACGCCATCGGCGCCGCCTTCTTCACAGGCTCGAGCAATTGCGGTAATGTCGGTAACATTGGGAGAAAGCTTTACGATAACAGGCTTTGTTGTGACAGCCTTCACAGCCTGCGTAACTTCTTTGGCGGATGCAGGATCTGTGCCGAAGCTCATACCCCCGCCGTGGACATTGGGACAGGAAATATTGACTTCCAGCCAGCCAATTTGCTCCTCTTTGTCCAATTTTTCACAGGTTTTTACATATTCTTCAATGGAAAAACCGGAAATATTTGCCATGACCGGTTTATGGAAGAACTGCTTCATCTCAGGGAGCTCGTGGGCAATGACATGATCAACACCGGGATTCTGCAGGCCGACTGCATTGAGCATACCGCCGTTGAATTCTGCAATTCTGGGAGTGGGATTGCCAAAACGGGCATCCAAAGTGGTGCCCTTGAAAGAGAAGGTTCCCAGACAGTTGATGTCATACAGTTCTGCAAATTCCTTGCCAAAGCCAAAGGTGCCGGATGCGGGGATTACGGGGTTGTCCATTTCAATGCCACAAAGATTCACTTTGGTGCTCATCCGAACACCTCCTCTCTGATGAATACGGGGCCGTCTTTACAGACGCGCTTATAGCCGGATCTGGTCTGAATGGAGCAGCCCATACAAGCACCAAAGCCGCAGCCCATGCGTTCCTCAAAGCTATACTGACCGGAGGTAGTCATAATCTGCTCCATAGCTCTAAACATGGGCATGGGGCCGCAGGAGTAGAAATAGGAATAATCAAGTGTCTTGATGACGTCGGTGACAAAGCCCTTGGTTCCGACGCTGCCATCGGCAGTGGCGATATAAACATCAACACCCAACGCCTTAAATGCATCCGCCAGGAAAATTTCCTCGGAAGTATTGAATCCCAGAACGACTTTGGGCTTTTTATTTTCGCTCAGCAGTTTCTTGCACAGATTGAACATGGGGGGGACACCGACGCCTCCGCCCACAAGTACGGGGTGATCACCGGACAGAGAAGTATCGTAGCCGTTGCCCAGGCCGGTCAGAACATCCAACTGTGTTCCGACAGGCAGCTTTGCCATGATCTCGGTGCCCTGACCCACCACCTTATAGATGAGGGTCAGGGTTTCCTGATTGTAGTCACAGACGGAAATGGGTCTGCGGAGATATTTTTCCGGGAGTCGCAGATCAACAAACTGACCGCAGTTGGTAATATGGGAAGTATCACCAGACAAAACCATCTCGTAAACGGTTTCGGTTAGCGGTTCGTTGGAAAGAATGGTGAAATAACCTTGCTGCATGGTTCCTCCTTATGCGTCAATGGTAGAAACGCTGAAGGTAATCTCTTCCAGAACGTCCAGCAGAACCTTGACGGTATCCATGGAAGTAAAGACCGTTACATTGTTTTCAGCAGCAACACGGCGGATCAGGAATCCGTCCTTGCTGGTGCCGTCGCCATTGCCCAACGTGTTCAGGACGTAGGTGACATGGCCCTGACGCAGAGAATCCAGAATCTCTTCACTGCCCTCACTGAGCTTCTTACGGCGACGGGTACGGATGCCGTGCTCTTTCAGATAGGATGCGGTACCGCCGGTTGCCTCAATGTTAAAGCCCAGATCGTAGAAACGCTTTACAAGGGGCAGCGCATCTGCTTTGTCCTGATCTGCGACAGTAACAAACAGGGTGCCGTAGTTAGCGACCTTGGTGCCGCCTGCCTGCAGAGCCTTGTAGAATGCGCGGTTTAGGCTGTCGTCATAACCAATGGCTTCGCCGGTGGACTTCATCTCGGGGCTCAATGCGATATCGGCACCATGGAGCTTGGAGAAGGAGAATACGGGAACCTTGACATACCAGCGTTTCTTTGCGCTCTGCAGACCGCCCTTGTAGCCCTGGTCAGCCAGAGAGTGACCAAGTGCAACCTTGGTAGCAATGTTTGCAAGGGGAATACCGGTAGCTTTGGACAGGAAGGGAACGGTACGGGAAGAACGGGGGTTCACCTCGATAATATAGACATCTTCGTTGGGGTCAACGATGAACTGGATGTTGTAAAGGCCTTCCATGCCCAGACCCAGGCCCAGTTTTGTAGTGTAGTCGATGATGGTGTTGCGAACCTTTTCGCTGATAGAGAAGGAAGGATAGACGGAGATGGAGTCGCCGGAGTGAACACCGGTGCGTTCTACGTGCTCCATAATGCCGGGAATCAGGACTTCCTTACCGTCACAGACAGCGTCGACTTCCAGTTCCTTACCCATGATGTATTTATCAACCAGAACAGGATGCTCTTCGCTGGCAACGATTGCATTTTTGAAGTAGTGGCGAAGATGAGCGTCGTCGTGAACAATCTGCATGGCTCTGCCGCCCAGAACATAGCTGGGACGAACCAGAACGGGATAGCCGATGCGGTTTGCAACCTTAACGCCTGCCTCTACATCGGTGACGGCCTCGCCGGTGGGCTGAGGAATGTGCAGCATTTCAAGTGTCTTTTCAAAACTGTCACGGTTCTCAGCACGCTCGATGGCGGCAACACTGGTGCCTACCACAGGAACACCAAGCTTGTCCAGACGCTCAGCCAGGTTGATGGCAGTCTGGCCACCCAGAGTGACGATAACGCCGTTTGGCTTTTCCAGATGGATGACGTTCATAACATCTTCGATGGTCAGAGGCTCAAAGTACAGCTTGTCAGAGGTGGTGTAGTCGGTGGAGACAGTTTCGGGGTTGTTGTTGATGATAATTGCTTCGTAGCCGGCTTCGCGAATGGCCCAAATGGCATGGACGGTGGAGTAGTCAAACTCAACACCCTGTCCGATACGAATGGGGCCGGAACCCAGAACCAGAATCTTCTTCTTGTCGGTGACGATGGATTCGTTCTCCTGCTCGTAGGTGGAATAGAAATAGGGAACATAGCTGTCAAATTCACCGGCGCAGGTGTCGATAATTTTGTAAGCCGGGAAAATGTCATTTTTCTCACGCAGCTGATACATTTCGATATCGCTCATGCCCCAGATGCCTGCAATATAAGCATCGCTGAAACCCATTTTCTTGGCTTCCTTCAGAACTTCCAGATTGCCTGCATTGGACTTGATAACCTGCTCGAAGTCGATGATGTTCTTGATCTTTTCCAGGAAGAACATATCAATCTTGGTTGCACCGTAGATGATGCCCAGATCGCAGTCACGGCGCATCAGTTCGGCAATTGCGAAGATTCGGTCATCCTTGCCCATTTTAATATAGCTGAGCAGATCTGCACCGGACATGGAATCAAACTTCTTGTTGTAGATGTGGTTGACGCCGATTTCAAGACCACGGATGCCCTTGAGCAGGCTTTCTTCCATGGTTCTGCCGATACTCATAACTTCACCGGTAGCTTTCATCTGGGTAGACAGGCAATTGTCAGCGCTGGTGAATTTATCAAAGGGGAAACGAGCCAGCTTTGTAACGATATAGTCGATGCTGGGCTCAAAAGACGCGGGGGTGCTTGCAATCTGGATCTCATCCAGAGTCAGACCCAGAGCAACCTTTGCAGTGACTCTTGCGATGGGATAGCCACTGGCCTTGGAGGCAAGTGCAGAGCTGCGTGATACTCTGGGATTGATTTCGATTAGATAGTACTCAAAGGAGTAGGGATCCAGAGCAAACTGAACATTACAGCCGCCCTCAATCTTCAGTTCACGAAGGATCTTCAGAGCGGAGTTCTTCAGCATGTCATATTCTCTGCTGGAGAGGGTCTGGCAGGGAGCCACAACCATAGAGTCACCAGTGTGGATACCGACAGGGTCAATGTTTTCCATGGAGCAGATGGCGATGGCGGTATCGTTGGAGTCACGCATGACTTCAAATTCGATTTCCTTATAGCCCTTAATGCTCTTTTCGACCAGAACCTGATGAACAGGGGACAGTTTCAGACCGTTTTCCAGAAGTTCAACCAGTTCCTTTTCGTTGTCAGCAAAGCCGCCACCGGTACCACCCAGAGTGAAGGCAGGACGCAGAACCACGGGATAGCCGATCGCATTCGCAGCAGCGATACCTTCTTCCACGGAGGTAGCAATCTGAGAGGGCAGGACAGGCTCGCCAAGTTTCTCACACAGCTCCTTAAACAGCTCACGGTCTTCTGCACGCTCGATGGATTCAAAGCTGGTACCCAGAATCTCAACATGGCATTCCTTTAGGACACCTTTCTTGGCCAGCTGAACGGCTAGGTTTAGACCAGTTTGTCCACCCAGGCCGGGGACGATGGCGTCGGGACGCTCCTTACGGATGATTCTGGAAACATACTCCAGATTCAGTGGCTCCATGTAGACTTTGTCGGCAATCTGGGTATCCGCCATGATGGTAGCAGGGTTGGAGTTCAATAGAACCACCTCGTAACCCTCTTCTTTCAGGGCAAGACATGCCTGGGTACCGGCGTAGTCAAATTCAGCAGCCTGACCGATTACAATGGGGCCGGAGCCGATGACCATAACTTTTTTGATATCTGTTCTCTTAGGCATTGTTCTTTCTCCCTTCCATCATATCAATGAACTTGGTGTAAATTTTATGGTTTGCGTGAAGATTAAACTGGACAGAGAAGGTGGGGTACAGGGTGCTCTCCACGGCTTCTGCAGTACCGTCCAGAACATTCACGTGGGTAATGCGCAGGCCGGTTCCTTCAATGCTGTTTTCATCCAGACAGTAGTTATGGCACTGGCTCTCCATTTCAATCTTGCCGGTATCCAGGCAGCGAATCGGATGGTTGCTGCCGTGATGCCCTGCGTGCATCTTCTTCACCTTTGCACCATTGGCCAGGCAAATCAGTTCATGACCCAGGTCAGTACCCAGAATCGGCAGCTTGCCCTGCAATGCCTGAATCAGTTCAACGACAGCGGGAACTTTTTCGGGATTACCGGGGCCATTTGAAATATACAGCCCGTCCGGCTGCAGAGCCAGAATCTTTTCTGCTGTGGTGTTGTAAGGGACAATGGTGACATTGCAGCCCAGCTTGTTCAGATCTTTGATGGAGCCTAAACGGATACCGCAGTCAACTGCAACAACATTGTACTGATGATTTGGGGTACGGGAATACCAACGCTTGGAGCAGCTGACCTTTGCGACGGCATCTTCAGAGGTGTGCCATGCACGGACGGCTGCCAGAGCTGTATCATCGGGGGTGTTGATATCGGTAATCATAGCGCGCAGGCATCCATGATCGCGAATCATCCGGGTCAGCGCGCGGGTGTCCATACCGTAAATACCGGGAATGCCATCCTCTTCCATCGCTTCGGACAGGGTTTTGGTGTAGCGGAAGTTGGAGGGGATATCGTTGTAGTCACGGACAATCAGGCCGCCAATGTTGGGGTTCTTGCTCTCATCGTCCTCATCATTCACGCCGTAGCTGCCGATGATGGGATAGGTCAGGACCACCATCTGCTCATAGTAATTGCTGTTAGAAACGATTTCCTGATAGCCGACCATGGATGTATTAAACACCAGCGTAGCGATGGTGTCACGGTTTGCACCGAAACCATAACCTTCGAACACAGCGCCGTTTTCCAGCACTAGTTTCTTGTTCATCTGTTCTGCCATACGATATTTCCTCCTATAACTGTCATTTGATTCTCTCCGAATACGTTCCAGCCCTCAAATGGTGTGGCTCTGCCCTTGGAGCAGAATGTATCGGGATCAATGGTGTATTCTTTTTCCAGATTCCATACGGAAAAATCTCCGGTTTCGGCAATGCCGAAACGCCTCCGGGGGTTCACAGCCATTAGCTCTACCAGTCGCTCCAATGTGATGAAACCGGGTTTGACCAGATAGGTATAGAGCAGTGGGAATGCTGTTTCAAGCCCAACCACACCCATGGCGCTCTTTTCAAGACCTTTGGCTTTCTCCTCAGCAGAATGAGGAGCGTGATCGGTAGCGATCATATCAATGGTTCCATCTAAGATCCCTTGCAGGATTGCTTTGCGGTCTTCCTCAGAACGCAGGGGAGGATTCATTTTGAATCGGCCGTCTTCTTGCAGATCCTTGTCTGACATCAGAATATAATGTGGGCCGGTTTCGCATGTTACATCTATGCCTTCCGCCTTAGCCTGGCGAATCAGGTCTACGCTTTCTTTTGTAGAAATGTGACAGATATGATATGCACAGCCCGTTTCCTTGGCTAGTTTCAAATCTCTTGCGATGGGGCCCCATTCGCTTTCAGAGCAAATGCCATTATGCCCGTGGGCTTTGGCGTAGTCTCCATCATGAATATAGCCGCCGTGAATCAAACTGTTATCTTCACAGTGGGCCACTAAGATTTTTCCCAGCCGTTTGCATTCCAGCATAGCCTCACGCATGAGATCTTCTGACTGGATGCCTCTTCCGTCGTCACTAAAACCGATGACATCATTTGACATCTCTTCAAGGTTTGCCAGCTGCTGCCCCTTTTGCTCCACGGTGATGGATCCATAGGGATGCACACGAATTTTAGCGTCCTTTCGGATAGCTGCCAACTGGGGGGCCAAATGTGCAGCATTATCGGGTACGGGATTCAGATTGGGCATGGAGCAGATATCGCTGTAGCCGCCATGAGCAGCAGCTAAAGTGCCCGTTGCGATGGTTTCTTTATACAAAAAACCCGGCTCACGAAGATGCACATGAACATCCACGAAACCGGGCAAAAGGAAACAATGCTCCAAGAAGCCCTCGCAGGACTCTGGAGCTGAAATTTCAAAAGAAACATCACAAGGAACAAAACGACCATTTCGGTAAACATGAGCATGATTCAAGTTCATCAACACAGGTTCGTCCTCCTCGGTGGATTTTTATCCTTAAAATTGTACCACGAATGAAGTAGGATGTCAATGGTAATTTGCGAATTGTGCCGAAAAAATGGTGCGAAATACAGACAACTTGCACAACAAATGGAAGATGCAGGCATACATGCAATAACCGGGTACAATACCTGTACCCGGTCAGCGTCTAGTTACTGAAAAGAATCATCTTCTGTATCGTCGTCCAGATCGTCGTCCAGATCGGCGTCGTCGACGGAATCATCGCTGATGGAGGAGATTTCATTGAAACGAACACGGCGGCGAACCTTCATTTCCTCTACCTGCGTATGGATCAGTTCCTTGACAGTGGTCGGATCTTTGATATTCTTAATCTGCAGAATGGGCTGGGACTTATCTGAAGATGTAACGACGATGGTGCCCACACCGAACATTCGCTGTCCCAACGTGCGGCTCAATGACAGATCCCTGACGCGATAGAGGAGAATTTCCTCGTCCTTGATATTTAATAAACCTTGTGAGAGGAAAAGCCGGTCATCGGAAATTGCGTATCGGGTAAAACTCAGGGGCAGCCCTAAGTAGCGCTTGCGATCCTTCCAGATATACTGATTGCCTTTGAAACCCATAGTGATCCCTCCTTTTTTCTGTATTGTAAAGCCACAATGGGAATCTGTCAAGTTATAAGATAATACAAATGAGTCCGGATGCACCCTCGTTGATAATCCGGGATAGGGAAGAACGGAATTTCTCCTGAACTTCTTCCGGTGTGCGTAGGAGTTTCGCGTTCAGCCCCTCTCGAATCAGATCGTATACGGATTTCCCAAAGATATTGCTTTCCCAGAGCTTTTCGGGCTCTTCTCCGGTGAGATAGTTGATTAGATCCTGGGATTGTTTCTCGTCACCGACCATAGGATTGATCTCTGTATCGATATCCACGCGAATCATATGGATGGATGGAGCCCCAGCTTTGAGCTTTACGCCGTAAGCGTTGCCTTTTTTAAGCACTTCTGGTTTTTCAAGAGTCATTTCTTCCGCACTGGGCATAACCACGCCGTAACCGGTGGTGCGGACAGCGGCAAGTGCGTCAGAAATTTGATCGTATTCTGCCTTTACCCGTATCAATTCACTGAGCAGTGCCATCAAATCGGCATCGTTGCGGATTTGTGTGCCGGTTTTACTGCTCAAGGTATCATAATATAGTCGATCGGGCAGGCGCAGTCTGCACACGATAGAACCGGTTGACAAATCAATCTCGTCAAGGTTGACTTGTTGAATTTGTTCCAGCTCTGTCATTGCTTCCAGCGCCAGCTCTGCCTGCCCCAGTGTATGGATTTTCTGAGCCTGAGTCAGCAGCTCTTGATAGATGGTCTGCTTGATTGGACTGTCTTCCTCCAGTCCGTCAACCCAACGGGGGAGGAAGACACGCAGCTCTCCGAGTGGGAATGCATACAGCAAATCCTGCAGCAGTGCTACAATTCCATCTACGGAAATCGCCTGACAGTCTGCAATAGCGGCATCCACATCAAATTCTGTTTTCAGGTATTCCCGAAGTGCCATGGCGGCTTCTCCGTTGGGGTTTGCTGTGTTGATGATGGTGAGGAAAGGCTTACCGGTGGCTTTGATATCCTGAATTGCTCGTCGCTCCGCCTGCACGTAGTCTTCACGGGGAATGTCTGTGATGCTGCCATCGGTTGTCACGACGATGCCAATGGAAGCGTGGTCATCCATGACTTTTTTCGTACCGATTTCAGCGGCCTCGGTCAATGCAATGGGGTGGTCACACCATGGGGTGGAAACCATTCGTGGTTTGTCGTCCTCCATAGCACCAACGGCACCATCAACCATGTAGCCAACGGAATCTATGAGTCGTACTTTTAATCGTGTTGCTCCGTCGGGGTAAATTTCGACGGCCTCTTCGGGAACAAATTTTGGCTCGGATGTCATAATGGTTTTTCCGGAGCCGCTCTGCGGCAGTTCGTCTTTTGCCCGAGCCGCCAGATTTGGATCGGTAATATTGGGAATTACCAATGATTCCATCATTCGCTTAATCAGGGTGGATTTACCGGTCCGTACCGGTCCTACCACACCGATGTAAATGTTGCCGCCTGTTCTGGCAGCTAGACTTGCATAAAAGTTTTCCATAGCCAGCCTCCTAATTCCGGCAGGAGGCTCGCTCCTGCCCTTGGTTAGAAAAAGGGTATGTCCGCTATGGCAAAAATAGAACCACTCATACCGAAGAAGATACGAGTGGTTTTGATTAGTTGTTGTTGGCTGTTGCCTGCATGTAGTGGTTATTGATCTGCTCTGTGAATTCTAAAGCGGCATTGTATCCCATTTTGCGCTGGCGGTTGTTCATGGCAGCGACCTCTAAAATCACGGCGAGATTACGGCCGGGGGTAATGGGAATGGTATTGAGCGGAACATCTACGCCCAGGATATCCATGTGGTTGTCTTCTAAGCCGAGACGATCATAAGCCTGATGCGTATCCCAAGGGACGATATTGACCACAAGATTGATTTCGTTTTCAGCTTTGACAGCGCCTACACCAAAGAGTTTTGCGACATTGATGATTCCAATTCCGCGCAGTTCCACATAATTTTGAATCAAAGGAGGCGCAGTGCCCACCAGTGTTGTAGAATTAACCCGTTTGATTTCTACTGCGTCATCTGCAATTAAACGATGACCGCGTTTCAGCAGCTCCACAGCGGCCTCACTTTTGCCGATTCCGCTCTCGCCGATTAGCAGCATACCCTCACCATACACCTCCATCAAGACACCGTGACGGGTGATCCTTGGCGCAAGTTCGGCATTCAGGTAGGTAATGATAGATGATACAATGAAGCTGGTGGACTCGTGGCAGCGGAGCAGTGTGATATTGTGCTTTTTGGCCATTTCGATACACTCATCACTGTGAACCATGCCTCTGGACACCAATAGGGCGGGGAACTTGTATCGGAACAGACGATCAAAAACAATTCGTCGCTCAGCAGAGGACAATTTATCCAGATAGCTCATCTCTACATTACCAACGACCTGAAGGCGCACGGGCTCAAAGTGATCGAAGTATCCGGACAGCTGTAGACCGGGGCGAGCGATATCGGCAACGGTTAAGCGGATCTTTTCGTAATCGGTTGCAGCATAGGTAACTTCCAGATTAAAAACATTTACCAACTGAGTTAATAGAACACTGTAATTATCTGCCATTGAACAACCCTCCCAATCTAATTTTAAGTCTATTATAATCTGCTGGAGCAGTAATGGCAATAAAAAAATAAAAAAGAAATATTTTTCAAAAAAGACTTGCATTTTTTAATAAAGTCTGATATCATATTTTAGCGCCTGTTATGGGTGCGTTTTATAGAATTATTTCCGGATGGGAGGTGCAACGAATGGCGAAGTGTGATTATTGTGGTAAGGGCGTTACCTTTGGTATTAAGGTTTCCCACTCCCACAGACGTTCCAACCGTACCTGGAAGCCCAATGTCAAGCGTGTCAAGGCGGTTGTCAACGGTACTCCGTGCCATGTGTACGCTTGTACCAGATGCCTCCGTTCTAACAAGGTTGAACGTGCGGTCTAATCCAATTACGGCGCAATGACGGTATCATCTTAGGATGATACCGTTTTTTGTATTCTTTTTAGCAGATCCAATGAAAAACAAGCCTTGCAGATATTTGCAAGGCTTGTTTTTATATCCACCCAGCGTCTTCGCTCTCGGGTTTTTTGTTACGAATCAGCAGGTCACGAACAATCTGGGAAGGATCGGCCTGATTGTATAGAACTTCGTAGGCTCCATGAATGATCGGCATCTCAACACCAATGCTGTTTGCCAAGGCCCATGCGGATTTGGATGCATAATAACCCTCTACCACAGCACCGATTTTTGCCATAGCATCTTCAGGAGAATAGCCTTGACCGATCAGAATACCGGCTCTGCGATTACGCGAATGCATAGAGGTACAGGTTACAATCAAATCGCCGATTCCTGCAAGACCGGCAAAGGTTTCTTTGCTGGCGCCCATAGCAACGCCCAGACGGGCAATTTCGGTTAAGCCGCGGGTCATTAGCATGGCTTTTGTATTGTCGCCATAGCCCAGACCGTCGCTAACGCCGGCGCACAGGGCGATTACGTTCTTCATGGCACCGCCCAATTCCGCACCTATGATATCCGGACTTGTATAGATGCGAAAAGTTTCGGTCATGAAAACATCCTGCACTTGCTCGGCCAAATGTTTATCAGAACAGGCGGCAACACATCCGGTGGGGATGCCCCTTGCGACTTCTTCTGCGTGACTGGGGCCGGTAAGGGATACCACACGGTGGCCGGTAATTTCTTCCACAATTTGACTCATTCGCAATAAAGTCCCATTCTCAATGCCCTTGGTGACACAGACAACGGTTGTATTGTCAGAGAGATGCGGTGCAATGGTTTTGCATACAGAACGGATTGCAAAAGAAGGAGATGCAATGACAATCATATCCTGATTGCTGACGCAGCATGGGTCGGACGTAATATTTAATTGGGGTAGAAGTTCAATTTCTGGAAGGGCCGGATTGATGCGATCCTTACGCATCTGCTCGGCCTTCTGAGGATTGTGAGACCATAAGGTGGTATCGTGATTTTGGCACAGACTCAGCGCAAGTGCAGTGCCCCAACTTCCGCTGCCAACAACGCATACTTTCATTGCTTTTTGCCTTTCTTACTCAGGTAAATCTTAGATTCGGTGCCATTTAACAATCGCTTTATATTGACCCGATGCATAAATAGCGCAAGTACACTCATCACAATGCTAAGACCCATAATGGCTGCATTACCCCAGTAAAGAACGCAAAAGCCGATGGCGAAGGCTACTGAGGCCGCAATGGAACCGAGAGATACATAGTGCGTAAATGCGTAGCTTGAAAAAAATACAATAGCAGCTAGAAGTGCGACACGCCAGTCAACACAGATCGCTACAGACAGACCGCAGACAATACCCTTGCCACCGCGGAAACCCAGTAGGGCGGGGAAGTCGTGTCCGAGACTGACACATACGCCGCCTAACATGGTGCCTTCCAACGCAAGTCCGTAGGGCTGCAGGAGCAGATAGCCCACTGCACATGCGAGCAGGGTTTTTATCATATCGATCAGTAGAACCAGAATGGTGCCTTTGCCACCATAGTTCCGAAAGAAGTTTGTCAAACCGGCATTACCGCTTCCGTGGTTTCGGACATCATCGTTCATCAGGGTAGATACACAGACTGCACCATTGATATTCCCTAATAAATACCCTGTGGCTACCGTGATCATAATAGGAAACCACATGCTTAGTCCTCCTTGTCACCCTTCTGGCGGATGGTGATCCGAACGGGGGTTCCCTTCAGACCGAAAACTTCACGAATCTGGTTTTCCAAATATCTCTGATAGGAAAAATGGAACAAACGGGCGTCGTTGCAGAAAATGATGAAATGAGGCGGCTTGGTTCCGGCCTGAGTCATATAGTAGATCTTCAGGCGGCGGCCCTTGTCACTGGGCGGCTGTACACGAGCGGTAGCATCGGCAAGAATAGAGTTTAGTGCACCGGTGGTGATACGGCTGGTATTCTGTGTGTGGACTTCCTGGATTACGGAGAAAAGCTTGTCTACACGGGAGCCTGTCAGGGCGGAGATAAACACCACGGGTGCATAGGTCATATAGCTCAAACCGTTGCGAACCTCGGCCTCCATATCACGCATGGTGTTGGTTTCCTTGTCAGTGACAGCATCCCATTTGTTTACGACGATGATGGCAGCTTTACCTGCTTCGTGGACAAGACCGGCAATCTTGGTGTCCTGTTCGGTGATGCCTTCGTTTGCATCAACCAAGATCAAACAGACATCGCTTCGCTCGATGGCGCTGATGGTGCGCATATTGGAATATTTTTCGATGATATCATCAATGCGGCTCTTGCGGCGCATACCGGCGGTGTCGATAAAGCAATATTTTCCGGTATTGTTCTCAAAATAAGAGTCAATTGCGTCACGGGTCGTACCGGCTACGTTGGATACGATAACGCGTTCCTCGCCAAGAATGCGGTTCAGCAGGCTGGATTTGCCCACATTGGGCTTGCCGACGATTGCAACCTTGATAATGTCGTCTTCGTCTTCACTCTCATCATCGGCGGGCAGCTGCTCCAGACACCAGTCCAGAAGATCGCCGGTACCATGGCCATGAACGGCGGAAATCTCAAACAGATCACCGATGCCCAGACTATAAAATTCATATACATCCGGATTAACAGGACCGATGGAGTCACACTTGTTTACGGCCAATGCAACGGGCTTGCCGGATTTGCGCAGCATGGTTGCAACATCCATATCCGCAGCGGTAACGCCGGATTTGACATCCACAACCATAACGATTGCGTCGGCCAGTTCAATGCCGATAACTGCCTGGCGTCGCATAAATTTCAACATGTCATTTTCGGTGCCGGGTTCAATTCCACCGGTGTCCACCAGGGAGAATGTTCTGTTACACCACTCACAATCACCGTAGATTCGGTCACGAGTAACACCGGGGGTGTCCTCGACGATGGAGGTACGATGTCCTGTGAGTTTATTAAACAGCATGGACTTACCGACATTCGGACGACCGACAATTGCGATCAGACCTTTTGCCATGCGAATCACTCCTCTCAAAAGTTAAATCTCTTTTTGTATTATGCCATAAAATGCCCATCAAATCAAGCAAAACGGCAGTATGTTGTAAATTGTTCATAAAAAGGAAAAAGAGGAAGGCATTTCGCCTTCCTCTTGCGTTTTTCCCTTAATTACTCAGCCTTGGCCTCAACGACCTGGCGGCCATTGTAGGTGCCGCAAGCCTTGCAAGCTCTGTGGGGCATAACGGGCTCGCCGCACTTGGGGCAGACGGCAACGCTGGGAGCGCTCAGCTTCCAGTTGGAACCACGGCGCTTATCGCGGCGGGCGGAAGACACTTTACACTTAGGAACAGCCATGGGTGACACCTCCTTGGTCGATCTGCTTTTCAGACAGCATCAATAATGGGATTACTTGTTTAGAAGCTGCTGTAAAGCAGCAAAACGGGGATCAATTTCCTTCTGGCAATCGCAAGGACCTTCATTCAGGTTCTTACCGCAGCGGCAGCACAGTCCTTTACAATCATCGCTGCACAGGAACTTCGTGTCCATGTTCAGAATGAAGACAGTGCGCACGATTTCGTCAATGTTGGCGAAATTACCTTCCAGAGGAAAGGTCCGCTCATCTTCGTGATCTTCATCAGCCAGTTCGGTTACAAGAACCACATCCAGCGGATAGCTCAAATCATCTTCATACTCCGCAGCACACCGATCACAAACCGCTGTGAGATGAGCGGAGATGGTACCGGTTGCCATCAGAACACCTGCGGTGTTTCGCACCTTGCCAGAGGCAATGACAGGCGTCTTTAGCGGATAGATAGATCCAAAACAAAGATCACTCAGATCTAAACTGGTGGAGAATTCGCAACTAGCGCCGGGGCAATCAATAATCTTTGATAGATCCAGTAGCATAGGTTGTATATCCTCCTTTCAGTCATGCATTAGATATTATATTGCCTTTGAGTCCGTTTGTCAAACATTATTTTCAAAAAATTTAGAGTATTTCATATTATTTTGGGGAATGGTTGCCTCTTGACCAAACTATGGTGTATACATTATGATATAGAAAACGATTTATGCACCCGTGGGGCATAAATTCCCCGGAGGAAATACCATGAAAGAGATCAAAATTGAAAAAAATGATGCAGGCCAGCGCTTAGATCGCTTTTTGGCAAAGGCGGTTCCGTTGATGCCAGCATCTCTGGCACAGAAGTATATCCGGATCAAACGCATCAAGCGCAACGGCGCGCGTGCAGAGCGGGATACCCGTCTGGTAGAAGGGGATGTGCTGCAGTTATATATAAATGACGAGTTTTTCGATAAGCCAAGAGAGGATAACGCCTATTTAACGGTGGCCACACCCAAGCTCAGTATCGTTTATGAGGATGAAAACATCCTTCTGGTAGATAAGCGCCCCGGACTTGCAGTGCATCCCCATGATGGCGCCGAATACGGCAGGACGCTTATTGATCACATTCAGGCGTATTTATATCAAAAGCGAGAATGGAGTCCAAGGGGAGAAAATTCTTTCACGCCGGCCTTGTGTAACCGCATTGACCGGAATACAGGCGGTATTGTGATTGCGGCTAAGTCGGCTGAGGCGCTGCGTGTAATGAACCAGAAAATCAAGGACCGTGAGATGGACAAGCGATATCTTGCCATTGTAGAGGGGACACCAAAGCCGCGAGAGGGACAGTTAAAGGGTTTCATTTTTAAGGATGCAAAGAAAAACCGTGTCTTTGTTACAGATACACCCCAGGCTGGCGCAAAAACAGCCCAGACAAATTATAAGGTTTTGGCCTCTGCAAATGGATTATCTTTGGTGGAGTGTGAACTGATTACCGGAAGAACCCATCAGATTCGCGCCCATTTTTCTCATGCGGGTCATCCGCTTTTGGGGGATGGCAAGTATGGAAAACTGGATAAACGGTTTGATCGTACCTATCAGGCACTGTATTCCTACAAGCTGACCTTTGCATTTACTACCGATGCGGGATCATTGGAGAATCTGAACGGAAAAACCTTTCAGGTGAACGCTGTGGATTTTGTAGACCAATATTTTCCGGATGTGTCCAGACGGATATTCCCGAAAAAAGAACAATGAAACTAAAGGGGCGCCCTGTCAATTATCCGACAGGGCGCCCTTACGATATTTATTTGTGGTATTTGCTGCCGGCTTGGATTGCTTCGGCGCGGTAAAGCTGCTCTAACACCATGATTCTGGCTAAATGGTGTGGAAATGTCATCTTTCCCATAGAAAGCTTGAAATCTGCCTTGTCTTTGACACGCTGAGCCATGCCGAAACTGGAGCCGATCAAAAAACAAGCGCTACTCTTGCCGGAGTTTTTGATATCCCGTATTTTATCTGCCAAATCCTCAGAAGAAATGATTTTGCCCTCTGGGGTGAGCACGCAAAACCATGCGCCTTTTGGAATTTTTGTCAGAATTAGATCTGCTTCTTTCTCAAGGCCAGCCTGAATCTCGGCAGGGGAAGGATTCTCCGCCAACCGGTATTCGGGCAACTCCACAATTTTGAAGTTGCAGTAGCCTTTCAGCCGCTTTTCGTATTCGGCGGCGGCAGAAAGGTAGAATTTTTCTTTTAGCTTGCCCATGACAAGCAATGTTATATCAAACATTACCGAAGGAAACCCTCCAGAATCTTTTCTTCTGCCTCTTCATAGCTTAGGCCAAGGGTTTGCAGTTTCAGAATCTGATCGCCGGCGATTTTGCCGATCGCGGCTTCGTGAACCAGAGATGCATCCACATGATTACAGGAAATTTCGGGGATGGAACGAACCTTTGCCTTACCCATGATGATGGAATCGCACTGCACATGGCCGAAACAGGCGTTGTTGCCAACAACCCTGGGGTAGAAAATCTGGGTGGATTCGTCCTGTGCAACAGAACGGGAAATCACCTGGGTGCGGCAATCCTTTCCATCCAAAACCACATCCATTTCAGATTCGGCCTTCTGGTTCCCGTGGGTCAAGAGCTTTTCTTGGACGGTAAATTCTGCGTGATCGCCCATAAGAACGGCTTTGGTGTAGCGTTTGGTATCGTCAACACCGCGGATCTGGGTGGTTTCCAAAGTGACCTTGGCACCTTCTTCCAGATAGAGAATGGTCTGGGGGTTCAGGATGCGCTTGCCTTCTCCTTCACCCTCGCCGTAGTGAATCTCGGAATAGGTGACCTGGGCGTTCTTACCCACATGGAAGGTATGGATGCCCTCATGCTCAGAATCACAGCCGCTGCAGTTATGAATGCCGCATCCGGCGTTGATGGTTACGACAGCGCCCTCGCCAATATAGAAATCATTGTAAACCGTGTCATGCAGCCCCTCCTCGGTGATCACCACGGGAATGTACACATGGTCGGATGTTGTGTGGGGCTTTACAAAGATGTCGATGCCGTCCTTGTCGGTTTTGGATTCGATCTGAACATTGGGCGTGTTGGAACGGTATGCCTTTTTGCCATCGGCACGAATATTTATGGCACCAGAGGCGTCAGCGGCCATACCGGATACCACTTCTAGGATATGCTTTTGAATATCGTTTAGCATTTTTGGTTCACCTCCAGCTTGTTGCAGTTGCCCACAGTCATGCCCATGAGTTTGGGATAGATTTCGTCTGCGGCGCCACGATCAGAAATTTGACCATTTGCCAGAAGGATGATTTCATCAGCCAGACGAATGATTCGCTCCTGATGAGAAATAATGATAATGGTTGATTCCTTTTTATCGTGAATTGCTTGGAATGTTTCAGTCAGCCGGGCAAAACTCCACAGATCAATGCCTGCCTCGGGTTCGTCAAAAATCATCAGTTCGCTGCGACGAGCCAAAACGGTGGCGATTTCAATGCGTTTTACTTCGCCGCCGGAGAGAGAGCCATCTACATCTCGATCGACATAGTCTCTGGCACATAGACCCACCTGCGTCAGATAGGAGCACGCAACATCGTGTCCAAGATCTTCACCGGCTGCGATGTTCAAAAGGTCACGCACGCGCATACCTTTGAATCTGGGTGGCTGCTGAAAGCCATAGCTGATACCAAGCTTTGCACGATCGGATACAGAGAGATTGGTGATATCAGTGCCATTCCAAAGGATGGAGCCATCGGTAGGCTGATTGATTCCCATGATAGAACGTGCCAGAGTTGTTTTGCCGCCACCATTGGGACCGGTGATTACAACGAAACGCTTATCCGGAATGGTTAAACTCAAATGATCTAAAATCCCCTTCTGGCTGTTGCCATCCGGGACAGTGTAACATAGATTTTTTATTTCCAGCATGAAAAAGTCCTCTTTTCGATTTGCTATATTCCTAAGGTCACAGTCTACCATATATTTCCCCAAAATGCAATCTATTACACCATGCATAAACGGAAAACGAAAAGGATGGAGTATGAAATTGGATGAAACGGTTTATGTTCTGAAAAAAGTTGGTAAATGTTATCAAAGGATGGGGGACAGCACTTTGCTGGATGCAGCAGGGGAGACATCATACGAATTATCATGGTGCAATTGGGTAAATTACGTATGGAGGTGTTTTCATGAAACCGAAGAAAAAAGAGCAAATCGTAGAACCTTGGGGACTTTGGCCGGTTGGGCCGGATGGATTCCCCATTGCATCCAAAACAGATCCTCAGGGGAGCTATACAGGGCTGCCTGACTTCCCTTATGAAGAGCCGGTTCAGGATGTGGATGATTTGTAAGAAAGCCGGGAGCGTAGCTCCCGGCTTTTACTTATCCTTCTGGTGAATGTACTTATTTTTGGTTGCAAGACCGCCCCGAATGTGTCGCTCGGATTTATTCACATCCAGCAAGATGCGTACCTGCTGATAGAGCCTGGGATTGATTTTGGGCAGCCTTTCAGATAAATCCTTATGTACGGTTGATTTTGATATGCCAAATGCTTTGGCAGCGGATCGGACAGTTCCGCGATTTTCGATCATGTACACAGCCAGTTGACAGGCTCTAGCATCGATGGTATCTGTCATGGAATCCCTCCTAAGCTGTGTCCTTCTGGTGGATAGCCTATGAGAAAGAAAGCAAGTTTATTCCAAATTTGCGTCATTGACACAGATTGTAAATATTCGTATAATAGAGTATATAATTATACTTTTAAGAAGAAAGTATGATATACTTCCTTTGGCAGGCACGCTGATGCCTGCTGTGAGCGATCCACTGCAAAAGCTTAGAAATAATGGGGGATTTTATGGAAATCAGCAAAAAAACGCTGCGTTCAATCTTATTGGGAGCTGTAGGCTGTATTGTCCTTTATTGGCTCCTTCATGAGACAGAGCGAATCAGGATGGTTTTGAGGGGCATCATTCAGATGATTAACCCGTTTATTGCCGGCGGCTGCCTGGCATTTATTTTGAATGTACCTATGCGTGCAATTGAACGACAATTAAAGCGCATACCCGGTATGCGGGGTCATCGCGTGGTTGCAATTCTTTTGACGATTCTGCTGGTTGTGATGATTTTTGTAGTGGTATTTAATATGCTGATTCCGCAGCTGAAAGAGACGGTTCTCACAATTGGGCAGCAACTTCCAGGGTTTGTCAATCGGACAGACCGTCTCATCCGCAAGGCACTGGAAGATAATCCTCAAATGCTCCAATGGGTACTTGAAAATACGCAGCTTGATAGTTATGATTGGACAGGAATTGCCAAACGAGCAGCGGATTTGCTTGGGCAGGGGTTGACCACCGTTCTTAACGGCGCAGTTACTGCGGTAGGCGGGGTCATCAGTGCAGTTTGGAGCATTTTTCTTGCAGTTGTATTTGCACTGTATAGTCTGGCCGGAAAGGAAAATCTGGCGCGGCAGGGGCGGCGGCTGGCTTATTCCGTGCTCCCGGAGAAATGGGCAGATGAAGTCGTTCGTGTTCTGCGGCTGTCCAATACGACGTTCTCCAATTTTATTTCCGGTCAATGTCTGGAAGTGGTGATCCTTGGCGCTCTGTTTGCAGTGGGTATGAGCATCTTCAATATGCCATACATTCCTCTGGTCAGTGTACTGGTTGCGATTACCGCGTTTATTCCCGTGGTGGGTGCATGGATTGGATGTATTCTGGGTGCATTCTTCATTTTGGTGAATGATCCGATGCAGGCGGTTTGGTTTATTGCATTATTCCTTGTGCTGCAAGAAATTGAGAATAACCTTATTTATCCCCGAGTTGTGGGCACTTCCATTGGACTTCCCTCCATGTGGGTACTGGTAGCAGTTACTTTGGGCGGAGAGATTATGGGCGTTTTGGGAATGATGCTGATGGTTCCCCTTGCAAGCGTGATATATGCGCTTTTGAAAGCGTTTTCTTCCAGACGGGTGGAGTGCCTCGGGATCGCTCCTGAAAAGCTGCAGGCGCAGCCTCCGTTGTTGAAGTCAAAGCTGAAGGAAAAGCGCGAGGCTAAAAAATCTGCGAAAAAATTATGCGCTACGAAAAAAGATGCACAACAAAAAGAAGGTACGCAATAAGATTGAGCGTGAAGAATTGGGAAACACCAATCCTTAGAATTTAGTAAACTGCGAAAGGAGAAACCTGATGAATCGGGTTTCTCCTTTGTGCATATATATGGATTGTAATACAATTCTTTTCATGCTATCATTTCCATAATGATATGGAGGGATGAACATGCAGTATGCGAGCTTTTTGATTCGTCAAAAACGCATGGAGAAGAACTGGAACCAGGAAGGACTCTGCAAAGGAATCTGTACGGCTTCCTATTTGTCCAAAATCGAGCAGGGAAAGGCAGAACCCTCTGAAGAAGTTCTTACACTTTTATTCTCTCGTATGGGAGTTGAATGGAAGAATGGTCATAACCATGATGGTCAAATGGTGGAAGATGCCTATGAATATCTTTTATCCGGAGATAAGGAGAATTTGACCATGTTGGTTCAAACTCCCCAGTGGGAAGCGTATGAAAACAGTCCCTGGGGATTGGACTATATACTCTTGAACCAATATGCATTCGGGTCTCCAGAGCCGATCAATGCCGCTTTAGAGTGCTGTATGGATCAAAGACAGCTGGCGTTGCAGCGCAGCATGCAGGCTCGATGGGAAGAAGCGCTGAGTTTGTATCCGTGCAGCTATCTATACGCGGCGGCAGGGATGTGCTGCCATCAAAAAGGGAATGTGACAAAAGCGATAGAATTGCTTCAAACATCAAATCAGCTGGCGTGCACAGAGGGAAGTGTTAGAATTATGCTCCTTGCCCGAATTACGATGGGATCGTGTTACTCCAATTTGCACGACTACGCTTCTATGAAGATCCATTATCAGGCTGCAAAACGGTTGGCGGTTGCATTGGGAGCGACGGAGGAGCTGGATGTGATTGAATATAATGCAGCGGCAACCCAGATGGAATTGGGGGAATACGGACAAGCCCTATCCTATTTTGCGCACAGGAAAAATCGTGATGCCTTGAGCTTGCATAAGCTTGCCATTTGCTATGAAAAACTGGGAGAGCCTAAAAAAGCATTGGATGCACTCGATGAGGCGGCATCCTTAGAAAATACACTACCAGAGAACGCAGAAACGAAAATGTGCCAGGTCGTGCGGCTGCGGCTAACAGATGCGCAGTACCTGGATTCGGATGAATATGGGCAGGCACTGCTGGATTGTTTTGAAATTTGCAGAGAATTTCTGCCAGCGGGATATTGCATCTTCCATTTGCCATGGATGCTGGAGTGGTATGAACATCATCGCCAGTACAAGAGAGCCTATGAACTTCTGCGAGACTTTCCTGAATTTCGCACACGCAAATGATTCAGTGGATGTTTTCGCGTAAAATGTCCCCAATGATCTATCTTGTTCCCCACTATCACCTCATGTTAAAATGTCCATGAGGTGATTTTATGCGCAAGACACTATGGACTCGGAATTTTACGTTGCTGATTGCCGCGACTGTGTTTGGTTCCATCGGCGGCATTGCAGGCGGATTTGCCCTTTCTTTTCTGGTATATGATGAAACAGGAAGTACGCTGGCCTCTGCTTTGACTCTTGCAATTCAATTTATTCCCGGATTTGTGATACCGTTGATTGCAGCCCCCTGGATGGATCGGCTGCCCAGAAAACCATTTTTGGTAGCAGGAGATGCAATTAATGGGATCCTCTATGGCCTGGGCGGTATTTATTTGCTGTATCGTCCGTTTAGTTACACTGCATATCTCTTCTTTTCTTTGGTGCTGGCAAGTTTGGGGAGCTTTGACTCTTTGGCATACAACAGCATCTACCCAAGCTTGATTCCGGAGGGGATGGAGTCTAAAGGCTATACCGTTTCGTCCATGCTTTATCCGGTGCTCCAGGTGCTGATGATGCCTTTGGCGGCCATTTTGATGGATGAGTTGGGTGTGGCGTGGATTTTAATCATTCAAGGTGGACTTTCCATTCTTGCGGCACTGATCGAAAGCGGTATTCATTTAGATGAGAAAAATCACATGAATGGGGAACCATATACCTTCCATATGTGGCGAAATGACATCTCTGAGGCAGTCACCTATCTCAGACAGGAGCGTGGGCTGAGGAGTATATTTCACTATATGGCGGTTACCAATGGTGTTGCAGGAGGCTATGGGCCGCTGCTCATTGCGTTTTTTCGGGTCACTCCGGGGCTCACCAGTGCGATGTATGGCCTGTTTTCAGCAGCTGAATTTATTGGGCGGAGCATAGGCGGTCTGTTGCACTACAACCTAAAGCTGCCTGAAAAAAAGAAATTTGGGTTTGCGTTTCTGGTTTATCAAATATACGAACTTATGGATATGTGCCTGCTTTGGATTCCGTATCCGTTCATGTTGATTAACAGGGGTATCTGCGGATTTTTGGGCATTAACAGTGCAGCGATGCGTCAGGCGGCTGTACAAAAATACATTCCGGAACAGCTGCGTGCCAGAGTCAATGCCTATGAGAGTATTCTGCTGCTGGCAGCCAGCAGCGTTTTGACGTTAGCAGTCGGCCTGTTAGGAGAGATTCTTGACTACAGACTGTGCATGACCCTGTGCGCTGCGTTTACCATGATATTCTGTTGGAGCAGTATTTGGCGCAATCGAAAAGATGTTCGTGCGATCTATGAATGCAATCCAACGGAAAAGGAATAACAAACATATTGCTGCAATCATGAAAAGCGGTGCCTCCACAGATTAGGAGGCACCGCTTTTCGGGAGTTATATTAAATCTGATTTAGGCTCGTGAAATACTGCTCGTGGCGGCGATGCAGTTCTGTTTGGTAGTCGGCATCATTTGATTCGTGCAGGCTGCGCAGATAATCGTGATGATGATTCAGAATGGCACCGTTCCGCCGTGCCAGCATAAGAACAGCAATAGAGGTGCATTGGTGGGATGCACGCGCAAGATTCGTCAATACTTCCATAAATACCAAGCTACCACAAACAGAACAATCGCCGACCTTCAGGCGCTGGATATGACGATTCTGGATCGTACGAACCATGTCGTCAATGATTTCGCCAAAGGGTTCAATGGAGTTTGCTTTCTCGCAATTGTCCTCTAAGAATGCATCTACCGTGATGGTTAAAATCTCCTTTACGGCGTTGCACATGATCTCCAGTTCTTTATATGCCTCATCTGAGAAAAGAGTAGCATCTGCCTTTAAGCGTTGCCCCAGTTCCTGCAGATTGACAGCATAGTCGCCGATTCGTTCAAAGTTTGGAACGGTTTGCATCAGCATATCTAGTTGGCGATCTTGGGCCTTGGTTTCAATCAGCTTAGACAAACCAATTAGGAATTTTTCAGAAGAGTCAGCAAACTGATTCAAACAGTTCTCATCTGTGTTGATTACACCAGATTGCTCGGGGACATATCGCAATAATTGGCTGCATCCACGGGCAAAATGCTCTTTGGCAATAGTTGCCATTGCACCAACAGCTTTGGTGGCCTCATTTAGTGCCACCGCAGGGGAAAGATAGAGCTTATCATCCAAGGAACATAATTCAGCATAGCAGGGTGCCTTTATGGGCTTGTCCTTGACAAATAATCTGGAAAGTGCTGCCAGTTGATTTGTAAAAGGCAGCAGGATAATCGCAGTCGTCAGATTAAAAACGGTCTGGAAGTTGGCGATAGAACCGCTGGTAACCATCTGATTCCAGAAGGCAGAACCAAACGCGTTCATCCGCTGCAGAATGGTCATGATTATGAGAAATAGCACTGTACCGATGATATTGAACACTATGTGAACGATACCGGTGCGCTTTGCATCTGGGGAGGAACCGATAGAGCATACAATGAAGGCAGTGACACATGAACCCAAGTTGATGCCCATGATTATGGGATATACCATAGAGAAATTCATAGCACCGGTGGAAGACAATGCCTGAATCATACCGACCATAGCAGAGGAACTCTGAATAGTGACAGCAAGAATCGCTCCGGAGATCATGCCACATAGCGGCACATTGGAAAGCTGCCCCAGCAGTGCTGCTAATTCAGCAGATTTAGACAGAGGTTCTACCGCAGCGGTCATATTCATCAGACCAGAGAACAGAATACCGAAACCGATAAAGATATCACCCACGGTTTTAGATCCGTTGGTCTTGATAAACATCATCAGAGCGATACCGATGATCAATGCGACAGGCGCCAGCGTTTGGGGCTTGCAGAATTCCAGCAGCATATTGCCAGGGGCATCCACATCCATCAGTCGCATGATCTGCGCCGTAATGGTGGAGCCTATGTTTGCACCGAGAACAATGGGGACAGCTTGACGTAGATTCATAATCCCAGCGCCGATCAGTGCAACGGTAAGTACGATGGTTGCGGTGGAGCTTTGGATGACAGCGGTGATTAAAGTACCAGTCAGGACACCTGCTAGGACACTGCCTGTTACCTTATCCAGTATCTTTTTTAGGGCAGAGCCAGAGTTGGATTTCAAGCCATCTTCCATAATCCCAATGCCGTACAGAAACATGGCCAAACCGCCAAGGAGTCTGATTACGGAAAATAAATTCATACGATTCCTCCCAAGTATTACCAGCTTATGCTGAAAGCTAGTAAGTAAAAACCGAGTACAATTATAGTAAAATTTATGTAAAATGTAAAGCGCAAATCTATTCAAATACCCAGCGTAAGATGCAGAGGTATATTCTTTTTATGTATGTTTTCGTGGGCAATGATTGATTTCAGGTACATTTGCAGAATATATCGTACAATAGATTTGGGCAGTTTTGTTGAAAAATGCTGCAACAGAAGAGTAATATGGCTTTTATATATAAATTATATCTTTCAGTAGCGTAAAGAGAAATTGGATGCTATAATATGCAAAACATAGAATGTAATTAAGCGAGGAAAGCAAATGATAGAACAGACAAACCGGTGGGTCAGCATATGGGGCAATGCTGTAAGTGTGGCAGAAAATCGCCCAGAGCGGTATGCAAAAAATATTACCATTCGCTATCCTGTTTTGATTCCGTTTTCTGGTGACGCAGTTCGGTTCACTTTTGATAATTATTGTGGTACGGAGCCTGTGACGCTGAGCAGAATCACTTGCTATTATAATGGCGTGTTTCATCCAGTTCTGCATATGGGAGAAAGGGAAATGACCATCCCAGCTGGTCAAAAAATCGTAACGGATTCGCTGGAGATAAATGTAGAGGCCGGAAAAACATTGTATGTAAGCTTTTACCTTGCGGATTTTACGTTGATGCGGTCGGTCGTCTTTACCTGTGGGCCACTGTCAGAAGGCCTGTATGCCAATGGGGATGAAACAGAAAATGCAGATATCAGCATGGAAACCTCCAGGCAGACGCATCTGTTCTATTTCCTGAGCAATGTGTCAATTCAATCGCACCCCATGAATCGTGCAATCGTATGCTATGGGGACTCTATTACGGCTCAGGACTGGCCTGATTATCTAACACTGCGCTGTCAAAAAGAGGGATTTCATCATACGGCGGTGATTCGCCGGGCCACCAGCGGCTCGCGCATTTTGCGGCAATACAGCTGTTTGACTTATGAATCCTACGGCTTGAAGGGCAGCAATCGTTTTGACCATGAGGTTCCAACAGATGGGGCAGACACGGTCATTATTCAGCAGGGTATTAACGATATCATTCATCCGGTTGGTACGGATATCAATGTATTTCGTCCTATGAGCGACCTGCCGGCGGTGGAGGAACTGATCGATGGCTTGAAAACCTATATCAGGCAGGCCAGGAGCTTTGGATACCGGGTATATGTCGGCACTTTGCTGCCCATGGGTGGCTGGAGAACGGATGCATTGTTCCGGCAAGAGATGCGTCATGCGTATAATGATTTTATTCGCACGACCAACCTTATTGATGGATATGTTGATTTTGATATGGCGCTGCGGGATCCAGAGCGGCCGGACTGGTTCCTGCCTGCGTATGATTCTGGTGACCATTTGCATCCGAGCAAACTGGGCTATGAGCGCATGGCACAGGAGATCCCAGTGGAGTTGCTAAAATAGCCAAAATACCACTATAAAAATGAAAGCGGTGATTTAAGATGTCTTGGGACTTTGAAGAGGCCTTAACATATTATAAAGGTCAGGGAGCACCTGCAGACCAGTCTGCGCTGATTGGCCTGCTGAAGGAAGTGCAGCAAGAAAGCGGCGCAGGTATTCCTGCGTGGGCGGTGTCTCGGATTGCGGAAAGCTATCTGGTGAAGGAGAACTACCTGGTGGCGGTGATCAAACGCATTCCCAGCCTTCGGTTGTCGGACACACACTGCCTTGAATTGTGCGGCGGACCCAATTGCAGCAAACGGGCACAATTAGCGGACTTTGTAGAAAAAACATACGGAGCAAAGCCCGAGAAGTTTACCCTAAAATATGTAGGGTGCATGCGCATGTGCGGCAAAGGCCCGAATATCAGGTGCGATGGTCGGCTATACCATCAGGCGGATGAAAAACTGATTCAGGATTTAATCGATGGCAATTCATGATGCACAGATTTGTATCTAATAAAAATGATTAGCCCGCTGCTGCCTAGCATCGGGCTAATTTGTTTTGTGGATATTTGAATCACAATTGGGTGGTGTACGGTGTTCACAGGGGGAAGATAACCCCTTGTGACCTGAAACAACAGAAGTGTTTGCAATTGTCGTGACAAGCAGAAAATACCCATAAATCACGATATTTTAACGTGGATTTCGTGCAAATATTCTGAGTTCTACTGCTGGTAGAGTGGGAAATCCAGAATTCTACGCTGGGGTAGAGACGAAAAGCGGAATTGCATCCGCTGGTAGGTTGATATCTCATTTGATATCGATATAATGAAAATGCTATATAAATATTTTTGGCCTGTGACATGACAAGTCGCGATATATGCCAATCAGATATTAGGAGGAAATCATGAATTACGTTATTATGACCGACACTTCTGCGAATCTGCCCACTGCGCAAACACGCAAATATGGCATCGGTGTAATCCCCCTTTCATATTCTGTGGATGGTACGGAATACACCTGCCTTGATACAGAGGCTTTCCGTAGTGAAGAATATTATGAGGCCCTGAAAGCAGGCACAAAAATCAGCACCTCGCAGATCAATCCGCAGAAGTATATGGATTATATGGAGCCGGTCTTGCGTGAGGGAAATGATATTCTGTTTGTGGGTATGTCATCTGGTATCAGTGGCTCTTTTGGCTCGGCGAAAATTGCCCGGGAGCAGCTGCTTGCAGATTATCCCGATCGTAATATCCGGCTGGTTGATAGCATGGCCGCGTCTCTGGGCGAAGGACTGCTGGTTTATAAGGCTATGGAGCTTAAAAATAAGGGTATGAGCATGGATGAGGCTGCTGATATTTTGTTAAATGAACGCCAGAGAATTTGCCAAATTTTCACGGTAGATGATTTGATGCACTTGCGCAGAGGCGGTCGTCTTTCCAATGCCAGCGCAATTATTGGAACACTTCTGAATGTGAAGCCCCTGCTGAAGGGAAATGAAAATGGACAGATCGTCACGTTCGGAAAAGTAAGAGGCCGCAAGGCGGTCATTGAACAGATTGTTAACCGCTATGAGCAGTGGGTAGAGTCCCCTGAAACACAGATTGTGGGGATCTCTCATGCCAATTGCCGGGAGGATGCTGAGCGTCTTGCGCAATTGTTGCAGCGTTCCTGCCCGCCTAAGGAGATTTTAATTGTGGAGCATGAGCCTGTTACCGGTTCTTACTTAGGGCCCGGCGCTTTGGCGCTGTATTTTGCAGCTGACAAGGATGTTCGTACCAGATCATAATGTTTTCATACAATCCAGCAGTGCTTTACCATGGTGGAGAATCATACAATTTTAATAGACTTACAAAAATTTGACTTGTCTGAACGGATTCGTTCGTGTATACTATTGCTTGAGAGCAGATGGGCAGTAAAGAATTTGAAGTTTCATCCCGATTTCCGGGAATATGCCATAAATACCAATGAGGGGCTCTTGAAGTAAGTCTTAATGAATTTGTTGGATGACGCAATTAGGTTCTCGCCTGAGTATCAGAAAATTACAGTTTAGATTCAGGAAATTGAGCATCTGGAGTGACCACATTTTCTGCTGCACTGCCCAAGTATATTTGATATGCGATATGCTCCGTATCATCGTGCAGTCAAACAGGGTATTCCGGTAGAATACCCTGTTTTATTTACAAATCAAAAAGGCTGAGTTTCGATTTAGGTTGTCTTCTGAATGGATCATTGCACGATGTGATGAAATAGAGTTGGGGGTGTTAGGTTGAAACATACGCAAGTGTGGAATGCGATTAGCTATCTGTTGTTCATTAGTATATCGTCATTCTTTATAGGAAGAGTACTCCCATATAAATGGTTTAATTATAATAAATTTCCCTATAAGTCATTCAAATTTGAAAAAAACGGAAGAGTGTATCTGCAACTGCGAATCAATAAATGGCATAATAAGGTTCCGGATATGAGCCGGATTTTTCCACAGTTGATGCCACCAAAGAAGATGTCAGAGGATTCCCTGGAAGTATTCGATGTGATGATTCGAGAAACGTGCATCGCCGAATTTACTCATGCAATGCTTTGTGTTTTTGCCTTGCATACTTTGAGGATCTTGCCCGGCTTGGGTGGCGTCTTGATAACCAGTATTTACATTTTCATCGGTAATGTGCCGTTTTGCCTGATTCAGCGATACAATCGTCCCAGATTTATCAAATTGATGCATCGAATAGAGGCTCGAAAGGAGAAAGAATCATGCATACATTGATTCTTAGCTGTAATACCGGAGAGGGACATAATGCATGTGCCAGAGCGATAAAGGAGTATTATGATCTGATCAGGGAGGTATGTACCATTGAGGACAGTCTTTCCTTTGTATCAGAAGAGGTTTCCAATATTGTCGCAAAAGGTCATGTTCTGATTTATCGCAAGCTCTCTCCAATTTTTGGCTGGGGATATGAATATGCCCAGAACCATCCCCGGCAGTTTGATTCAGAAAGTTTATTTTACCACTTTATTGCTCGGGGAGCGGATGATTTGCATCGATACATTGTGGAAAATCAGTATGACAATGTTATCTCCACACATCCATTTTCGGCATTGATGCTGACAGAGGTATGCAAGCGTTATGAAATGAACATACATACGGCATTTGTGGCAACAGATTATACCTGCTGTCCAGGTGTCAATTGTTCGGACTTGGATTTGTATTTCATTCCGGATATGACCCTTGTTGATGAGTTTGTAAGACAGGGGATCCCTGCCGATCGGATTCTTCCCAGTGGCATACCAGTTCGTCAGGCATTTTATCATCATCTGCCAAAGGAGGATGCTAAGAAAGCTTTCGGGATCGATCCCGCACACAAGCACATTGTAATCGCCTGCGGGAGCATGGGCTGTGGGCCTATGGAAAAGCTGTCACAGGGCATTTGCAGGCATATGGGAAATGGTACAGAGCTGACGATTGTTTGTGGCACCAACGAACAGCGTAAGCGTGCAATGGAAGAAATCCACGCAGGTGTATCTAGTGTCCATATTCAGGGCTTTGTGAAGGATATGCCGCTGCTTTTGGACAGTGCAGATGTGTATGTGACAAAACCCGGTGGGCTTAGCACCACGGAGGCAGTTGGTAAGCATTGCCCCATGGTACTGATAAATGCAGTTGGCGGTTGCGAAAACTATAATTTGAACCACTTCCTGAGAACGGGGAAAGCGGTAACGGGGGATTCCATTGATGAATTAGTTGGCGCCTGTCTGAATGTGCTGCAGCAGTCAGAAACAAACCAACCTACCATGCAAGAACCTGTACAAAATGCGGCTCAATTCATTTATGAAACCTTGAGGGAAAGGCAAAATAGATAATGTCAAAAGTAAAGTGGAAGATGCCGCAGCCGCAGGTAGATTATCGTAACTTTCGGCTTAGCAAGATCAATCAGGACGAATACAAACATCTGAAACTATTGCTGTTTTGGCCTGCTTATTTTCTGCGTTATCCCATTATTGAAACGATCAATACTGCAGACCGGTGCTTTCCGGTGTCATGCTGGCTGGACGACATGATTCCTTTTCATGAGAGTTTCCTCATTGCATATCAGTTTTGGTTCGTTTGCTTGATAGGTATGACGGTGTATACACTTCTGTATGATGTGCCTTCATTCAAGAAGTATATTCAGTTTCTGATCATTTCCTTTTCTATATCCACATTTGTCTATTTGGTTTTTCCAACCTGCCAGAATCTGCGTCCGACCCAGTTCGAGCGGGATAACATCCTGACAAGGTTGGTTGGACTGATGTATCAGGTGGATACCAACACCAATGTGTGTCCGTCGGAGCATGTAATTGGCGCAGTCGCTTTTTTTGTGGCAGCGATAAACACCAAAAGCTTGCGCTCGCCGGGGAAAATAACGATTTTTGCGGTAACATCGGTTATCGTAAGCCTATCGACGGTATTTTTGAAACAACACTCCATGGTGGATGTTTTTGCGGCAATACCTGTGTGTATGGTTGCATATTGGGTCTGCTATGGCAGGAAGAACCGTCCTGTGCATTCTCCAGTTCATGAATAATTAGATATATCACATACAAAACCGGAGCAGCATTTCCAAGTAGATGCTGCTCCGGTTTTGTATTTTGTGCGAGGAGGGGGACACGCCTTTCCTGAAAAAGATTTTTTGAAGAATTATGTCACCTTTTCTGTTGTCCTGCATCTATATATTAGATCAGAAAAATGGACGGTATCATATGGTTTTCAGCAGCATTGAATTTATATACGTTTTTATGCCGATATTCTTTGGCGTTTACTATGCAGTTCCCAATAAAGCGAAAAATGCCATTCTTCTTATGGGAAGTCTTTGCTTTTACGCAGTGGGAACATTTTCTGCACCAGAGCATTTCATTATATTTATACTAAGCATGGTAATCGACTATCTCGTGGGTGGTTCGATAGAGAAGTTTTCAAACCATAAAAAAGTTTTCTTATGGTTGGGCATCTTATATCATGTGGTTTGCCTTGGTTTTTTTAAGTATTTTACTTTTGTAGGTAATGAAATAGTCAGCCTGTTTCCCAATGCTAATGTGAAACTTCATTTGCACATTCTTCTTCCTATTGGAATTTCGTTCTATACATTTCAAGGGATATCCTACATCGTAGATGTATATAAAGGTACGATTCGGGCAGAAAAAAGTCTCCTGAGATTTTGTGTTTATCTATCCATGTTTGAACAACTGATAGCCGGGCCAATCGTAACATACAGTCAGATTCAAGAAGAACTTCCGTCCCGAAAAATCAATAAATCCATTGTCAGCGAGGGATTTGGCGATTTCATTTTCGGCATGGGGTTAAAAGTCTTGCTGGCAAATCCAATCGGAAAACTATGGACAGACGTGAATACCATTGGTTTTGAAAGTATTTCCACGCCATTGGCGTGGATGGGGATTGCAGCGTTTTCATTTCAAATATTTTTTGACTTCTTTGGGTACTCATTGATGGCGATTGGCTTGGGAAAAATGCTTGGATTTCATTTGCCTATCAATTTTGATTTTCCATACCTGTCCCGCTCTATGACGGAGTTTTGGCGCCGATGGCATATCACACTGGGGAGCTGGTTTCGGGAATATGTGTATATTCCCCTGGGAGGCAATCGGAAAGGAACGCTGCTTACCATTCGCAACTTGCTGATTGTGTGGCTGCTGACCGGTATTTGGCATGGCGCAGGATATGGTTTTATCCTGTGGGGAGGAATCCTGTTCCTGTTGATTGTGATGGAAAAATATGTATATGGAGAGGTGCTGAATCGGATTCCGATTCTGGGACACCTTTATATGCTTGTGCTCATTCCTGTGACGTGGGCTGTCTTTGCCATAGACGATATGGGGCAGTTGGGGGTATTCCTCTCCAGACTATTTCCGTTCTTCGGACAGAATCCTTGGTCCGTATTTCGCTACGACTACCTGAAATATTGGAAGTTGTATTATCCATTCTTTCTGATAGGAAGTATCTTCCTAACCAGATTCCCGTACAAAACCCTGCAAAAAATTAATTGTAAACCAATTTTGTCGGGATTCCGCATTGCAATATTGGGCACCTGTACATACTTCATGTATCGTGGGTTAAATGACCCATTTTTATATTTTAGATTCTAAGGAGTTCCGATTATGAAAAAAATGATTAAGAATGCATTATCTACTGCGCTAGCCCTTCTTGTGGCATCTTCTTTTGTCGGATGCAGGCAATCGAGTCAGGAAACACAAGGCACTCTGCCGACGCAGTCCATACAGATAACAACAGATTCTGCAAACCCCACGCAGAGCGCTTCAATCGAGACTACCGTGGTTCAAGAGACGGTCGATCTAGAGGATGCTTTGTTTATCGGCGACTCCAGAACGGTAGGACTACTGGAGTATTCTGGGGTTGATGCAGATTTCTTTACAAGTGTAGGAATGAGCGTCTATAACATCCATGATAATGCGATCTCAGTCCCGAATGTGGGAAAACTCACCTTAACAGAATTGCTGTCAAACAAATCTTATGGTAAGATATATCTCATGGTCGGGATCAATGAATTGGGTTACGACTTGGATCAGACCATTTCTGCATACAGTGATTTGGTGGATTCCATATGCCAGATGCAGCCAAATGCAAAACTCTTTGTTCAGGCCAATCTACATGTTACAGAAGAAAAATCTAACGCCCATCCCTATATTACAAATACAGCGATTGATGCCTTTAATGGGAGAATTTCCAAACTGGCCGATGGAAAACATATTTTTTATCTGGATGTAAATTCGGAATTTGACAATGTAAATGGCGCTCTTTCAGAGGAATATACATCTGATGGGGTTCATCTATATGCAAAGCACTATATGCAATGGGGAGAGTGGATTGAAACGCAGTCTGCCCAGTTGATAAAGGAAGGATAATTTGTGATATTATGTGATGAATTCTGCGAGAAGATAAGGCTTTATCAGGATGCGATGTATGCTCTGGCATTCTCGATTCTGCGCAATGATCAGGATGCAGCAGATGCAATCAGCGAATCTGTTATGAAAGCCTATAGCAATTTATCTCAGCTTAAGAATCCCCGTTCCTTCAGGCCTTGGCTGCTTAAAATCGTGCATAATACTTGTTTGGAAATTCTTCGCAGCAGCACTGCAACGGTGAGCATAGATGAACAGTATCATCTTGAGGATGATGCCTCTCATCCTGACATATCCACCAAATTAGTGCTAAGGGATGCGATAGAGCGATTAAATCAGCCATACCGTACAGTTGTATATTTATTCTACTATGAGAATCTATCCATTGTCGAAATATCAAAAATAACGGGAGGATCTGTTATCGCTGTTAAAAAGCAGCTTTCAAGAGCAAGATCAATGCTTAAAAAATCTTTAAATAAGGAGGATTTTTTCTGATGAATGAGTTTGATAAAAAAATACGTCAAATGGCGGCAGAGGAAAAAATCAAAATGCCTGATCATGTCCAAAAAAGGATGGAAACGACCCTTTCTGCGTTACCAACAAAGGGATCAAAACAGAAAAGGCCTGTATTACTGCAGCGGATTGCGGCTGCGGCGGCCTGTGTGGTTTTTGCCTTGATCTTTATCATGCCGAACGTAAGCGTTGTATATGCCCAGTCCGTGGAAAAAATTCCAGTCATTGGGGATTTGATTCGTGTTGTTACCATTCGAAACTACTTCTACGCTGACCCGACACATGAAATGAATATCAATGTTCCGAGTATATCGGATGAAGATAACACCAGCGCAGCAGACTATATCAATGACGACGTGGACAAGCTGACGCAAAAATTGCTGGAACAGTTTTATAATGATCTGGAAGAATTTGGGAAACAGGGGCATGGCTCCATTTATGTGGATTATGATGTCCAAACGAATACACAGCGCTGGTTCACCCTGCGGCTATCTATACAACTGATTTCTGGCAGCAGTAATCAATATTTCGAGTATTATCATATAGACAGGGCCACGGGAAACATTGTAAAGTTAGCAGATTTGTTTAACACTGAGGATTTTAATCAGACTTTAACGGATCAGATCAAAGTGCAGATGCATGAAAGAATGGAAAAAGATGAGTCCCTGGTATATTTTGCGGATGATGCTGAGATTGGACATGATTGCGCTTATGTAGGGGATGAACACAATTTCTATTTTAATGAAAACGGCGATCTGGTGATTCCTTTTGACAAGTACGAGGTTGCCCCCGGGTACATGGGTAATCCGGAATTTGTCATTGCATTGGATGATATTCAGGATATTTTAAAGGATGAATTTAAGAATATCAATTCAATAAAATAAGGTGTTTATTCAAAAAGCAGGTATTGACGGTTTGTCAATACCTGCTTTTTTCTGGTTAATGTTATTATCTTAAATTTTTCGGTTGATAGATGATTTTGTTTACATCGTAAATCGTTACAAAGGCATTGCTGTCTGTCTTTTCAATAAATGTAATCAGTTTCAGGTACTCATTTTTATCCACGATTGTGATGACCTCTTTTCGGGGCTCCATATTATATGCACCCATAACTTCGTAAACAGTAGCACCACTGTGAAGTTCACTGACAATAAATTCTCTGATTTCATCTTCTTTTTCGGAAATAATACAGACTCTTTTCTTGATGTTGAAACCGAAGATAAACTGATCGACCACGATACCGTTGAGGTAGGTTCCCAGAAGACTGAGCACAACGATCTTTTTATCATAAACAAGGGCAGAGGAAAGAGCCACAATCATTCCGGAAAGGGACATGGCTTTGCCCAGTTCCATTCGCATATACTTGTTCAGAATTTTTGCCACAATGTCCAGACCGCCGGAAGACGCATTTCGGTTGAACAAAATAGCAAGGCCCACACTCACGATGAAAATATAGCAAATCATGTCCAAAAACGGATCGCCCATGATAGAAACGTTATTTGGAAAGACCTTTTCAAGGATAGCAAGCGTGGTGGGCAATAGGATAGAGGTGTAAACAGTCTTGACACCAAATTCTTTGCCAATCGTCAGGAAACCCAGAATCAAAAGAAACACATTCATACCCATTGTAATGGCAGAAATGGGAAGTGGTATAAAATTGGTTAGAATGATGGCAAGACCGGAAATGCTGCCAACCGAAACATGACTGGGGATCATGAAGAAATACACGGCAGCTGCAATGATAACAGTTCCCAATGTAATCATTAAAAAATCTTTGATCTTCTGTGAATGGTTTTTCATAGTATTCCTCGTTACATTATAAAGTTTTGGGAAATTCTTTTACAATATCGTATCTATATCGCGATTCTACTTATATTTCCATACCCATAAGTATAGCATAAACAAATTCAAATCTCAATTATTTTGTGGCACTGCGTGCGCCTTCTCTGAATGAACAAGAGGGCTGCCAAGGATGGACAGCCCTCTTGTCGGAATATGAATTTAGCAGTATATAATGGATGCGCCGAATGGAGACAAAGCCAGCTTAGCAATTTTGAAACACTGCAATCCAAAGGGAATGCCGATGATTGTGCAGCATAGCAGCAGACCGTTTACAAGCGCTGCAATTGCTAGAGGAATGCCACTGAAAAGCATCCAAAAGATATTTGCAATCAAGGAAAAAGTGTTGCCACCGTATCGAATCTCTTTTCCAAATGGGAAAAAAGCCAGGGATGCCAGCTTGAAACACTGACGACCGATCGGAATGCCGATAATTGTGATGCTCCATAAGATTCCGGCAACTGCCCAAGAGAGTCCCTGCCAAAAACCGCAGCAAATAAACCAAATCGCATTTCCAAAACAACCCATATTTTTGCACCTCCTGTCTGTAAAACGTGAATGCTATTCATGCTAAATTATACATGGCAATTGTAACATAAAATAGCAATCAACCCAAGACCGGAATCCAAAGAATTTAGAATTATTTAAGATTGAATTTAATCTGACGCTATACGGAAATTTGTCAGAATCATTTGTCTAAGGAAGTTTTATAAAAAGGGGATATACAATACTAAGGCTTTATGGTAAAATATCAGACAATAAAAGCTTTTCATTTTAGTATATTCTGGAAGTTATTTTGCCTAATGAGTTTGGATTCACCATTCACTGAGGTTCCTGGTATGGAGGTTAAAAAATGCTTTTTGTTATAACGATTCTGTCTGGGGTTGCAGGGTTCCTCATGTTCGGAAAGAAAGCCAAAAATTACAGTAAACTGCTGCACTTCTCCTTTGTATTAAGTTTTGTTATTGGCGCAAGCACTTGGCTGCTTAATGAAGTCTTTTTTGATATTGATGAAGTGAAATCTGCGGCGTTGTGTACCGTTTTGGGGATCATCCTGGTATCTTGCTTTATGCGCTTGATACGCCTGACAGTCCGCTGCAAACAGCCGGTTCAGGCAAAGTACGATGGGTGTATCACACATTCTGGATACCGAGGCGTGGCAAGCAGTGTCCCCAAGTTTTGCTATGAGTGGCAGGGAATGCAGTACCAAGAAGAAAGTCCTCAGGTGGAATCAAAACGGTTATTAAAAAAACTGGTTCCGGGAGAAAGCTACACAATCTACATAGATCCCCATGATCCTCGTGTCTGTATTGCAAACAGGAGAGTTCGAGTAAGCGGTTTTGTGGTGTTGCTTGTAGGCTTGTTTTACCTTGCCTGTGGGGTCTCTTTAGCCAGCGTTGCATGCAAACTTGTATGGATGTCGTTGTGAATTTGATTTTTTCAGATACATATATGTGTGGGAGTGCTTTTAAAATAAGATTACAAAACAACGAGGCATGGACCTATAAGGTCCAGGCCTCGTTGTTTCATGAGTTGTATGCCATTAGATTTGATTATTTCTTTTGGGCATCAATTCTCTCTTTCAAATCGGTTAGATACATCCAGCGTTCCGTTTTTTCATCTAACATCTTTTCAAGTTCTGCTTGCTTTTCCTGAAGTTCCTGGAGTTTTACATAGTCGCTGCCGCAAAGATTCTGTTCGGATACGCAGACGGAAATCTGCTCCTCCAAATCGGCCAAATCCTGATCGATTGTATCAAACTCTCGTTGCTCCTTGTAGGAAAATTTCAGAGTCTGTGTTCGCTGCCGCTCGGCTGGTTTCTGCTTTTCTGTTTTGACAGGACTGGTAGCCTCTTGGCGTTTCATTTTCCAGTCTGACCAGTTACCGGTATAGCGGAGCACCTCGCCGTCACCGCGAACTTCCCAAATGGATTCGGCCAGTTTGTCCAGGAAAAATCGATCATGAGATACGGTCAGAATGGGGCCGGGGAATCCTTGCAAATAATCTTCCAAGATGGAAAGTGTCATGATATCCAGATCGTTTGTGGGTTCGTCCAACAGCAGCAAATTGGGTGCCTCCATTAGTACAGACAGCAGGTACAGCCTGCGACGCTCACCACCGGACAGTTTGCCGATAGGAACAGACTGCATTTCTTTTGGAAACATAAATCGTTCCATCATCTGCTTTGCGGTGAAGGTACCTTCATTGGTTCGAACTTCGTCAGAAATGTCGTGAATAAAGTCATATACCCGCTGATTGAGGTCTAAATTCCGGCCCTCTTGGGTGAAGTAGCCGATTTTTACAGTAGAACCGATTTCAACAGAGCCGCTGTCTGGTGGTAAAAAGCCGGAAATCATGTTGAGCAATGTGGATTTGCCGGCACCATTGTGCCCTACAATTCCAATTCGATCATTCCGCAAAAATACATAGGAAAAATCCTTGATGATGGGTCTGCCATCAAAGGATATGGAAATTTCGTTTAGTTCAACAATCTTTTTCCCGAGTCGGCTTGATGCTGCCGCCAGTTGTACGGTATCATCATACTCTGGGGCATCCTGATTCAAAAGATCCTCATAGCGCTGAATCCGATCTTTGGATTTTGTGGTGCGGGCTTTGCAGCCGCGCATAATCCACTCCCGTTCCACACGAAGAATGGATTGGCGTTTCCGCTCGCTGGCCTCTGCGATTTCCTGACGTTGTGCTTTCTGCTCCAGATACTTGGAGTAGTTTGCCTCGTAGTGATAGAGTTTCCCTTGAGATAACTCTGTAATGTGGTTAACCACCCGTTCCAGAAAGTATCTGTCATGGGTGACCATTACAAGACCGCCTTTAAATCTGCGCAGCCAATCTTCCAGCCAAGCAGTCATTTCTGCATCCAGATGATTGGTCGGCTCGTCCAATATGAGCACATTTGCCGGATGAATCAAGGCTGCGGCAAGGGCAACACGCTTGCGTTGTCCGCCTGACAGGGTTCCGACCAACTGGCTGAAATTCGCAATGCCAAGCTTGTTTAACGAGGTTTTTGCCTCATATTCGTTGATTTCACGAAAATCTGACGGCATGTGCAGGAAAATCTGATCCAAAACAGTGACATCGTCCTGCATGACAGGGTTTTGGGAAAGGTAGCTGACTTGAATATTTGGATTGCGGAATACGGTTCCGGCATCTGATTCAAGAACACCTGCCAATACCTTTAAAAATGTGGATTTTCCCGTGCCATTGATGCCAATAATACCAGTTTTATCCCCGTTATCTAAATAAAAGTTTACATCATCCAATAATCGTCGCATGCCAAAATCGATGCAAAGATGTTCGACAGATAAGAGCATAGGTGCCTCCTTGCTTTGCAAATATAGATTACGACATATTCTATCATAGAATATGGATTTTGCATAGCGTATCCACTTGCGGTTGGAGTCTTGTGTTGGTGTGGGCTTTTCGATTAAGTCCGCAGAGAAATGGAAATCGCCGTAGGCATAAAATCCATCATTATCCGCCCTGTGGCGGTGCGCCACCTTACCCAAAGTGCGTTCATGTGCCATTGCAAATGGGGGAGTACCTGCCTTTCAGGTTTGCCACGGCAAGCCAACTATGGCATCTTATATTCCGATTGCAGATTCTTTTTTTCTATTTGTTTCACATTATTGCAACACCTATTGACAAATTAAATTTATTCATGCTATAATTTACCTAACGCATCTGGAAAGGGTCTTTCCACAGCAAAATTACGACCGCTGTATTTTATCAAAGATATAGCTAAGGCCATGCGGACAGCCGGGTCGAATGCCGAGAACTGCTTACAGCAGTTGGCAACTTCTGTTGCCTTATTGATTGAGTTAAAAGCTCTGTTTTATAAGTTGGTTACTATAAACCGGTGCCTAATGGCATATACTTGTGAAATGGTCAATAAGAGTAGTAAAAGTAATTATTGCTATATAGACTCTGATCCATTGTGATTGAAACCTAATGACATATTTGCAAATTGTATGTATCCTGTCGGTCTTTACCCTGTGGGATTTATGTATATTCGTTGTGAATGTATTAGTGTATTCATATTTTCCAAGTGGTATGCTGCCCTGATAGCATACCACTTTTGTTTTTTCAAATGCTTTGAGAGAAGGACAAACAATGAATGTCAGTAAAGAAAAATTAGACCAGTCAAGGGCTCCAATCTATGAGGCCTTGGAACAATTTCGCCACATGCGAGTGGTCCCCTTTGATGTTCCCGGTCATAAGCATGGCCGTGGCAATCCGGAGCTGGCTGCATTTCTTGGTCAGCAGTGTGTTAGTGTAGATGTCAACAGCATGAAACCCCTGGATAATCTCTGCCATCCCGTTTCGGTGATTCGGGAAGCAGAGATGTTAGCGGCAGATGCCTTTGGTGCGGCAGATGCTTTTCTTATGGTTGGGGGTACCACAAGCTCCGTCCAGACTATGGTCCTGTCCACCTGCAAGCGGGGCGACAAGATCATTCTGCCCCGGAATGTCCACCGCAGCGTGATCAACGCATTGGTCCTGTGCGGTGCAATCCCTGTATATGTCAATCCCGACGTTGACCCCAGCCTAGGCATCTCTCTCGGTATGAAGCGGGAGCAGGTAGCAAAGGCCATCCAGCAGAACCCGGATGCCGTGGCTGTGCTTGTCAACAATCCTACATACTATGGCATTTGCAGTGACCTTCGTGCCATTGTCAAGATGGCTCACGATGCCGGTATGTACTGCCTGGCAGATGAGGCCCATGGTACCCACTTTTATTTTGGTGCCAACATGCCGGTGTCTGCCATGGCTGCCGGTGCCGATATGGCCGCAGTCTCCATGCACAAAAGCGGCGGCAGCCTGACACAGTCCAGTCTGCTGCTGGTGGGACCAAGAATGAATCCGGGCTATGTGCGCCAGATCATCAACTTGACCCAGACCACCTCTGGCAGCTACCTGCTCATGTCCAGCCTGGATATCAGCCGACGGAATCTGGTCCAGAGGGGCAGAGAGGTATTTGGCAAGGTCGTGGAAATGGCTGAGTACGCCAGAAGTGAGATCAATGCGATTGGGGGTTACTATGCCTTCGGTAACGAGCTTGTAAACGGAGATTCCGTGTTTGCATTTGATGCTACCAAGCTCAGTGTTCACACCCGGGACATTGGTCTTGCGGGTATCGAGGTTTATGATATTCTTCGGGATGAATATGATATTCAGATCGAATTCGGAGACATTGGCAACTTCCTGGCATATCTGTCCATTGGTGACCGTCCCCAGGAGCTTGAGCGTTTGGTCAGTGCCCTGGCAGAGATCCGCCGCAGGTTCCACAAGGATCCTGCCGGACTTCTGAATCAGGAGTATATCGATCCGGTGGTGGTGGCCAGTCCCCAGGAGGCGTTCTACGCTGACAAAAAGAGTGTCCCCATCGAGCAGACCGAGGGAATGGTTTGCAGTGAGTTTGTCATGTGCTATCCCCCCGGAATCCCCATTCTGGCCCCCGGTGAGCGAATCACTCGGGAAGTTCTGGATTACATCCGCTACGCCAAGCAAAAGGGGTGCTCGATGACCGGTCCTGAGGACCCGGATATTCTGCACCTGAATGTTCTTACCAAGGAGGACTTCTGATGGAGTTATGGTTTGACGAATTTCACACCCCGGATGTTCGACATGGGATTCGGGTTGACCGGCATCTGTTTTCTCAAAAGAGCGACTACCAGCAGATCGACATTTTTGAAACGCCGGAATTTGGCAGGGTGCTGGTACTGGATGGCGCAGTTATGCTGACAGAGCGGGACGAGTTCATCTACGATGAGATGATTACCCATGTGCCCATGGCAGTACACCCCAATATACGGGACATTCTGGTTATTGGAGCCGGTGACGGCGGCGTCGTGAAAGAGCTTACCCGGTATCCCCAGGTAGAACGGATTGACCTGGTGGAGATGGACCCCGCGGTTGTCTCTGCCTGTCAGGCGTATCTTCCGGAAAATGCCAGCCGGTTAAACGACAGCCGGGTCCACATTTTCTATGACAATGCTCTGCGGTTCATCCGCCGGTGTACCAACCAGTACGACCTGATTATCGTAGACTCCAATGATCCCTTCGGTCCTAACGAGGGGTATTTCACCCGAGAGTTCTATGGAATCTGCTACAACGCCCTGAAGGATGACGGAATCATGGTCAATCAGCAGGGAAGCCCCTTTTTCAGCCACGATGCAGATGCCATGCAGAGAAGCCACCAGCGCATCGCATCTACCTTCCCCATCAGCCGAGTCTACCAGGCACATATCCCAACCTATGCCGCGGGCTACTGGCTCTTTGGCTTTGCCAGCAAGAAGTATCACCCCATCGACGATCTAGATGCCAGCCGCTGGCTGGAGCACCATTTCAAAACAGATTACTACACCCCTAAGCTCCATATAGGTGCCTTTTATCTGCCTGCATTTCTGGAGACAATGTTACAGGAGGTAGAGAAATGAAATCGAACATCGAGACCTTTATCGGCTGCGACGGCAGCTATGAAGATTCCAGAATCGTGCTGTTCGGTGCTCCCTTTGATTCAACGACAAGTTTCCGCCCCGGAGCCAGATTTGGCTCTGCGGCCATGCGACATGAGAGTTTTGGACTGGAAACTTACAGCCCCTATCAGAATCTGGATCTCACGGATTACTCTGTCTTTGACAGTGGTGACTTGGAGCTGTGCTTTGGCAGTGCAGAGGCCGCTTTGGCTGACATTGAGGCCCACTCCCGGGAAATCCTGAAGGATGGGAAATTCCCCCTGCTCCTTGGCGGCGAGCATCTGGTGACATTGGGCTCTGTCCGGGCGGTACTGGAACAATACCCAGATTTGCACATCATTCATTTCGACGCCCATGCGGATCTCCGTGAGGATTATCTTGGCGCTCGGCTCAGTCATGCCTGTGTTCTGCGCCGCTGCCACGACTTGCTGGGAGATGGAAGGATTCATCAGTTCTGTATCCGCAGCGGTGACCGGGAGGAGTTCCGGTTTGCAGAGGATCACACGGATATGCATAAGTTCACCTTTGACGGACTTCAGGAAGTGGTGGACAAGCTGAAGAAAAATCACACCCCTGTGTATTTCACCATTGATCTAGATTGTCTGGACTGTTCTGTATTTCCCGGCACCGGCACCCCGGAAGCTGGCGGTGTTACCTTTTTACAGCTCATTCAGGCTATTTTCACGGTCTGCCAGGCCAATGTTGTTGCAGCGGATGTCAATGAGCTGGCGCCCATGCTGGATGCCAGCGGTATGTCCACGGCGACTGCCTGTAAAGTCCTGCGAGAACTGATCCTTGCACTGGAAAATTCATAAATTGATTGAAAAAGGAGAAACAAAAATGAGTAGAGTCTTAGTTATCGGCTGCGGCGGCGTTGCAAATGTGGCTATTCGCAAGTGCTGTCAGCTGGACGAGGTATTCACTGAGCTTATCATTGCCAGCAGAACAAAGGACAAGTGCGATGCCTTGGCCGAGGAGCTGAAGGGCAAAACCAAAACTGTGATCACCACTGCTCAGGTGGACGCTGATGACGTGGATCAGCTGATTGATTTGATCAACAGCTGCAAGCCCGATCTTGTCATGAACATCGCCCTGCCTTATCAGGATTTGACCATCATGGATGCCTGCTTGGCCTGTGGCGTCAACTACATGGATACCGCCAACTATGAGCCCGAGGATACCGAGGACCCCGAGTGGCGTGCCATCTATGAGAAACGCTGTAAGGAAGCTGGTTTCTCTGCCTACTTCGACTATTCCTGGCAGTGGGCGTACAAGGAAAAGTTTGAGCAGGCTGGTCTGACCGCTCTGCTGGGCTGTGGCTTTGATCCCGGCGTGACCCAGGCCTACTGCGCCTATGCCAAGAAGCATGAGTTTGACACCATTGACACCATCGATATTCTGGATTGCAACGGCGGCGACCACGGCTATCCCTTCGCCACCAACTTCAATCCTGAGATTAATCTCCGTGAAGTATCTGCACCTGGCAGCTACTGGGAGAACGGTCACTGGGTAGAGATCCCCCCCATGACCATCAAGCGTGAGTACGACTTCGACCAGGTTGGTCAGAAGGATATGTACCTGCTGCACCATGAGGAGATCGAGTCCCTGGCCCAGAACATTCCCGAGGTTCAGCGTATCCGTTTCTTCATGACCTTTGGACAGAGTTATCTGACCCACATGAAGTGTCTGGAGAATGTGGGAATGCTTTCCACCACCCCCGTCATGTTTGAAGGCCGTGAGATCGTTCCCATCCAGTTCCTGAAGGCTTTGCTGCCTGACCCCGCATCTCTGGGTCCCCGTACCGTTGGCAAGACAAACATCGGCTGCATTTTTACCGGCAAGAAGGACGGTAAGGACAAGTCGTACTACATCTACAACGTCTGTGACCACCAGGAGTGCTATAGAGAGGTCTCCAGCCAAGCTATCAGCTACACTACCGGTGTTCCTGCCATGTGCGGCGCACTGATGATGCTCACCGGAAAGTGGACCACACCCGGTGTCCACACCGTGGAAGAGTTCGATCCTGATCCCTTCCTGGATGCTCTGGACAAGTACGGTCTTCCTCGTCGGGAGAACCATGCACCTGTGCTGGTCAAATGATGAAAAAAGAGTTTCGTCCGCCATTTTTACCACTGGCAGGGGGGGAGCCCAGCGCTCTGTTTGCAGCGCTCCCTTCTCCTGCGTATGTCATTGACGAAAAGCAGCTGGAGAAAAATGGTGAGATATTGGCATCTGTTTCAAAAAAAACCGGAGCAAAAATTCTTTTGGCCCAGAAAGCATTCTCTAATTTCCACTTCTATTCTCTGCTTGCGCCGTATCTTGCGGGTACGGAGGCCAGCGGCCTCTATGAAACAAGACTGGGCCGGGAGGAAATGGGACAGAAAGAGGTCCACGTATTTTGTGCCGCATACAGGGAGGATGAGTTTTCTGAACTTCTTCAGTATGCAGATCATATTGTGTTCAATTCCATTGCCCAGCTGAAAAAATTTGGACCTCTGGCAGCTGGTAAGAGTCTTGGTCTCCGGATCAATCCAGAATGCTCCACCCAGGAAGGTCACGATATCTATGATCCCTGTGCACCGGGCAGCAGATTGGGTGTAACACGTGCAGTGTGGGATGCTGAAATGGATTCCGAAACCCTGAGGCTTCTGGACGGCCTGCATTTTCACACGCTGTGTGAGCAGAATGCTGATGCACTGGAGATTACACTCCGGGCGGTGGAGGAAAAATTTGGAGACATCTTGCCTGGACTGAAATGGCTAAACATGGGCGGCGGCCATCATATCACCCGCCAGGACTATGATCTGACGACCCTATGCAACTGTATCGGCCATGTTAAGGAAATGTGGAATGTAGAGGTGTATCTGGAGCCAGGAGAGGCTGTGGCCCTCAATGCGGGTTTCCTGGTCAGCCGTGTCCTGGACATTGTGAAAAATGGGGACTGGAACATTGCAATCCTGGACAGCAGCGCCGCCTGCCATATGCCAGATGTGATTGAGATGCCCTATACTCCGCCTCTTTACGGCGCTGTGGAAACTGAGGATGCATCACATCCTTTCCGGTATCGCCTTGCAGGTCCTACTTGCCTGTCCGGTGATGTGATCGGAGATTATTACTTTGGCAATGAATTGCAGATTGGTGATTTGCTGGTATTCGGTGATATGGCAATTTACACGACCTGCAAAAACAATACCTTCAATGGAATGCCGCTGCCTAATATCTGGGCGAGAAGTGCGGATGGAACATACAAACAGCTTACGGATTTCGGATATCGGGATTTTAAGTGCAGACTGGGCTGATATGATCGCTCTCTTCTTTTTATGCTCATCCCAATACTGGTTTATTTAAATTCAAGAGCTGCAAAAGGAGAGAGATTCCATGATAAAGACAGTAAAATTTGGAGGCAGTTCACTTGCAAGTGCTCTGCAGTTTCGGAAAGTGAAGGATATTATTCTGGCAGATCCGTCCAGACGGTATGTGATTCCATCTGCTCCCGGCAAACGGGATCCAGATGATATCAAGGTTACAGACCTTCTCTATTCCTATTATGAGAAAATTTCCTCTGGGGTAGATTCTGCCCACATTGAATCACGCATCCGAAGCCGGTACCTTGAGATTGTGGAAGGACTGGGGCTTGCGTTGGATCTGAGTTCTGAGATAGACCAAATTTTTTCCAATCTGAAGAATGGATATGGTCAAGACTATGCTGCATCTCGGGGAGAATATCTAAATGGACTAATTATGTCTGACTATTTGGGGTTCCCCTTTGTAGATGCAGCGGAGGTTGTTCTCTTTGATGAAAACGGAAATTTTCTTTCTGAGGAAACCAACGAAGCTCTGAAAAAGCGACTGGGGAATCTCAATACCGCAGTGATTCCCGGTTTCTATGGTGCTATGCCGGATGGCACGGTGAAAACCTTCTCTCGGGGCGGTTCGGATATCACCGGTTCTCTGGTTGCAAGAGCGGTGAACGCTGAGCTCTATGAAAACTTTACCGATGTATCCGGATTCCTTCTGGCCGATCCTAGAATTGTTGATGATCCGATCTCCATCGGTGTCATCACCTATAAGGAGCTCCGTGAGCTGGCCCGGATGGGAGCCTGCGTGCTCCATGAGGATGCCATCTTTCCGGTCAAGGAAGCGGGTATTCCCATCAACATCAAAAATACCAACAGTCCTGACGACATTGGTACCCTGATCACGAGCAGCATCGGACAGCAGTCCAATCATGAGATTACCGGCATTGCAGGCAAGAAGGGCTACTGTACGCTCAGTGTCCGTAAATCGGGTTTCAATTCCATCCGGGACTTTGAAAATCGGGTGCTGACCATTCTGCAAAAAGAGAAAATTCCTTGCGAGAGTATTCCGACCAGCCCGGATTCCATCTCTATTTTGGTGCCGCAGAAATCCTACTACAGCAAGGAATTTGAAGTGCTGTCACAGGTGCATTCTGCCATCCATCCGGATGCAATTTACTTAGACTCTGATCTGGCCCTTGTGGCCATCGGGGGCCGGGGGACCAGAACACGAGATCGCATCGCTGACCGTGTCTTTGCAGCTCTGGCAGAAGCAAACATTCATATTCGAACCATCGATGAGGGCATGAAGGATTTGGCAATGGTCATCGGTGTCGCAGACCGTGACTTTGAGGCCACCATCCGTGTAATCTACAACAAATTAATATGTGATCACTGTATGCATGATGCTGTCGTAAAGTCATAAGGCAGTCTCTATAATGTAAAGGAAAGCGATTACTTTGCCAAGGCCGTTAAGTGGGCGAAGGCCAAGGGAATCACCGCCGGTGTGGGCGGCGGCAAGTTCGCACCCCACGATCCCTGTAATCGGGCGCAGATGGTTTGTTTCCTGTATAAGGTATAAAAATTTCCCCTCTCTGGAGTAGCATCCGGAGAGGTGATTATCTGTTTTAGAGATATATTTTCATTTCCAAATAGATTCTATATTGTAAGAATCAATCTCGTAGTAAAGAAAAAACACACAAAACAAGCCATCGAAACTGATGAAAACCACTAACTGGTTTGTGGTATATAGCAATAACCAGCCAGATAAAACTCTGACCGGTTATTTACTGGTGGAGCGTCCGCAACCAACGGCGAACACATATTACATCCGGTCGTGCCACCATCCAAGCCCTCCTCGATTTCATCCAAAAGGGCGTCGTCGATGGTAATCGGCTTGTCGCTGCCATTCAAAACCAAAGTAAATCTATCGTCATACAGATACACCGCCCGGAGAAAGATGTTGATGATACCTCTTTTGATCTCTTCATCGTTGAGATTTCCCTGTTTCAGTGCATTCAGGTACGCCCTAATTTGGGGCGCACTTAGTGTTACCTGCTTTCCCATCTCTATAACCAACTGTGCTTGCAGTTCCTCTTTTTCTCGTTGACGCTTTTCAATTCGTTCGGTGATCATATCAGCGGCCTGCCCCGTCTCCAGAGCTTTCCAAAGATTTTCAATGGCCTTGTCTGCTTCCTGTATCGCAGCCTTGATGCGTTTGATGGAAGTCGTATCAGGGCCTGTTTCACAGGCAGCCGATACCGAAGCGGCGATTCGCTCAATGTTGCTATCGGTCAGTAGCTTGCGGCATTCCAGTACGACTCTACTGACACCTAACAAAAATCCATAGTGATTTTCCCAGCATGGTAGAATGAAGTTCCTACACAACATTTGCCAAGGAATGGCAATCACTATGGACTGCCAAGATTATATCACAGAACCAGCAGGACGCAAGAAGAGACAACACCTTCAGCGAGAAGAAAGAGGTGCCATTCAGCACTTAAAACGGCAGGGATACTCAAACAGAGCCATTGCCAGAGAGATCGGCTGCTCACCGTCCACTGTGGGCAATGAGCTTCGGCGTGGTACACTGCCCCGTAAAGGCAGCAGAGGCAGGATACCCGGCTACTCCGCCAAGCGAGGAGAAACAGTCTACCGCTCCAACAGGCAGCACCGTATTCATACCTGTGCCCACCTTTTTTGCTGGCTCATCAAGCAAGTTCGTGAACACAAGAAAGCCTACGGCAGAGACATCGCCCAGCGGCCTGAGTTTGTGTCTCTCCATTGAGGCTTTCTCTCCGGAGTACATCTTATCCGCCGCTGATGAGCTGAACGGACGCCCTCGCAAGAAGCTGGGCTACCGTACCCCGGAGGAACTGTTTGAGGCGTTCCTGGATTCCATCTACGCCGTTCCGGCGAGCTAACAATTTTTTACCGTGCGGGTGTCCAACTTGCACTTGCAATTTACGGAAATTTAACTTTTGTTTTACATGAGTGTGGTAGCAGGTTTTCACCCGTCAGCCTATACTATAATTGATGTATGGATGGGAAGTTTACTTTCATGCTGCGGGCTGCGATTCAGCAAAATAAATTGCTTTTTTATCTTCTTTCGCTTTTTCTTTTACCTGAATCGGCTGCTATACACATATGCACGGCAGCCGATTCAGGTATTTTTTTAGACTGATAGGAGCGATGCAGAATGTTGCCATGCCGAGCTGGATGTCCC
>JAHHRW010000007.1 GCA_020025575.1 Oscillospiraceae bacterium | reverse complement strand
TTATACAGGTAAATCCACGATGCTACAAACTGGGGGTCATTACATATTGTCTAAAAATTGATATTATGAAATTTGTTTGTTATAATCATCAAAGCAAACGCAAGGATCCTACCAAGAAATATAAAGGAGAATATGCAATGATAGTTGTCAATGGCACAGAGACAGCCGATGCCATCTCGCCAATGGAAATCAAGCGTGTGAAGGCGCTGGGCTGTTTGCAGGACAAGCGTTACCCGGACGTGTTTAATGTTCGTGTGATTACCAAAAATGGCAAGATCACGGCAGCAGAACACAGAGCCATCGCAGAAACAGCAGAACGATTTGGCAGTGGAGAAATCACCATGACCACCCGCTTGACCATGGAAATTCAGGGCGTTCACTATGCTGATCTGGAGAAAACGATTGCATTTCTGAATGAGCATAACCTGATCACCGGAGGAACCGGCCCGCTGGTTCGCCCTGTTGTATCCTGCAAGGGGACAACCTGCCAGTACGGTCTGATCGATACCTTTGGCCTGAGCGAGAAGATTCATGAGCGATTTTATCTGGGGTATCACAATGTAACACTGCCGCATAAGTTTAAGATTGCAGTTGGCGGATGTCCCAACAATTGTGTAAAGCCCGATTTGAATGACTTGGGAATTGTCGGACAGCGTGTTCCGGTTGTCAATCCGGATAAATGCCGCGGATGTAAAACTTGTCAGGTGGAGAAGGGGTGCCCCATGCATGCACCCAAGCCTGAAAAGGGAAAGCTTGTTATCGGCACAGACTGCAACAACTGCGGACGATGCAGGGGAAAGTGCCCCTTTGGAGCGATTACCGAGTACACCGACGGCTACAAGGTCTACATCGGCGGCAGATGGGGAAAGAAGATCGCGAATGGTCAGGTCCTGGATCGGTTGTTCACCTCTGAAGAGGAAGTTATGGATATTGTGGAGCGTGCAATTCTATTGTTCCGTGACGAGGGCATTACCGGCGAGCGGTTTGCTGACACCATCAGCCGTTTGGGCTTTGACTATGTGCAAAATCGGCTCCTGAATGAGAAGTTCGATCAGGAAGGAATCACGCAAAAGACAGTCAAGGGTTGAGCGACCTGCTGATGGTGTCTAAAAGAACTCACGTAATTTAATCAAAATCCTAGAACGCAAAAAGGTGCAGCGCGGAAGTGGCTGCACCTTTTTGCATAGTTGATAATGGGTAAAATATAATCGGAATTTATAAACTTTTAGATGCAATGAAATTGTCGAATCAAGTCGTGGCAGAACACTGCTAAATTTTTACCAGATCCAAATGGGGGATATAAGTAGCAGGGAAAAGAAGATACCCCTCTGGTGATGATAAAATTTGTACAAAATGCACGTATTATTATTGGCGAAATAAATAAAATTGTTAATAAAGTATAAAATTGCAATTGACATAGACCTTTGATGTATAGTATACTCCAAATGGGAAGGGCATTATGCAAAATGGCAAATGCACCACAAATCATAAATTTTAGGAGGAAACAAAATGAAGAAGATTCTTGCCCTGTTGCTGGCTATGGTAATGGTTATCGGCTTGGTCGCCTGCGGTGGCCAGGAACCCAACACCACAACCGAACCTAAGAATTCTGAATCCGGTGGAACTGTCGCCGCTAGCAGCGGTAAGACCGTTGTCTACTGGTCTATGTGGGAGTCTACAGAGCCTCAGGGACAGGCTATTGCTCAGGCTGTTGAGAAGTTTGCAGCTGAGACTGGCATCAATGTTGACCTTCAGTTTAAGGGCCGTACCGGTATCCGTGAGGGCCTGCAGCCCGCTCTGGATGCTGGCCAGACCATCGATGTTTTCGATGAAGATATCGACCGCATCAACACCACGTTTGCCTCTTACCTGCTGGATCTGGAAGAGCTGGCAGCCGCTAACAAATATGAAGAGACTGCTGTTGCTGGTCTGATTTCTGCTTGCCGTGAAGTCGGCGGCGGTAAGCTGATGAGTATTCCTTATCAGCCCAACATTTTTAACTTCTTCTATAATGCCGCTATCTTTGAAGAGGTTGGCGTTACGCCTCCCACGACTTGGGAGGAACTGCTGACCGTCTGTGAGAAGATTAAGGCCGCTGGTTACACCCCAATCACCTGTGATGATGCATACATCACCTCTATGATCGGTTACCACCTGGGCCGTCTGGTAGGCGAAGAAGGTGTCCGTGATATCGTTAATAACGGCAAGTGGGATGATCCCGCTGTTGTTCAGTTTGCAAATGATTACGCTGAACTGGCATCCAAGGGCTACTTCTCCGAGAATATCGAATCCAATGTCTGGCCCGCAGGTCAGAACACCGAACTGGCACTGGGCACCGCTGCTATGTACCTGAATGGTTCCTGGCTGCCCAACGAGGTTAAGGATATGGCAGGCGACGACTTTGCCTGGGGCTGTTTCTCCTATCCTGAGGTAAAGAACGGCAAGACCGGTCTCGAGGCTGCAAACTTTGGTGCACAGGTTCTGGCAATCAACAAGAATACGCAGATTCCTGAAGAGGCCTTCCAGCTGATTACTTACCTGACCAAGGGCGAGGCTGACAAGAATCTGTCTACCATGTCCATCGGTATCCCCGCTGATACCACCAATACCGAGTGGCCTGAACTGCTGTCCAGCGTTAAGCCTGTCATGGATTCCCTGACCACCCGTTGGACTTGGGCAGTTGGCGTTGAGTCCAATAATGACATCACTCCCGCCATCAAGGAGAACACCCTGAAACTGTGCGGTGGTTCCATCACTGCTGAGCAGTTTGTATCCAACATGATGAAGGCTGCTGGTAAGTAATTCATCATAAGCGAATTTCACAATCTGTTTCTGGGGCGGCAGCTATGCTGCTGCCCCAATTATGTTCTGTAGTTGTTTTTTGGAGCCTGACTTGGAGGCGTACCTACATGCCTGAACTAAGCAGAGAATAAGAACGGACATATAGGTTCACCTCTTCAGATTAAAATTCAATGCTTTGAGAGGAGGAATTCATGTGCAAAAGAAAAATCGGGGGATGATCATTGCGTTCTTGACCCCGGCGCTGTTTTTCTTCGTGATGACATTTGTCTACCCGATCATCCGTACTGCCATCATGAGTTTCTATAAAATCGATAATGTTACTGCATCCATGGATCAGTGGAGCTTTACCGGTTTGTCTAACTATATGAAACTGCTGACTACCCCTGTGTTCAAAACCGCAATGCTGAACCTGCTAAAAATCTGGCTTATTGGTGGATTGATTGTCATGTCTCTGGCACTGCTGTTTGCGGTTATCCTGACCAGCGGCATTAAGGGTAAAAAATTCTTCCGTGCTGTCATCTATCTGCCTAATATCGTTTCCGCTGTTGCGTTGGCGGTGATGTGGCAGCAGTATGTATTCTCTAATAAGTTTGGCTTGTTTAAGCCCATTGCTGATGCACTCGGTTTCCAATGGTTGGATGCAGGGCACAAATTTATGTCACTGTTAATTGCCTACTGCTTTGGCATGGTAGGTTATCATATGCTGATATTCCTCTCTGGTATTGAGTCTATCGATACACAGTATTACGAAGCATCCACCATCGATGGGGCATCCAAGCCCCGGCAGTTCCGCTATATCACGCTGCCGCTGCTGAAGGGTTGTTTTAAGACCAATATCACCATGTGGACCATTACCAGTGCAGGCTTCTTCCTTTGGTCCCAGTTGTTTAGCTCTGTCACCACGGACACAGCCGTGATCACACCTCTGGTTTACCTGTACATGCAAACCTTTGGCTCCGGTAATACGGTAACCGAGCGTAATGCAGGCATTGGCGCTGCAATCGGCATGTTGCTTGCGTTCTTTGTTGTGATGGTGTTCCTGATTACGAATCGTCTATTCAAAAATGACGATTTGGAATTATAAGGAGGTGCGATTATGAGCAATAAAAAACATAACGGACCTCGTCTGTCTGGTGAAATGACCAAGCAGGTCAAGCTGATTCCGGGGTATATCCTGATAGGTATATGGGTCTTGTTTACATTTGTCCTGCTGGGTTGGGTGGTCTGTGCATCCTTGTCCACAACAAAGGAGATTTTTAAAGGCGAAGTGGGAAGTTTCCCTTCCGGACTTCATTTTGAGAACTATGGAAAAGCGTGGTCCAGCCAAAATGTTTCCCAAATCTTCATGAATTCACTGGTTTACTCCATTGTATCCTGTGCGCTCTTGATTGTGATTTGTGCGCCCTGCGCTTATGTTCTGAGCCGTTTTAAGTTTATCGGAAACAAATCGATTCAGTCCGGCTTTGTTGCCGCAATGGGCGTTCCTGTTGCGATGATCGTTCTGCCTTTGTTCTGCCTGATTGCTCAGATGAACCTGGTGGATAACGGCATTAAAAATCGACTGGTTTTGATTTTCCTGTATATCGGAATCAATGTACCTTATACAACAATCTTCCTGCTGAACTTCTTTGCCAATCTTTCCAAGAGTTTTGAAGAGGCGGCAGAGATCGATGGCTGTCCTCCCATGAGGATTTTCTGGAAGATCATGTTCCCCATGGCGCAGCCTGGAATTATCACTGTGACGATCTTCAACTTCATCAACGTTTGGAATGAATATTTCCTTTCTTTGATTTTTGCAAACCATGATGCACTGCGTCCTGTTGCAGTTGGTCTGTATTCCATGATTAGTTCCATGAAGTACACAGGTGACTGGTCTGGCATGTTTGCAGCGGTTGTGATTGTGTTCCTGCCTACCTTTATTTTGTACATTACGCTGTCTGAAAAGATTATTGCCGGTGTCACTGCCGGTGGCGTGAAGGGTTAAATTTCTGAAATATCCGGGAGTTCTCACGAATTCCCGGATATTTTTAGGGACATTTATTGTCATGAGAGGAGCCAGCTATCCTTTAATGACAGAAATTATGCTGAATTTTAAGATTATCTTAAAAATGCCTTTTTAGCATTGAAAAATGGGATGATTTATTATAATATAACGACAGTTTCGAAAAAACCATGAAAAGCGGGAGGAATAATAGAATTAACCATGAAAGACCTCAGCTATGTTATAAAGAATTTCTTTACGCATAAGGATTATCTTGTGCCAGCCAGCCAAATACCCGGGACGATATATACGCCTTTACAGTATGCATTTGTAGCGGTTCTGGTTGTGATTATCATAGGATCTGCAATATTTGTGTCCAGGCGGAAAAACTTAATCAGACCCATTTTTTTGAGACTTTGGATTACTCTGGTGGTTTTGGAATTTCTGATTATATATTGGAATAGCGTGTCTGGTAAGACAGTTGGGCTGGATTTGACAGTTGATTTGTCGCTATATCCATGCAGTATCATTATGTATGCCCTGCCTTTGATGATTTTTGGAAAAGGTGTGTGGAAAAAAATTGGTTATGGTTATACCTGCACATTGGGATTTTTGGGTGCAGCTATCAATTTCCTGTACCCGGTAGCTCGTTTAACGACTTATTCCTGTATCTCATTTCCTGGATTCCATACCTTTTTCTTCCATGGGAGTATGTTGTTTATTTGGCTGGTGCTGCTCCTTTCCGGCGAACACCGTTATACAAATGTAACGCATTGGTGGGAGCTGTTCTTGCCATGCGTACTGAGCTTGATCGTATCGATTCCAGCCAATATAATCAATTATTCACCGATTGATGCAGATTATATGTATTTTAGAGGGAAATTTCCTGTGTTGCAGACCATTTTTGCAGGGTTCAGCGAGGTGCAGATCACGCTGATTCTGTATGTCCTCTATATCATCGTACCAGCACTGTTTTACTTACCGTCCTATCTTTCTCATAAGATGAAAACGAGAGCACGCGATATTCCGTGTGTAGAATCTGTAAGTGTATAAGAAAATCGACTCTGAGTATATCTCAGAGTCGATTTTTTAATACAGTGTTTATACAGATTCGTTTTTGTGGGTACCTGTTATCGAGAAGATGACCCATTCAGCAATGTTTGTTGCGTGGTCTCCGATACGCTCAAAGTATTTGCTGATCATCAGAAGATCCAATGCATATTCACCTTCCTCAGGTTTCCGGGAAATCCATTCGATTAGCGCCTTTTTCATCTGAATAAAGTATCCGTCTACAATGTCATCATGGGAGATGACTGCCTGTGCCAATGAGGTATCCTGCTTAACATAGGCATCAACGCTTTCTGTAACCATGCGAATGGTTGCATTTGCCATTTCCCGGATCTGATTGTGTACTGCTACGGTGTGACCATTCAGATAGGGGATGATTTCAAGGATATCCTCTGCCTGGTCGCCAATACGCTCCATATCGGTAATCATCTTCAGTGCAGCGGAGATCACTCGCAGATCCTTTGCCACTGGCTGCTGCTGCAGCAGCATCTTCAGACACAGGGATTCGATATCCCGCTCCTTTTGGTCAATGGCATATGCAACTGGAGTGATTTTTTCTTTCAGCTGATCGTCCCACTTGGCCAGTGCGTCTGCCGCCATAGAGATGATCTCTTCACACAGAGCACCCATTTCTATCATTTCACGATTCAGCTGTGCAAGCTGAGCATCAAAACGACTTCTCATTATCCGAACCTCCCCGTAATGTAATCTTCTGTCCGCTTATCTGTTGGCTGTGCAAACAGCTCGTCGGTTTTTCCAAACTCCACCAACTCGCCAAGCAGGAAGAAAGCTGTATAGTCAGAAATACGAACAGCCTGCTGCATGTTGTGCGTGACCATGACAATGGTGTACTTTTTCTTTAGATCGCTAACCAGTTCCTCAATGCGGGAAGTGGAAATCGGATCCAGAGCGGATGTGGGTTCATCCATCAGAAGAACCTGGGGCTGAACAGCCAGAGCACGGGCGATACATAACCGCTGCTGCTGACCACCAGAAAGTCCTAAAGCATTCTTTTTCAAGCGATCTTTAACTTCATCCCAGATAGCGGCGTCCTTCAGAGCCTGCTCTACGATATCATCCAGCTGTGATTTGCTGGACACGCCGTGGGTTCTGGGGCCATAGGCGATATTGTCATAAACGCTCATGGGGAAGGGATTTGGTTTCTGAAACACCATACCCACATCCCTGCGGAGCTCATTTACATCTACATTGGAATCGAAGATGTTCTGCTCCCGGAAACGGACATCACCGGTGATTTTGACATCGGGGACCAGATCGTTCATTCTGTTCAGCGTTTTTAAGAAGGTGGATTTACCGCAACCGGAAGGCCCGATGAATGCGGTAATACTCTTTTCCGGGATATCCATGCTGATGGATTTTAATGCCTTAAACTGTCCGTACCATAGACAGAGATCTTTTGCAGTAATAATATTGCTCATATACTTCTCCTGTTGCGATAATATTTTCCAACCAAAGTGGCAGATAGGTTAATCAGAACGGTCATAATCATTAAGATAGCGGCAATGGCAAAGGCCACACCAAATTCGCCCTGTTCCTTTGCATAAACATAAAGGGCAACGGTAAGGGTAGCGCCGGGACTTGCCAATCCATCCACAATTCCGTTGACGGCATGTGCAAAACCGGCGGTGAACAGCAGGGCAGCGGATTCGCCCAAAATTCTGCCTACTGTCAGAATGCATCCAGTGATAACACCGTCTACACAGTTGGGCAGAACCACAGTGCGAATGACACGCCATTTTCCTGCGCCTAAGCCAAAAGCACCCTCTCGATAGGATTGGGGCACTGTTTTAAGGCTCTCCTGGGTGGTGCGCATGATGGTGGGTAGATTCATGATAACCAGGGTCAGGCTGCCGGCCATAAGACAGGTTCCCATGTTATTGGAAAACAACAACATGCCAACCAGACCGTAAATGATGGAAGGAATGCCGGAAAGTGTTTCGGTGGCGTATTCAATCATACCGACGATGCGCTTGTTGGCGGCATATTCTGTCAGATAAACAGCAGCCCCGACGCCCAGAGGAAGGACGATCACCAGAGTAGCCAGCACAATATATACTGTGTTGAGGATATCCGGCAGGATGCCAATGCTTTCTGTCAGATAACTGGGTTTGGTGCTGAGTAACTGCCATGTGATATTGGGGAGGCCTTTATACAGCACATATCCCATTAGGAACACCACCAAAGCTGCGGTGAGGGCGGTGGATACCCACATTAGAATCCGCATGGTTGCGATATAGGCTTTACGCTTGCCTTTCATTGTGTTTGTCTGCATATTAACCCTCCTTGCTCCGTTTCATAAAGAAATTCAAGGTGGCATTGATCAGCATAATAAACAGGAACAATACCAGAGCGATAGAAAACAGAGCCTGTTGCTGTAAGCCGCTGGAATAGGACATTTCGCTGGCAACAGCGGTGGTCAGGAATCGGACACTCTCGAACAACCCCGGCATATTGGGGGCATTACCGGAAACCATCATTACGGCCATGGCTTCGCCGATGGCACGCCCCACGCCCAGAACAACCGCTGCGGAGATACCGCTTTTGGCAGCGGGGACAGAAACGCGAAAATAGGTTTCGATGGGGGTGGCGCCCAGGGCAAGAGAACCGTCCTCATATTCCTTAGGAACAGCGTCCAAAGCGGTCATGGATACTTTTATGATGGATGGCAGGATCATGATGGCAAGCACAATGATGGCTGCAAACAGGCTGGCACCATCGGGGATGTTAAATGCCTTGCGGATTGCGGGAACCAGAACCAGCATACCCACCAGACCGTATACGACAGAGGGAATTCCGGCCAGCAGGCTAATGGCGGCCTCCATAACGGATTTTACCTTAGCAGATGCAATTTTGGACAGGTATACAGCGGTCATAAACCCAACAGGTACGCCCAGTACAATCGCCCCGGCAGTACCATAGATACTGGTCAGAATAAAGGGCAGAATGCCATAAGCTGGCTGTGCAGCTGTGGATGCCCAGGTTTCTCCAAACAAAAATGGAACAAGTCCGATTTCCAGAATGGCCGGGATGCCGGAAATTACGAGATAAATGGTAATCAGCAGCACACAGCCCACAGTAATCAGACCGCAAATCAAGAAAATACCGTGAACGATATTTTCCAATTGTTTATTCTTCTTCATATTTTACCTTTCTAAAAGAAAAGCGGCGACTTAAAAAGCCGCCGCTTAATTTGGCTGTTATTCGCTGACAGGAACTACGCCTGCGGCGGTAATGATCTGAGCTGCTTCGGGGGAAGTAATGTAGTCAAAGAAAGCCTGTGCTGTGTCAGACAGCTTTTCATTTGCCTTGGTAATCAGGATGAAGGGACGCTGTACTACATAGCTGCCGTCTTTAACAGTTTCCTCAGAGGGAGCAACACCACCAACAGTCAGAGCCTTGATGTTATCCTTGACAGCGGACAGAGAAGCGTAGCCGATTGCAGCGGGGTTCTGAGATACGGTTGCAATTACGTCGCCGGTGGAGGTCAGTTCCTGACGGTACTTGCAGGAGTCCTTGGTATCGGTGATGGATTCAAAACCGTCGCGGGTACCGGAGCCAGCCTCACGGCCGATCAGAACGATCTCAGCGTCGTTGCCGCCGACATCCTTCCAGTTGGTGATCTCACCGGTGTAGATCTTAGCGATGGTTTCAACATCCAGATCAGAAACAGGGTTCTGAGGATTTACAACGATTGCAATACCATCCAGTGCCAGAGTGGTGGAGGCCAGACCGCTTTCGGTTTCAGCATCCTTTAGACCGCGGCTTGCCAGACCAATGTCACAGCGGCCTTCCTGAACAGCCTTGACACCAGAGCTGGAACCGGTGGGGTTGTAGGTAACGGTGACATCCTTGTTCAGCTCCTGGAATGCTTCACCCAGGCTGCCGATGACCTTCTCCATGGAGGTGGAACCATCGGTAGTGACGGTACCAGCTACAACGGCGGGGGTGGTGTTATCGGTACCAGCGACGGGAGCTGTCGTTTCACTGGGGGTACCGGTACAGCCTGCAAACATGCCTGCAATCATAGCAGATGCAACAAAGGTGCAAAATATTCTTTTCTTCATTTCAATTTCCTTTCGATTTGCAAATGTTTTAGATTTATTCATTTACGTTTGTAACAGCGCTCATCGTTGTTACAAACATATTCTATCCATTATTTGTAAAGTTAAAAAGAAAGGTAATGTAAAATCCATGTGAAATTGAAATGGAGATCATCTGGTTCTTTATGTCAAGTGGACAGTGTGGTTTTCTATTTCTTGGGTCGGAAAAAATTTTAGATTTTATTCTGCATTCTTTATCCCATCAATGGAATCTGTTCTGTAAATGAATTTTACGCGGCCATGCGTGTTTTGATCGACTCCGGAGAAGGAGGTGTAGTTATGGGCAACATCAATAGAGGCAGAGAGGCGAGCGGTCAGGTTTTCCAGATCCTTGTCAGCCAGATCGATGATTTTCTGAATGCCTTCCTTCATGAGCTTTTTCAGACCGTCATCAAGCTGCTTAGCACCATCTCTGAGCTGCGCAATCCCATCAATCAAAGCGGGGGACTTATCCTTTATGGTGTGGATGCCATCGGAGAGTGTATCCACACCAGTTTCCAGATCAGACATGCCATTGGTCAGCGTATCTGTGCCCGCCTTCAGCTCCTGAGCACCGGCAGTGGCGCTGGAAACGCCGGATGTATATGCGATGACGCCCAGATAGAATCCGTTGTAGCTGTCCAGAGAGGATTTCAGAGAAATTACGGACTGTGCGCCTTCGGCAGCGGCTTGCAGTTTTGCCTGAATTTCAGGAGATGCCATGGTATCGGAGATTGCCTTTTCTACCTGAATGTCGGTGTTGCTTGCAATTATAGCATGGATTTCGTCGCTTGCCATTTTCTCAGCGGTAGTCTGCTGAATCAGTGCGGAGATCTTACCCTGAATTTCTTCGCTCTCCATCTGCTTTTCAACTTCTGCAGCCATTGCAGATTCAACAGCGGCATTTACGGTATCCTGCTGCTCCTGAGTGACAAGACCAGCCTGTACAGCAGCCTCGTATTCCTGGGTAGTCATGTTCAAAGCCTGTTTCAAAACGGCAGTGCGGAACTGAACCTCGTTCTCCTGAACCTTCGGGGTAACGGTCTGCCGTACAGCGGCGGTAACCTGGGCAGTAACCTCAGCCTCAACCTGCTGCTTGACTACCTCGGTGACCATTGTTTCAATTTCACCGCGACGAGCGTTGACACCGTCGGTGACCTGTTGCAGTGCAGCCTGATAGACTGCAGTTTCATCCAAGGATGCAATGACTCCGTCCAGCACCTCAGCATAGTTGCCGATAGACAGGGTTGGAACAGATAGACCGGCAGCCGCAAGCTGGGTATTTGCAGTAGAGAGCAGTGTGTTGAATACCTGCTCAGCACCACCATTGAGTGCATCGCTGTTGGCATTCAAGGAGTCAAGACCATCAGCAAGCTGGGACGCACCGGAGTGGAGCTGGGAGGCGCCGCTGCTGAGCGCATCTGCGCCGGACTGCAATCTGGTGGCACCGGTTGCAAGCTGATCAATACCGGAAATGAGAACATTGGACTGATCCAGCAGGGTGCAAAGTCCATTGTATAGCTTATCGGAACCATCCATCAGTTGATTCATACCATCAGCCAGCTTATCAACGGACTTGGAAAGCTCGCTGAAATCCAGATCCTCGGAGTTGAAGTCATCAAGCAGAGCAGTGCTTGCAATGGTCATGGTGGTGGTCATTTGGAAGTTTTCCACATCCGCGGTGATTTCCACATAATCGGGGATTTCCAGATCCTCTTTATTGATTGCCAGATTTTCCTGCATACCAGGCAGGGCAATGCCGATGACTGCAATTTCATTACCCAGGTTTTCCATCTTACCGTTGCAGACAGTCACATTATGGAATGCATCGGTGTCCAGCAGCATGCCGGTGAGCATGACGAAAGGCACATAGACTTTCTCGTTCTTGCCATTGATCTTGACTTCTTCATACTGGGTATTTTTGTAGTCAAAACGAATGGTCACTCTGCCGCTCTTACCTGCCAGCTCTTCAGCAGAAATTTCCGTTCCGTCCAGAGTATAGTGGATGGACATTTCAACGGGAATCTTCTGATCGGTGGTACCTTGATAATAGATGTCTTCGCCATTGGCAGTCCAGATAAGATTTCCTTCTTTATCGGTGGTGAATTCCTCATCACCCTTGACATTTTCAATATTGGATAGAGTAGACTGATCGTTCAGGGTTTCTGCATTCTTGGAATTTTGCAGCCAGTCGTTGACCAGAACTTTTTGTACAGCGCCATCTGTACCTGCAAATACATAGACGGTTTCATCCTTAGTTGCGGTGCCGGAATTTGTCGTTGCTGTGACAACGGCTGTGGATTCTTTGGCGGGGGCTTTGGTGTCGCTATTTAATGCATACACGGCAGTGGTTGCTGTGCCGAACAGAATTGAAGCACCCAGCCCAAGTGCCATTACTTTTATTGCTTTGTTTTTCATTTTGAGTTGACCTCCTTGTTCTTACAATGCCGAATTTGTCTCATGTCAAATGTTGTTGCGCAGATTACTCTGTCACACAGCAGGAGCAGTGCGGGCAGGATTAGGATTACAGAAATCATACTGACCACAGCGCCTCTTGCCATCAGCATACACATGGAGTGAATGATATCGATTTTGGAATAGAGTGCTACGCCGAATGTTGCGGCAAACAACCCCATACCGGATACGATGATGGAGGGAATCGATGCGCCCAGCGCAGTGCAGACAGCGGCTTTTTTGTCGGCACCCTGGATGCGTTCTACCTTGTAGCGAGTGGTCATCAAGATGGCGTAGTCAACGGTTGCACCCAGCTGAATGGTACTGATACAAATGGGAGCGATGAATGGAAGACTCTGTCCCAGGTAGTGAGGCAGGCCAAGGTTTATAAAGATTGCAGTTTCAATCACGGTAATCAGAATAAAGGGCAATGTAACGCTCTTCTCAACCAGAGCGATGATGATGAAGATTGCAATGATGGATACGGCGTTAACGACCTGGAAATCATGAGCAGTGGTGCTGATCATGTCTTTCATGCAGGGGGCCTCACCAATCAGCATACCGGCTTCGTCGTACTTCTTGAGAATTTCATTCAATGTGCTGATCTGGGTGTTCACTTCATCGCTGGCGACCTTGTATTCGGAGTTGATGAGCATGAGTTCCCATTTGTCGCTCTTCATCACTTCAACCAGAGATTCAGGCAAGAACGATTCGGGAATTCGACATCCAACAATGGATTCCATACTCAGGATATACTTGATTCCGTCTACTTGCTCCATTTCAGCAATCATCTTGCGAACCTGGGGAGTTGGTACGGTACGGTCTACCAAAAGCATATGGGTAGATGCAATGTCAAAATCATCTACTAACTTGTTATTGGCAATCACGTAATCCATATCTTCGGGCAGGCATTTTCCCATATCGTAGTAAACTTCGTCGTTGGTAGCACTGTAGCCCATATAGGCAGGCACCAGAATGATGGCAAAGACAATCAGCAGCGGGACAGAGCTTTTTACCACACGCTCTGAGAATTTACGCATGTTTGGGATCAGGGGCTTGTGCTGGGTTTTCTGCAAAGTCTTATCCAGCAGCAGGATCAGGGAAGGCAGGATGGTGACACATCCGAGAACGCCCAACAGAACACCCTTTGCCATGACGATGCCCAAATCCATGCCCATGGTAAACGTCATAAAGCACAGTGCGATGAAACCTGCAACCGTGGTGATGGAACTGCCAACCACACTGGTCAGTGTCTGGGAGATTGCAGCAGCCATGGCTTTTTTATGATCGTCGTATTTTTCCCGCTGTTCACAATAGCTGTGCCACAGGAAAATGGAGTAGTCCATGGTAACGGCCAGCTGCAGTACAGCGGAGAGGGCTTTTGTCACATAGGAAATCTCTCCCATGAAGTAGTTGGTGCCCATATTTACCAGAATCATCATGCCGATTGACAGCAGGAAGACGAAGGGGATCAGCCAGTTGTCGAGGAACAGCAGCATGGCTATGCAGGCAAGGGCAACAGCGATGCCAACATATATGGGCTCTTCCTTTTCACACAGGTCTTTCAAGTCTGTGACCAGTGCGGACATACCAGAAACATAGCACTGTCTGCCGCAAATGGAACGAATTTCTCGAATTGCATCCATGGTGATATCAGCAGATGTAGCACTGTCGAAAAAGACTGCCATCATGGTGCTGTTTTCTGTGTTAAATTCTTTTAGAATGCTGTCTGGCAGCAGTTCCATGGGGATGGAAAGATCAAACAATGAGTCATACCAGATAACGGTTTCCACATGGTCAACCTGTTCGATTTTATCTTTCAGTTTGGCAACGTCCTTATTGGGCATATCTTCTACAATTATAAACGAGAATGCACCTTTGCCAAAGTCTTCCATTAACTCGTTTTGTCCGATGACGGTGTCCATGTCTTCGGGCAGGTAATCCAGCATATCGTAGTTGATTCTTGTGTTGATCATGCCAAGACACGATGGAATCATAAGCACAAGTGCCAGAATTAAAATGGGAATGCGGTATTTTACCACCGCTTTAGAAAAACGCATGAAATTCACAAACCTTTCCTAGTACGGCCGGTCGAAACCGGCTGAGTATCATTTTTAAGTTTCCGAATCAACTTCTAATGGAAACTTTCGATGGAAAATCTTTACTACGGTTAAAACCGTAATCAGATTCAGAATCCCTTCTGCAAGGATGGATATTCCAAGCAGTATCATTACCATTCGTGCGCTTTCATAGGGACGAAGCAGCAGAAAGAAACCAATTACACTGGTAATAATGGCGGCACTAAAAATCATCCACCACTGACGAATTCCAAATTTTTTGGAATCAATGGAAATCTGAATTTTCAACAGTGCGTCTGCCAGAATACAAATTCCAAGAAGGCTGCAAATAATGTGAATCATTGCATCTGTACGAACAAGTAAGATAATTCCCAGAGAAATCAAGAGAATGCCAAAGGCCAAATCAAATTGGAATGCCAGACGATATAGATCTTTGGAAACATATCCGATAATTTTTACACAGCCAAATAGGATCAGTAGGATTCCGCCAATCCAGCACAGCAGGGATATGGAGAAGTTTGGAACGGCAATCAGTGTGATTCCCAGCGCACAAAGCAGAGAGGAAAGAATGATATAGCCACATTTTGCCATCCGTAGTTGTTTATTAGAAATCAAAGTTGACACCTCCTTTGAAAATGTGATGCTGAGGATCCATCTAAACTACATAGATGTCCCCTTGCTATTTGTTATGACACTATTATAATAATGAGATCAGAAACTGCATACGGATAAGCAAAGCCCCGTGCCTATAATTTAGGCACGGGGCTCTGTTTGTCTAATAACCCAGATCATTCATGATTTTGAAAGCGTTCAATCACCTGATTCAGATCACCTTTTTTTAGTTCGCAAAGACGATGGGCATTGGATTGAATATCATCCTGCATACCGTCCTCCAGCCATCCCATTACAAGTCCGAAACTGACACATTTCACATAATCAATCAACAGTTTGCGGTCTGATGGGGATATCATTCTGCCATTCAGGACACCGTCAATAAAGGTTGTAGCGGTATGCTCACACACACGCCACTGGTATTGCTCGTAAATGTCACGGTTCACGGAACGATAGATATGCAGCACTGCATTCTTGTTTTTCAGTGCAAACCCGATGATGGCATCCAGATAACCTTCCAGTGAGTTGATTTCCGGATTTTCCAAAATGATTCGGTCTGCATCTTCTTTTACGATGGTTTCGATCAGCTGGGGAATATCCTGAAAGTGATAGTAAAATGTATTACGGTTTACGCCGCAGTCATCCACAATGTCCCGAACGGTAATCTGCTTCAGGGGTTTTTCGTTCAGTAGTTTTACAAACGAATTGCGAATGGCTTTCTTTGTAAAATCGGCCATAGAATATAACTCCCTTCACTGACAAACATTGCTATCAGAATCATTATATCGGAATATCAAGGAGATTTCAACAGAAACACGGGGGGAACATGGATAAATTCGATAGTCAGGAATAAAACGCTTCTGGTAATAATGGATGAATTCTTAGGGAAATGCTTGCGAAATCATGAAAAATCTGTTATCATGTCGGGCTGGAAGGAAGTTTGCTGGATCTATGTGATGCGTCTATAAGAAAATGAAATTTGTTTGTTTCTTGCATAATTAGGCGATGTAAATACCTGTATGAAATGAAAAATCTAATCAGAGGACTGTCGAAGCAACCCTCTGATATGTTGAGTTTGTCATGCGTTTATGCAAAGGACACTATAATAAGCAAAAAAATAATCATAAAGGAATGAAATATTTGGAAAATAATCGATTAAAGAAATGGAATGCCACAGCGGCGTATGCAATGCTGCAAATTGTCTGCTGGGGCTTTTATGCGGTGACACTTTGCTTTTCCAGTAATGTGCTTTATGGCTTTGGATTCAGCGACAGCCAGATTAGCCTTTTGCTGGGAGTCAGCACTGCAATCTCGTTTGTGCTTCAGCTGGTTCTGGCAGAGGTGATCACAAGACACCCGAAAATCAAGGTCTGGGGGATTTTGGTAACACTTGGAATCACCATGCTGATCAGTAATTTCCTTGTGTGGCTGCCAAACATTCCTGGGTTTGCGGCGGTTGGATTCTTCGGAATCGCATGTATGCTGATGCAGACTTTACCATCGTGGACAAATGCCATTGGAATGGACGCAATTAAGCGCGGATCACCCACCAATTACAGCATTGCGCGGGGAATCGGATCGCTGGGTTACAGCATCCTTGCCTATACTACTGGTATGCTGGTGCGGGGCCGTGGCTATCGCATGGTGCCGGCGGTGGGCGGAATCTGTGCGCTTGCACTGGTGGTAGCTGCAATCTGGTATCACTTTGCCGGAGAGCGGAATTTGGCACAAGAGGTTCAAGTCCAGCCGAAGGCAGGAAAAAAGAACGGATTTTTGAAACAATATCCACTGTTTGCAGTGTTTCTCGCAGGTTCTGTTGTGCTGCAGTTCAGCCATAATCTGGTCAGCAATTTCATGTACCAAATTATGCTGGTCAAAAACGGCGGAGCAGGGGAGCAGGGAATCGCCTCAGCAATCTGTGCTTTTGTTGAATTGCCGGTGATGTTCTTTTTCCCTCTGCTGATGCGAAAACTTCGCTGTGACAAATGGGTACGATTCGCAAGTGTTTTTGTAGCGGTAAAATGCATCGGAATATTATTGTCAACCACACCTATGGGGATTTATGCGGCACAGGCGACTCAGATGCTGGGTTATGGACTTTATACCATCAGTTCTGTGAACTATGCAGAGATGGTTGTGGGAAGGGGAGAGTCTGTTCGCGCACAGACATATCTTGGCGCCACATGTACAGTGGGCAATCTGATGGCGATGTCCACAGGCGGCATTCTCTGTCAGCATTTTGGTGCACAGACGATGGTGATGGTATCCCTGATTGCGGCCCTTGTTGGCGGAGGTACAATCCTGTTCACGGCAGAAAAGACAAAATCGTATTAACGGTATGGCGTAAATATGATGTAATCACATATTATGAAATTCTCCCGTTGAAAACCAAACCGCTTATGGAGCTGATGACTTCCGTGATTTATGTAATCGCAGGAACCATCAGCTTTTTTACTTGAGAAAGGAAGAGAATATGTTAACATCGCTTGCACTGATTTTTCTGGTAGGACTGGCTATGGCGGCTCTCTGCCAGAAACTGAAATTACCCCGTATCATTGGTATGCTGGTTACGGGCATTGTCTTGGGGCCGTATGTATTGGATTTGCTCTCTCCATCGATCCTGTCGATTTCCTCGGAATTGCGGCAGATGGCGTTGATTATTATTTTGTTAAAAGCGGGACTGTCCTTGGATTTTTCAGACCTAAAGAAGGTTGGCCGTCCTGCGGTTATGATGGCATGTATCCCTGCGACATTTGAGATTCTTGCATATGTTCTGTTTGCGCCTTATATTCTCAAAATCAGCCTCATAGATGCGGCAGTCATGGGGGCCGTGCTTGCGGCGGTTTCTCCAGCGGTTGTGGTACCCAGAATGGTACAGCTGATGGAGAGTAAGTACGGAACAGCGAAAAGCATTCCGCAGCTCATTTTGGCCGGAGCATCTTGCGATGATATTTTTGTAATTGTTCTGTTTACCACCTTTTCAAGTATCGCACAAGGCGGCGGCGCGCATCTGTTGGATTTTGCCAATATTCCCATTTCTATTGTTCTGGGAATTGCGATGGGAGCCGTTGTGGGATATGCGTTAAGCCTGTTTTTTGAAACAGCATATGCCCACAGGCATTGCGTGCGAAACAGTATGAAAGTTATAATTGTTTTGGGTGTTTCGTTCTTGCTGATGGCGGTTGAAACATGGTTAAAAGGACGCATATCGGTTTCAGGGTTGTTAGCAGTGGTGAGCATGGCATGTGTGCTCAAAATGAAGTGTACTGCGTTCGTATCAAAGCGGCTTTCCGAGAAATTTGGAAAACTTTGGATTGCGGCGGAGGTGATCCTCTTTGTGCTGGTAGGTGCGGCAGTGGATATTCGTTATACCATGATGGCTGGCGTGGCGGCAATTGGAATGATACTGATTGCGCTGGTGGTTCGCTCTTTGGGTGTAATGGTATGCTTGATTCGGACACGGCTGACGGTGAAAGAGCGGATTTTCTGCATCATTGCGTATCTGCCGAAAGCAACCGTTCAGGCCGCAATCGGCTCAGCTCCGTTGGCGATGGGACTCCCCTGTGGAAAAATTGTCTTGTCGGTTGCAGTTTTGGCAATCTTAATTACAGCCCCGCTGGGCGCACTTGGCATGGATATGACCTATAAGAGCCTGCTTGAAAAAGAAGGCAAAAAAGGATAAGTTGAATGAGCCACCCCGTTTAAGCAAAACAGGGTGGCTCAAAAATATTATATTGAATTATGTTGATAATTCAATATAATATGATATAATGATATTACAAAGCAAAGATACGCAGCCTGCAAATGAAATGGGGAAAAGGGATATGCCGAGAAAGAAAAAGGACGGCCGCTTTATCAATTACTATATTGATCGCAAGATTTATGAACGCCTGGAACGGTATGCAGATGATAAAGGGCAGCAGATGACAACCGCCCTTGAGCGAATCCTGAGTGAACATCTGGATCGATATGAGTCCGCCAAACAACATGAAGGAGGGAATGTGATGTATTGTCCAAATTGTAATCTGCTTGTAAACAGTACCAAATGCCCAGTCTGCGGCAGCAAACAAATCAGAGAACCTCTATCCGATGATTATTGCTATCTTGTTGAGAAAGAGCTCATCTGGGCGGAGGCACTATCTGATTTGCTTTCCCAAAATGACATTCCATTTCTCACAAAAAACGTATTGGGTGCCGGATTAGCTGCAAAACTGGGATCTGGCGTCGAAAGAACCAGATTTTATGTTCCTTATGCATATTACAAGAATGCACTGGCCTTGGAAGAGGAATTCTTTTGTGCAGATACAATTGAGTAAGCGAAATCAGGAATGAATCAACCAGACCGCTGATGTACAACATGGTACACCGGCGGTCTGGTTTGTTTTGGTGTGATTATGTCAAAATACCATTTCTTATGGTGATGTCCAACAGGATTCGTTTTATATCATTGGTTTGATCAAATTTAATATCCGCAATGCCGTCTGAGATGGACAGAACCACACCGGGGCCAAAGGTTTTGTGCCTGACACGACTTCCGATTTGAATCGTGGATGCAATATTTTCAACAGCGGCATCCGGTACACTTGCCTTGAGAGCGGGTGGATGCGCAGAGAATTTTATGGATGTATCTCTGTTTTCCAGCATTTGCAGGAGGGTCAATAGCTGGGTATGCTGGGATGGATATTCCACCAACAGCAGGTCAGCGCAATGGGCAAGGATTTTACCTTTACCGAAGTCTTTGTGGGTGTAGCTTTTTCCGCACAGGTTCTGCTTGAAACTGCTGAATACATCCTCGGGATCAACCACTTCCGGAGTCAGGGTCGTCAGTATTTCAGAGGTAAATTGAGAGCTCCTGTCAGGACAGCTGAATAAATACAGTTCATCTTTGGCTCGGGTCATAGCCACATAGTAAACCCGCCGGTCTTCTTCATATTGCTGAATGTCCTCTGCAGATTTTACTTCGGCTAACTTCTTTGCAGGAAGAATGCCGTCCAATATATCCAGAAGATACACCCGCTCATACTCCAGTCCCTTGCTGGAGTGCACGGTGGATAAGATGAACTTGTTGTCGGGCTGATTGACATGGCTTTGAATCAGCTGCCTTAGGGCCTCAAGTCTTTGCAGGAACGATTGGGGAGAGGTCTCCCGTTTGGCCAGCATGCGAAGAATGTCATATTTTCCGGCATCCAATTTGTTTTTTGCGACATAGCTGCTATAGTGCAAGGTGCCCCATATTTGGATCAGCGCCGTTTCCGCAGATTGTTTCGGAATTTCAGGGAGCAATGTATATAAATCAAAAGCAGCCTCCTGCCCATAGCTGCTCAGATCAGGACAGCGACTCAATTCCTGTAAGATTGGATTTCCTGATTTTGCGCTTTGCTCACAGGCATATATTGCGGCAGATTTCGTAATGGGACTGCCAAATTTATAATAGATACGCAGGAAGGTATCAGCATCCAGTGGGTGATATGCAAAATGGATGATATCGAGGATGTCCGTTACAACTCGATGGGAGAAGAATGCATCCTCAAATTTCTTGCAGTTGTATCGGATCCCGTTGCGTTCGAACAAATCGATCAGTGGTAATGCGCTGTCATTGTTTCGATACAGCACGGCTGTTTCCTGGGTGCAGTTTCGGGCAATTTCATATAAGTATTTATATTGTGAAATGCGATTGGCGGTGTATATTTTTTGGATGGCCTTTCCGCTGCCCCGGGTTGGAATGATTTTCTTTTCGTAACGAAAGCGATTCTTTGCTACAAAAATATTGGCGGCTGCGACGATTTCTCTTGTGGAGCGATAGTTTTGTTCCATCAGAAGAATCTTGGCCCCGGGATAGTCCTTTTCAAAATTCAAAAGTGCCTCGGGATAGGCGGCTCGAAAGCCATAGATGCTTTGGTCTTCATCACCCACCATGAAGATATTCTTGTATTTTGCTGCCAGTAATTGGATAATCTCGTGCTGAATTTTAGAGGTGTCCTGAGATTCGTCTACACAAATATATCGGTAGCGTTCCTGAAAATACTCCAAAATTGAGGGATAACTCTTCAGAATCGTCAGCGCATAGCCCATTTGATCGTCAAAGTCCATGAGCTGTTCCTGCCTGAGGCAGGCACAGTATGTTTGGAATATCTTCTCAAAATGATTGATACCGATATCTAATTTTCGGATTTCCTCATCAGTAAGCATCATGTTTTTGACATATGTTATGCCGGTGCGAATGTCCTTAATGGTGCTTTCCGTCGGATATTCTCCGTGGATTTGCTGATAGATCTGACCCACCAGCTTTGCAGCAGCGCCGCTTTCAATGACAGCAAAGGGCTGCCGTTTTCCGTGAGAATTTGCATAACACTTAATGATTTGAGAAGACAAGCTGTTAATGGTGCAAAATTCCATGTCTGAAGCATAGACATTTCCAAACATGGATGCAAAACGCTGCCGCATTTCTACTGTGGCTGCAACCGTATATGTCATGGTTAGGATACTTCTTGGGGCAATATTTTTGCAGTAAACCATATATCCCAATCGGGTGACCAAGACAGTGGTTTTTCCACTTCCCGGAACTGCCAGCAATAGTACAGCACCATCAACGGTGTGGACGGCCTGTTTCTGCTGAGGATTCAGTCTTTCAACAAATGTTTGGTCAAATTGTGTCAATGTCATGTGATTCTCCGCCTCAACTTCCAAAATTCCTGATCGTATTTTATAAACCATTCTCCATTTCGTCAAGGTTGTGGAATACTGGAAAGATTGGATACATAAATGATACCATGCTGGTGATTGTCCATGCTCAGCATTTGCTTTTGAAATTGTGGTGGTTAGGCTTATCAGATTTCGCTGGGCAGCCAGAAACAAACCCAGAAAAGCCGTCCCATGCAATCGAATGGGACGGCCTGCCTATGGGTATCTTGTAAAGATCTTATTTATATTCTTCCACGTATGCAGCACGCTCACCGCCGATAAATTTTGGGCGAGTCCGAGCGCAGAGAATATTCGCTTTGCCGATGGTATTTATGGATAGCCGCACAGGAACGGCGACTTCCTTCAGGTGCATACCAATCAGCGTACCGCCAATGTCAAGTCCTGCGTTTGCCCGGACGTGTTCCACTGCAACGGGATGCGCAAAGGATTTCCATGCTGTTGTTGCAAATGAACCGCCTGCTTTAGGCTGAGGAAGGACGTTGACGATTTCATACCCAAATCGTACTGCGGTTTCTTCCTCTACAATAAGGGCACGATTCAAATGCTCGCAGCACTGAACCGCAAGGAGAATCCCACGCTCTTTCAGCGTAGGATAAATTCCGGAAAACGCAGCTTGTGCTGCCTCAAGACTTGAATTCTTGCCAATGCAGCTGCCAATCATTTCACTGGATGAGCAGCCAATTACAAGCAAATCACCCTTTTTTAATTTTGCAGCCTCTATCAGCTCCTGAATAACCAGTTCTGCTTGGTGTTTGATTTCCTCTAACATAGCTACCTCCATAATTTCAGATATTTGTATTATATCCTTGCATAAGAACCTTGTCAAATGGAGTGTATGAGTCGCAATCACAGATGTAAAAGCTGCTCCACTGTTTTGTGCCCAATCTGTTCAAACTGTGTATCCGTAAGGTTCAACTGAAGGAAACGCTTTGTTTGTGGAACCGGATCCCAAAGGGGATAGTCGGTGCCAAATGCCAAGCGTTCGGCACCGTAAATATTGATATATTTTTCAGCCAAACCCTCTGGCATAAACATGAGGGAACTGGAAATATCCATCAGACAGTTGGTATCCCGGAGATATTCCATGGCAGTTTCGTACATTCGGTATCCGCCAAAATGTGCTGCAACCACCTGAAGTTTTGGGAATTGTTTAAGCACCCGGCGAAGTCTTGCCGGATGGGAGTAGTCAAGCGTTGCATCACCCATATGAAACAGCACGGGCAGTTTCCCCTGAATCTGATCGTACACAGGGAAAAGACGCGGATCGTCAATGGCAAAATGCTGGGTGTCTGGGTGCATTTTAATGCCGTGCAGTCCCTGACGGAGAATATACTCTGTTTCCTTTTGGATGTTCTCCATGGCGGCATGGAGGGTGCCAAAGCCGATAAACCTGGGCTGCTTTTTTACCTGTTCCAGAATAAAATTATTGATGTGCTTGGTGTATTCTGGTTTTACTGCCACCGGAAGAATTACAAACCGGCGAATGCCTGCTTTATTCCCTTGCTGCAGCAGGGTATCCACGGTGCCATCCATTTCACGGGTATTTAATTGGTAATAGTCCCGGATGCTGGTGGCGGCCTTGTGGGCAATATTCTGGGGATATACGTGGGTGTGTATGTCAATTAGATACATGGGATCGCCTCAATTGTCAAAGTCCGCACTATTATACCATGGAACGGGAATTTTGCAAGGAGCGTTAAAATGTATCTTTATGACATGGTGGATAAATGTGCGTTATTGCTGAAAAAGACAGAAACGAATGCAGATGTTTCATCATAATTCAGCACAATGGATGCGCTTTGCAGTTGACGGCGGCAAATTTCAGGAGTATCATATAATCAGCAGAATATAAAACAGTCTGATTAGCAGAATAAGGGACTAAGCAAAGGAGAGATCGATATGGCAGAAACATTTTGTGGAAAAAGCTGCGGAACTTGTACCGATCGGGTAAACCTAAATTGCCCCGGATGTAAATTCGGCCCTGGCCGACAGTTTAGCGGTGACTGTGAACTGGCACAGTGCTGCACAAGCAAGGGACATGAGTCCTGCCAAACATGCGCATATTCTGGTACTTGCGGTAAATTGCTCGGTAAGGATCATATTCCAGAATCTCGAATCAGGAAAATTCAGGAAGAACAAAAGCAAAAAAAGATTTTATCAGAACAGGCACCCGTTCTTGGGAAATGGCTGTGGGTCCTTTTTTGGCTGTTTATTCCAAGTAATTTTGCCAGTATTATGACCAATGACACGGTGGTTAAATGGGCTCCGTCATTGTTATTTCCGGGTCAGATTTTGAGTGCAGTTTCTACTATACTTTACGGATTTATTCTGATTAGACTCCGTTCTGAAAATCGTCATTACTTAACTTCGGGTATCTGTATATTGGTGACCAGTGCGGTTACAGCATCGTTGGCATTCATAGCACCAGGCCCACAAGCACCTGAGTGGACATTGCTTTTTACGATTCCGTGCCTGGTAGTATCACTTGTAGGCGAGTACAATGAATATATGGCGCATTCTGCGGTCTTGTCAGGTGTGGATCATGTCATGTCTGAAAAATGGAATACGCTTTGGGCGTGGTTTGTTGCTGGCAACGTAGGTATGTGTGTAAGTATTGTGCTGATTCTGATTCTTCCGGTCTTTGCTTTGCTCGTAGCGATTGCTGCTTTAATCTGTGGTCTTGTAGTGGGCATTCTGAAACTGGTTTATCTTTATCGTACTGCAAAGCTGTTTCGCGAGTATCAGGATTAAAACAGTTTAACATCATAGGTCAATTGCTAATTTTGCGATCTTCATTCTGGTAATAAAATAGAAAATCCCGGCTTTTTCTTTTATGATAAGAATTGAAAGTCGGGATTTTTTATAACCGTCAAGTGGTGCGATGAGGCAGGAAAATTCAGTGTCACTTAGATAACCATTGTGTTTTATGGCTGAATCTGCTATAATTGCTTGGGGTGATTGAAATGATAATTTTTGATAAAATGTCAAATGCGTCTTTATATTACGATTCTCACAAGGATTTGGAGCTAATTTCTAATTTTGTAGAGAAATTCAATGAAACAAACTTGGATGACGGTACGTACGAGCTTGATGGCAAGCGGGTGTTCGCAATGATCCAGAGCTTTCGCACAAAACAACAAACTTCTGAAATGATGTTTGAGGCCCACAAGGACTATATCGATGTGCAGTACATTGCCCAAGGTATTGAAAAAATTCGATTTGCCAACCTCAGCGATGTCAATCTTGTGCAGGAGCAATACAGCAAAGGCAAGGATATTGCATTTTACGAAGGCGATGCAAAACTGGATTTCGTATTGGAAAAAGGAACATTCTTGCTCCTGGAGCCGGAGGATGCCCATTTACCGGGACTTTCCGCAGAGAAAGATTGCTTTGTTCGGAAAATCGTTTTTAAGATTCATGTTTGATAGCTGGTTATAGCGTATAAAGAGGAATCCCGGCACTGTTTGGGATTCCTTTTTCGGCGGTTGCATGTTCACTTGATTTATGTTAGAATGAAACAAATTTCTGGAAGGGGTGTAGACTGATGGTTATTCAGGAATCTGCGGAAAACTATCTGGAGACGATTTTGATTTTACAAAAACGCAACGGCACGGTTCGTTCTATTGATATTGCCAATGAATTGGAGTTTTCAAAGCCCAGCGTCAGTGTTGCGATGAAGAATTTGCGCAACAATGGATATATTGAAATGGATAAATCTGGTGAGATTAAACTGCTGCCTGCCGGCAGAGAAATCGCCCAAAGCGTCTATGAAAAGCACACGGTGCTGAAGTGCTTTTTGAACGCGTTGGGGGTGGATGAGCAGACTGCTGCAGAAGATGCCTGCCGGATTGAGCACGTGATCAGCCGCAAAAGTTTTGAGGCAATCAAGGAACATGCGCAACAAATTGGTAATCAGTAAAGGGAAGTCGCAGCAGCGACTTCCCTTTTTTGTAATACTTGCAATTGTAAATAAAAAAATGTGTGATACAATGGTTCTATCATTGCTAGGGGAGGATCTATCATGGATGTAGAGAGAATCAATCAGTTGTTTCAAGACAATGCATATGTGCGGATGGGCGGAACAGATGAGGAGCTAAAATGCGCACAGTATTTGGTGGATCAGTGTGCTAAGTTTGGATGCAAAGCCAGAATTGAACCGTTTCCTGTGGATATGGCTGCGATAAGGGAAGCAACATTGACTGTGGACGGAAAGGAAATCTGTTGCAAAGGGTACTTTAATTCAGGATCGGGCACAGTTGAGGCTCCGTTTTATTATTTAGCCAATACAGATGCATATAGTCTGTCCAATTGTCAGGGGAAAATCGTCATGATTGACGGCTATATGGGCTATTGGCGTTATCAGGATCTTCTGAAAAATGGAGCAGTTGGATTCATTACTTATGATGGTAATGCGAACTATGTTGACCGGGATATCGATCAGCGAGAGCTGCGCAGCTATGTCAGCAATGGCAATAAGATCCCGGGCGTCAATATCAATGCCAAGGATGCCATTGCACTGGTCAATCAGGATGCAAAGATGGCCAGGATTCATCTGGTTCAGGATGAATACAAGGGGGAATCCAGAAATGTGATTCTGGATCTGCCTGGTGAAATAGATGATTACATTGTACTGACGGCGCACTACGATTCCACATCCCTGAGTCAAGGCGTTTATGACAATATGTCCGGCAGCATTGGCATACTTGCAATGGCAGAGTATTTTGCAAGGGTGAGCCATCATTATGGAATCCGTGTTATCTGGTGCGGCAGCGAGGAGCGTGGCTTGCTGGGCTCTAAAGCGTATGTTGCAAATCACCCGGAAGAATTGGAACATATTGTTCTGAACGTCAATCTGGATATGATTGGTTCGATTATGGGTCAATTCATTGCAGTGAGCACTGCTGAAGAGGCGCTTTGCAGCTATATTTCCTATTTTGCGAGTGAGAAAGGTTTCGGCATGAAATCCAGCCAGGGCGTTTATTCCAGCGACTCTACGCCTTTTGCAGATGCAGGTATCCCGGCGGTCAGCTTTGCACGGGATGCACCCGGAAATACGGCAACCATCCATAATAGCTACGATACCATGGCTGTCATGAACATGGAACATATGGTGGGGGACATTGATTTTATCTGCTCCTTTGTTGAGCGGATGGCGAATGCCAAGCGATGCCCCGTAAAAAAGGAAATTCCGGAGAACATGAAGGAGAAACTTGACGAGTATCTGGCACGGAAACGTGCGAAGTAATTGTAAACTTTTTTTAACGCACCGCAAACGCGGTGCGTTTTTTATTGTGATCTTTTGCGTTTTATGGTAGGATTAAAAAACAAAAAAATTAGGAGGAATATATGCAATATTTTATTTCTTTTCTCGAGGGTGTCATTACATTTATTTCCCCTTGTCTGCTGCCTATGCTGCCGATTTACATTAGTTACTTTGCCGGTGGCTCAGTACGCACTACAAGAAAAACATTAAAATGTGCGCTGGGCTTTGTGCTTGGTTTTACCATGGTGTTTGTTGCACTGGGAGCATTAGCTGGAACGCTGGGAAGTTTCTTGCAGCGTTATCACACAGCGGTAAACATCGTCTGTGGTGCGGTTGTGATTCTCTTTGGCCTGAACTTCCTTGGTGTGATTCAGTGGAATCTGTTCAGCGGCTCTAAGATTCAGACCAATACAGACAATATGACGTTCTGGTCTGCAATGGTCTTTGGCATCGTATTTTCCATTGGATGGACCCCTTGCGTGGGCGTATTCCTTGGTTCTGCGCTGATGTTGGCATCTCAGCAGGGAAGTATGTTGGTGGGAGTTGGCATGCTGCTGTGCTATTCTGCAGGCCTTGGCGTTCCATTCCTGATTAGTGCTGTTTTAATCGATCAGCTCAAAAATGCAATTGGATGGATCAAGCGCAATTATGATATCATCAATCGGATTTGCGGGATCGCGTTGGTTGTTATCGGTGTATTGATGGCAACCGGCGTGTTAAATCAACTGTTGAATCTTGTAAAATAAGGAGCGATGAAATGAAGAATTCAACTTATAAGCTCATTGTAATGCTATTATCCCTGACGATTATTGTGGGTGGATGTGTTCTGCTGTATCAGCGTTTGGCGGGAGAAGTCTCCCTTGACACCCAGATGCAGGGGACCGGTGATTCCACCCAGAAGACTGCACCAGATTTTACCGTTGTGGATGAAGATGGTGCAGAGCATAAACTGTCAGATTACCGGGGAAAACCGGTGGTAGTAAATTTTTGGGCCAGCTGGTGCGGCCCCTGTAAGATGGAAATGCCCCATTTTCAGTCTGCGTGGGAAACCTATGGCGAGGACGTCCAGTTTATGATGGTAAATATGTCTGCCGGATTCGGTGACAGCAGAGAAAAATCCGCAAAATTCCTGTCGGATGGGAACTACACGTTCCCGGTGTTTTATGATGACAATTCGGAATCTGCAATTGCATATGGCCTTAGTGGCGTTCCTATGACGCTTTTTGTGAACGCAGATGGATACATCTACAATGTAGCAAGCGGAATGCTGACACAGGAACGTCTGCAAAGCGGGATCGAGGCCTTGCTGTCAGATTGACAAACCCTCCAATAGACAGTAAAATAGTTTTCATCTAATACCTTGAGGTGACAATTATGGATTCAAAGCTACATACCGAGACATTATGTATTCAAGCTGGCTATAGTCCTGCCAGCGGAGAACCCCGCCAGATTCCCATTTGTCAGAGCACTACATTCAAATATGCGACCTCTGAAGATATGGGCAAATTATTTGATCTGGAGGCAGACGGATATTTTTACTCCCGTCTTGCCAATCCCACTTGTGATGCCGTAGCAAGAAAAATCGCTGCGCTTGAAGGTGGTACTGCTGCAATGTTGACCGGCTCCGGTCAGGCTGCAAACTTCCTTGCTGTGTTTAATATAGTATCCTGCGGTGATCATATCGTCTCCAGTTCCGCAATCTATGGCGGAAGCTTTAATCTGTTTGGCGTGACCATGAAGCGTATGGGCATTGAGGTCACCTTTGTCAATCCTGATTGCACGGAGGAAGAGCTGGATGCCGCATTTCAGGAAAATACCAAGGCTGTGTTTGGGGAAACGATCGCCAACCCTGCTTTGACGGTTTTGGATATCGAGAAGTTTGCCGCTGCTGCCCACAGGCATGGTGTACCGCTAATTGTGGACAATACCTTCGCAACGCCTGTGAATTGTCGTCCTATGGAGTGGGGGGCAGATATCGTAACCCATTCTACCACCAAGTATATGGATGGACACGCCGCTGCATTGGGTGGTGTCATTGTAGACAGCGGAAAATTTGACTGGACAAAGTATCCGGATCGTTTTCCGGGATTGTGCACCCCGGATGAGAGCTATCATGGTGTCACTTATACGGAGCGCTTTGGGCTGGAAGGTGCATATATTACCAAGTGTACGGCCCAGCTGATGAGAGATTTGGGCTGTGTGCAGTCCCCGCAGAGTGCGTTTTACCTGAATCTGGGACTTGAGAGTCTGCCGTTTCGTATGAAACAGCACTGTAACAATGCACTTGCAATTGCAAAATTCCTGCAAAACCATGAAAAAGTGGCGTGGGTAAAGTACTGTGGGCTGGAAAGCGACAGATATTATGAGCTTGCTAAGAAGTATATGCCTAATGGTTCCTGCGGTGTGATCTCCTTTGGTTTGAAGGGTGGCCGCGGTGCAGCAGAAGTATTTATGAAACATCTAAAGCTGGGGTCCATCGAAACCCATGTGGCCGATTCCAGAACCTGCTGCCTGCATCCTGCAAGCACGACCCATCGTCAGATGACAGATGAAGAGCTGAATGCAGCGGGCGTGGGTGCAGACCTGATTCGTCTGAGCTGCGGACTTGAAAACGCAGAGGATTTGATTGCAGACCTTGCTCAGGCAATTGCAAACGTGTAACTAGGAGGGGTGTTCTGTGCCCATTCAAATCCCCAATGACCTTCCTGCGGCAGAAACCCTGCATCGGGAAAATATATTTGTTATGAATCAGCAGCGGGCATGCAGTCAGGACATTCGTCCGTTGGAGATTCTGCTGTTGAACCTTATGCCCACAAAGATTGTCACAGAAACGCAGCTGTCCCGGTTGCTGGGAAACACCCCCCTGCAAGTTCGGCTGGAACTGATGACCATGTCCACACATAAATCGAAAAATGTTTCTCAGGAGCATCTGCTGAATTTCTACAAGACCTTTGATGAAATCAAGGGACGAAAGTTTGACGGAATGGTGATTACCGGTGCACCGGTAGAACAGATGGAATTTGAACAGGTGGATTATTGGCCTGAGCTGTGTGAGATTATGGAGTGGAGCAAAGCCCATGTGCATTCGACCCTCCACATCTGCTGGGGGGCGCAGGCGGGGCTATACTACCATTATGGAATCAAAAAGCATCCGTTACCGGAGAAATTATTTGGTGTGTATCCCCATAAGGTTGAATACAAGCGGGCTATTTTGCTGAGAGGGTTCGATGATGTTTTCTGGGCACCGCATTCCCGCCATACAACCGTACAACGGGCGGATATCGAAGCGGTCCCGGGACTGAAAATTTTGGCATCTTCGGAAGAGGCCGGCGTCTACGCAGTGATGAACAAGCTGGGCCGCCAGATTTTCATAACGGGCCACTCTGAATATGATCCGGATACACTGAAACGGGAGTACATCCGTGACAAAAATCAGGGGTTGCCGATTCAAGTTCCTGCCAATTATTTCCCAGGTGATGATGACACTCAGGAGCCGATCGTTCGTTGGCGAGGCCATGCAAATCTTCTCTTTAGTAATTGGTTAAACTATTTTGTATATCAGACTACGCCTTATGACATCATGTCAATTGGGAAGTAGACATGGTGCATCATACGCTGGCATAGGATTCGCAGAAGGAGGCCAAATGATGAAACTATGGATTGATCACAATATGATTGAGGCAGAGCCGGGGCAGACACTTCTGGATTTGATTCGGGCACTGGGGCTGGATTCTCAGGAATTGTCTGCACGCCCACTGGCAGCAAAAATTGCCGGGGAGATTTTTACGCTGAATTATGTTCCTGTCCGAAAAAGTCACGATGCAGAGCCAGTTCAGTCTCAGCGCAGAGCAATGGCGGCCTCAGGCGGAAGAATCAAGCTTTTGCGTTATAGTAATCCCACTGGTCGTGAGGCATATACCAGGACGGTTCAGTTTGTGCTGTTTTTGGCGCTGCATCAACTATACCCGGGCGTTACAGCAAAGATGAATTTTACAGTAGGGCAGGGAGTCTATATTGAGGTTGCCTGTGAAGACTTTTCTGTAGATGCGTTGAAGACCCGAGTTTCAGAACTGATTGCTCAGGATATTCCCCTGCTGCGCAAGCGTATTTCCACCCAGGAGGCCATTGACTATTTCAAGAAAGATGGCCAAGAGGATAAGGCAAGGCTGCTTTCCTGGAGAACGGTTCCCCATTTCGATGTATATACCTACGGGGATTTCGTGGATTACTACTATGGAGAAATGATGCCCTCTACCGGGTATTTGACTGTTTGGGATATCGTTGCTGTGGACGGGGGCTTTATGTTCATTTTTCCGGATTCCCTCAATCCAGATCGGTTGGCCCGTTTTACCCAAATGCCAAACTTCTTCAGAGTTTGTTCGGAAGGGGAGCGGTGGTGTACACTGCTGGATTGCCAGAGTGTTGCGGATTTAAATGATCTGGTATGCAGTGGCAAAATCAGAGAGTTGATTCGCGTGAACGAAGCGCTCCACGAAAAGAGCTTTTCTCAGATTGCAGATATGGTTTGCGACCGAGGAGCCAAAGCAGTGATGCTGGCAGGTCCCAGTTCCTCAGGAAAGACCACCTCTGCAAACCGTCTTGCGGTGCAGCTGCGGGTTCATGGGATGCGTCCGGTACTGATGAGTTTGGATGATTACTATATTGATCGAAATCTGATTGAACCTGGCCCGGATGGAAAGTTGGATTTGGAGCATATCAATACCATTGACACGGAGCTATTTAGGGAAGATCTGCAGAAATTACTGTCTGGTGAAGAAGTCGAAATTCCCCAGTTTAACTTTAAGACAGGCCGGCGGGAATGGAACGGAAATCGCATCCGGCTTGCCGATGATAGCGTGGTAATTGTAGAGGGACTGCATGCACTCAATCCGGTGCTCCATCCGGATCATGTGGACCCTGCACTGATTTTCAAAATGTATGTCAGTGCGTTGATTCCCCTGAATCTGGATAATCACAATCGAATTCCAACCAGTTATCTTCGCCTGCTCCGACGTACGGTGCGAGACTATGAGACCAGGGGCTCCTCGGTTGAACATACGCTGTCTATGTGGGATTCTGTTCAGCGGGGTGAGAGAAGATGGATTTTCCTCTACCAGGAGAATGCGGATGTGATTTTCAATAGTTCAACGCTGTACGAGATTGCTGTTTTGAAAAAGCATATCTATCCGCTGCTGACTGCGGTTCAGCCGGAAAATCCTTATTATGATGAAGTACGGGCAATGGTTAAAATCCTGAACTTTGTCCAGGAGGCCAGTGTGGATGATGAGATACCTCCCACAAGCTTGATCCGGGAATTTATTGGCGGAAACAGTTTTTACCGAAAGTAGAGTTGACTTATTCGGGAAACGGAATATTTTCAGATATAGGATTACAAAAAAATGGCGCGGATTTAATCCGCGCCATTTTTTACGGGTTGATGTCAGTACGGTTGCGTTCAGTGTAACTGGATGAATCCTCAGTGCCGGTAGTTCCATCAGGGAAGGGGGTAGTCATCTCGGTGGTGAGAGTGTTATCGCCATTGGCCTGTGTTGTTGGATTTGTCCCTGCATTTGCAGAGTGGTTCGTTTCTGATGTCATGGTCGGTTCTGGGATGATGGTAGGTGTAATAGACGTGGGGTCGGTAATTCTCCCACCAGGCTGGTTAGAGACATTGCCATTGCCACAGCCGAAAAGCAGCGTAGCTGCCAGCAACAATGCTGTTGCACCACAGATATATTTTTTCATAATAATCCTCCTTTTTATGCGCCTGACAGCTACAGTATTTCCAATTGCAAGAAAAATAGTCCCTTATTTAATGAAATATATAAGGAAAATATGCAATTTCATACCAAGATTTTAAATCGGGAAAAAAATATCAAATAATTATTGAAATTTTTATCTAATGATAATATAATGATGGAGACTACATAATAAAAAAAGGAGAATCCTCTGCTATGAAGAAACTCTCTGTCAAAAAAGACGTTGCCTGTATGGCATGTCTGGAGTGCGTTCGAGCCTGTTCTGTTGCGTTTTACAAGACATTCGATCCCGATAAGTCTGCCATCCAGATTGTAGCGGGCAAGAATGGCGGTGCTAAGCCGATGACCTGCATCCAGTGCGGCAAGTGTGCAAAGGTCTGTGAGGCTGGCGCAATCACCCAGAACCCTAAGACGGGTGTTTACATGATCGACAAGAAACTATGTACCAACTGCGGTAAGTGCGTGGAAGTATGTCCCATGAAGGTCATGGTGGCAAATGATGATGCTCCTACCTCAAAGTGCATCGCCTGCGGTATCTGCGTCAAGGCATGTCCTATGGAAGTCTTGGAGATCGTGGAAAAATAAGGATTATCTTTAAAAGGGCAACCGTTTTTTCGGTTGCCCTTTTTCTTTCGTAACAAAAAATTAACGCTAGGTGACAATTGAAAACAATGATGCAATATGATATACTGTGATTATTATACACCCGGAGGTGTTTTACTTAAAATGATTCAAATTATTGATAAAATAAGGGAAAATATCCCATCTTTAGAGTTGCGAAGTGAGCAGCCGCTCTCTAAGTTTACGTCCTTTCGTATCGGCGGAAATGCAGAATGTGTCGCACTGCCGAAAAATGAAAAGGAGCTTGCTATGCTGTTAAAATTGTCCAATGAAATGGACATAAAACCTGCTATACTGGGTGCAGGAACCAATGTACTGGCGCCGGATGCGGGTGTCCGGGGGTTGGTCATTTGTTTGAAGGACTGCTTGGACGGTATGGAACGCATCAGTGATACCGGTATTCGGGTGATGGCAGGTGTGACCATGAGTCGTGCGGCACTTTTTGCGGCAGGTCATGGCCTTTCCGGTTTGGAATTTGCACATGGTATCCCCGGGAGCGTTGGCGGCGGTGTGTTTATGAATGCCGGTGCCTATGGCGGGGAAATCAAGGATGTATGTACCCGGGTAAGAATTGTGGATGAGCACGGTGATTGCAGATGGCTGAATCGTGATGAGATTGGTTTCTCCTATCGACACAGTGCAATTCAGGATCATTCATGGATTGTGGTTGCAGCGGAATTTGAACTAGAGCCAAAACCTGCGGAAGAAGTCCGCAGTCGAATCAAGGAGTTGATTGGAAAACGCACGGCATCCCAGCCGCTGGATATGCCCAGTGCTGGTTCTGCATTTAAGCGCCCGGTGGGCGGCTATGCAGCGGCCTTAATTGAGCAGACCGGTCTAAAGGGGTTCCGGGTAGGTGGTGCGGCTGTTTCTGAGAAACACGCAGGATTTGTGGTAAATCTGGGCGGTGCGACGGCTGAAGATGTGAAGAGTCTGCTGCAGCAGGTTTCTGACCGCGTATATGACCACACCGGTATTCGCCTGGAACCGGAAGTACGAATCTGGTAATGAGGGAGTGAATGGAATGAGTCTGTCCTTTTCTGCCGGAGCTAAGGCGGAAATCTGCAGGGATTTTCCATCGAAACGATGCTGCGCCGTGGCTCAGGCTTTCGGAATCCTGCTATATAGCAACACATTCAGCCAGGATACCATCCGAATCGTCACAGAGAGCCGGGATCTTGCGATGCTTTTGCCCAAATTGTTTCGGAAAGCCTTTGGCTTGGAGTTTGATGAGTTTCCATCGGTGGCAGCGCCGGGGAAGTTGGTATTTCAGATTTCAGACGCCAAAAAGCTGGGGGTTATTTTTCATACCTATGGATTTGAGCTGGATAAGATGCTGTCGCTGCATGTAAACCTTTCCGTATTGGAGGATGAGTGCTGCCGCACTGCTTTTTTACGGGGTGCTTTTCTGGCCGGAGGATCGGTAACAGACCCAGCCAAGGGATACCATTTGGAGTTTGTGACTGCCCATCAGGCGGTTGGTCGGGAGACCTATACACTCATGGAGGAGACACTGGGATTTTACCCGAAAATGACCAGCCGCAGCGGCAGTCAGGTGCTGTATCTGAAACAAAGTGACCTGATTTCCGACTGCCTCACTTTCTTGGGTGCACCTGTTGCTGCCATGGGAATCATTGAGGCCAGATTAGAGAAAGAACTGAAAAACAAGGTCAATCGCCGTTGTAACTGCGATGAGGCGAATACATCAAAGGTTGTAGATGCGGCCCGGGAACAGATCAATGCCATTCGTGTCATACGGGAGCGGAACATGATGGAGCGGCTGCCTGCAAAGTTGCAGCAGGCGGCTCTGGCCAGAGAACAGAATCCGGTCTCCAGTCTGACAGAATTGGCTGCGATGATGGAACCGCCGATTACAAAACCCGCAATGAACCAACGATTAAAGAAATTGATGATGATAGCCAAGGGGGAAGTTTAATGGGTTTTGTGCATTTGCATGTTCATACGGAGTACAGCTTGCTCGATGGCGCCTGCCGCATTGAAAAAATGATGGATCGGGTGAAGGAGCTGGGGCAGGATGCCATAGCGATTACGGATCACGGCGTCATGTATGGCTGTATTGATTTTTATAAGGCAGCCAAGGCAGCGGGGGTAAAACCCATTATTGGCTGCGAAGTTTATGTAGCCCCCCGAAAAATGTCAGATCGTGTGCATGGCGTTGACAACGAGGCATATCACCTGGTGCTCTTGTGCGAGAGTATGAAAGGATATGAAAATCTTTGTCAGCTGGTGTCGCAGGCTTTTACAAATGGATTTTACGGAAAACCGAGAGTGGATCTGGAGCTGCTGGAACAATACCACGAGGGCTTGATTGCACTGTCGGCCTGCCTCGGAGGCGCTGTGCCACAGAGGCTGTTACACAACGACTATGAAGGGGCAAAGGAATACGCATTAAACCTTGCGCGGATCTTTGGTGAAGGGAATTTCTTCCTTGAGATGCAGGATCATGGCATTGATGCGCAAATTCCTGTGAATCAGGGGATTCAGCGCCTGGCCCGGGAAACGGGGTTGCCGCTGGTTGTCACCAATGATGCCCATTATCTGCGCAAAGAGGATGCAGCAATGCAGGATGTACTGCTGTGTATCCAGACCGGAAAAACAGTGGATGAAGAGAACCGGATGCGCTTTGAAACAGAGGAGTTTTACCTCAAGAGTGAGGCGGAGATGAAAGCCCTGTTTCCGGGATATGAAGAGGCATTTGAGAACACGGTTCGGATTGCCCAGCGGTGCAATGTGGAATTTGTATTCAAGCAATATCATCTGCCGTCTTTCCCGGTGCCGGAGGGGTATACAAGCGAAACATATTTTCGAAAACTTTGCTACGATGGTTTTGCTAAACGCTATGAAAATCCATCTCAGGAATACAAGGATCGACTGGAATATGAGATTGATGTCATCAGCCGGATGGGTTATGTAAACTACTATCTCATCGTCTGGGATTTTATTCGTTATGCCAAGGAATCCGGTATCCCGGTGGGCCCCGGTCGTGGCTCGGGTGCAGCCTCTATCGTGGCGTACTGTATGCACATCACAGAAATAGACCCCATGAAGTATGCGCTGATTTTTGAGCGATTCCTGAATCCTGAGCGCGTGAGCATGCCGGACTTTGATACAGACTTCTGTCAGGAACGCAGAGGCGAGGTTATAGAATATGTGATGCGTAAATATGGTTCCGATCATGTGGCACAGATTGCGACCTTCGGTACCATGGCAGCTCGGGGTGCAATCCGAGATGTGGGTCGTGCGCTGAACTTCACCTATGCAGAGACAGATGTGGTTGCGAAACTGGTACCTAGCACACCCCATATTACGCTGGATGAGGCACTAAAAACGTCACCTCAGCTGAAGGCCATGTATGAAGAAGATGAACGGGTGAGGAAACTCATTGATACCGCAAGAAGTCTGGAGGGAATGCCCAGAAACACCTCAACCCACGCAGCTGGTGTGGTGATTACGGATCGTCCGGTGTGTGACTATGTGCCGTTGTCACGGAACGATGATACCATCGTTACCCAGTACACCATGACCACAATCGAGGAACTGGGACTTCTGAAAATGGATTTCTTGGGACTTCGGAACCTGACGGTTATCAAGAATACCGAAGAACAAATTCGTCGTCATACGCCGTACTTTTCTGTTGAGAATATCCGAGATGATGACCCTGAGACATTCCAGATGCTGTCCGAAGGTAAGACCCAGGGTGTGTTCCAGTTGGAATCTGCGGGAATCAAAGGCGTGTGTATCAACATGAGGCCCACTTCCATTGAAGATCTGACGGCAATTGTGGCGCTGTATCGTCCTGGCCCCATGGACTCCATTCCAAGATTTATTGCAAATAAGCATGACCATCGGAAAATTACCTATAAAACACCCCTGCTGGAGCCAATTCTCCAGGTTACTTATGGGTGTATTGTCTATCAGGAGCAGGTTATCGAGATATTCCGAAGTCTGGGTGGATACACCATGGGGCAGGCGGATAATATTCGCCGTGCAATCTCCAAAAAGAAGATGAAGGTCATTGAGGCTGAACGAAAGGCCTTTGTCTACGGTGACCCGGAGCAAAATATTCCTGGCGCCATGTCGAAGGGGGTCAGTGAAGAGGCTGCTCAGTCTATCTACGATGAAATTGTCGATTTTGCAAACTATGCATTTAACAAGGCACATGCAGTTTGCTATGCCTATGTGTCCTATCAGACTGCTTATTTAAAGTGTCACTATCCCAGAGAGTATATGGCAGCACTGATGACCTCTGTTTTAGACTCTGCTACAAAAGTTTCCAGTTACATTGCCGAATGTAAAGAAATGAACATTGCGGTACTTCCCCCCGACATTAACCAGTCAGAAGATGTGTTTACTGTCGAGGAAAAGAACATCCGTTTTGGCCTTGGTGCGGTAAAGAATATCGGCAGGGGCTTGATTCGCAGCATGGTTGCAAAGCGGGAAGAGGGGGGGCCATTCCGTTCGCTGGAAGATTTTCTCCAGAGGATGGGAGAGGAACTCAACAAGCGTGCGGTGGAAAATCTGATTAAATGCGGAGCAATGGACGGATTTGGAAGACACCGCAGCGAACTGCTGGCGGTGTATGACAGTATGATGGATTCGATTGTTTCCAGCCGCAAGAAAAATCTGGAAGGTCAGATGGGGCTTTTTGGCATGATGGAAGAGGATGAACCCGGTGCGGCCATTCCAATCCCTGCACTGCCGGAACTCAGTAAGGCGGATCTGATGGCGATGGAAAAAGAGACCACGGGGCTATATTTAAGTGGTCATCCCATGGATGATTACAGACCGTTTCTGAAAAACACCCATGTTGTTCCCATTGTTGCACTTTTGGATGAAGATAGCCAATTTTCGGATGACCAGATTGTCAGCATTGCCGGTATTGTGCAGACGGTGAAGATGAGGACCACCCGGAATAATTCGCTGATGGCCAATGTGACCATTGAAGATGATACTGCGGCACTGGAAATGCTTGCATTTTCCAATGTGCTGAGTCAGTATGGTGGATATTTGAAGGAAAATTCTGCGGTGGTTATTACCGGCAGAGTCTCTTTTCGAGATGACAAAGATCCTCAGATCATTGTGAATCGAGCGAGACCAATTTCTGATTTCTCGCAGAAAATGTTCGAACAAGAGGAAACTCCGGCGCCTAAAAAACCAACCGGTACCCTATATTTGCGCATCAACAGCGAGCAGGATCCAAATTACAGCAAAGTGAAGGCCATTTTGAATATGTTTCCGGGCCAGAGCAGTGTTATACTATATTTTGCAGATACGAAAGTGCGCAGAGGAACCCGGTGTGATTTGGCAGAATCTATGCTGAATGAACTCAAAAATCGGCTGGGTAATGAGAATGTTGTACTAAAGTAACTTCCATTTTTAGTGGAAAAGTGATATAATATGCTGTTGAAAGGGGGTAATACATTGAATCGATGCAAACGAATGATAATGGGTGCAGTCATTGCGCCGCTGGCCATATCACTATGCGGGTGTGTCATGACTGTGGATCAGATGTACTGCCTCCCAAGACGCTCAGAAAGTTTCACCAATTTGCAAACGGTTATGGAAACGGCAATGCAGAAGATGTCCTTCTGTGCGCCGATTTCCGGAGATAATCAGCAACCTGTACAAATGGTGGATCTCAATGGGGATTCCACAGAAGAAGTGATCGTGTTTGCCAAAGGCTCCCAAGAAAAGCCATTGCAGATTATGGTGTTTTCCCGTGAAAATGAGGCATACCATCTCAGCAATACGATTGAAAGCACTGGTACGGCTTATGAACGGGTGGATTATGTACAACTGGATGGAGCGCAGGGGCTTGAAATGATTGTTGGACACCAGATCCAAAATCAGGTTCTGCGCAGCCTTTCGGTGTATGAATTTACAGGGGAAGAACAGGAGAAATTGCTGACTGCCAGCTATCAGGAGTACCTTGCCCATGATATGGACGGGGATGGACAGCAGGAAATCATTGTCCTGAATCCGGGAAGAACGGAGAAGGACAATGGAGTTGTCAGTATTTTTTCTATGCATCAGGGCCAAATTGAGCAGTCTGCAGAGGTTCCGCTTTCCCAGCCAATGGGACATGTGAATCGAATCAAGACCGGTGCCTTGTCCTCAGCAGAGCCGGCGGTATTTATCACCAGTTATATTGATGAAAATACCATTACGACGGATGTGATCTCACTGGTAGGAGAAGTCCCCCAAAATATTACGCTGTTGGATGAAACTGTAACAAGTGCGGAGGCACTCAGAAACCAGTTTGTCTATCCAGAAGACATTGATCAAGATGGCGTTATGGAACTTCCGGAACTGGTTGCCATGTGTCCTGCAGGGCCTGAGGTGCAGGAACAGCAGGAGTATATGATTCGCTGGTATGCGATGGATGCACAGGGGGAGGAAACGACCAAACTGTACACCTATCACAATTATCAGGAAGGTTGGTATATGGAACTGGAGGCAGACTCGGCCTCACGGGTATGCGTTATCCCGGAAGGGAACGGGCGATATTGCTTTGGAATTTGGGATGAGGATAAAACAGAGCTTTCTAAGCTGTGGACACTGTATATACTGACTGGAGAAGAGCGTTCTGCGCAGGCTGCGGTAAATCATCGATTTGTTCTGAAAAAAACGGATTCTGTTGTTTATGCCGGAGAATTAGAAGATGCAGCCCGATTCTTGGGTGTGGATGAAGACCAGGTAAATGATGCATTTCATCTGATCCAGTCCGATTGGAAAACAGGAGAATTGTGAGAGGTAAGGTATGAAAAAAGTATTGATTTTGGAAGATGAGGTCAATATTCGTTCTTTTGTTGTTATAAATCTGAAGCGGGCAGGCTATGAGGCCATTGAGGCCGGCACTGGCGAAGAGGCACTTCGGAAAATAAACGATAATCCGGATATCGGCGTGGCTCTTTTGGATATTATGCTGCCTGATACGGATGGATTTGAGGTGTGTCGGAGCATCCGCGCAAATAATAAACAGATGGGTATTATCATGCTCACGGCCAGAACCCAGGAAATGGACAAGGTCACGGGACTGATGACCGGTGCAGATGACTATGTGACAAAGCCCTTTTCTCCTGCGGAATTGACGGCACGCATTGATGCGCTCTATCGGCGGATCGGTGGGGATTCTCTGGCAGCCTCGGAGCTTTTGATGCAGGGGCCATTTGTCATGAATACCCGCAACCATACCTTGGAAAAGGCAGGCACCAGAATCCGATTGACCCAGGTGGAGTATTCCATTCTAAAGTTGTTCATGCAGAATCCCGGACGGGCTTTGTCCAGAGAGGACATCCTGTCTGCCGTATGGGGCAGGGAATATGAAGGAGAATTGAAGATCGTAGATGTGAATATCCGTCGACTTCGCATTAAGATTGAGGACGACACGGCCAATCCAATTTATATTACCACCGTATGGGGATTCGGCTATAAGTGGGGCGCTTGATTGAAATGAAGAGAGGGCAGCACATGAAAAAGATTGGCGGTCTTCGGCGCAGGTGGCTCATGAATACATTTCTGGTTGTGGTGCCGTTGGCTGTTGTCTGTATACTTCTCGTGACAGCCAGCTTTTCGGCCTATTATTACTCCGGCATGGAGTCGGATCTGCGCTACCGCGCAAAAACAACCAAGGATTTTTTTGAAGATAACATAAACTATGATTACTCAAAGTTTTACCAGTCTTGTGTGGACTTTACGGAAACGTTTGAAGACCGAAATCATATCGAGCTGCAATTTATCAATGCCCAGGGAAGATTGGTAGCATCATCCTATGGACCCTGGGCGGGGAAAGCTCCCCACACCTCGGAAATCGCCGAGGCCATGACCACCAGAAGTTCGCACACGTTCCTTGGGGTGGATGATAATACCGGTGAACGGATTATGGCCGTATCCACGCCACTGGTTTACAGCAGCGGCGAAGTGATTGGCGTTCTCCGCTTTGTTACAAGTACCCGAGTCATGAATATGCAGATTGCCTATATTGTGATTGTAACGGTGTGCCTGTTCCTGATTTTTATTTTGCTGCTGCTGTTTACAAGCAATTATTATATTCGCTCTATTTTGATTCCGATTGCAGATATTACAGAGACGGCAAAGCGAATCACAGGGGGCAGCTATGGCGCCCAGATTCAGACAAAGTACCTGGATGAAATTGGAGAATTGGCCGATGCTATCAATGAGATGTCGGTTCAGATCAACCAAAATGAAAAAACCCAGACAGAGTTTATTTCGTCGCTTTCACATGAATTACGGACACCTCTGACAGCAATCACGGGCTGGGGGGAAACGCTCCTTTCTATGGATTATATGGATCCGATGCAAACCCGAAGAGGCATGAACATCATTCTTCGCGAGGCAAAGCGATTGACTGAAATGGTGGTGGAGCTGCTGGATTTTACCCGCATTCAAGATGGACGCATGACGCTGAATATCGAAATGACGGATATACGAGCGGAGTTTGAGGATACGGTTTATATGTATGGCAGTCGCCTGAAACAGGAGGGTATTGTTCTAAATTATCAGGACAATGACGATGAAATTCCGGAAATACCCTGTGATCCCAAGCGGATGCGGCAGGTATTTCTTAATATACTGGATAACGCAGCCAAGCATGGTGGAGAGGGTAAACGGATTGATTCTGAAATTCGCTGTACTGGCGATATGGTTGTGGTACACATTCGGGATTATGGTCCCGGTATCCCGGAGGATGAAATTCCTCTGGTGAAAAAGAAATTCTACAAGGGTGCATCCAAGGCTCGCGGCTCTGGTATCGGCCTTGCAGTCAGTGATGAGATCATCCAGATGCACGGGGGTGCGCTGGAACTGGAAAATGCCGATGGCGGTGGTACGCTGGTATCCGTATCTTTGCCTGTAAAGCAGTGAGGATGATAAAATGTCGAAGAATGAAAATTGTAATTCCTGTGAAAAATTTAAGACGATGATTGGCGGACAGGCGCTAATTGAAGGCATTTTGATGCGTGGCCCGGAAAAGGATGCCATTGCATGCCGTACCAAAGATGGGTTGAATATTGAAGTGTCCGATCGGCGGATTCCGGCAGAAAAATCACCGCTGAGGTGGCCCTTGATTCGTGGCGTGTATAATTTCTTTGATGCACAGATTACGGGTGTGAAAGCGCTGATGCATTCTGCGGATCTTTCGCCAGAGGAAGATGGCGTTTCAGAAGAACCCAGCAAATTTGACAAGTGGCTGGAAAGCAAACTGGGAAATGAACGGTTTCAGAAGTTCCTTGTGAGCATGGCTGTGGTTATGGGAATGGGGCTGTCTATACTGCTCTTTTTTCTGATTCCTATGGTTGTTGGCGGTTTTTTTGACCGCTGGATTCAGAGTAATATCGGGATCAATCTGATTGAAGGTCTGATTCGCATGATTATTTTCATGGCTTACATGGTACTGATTTCCCGAATGAAGGAAATGAAACGGCTGTTTTCCTATCACGGGGCAGAACACAAGACAATTCGCTGTTATGAGGCACAACTTCCGCTAACGGTGGAGAATGTTCGCAAGCAGACCAGACTGCATCCCAGATGCGGCACAAGCTTTTTGCTTGTTGTGATGATTCTATCCATTCTGGTGTTTAGTGTGGCATCCTCGATTCTGCTGGGGCTTGTCCCAGATTTAGCGGCAATGCAGGGGAGTTTCCTGTATCGTCTTATTATGGTTTTGTTCAAACTGCTGCTGATTCCGCTGGTTGTTTCAATCAGCTATGAGATGAATCGCTGGGTGGGCAGAAACGATAACTGGCTGACACGTATTGTTACGGCTCCGGGGCTGTGGATGCAGCACCTTACGACGAATGAGCCGGACGATGACATGATTGAAGTAGCAATTGCAGCAGTTAATGCAGTGCTGCCGGAAAAGGAAGGTAGCGACGCGTGGTAAAAAAGTATTCAGATTTGTATTTAGAAACCCGGCATGCATTCCTTGCCACGGAAGAACCCCACCAGGCAGGGATGCTTGCCCGACAGCTATTGCAGCACGTAACAGGAAAATCCCAGGAAGTATTGATTGCAGACGGGGACAAGTACGCTGGTGATACGGTCGTAGATGCAATGCAATCGGCAACACAGCGAATTGTCAAGGGGGAACCCCTTGCCTATGTTTTGGGAGAGTGGGATTTTTACGGATTGAATCTGGTGGTGACTCCGGATGTTCTCATTCCACGAGATGATACCTGCGCATTGGCTGAAATTGCCATTCGGCAGGCGCTATTTTTGGATGAGGCACCCAGAATCCTAGATTTGTGCACAGGATCCGGCTGCATCGGTTTAGCAATTGCAAGCCGGGTACAGGATGCAAAGGTAACGCTTGCAGACCTTTCCAGACAGGCACTGGCTGTGGCCAAGAAAAATGTTACCAAACACAAGTTATCCGGTAGGGTATCCTGCGTCCAGGTGGATGCAATGAAGGAGCCGCCTGCCTTTTTAGGGAAATTTGATATGATTGTATCCAATCCTCCGTATGTGACCAGCCGGGAGATGGAGGAGCTGGATGATAGTGTGAAGAATTATGAACCTCATATGGCCCTGTGGGGCGGTACTGATGGTCTGGATTTTTACAGGGCCATTGCAAAAAATTACCGTCGCTGCCTGAAACCCGGTGGTTATCTGTGTTTTGAGTTTGGCATGGGGCAAGGGGACGATGTATGTGATATCATGACTCAGGAGGGTTTTACCATCTGCCAGAGAGTCAAAGATTATAATGACAGAGAACGGGCGTGTCTTGCCCAGTATTGCAGGGAGGATTATTGATCATGGCAAAGAAAACCGGCGCTTACGAAGCTCCTACACCCGCAAGTGATAAGAAAAAAGCATTGGAAACTGCACTCTCTCAGATTGAGAAGAGTTTTGGCAAGGGCGCAGTTATGCGCTTGGGAGATAGGCCAGAGATGAATGTGGAAGCAATTCCCACCGGATCTTTGGCACTGGACGCTGCTCTTGGAATTGGTGGTGTGCCAAAGGGCAGAATTATTGAGATTTATGGACCGGAATCTTCTGGTAAGACGACACTGGCATTGCACATTCTGGCAGAGACGCAGAAACAGGGCGGTGAGGTTGCATTTGTGGATGCAGAGCATGCGCTGGATCCTGTTTATGCAGCAGCACTGGGCGTAGACACCGACAATATGCTGGTTTCTCAGCCGGATACCGGCGAGCAGGCGTTGGAGATCACCGATGCACTGGTTCGCAGCGGCGCTGTGGATGCAGTGGTTGTGGACTCTGTTGCGGCACTGACGCCTCGTGCGGAAATTGAGGGAGAAATGGGCGACACCTTTGTTGGTTTGCAGGCAAGACTCATGTCTCAGGCACTGCGTAAGCTGGCGGGTACCATTGCAAAGACGAATTGTGTGGTCATCTTCATTAACCAGCTGCGTATGAAGATCGGCGTTATGTATGGAAATCCTGAAACCACAACAGGCGGTAATGCGCTGAAGTTCTATTCCTCTGTTCGACTGGATGTACGCAGAGTTGAATCCATCAAAGAAGGCGGCAATGTTATTGGCAACAAGACCAGAGTGAAAGTGGTTAAAAATAAAGTGGCACCGCCCTTCCGTGAGGCATTTTTCGATATCATGTACGGTCAGGGCATTGCCAAATGGGGCGAATTGGTCGATTTGGCAGTTCAGTTGGATATCGTCCAGAAGAGCGGCAGCTGGTTCAGCATGGGCGAGGAACGCATTGGTCAGGGTAAGGAATCTGTGAAGACATATCTCCAGAATAATCCGGAGATTGCAGATCAGGTGGAGCAGCAGGTTCGTCAGAATCTGTACAAACTGATGGGCGGCCCAGCCCGTCCTCAGCCGAAAGCGGCGGAAAAGGCCATTGCCGTAAGCGCCGACGATTTTAACGATGAGGATTGATTCTGTATCCCCTGGTACTGATCGCTCAGGCCGATATCTGATTAAACTTGACACTGGTTCCGTTATGCGGGTATATCGTCAGACCATTGAAGATTTTGGCTTATATCCGGGGATGGAACTTTCTCAGGAGCGATTGGAGAATTTACGGGAAAGCGCCGGGGCGTATTCTGCCAAAATGCGAGCAGTTCGAATCGTATCAGCCAGCAGTGTATCTCGAAAGACTTTGGAACAGCGATTGATTCAAAAGGGGGAGAGCGCTCAGCAGGCAAAAGAGGCGGTGGAATGGATGGAAGATCTTCGCCTTTTGGACGACCGTCAGACTGCGGCACAGATTGTTTCCCGATGCATCAGCAAAGGCTATGGCAAAAGTCGAGCCAAGCAGGTGCTATACGAAAAGCAGATCCCTAAGGATCTATGGGATGAAGTTTTAGAAGATTATCCCGATCAAATAGATTATATATTGAAATTTCTTCACAGCAAACTTCCGGAAGGGGCCGATGAGCGGCAGACCAAGCGTGCCATCGATGCGCTGATGCGTCGCGGTCACAGCTATGGAGCGGTGCGCAGAGCACTGGAACGGATGGGCGCTGAGGCGGATGAATTTCTGGAGGATGAATATGGCTAAAATTGGTTTTATTTCTTTGGGCTGTGCCAAGAATCAGGTGGACTGCGAGCGAATGATGTATCGCGTTCAGGACTCCGGCCACACAGTGGAGGCAGATATTGCGGGCTGCGATGTGGTCGTCATTAACACCTGCGGTTTCATTGACTCTGCCAAGACAGAAGCAATCGACAACATTTTGCAGGCAGGAGCATTGAAGAGCGCTGGTATGGTCGGGAAAATTCTGGTTACCGGATGCCTTTCCCAGCGCTATCAGCAGGAAATCCTGGACGAGATGCCGGAAGTAGATGGCATTTTGGGTACCGGAAGTTATACGGAAATTGTTCCTGCGATTGAGAAGCTGCTCAATGGGGAAAAGGTTTTCGATTTCGGTGATATCGATGCACCCGAGGTGGAAACAGGGCGTGTGCTAACGACACCGGAGCACTATGCATTCCTGAAAATCGCAGAGGGCTGTGATAATAAGTGCGCATACTGTGTCATTCCTTCACTAAGGGGTAAGTTCCGCAGCAGAGGACTGGACGAAGTGCTGTATGAGGCAAGGGTGCTGGCAAGTCAGGGCGTAAAGGAAATGATCGTTGTGGCCCAAGACACCAGCCGCTATGGAACGGATTTGCCCGGTGGCAAGCGCCTTTTGTCAACGCTGCTTAGAGAGCTATGTAAGATTGATGGCATCCATTGGGTACGACTGCACTATGTGTACCCCGATGAAATCGATGATGAGCTGATTGACACCATTGCCAATGAGCCGAAAATTGTGAAGTATCTGGATCTTCCCATTCAGCACTGTAACGACAAAATTTTGGAGAAGATGAACCGTCGAGGCAACGGTGCGTACATACGTTGGCTGCTGCCGGAACTGCGCAGGAGAATTCCGGGGCTGGTACTACGCACCAGCGTGATCACCGGTCTCCCCGGCGAGGGGGAAGAGGAGTTTATCGAGCTGTGTGATTTCTTGAAGGAGCAGAGAATGGAGCGCGTGGGCGCATTCCCGTTCTCTCCTCAGGAAGGCAGCGAAGCAGCTCTGATGGACTATCCTGATGCAGAGATTGCCCAGCAGCGTGCGGAAATTGTGGAAGAACTGCAGTCAAGAATCATGGATGACTACAACGAATCCATGATGGGTAAGGAACTGGAAATCCTCTGTGACGGATATGACGAAGAATCCGGTCAGTATTACGGCCGAAGCTATGCAGATTCTCCGGATATTGACGGAAGAGTCTGGATTGCTGCGGATGAACCTGTTCGCGAAGGTCAGTTTGTCAAGGTCTGCATCGATGGCAGTATTGATGGAGAATTGACTGGATATATCGTGGAGGATTGAGACGATGACAACAGCTAGTAAAATTACCCTGCTGCGGGTGGCGATGATTCCTGTGTACATGGTTCTGATGTATCTCAGCGGCGGTCAGAGTGGTATGTGGATGTGGGTTGGTTTGGCAGTGTTCATTATTGCCAGCGCGACGGATTTTGTAGATGGATACATTGCCCGTCACTACAATCAGGTCAGTGATTTCGGAAAATTCCTTGATCCACTGGCAGATAAGCTACTGACCATTGCAGCAATGACCATGTTTGTAGAATGGGGCATGATGCCTGCTTGGGCGCTGATGATTGTACTGACCAGAGAGTTTGCAGTTACCGGCCTTCGCTTGGTAGCTGTGGGTAATGGCACCGTAATCGCGGCCGGTTGGAGCGGTAAGGTCAAGACTGCCAGCACCATGGTGGGTTTGTGTGTTATGATGGCATTCCCTACCGTGCAGATGGCCAGCACCATTGTGTCAGCTGTAATTGTGGTTACCACGGTATATTCTGGCGCAGAGTACTTCGTCAAGAACTGGAGCGCGCTGGGGCTGAATCGGAAATGATTCCGTTGCTCAGATAATCCATATATTTGCAAAGGCGGCATGGAGTGATTCATGCCGCATTTTTGCTGATATCGGATTCCTGCGTATCCGGGCAGCTTCCTGCATATGGCGGAACACGGTTATCCATACCTGCATAGAATGAATCGAACTTGACAATGGGGTATGGAAAATGGTAGAATAATGAAAACTGAATGTGGTTATGATCGGAAAGAGTAGTTCATGGTATCTCGCAGAGAGTTTGGGTCACCGGCTGTAAGCCCAGATGAGTGAAGTGAGTGAAAGTGCATCCGGGAGCTGCGACGAGAGTCCGTTGGCTTACGATACAGCCTTGAGTAATAAATGAGAGTGGAACCGCGAATTGTTTTTCGCCTCTTGTACCTGCCGGTGCAAGAGGCGTTTTCTATTTATGATATTTAGGAGGTTTTATGCTTCATGTAAGGGAAACGCTGCAGGCGTACCAGAAAAATGATCCGGCAGCCCGATCAAAACTGGAAATCCTGCTGCTATATAGCGGCGTTCATGCCGTTCTTTGCTACCGACTCAACCATTGGCTGTGGGTACATCATCTGTATTTTCTGGCTCGATTGCTAAGTCAGCTTGCAAAATGGCTTACGGGCGTTGAAATTCATCCGGCTGCAACCATTGGCAGAAGACTGGTTATTGACCACGGAACCGGAATTGTTGTGGGTGCTACCACGGTTGTTGGGGATGACTGCCTGATTTATCAGGGAGTTACCCTTGGCGGTACCGGCGTTATGCAGGGCAAACGTCACCCCACATTGGGAAATAATGTGATGGTGGGAAGTGGCGCTAAGGTTTTGGGACCAATTTATATTGGCGATAATTCCCGTGTGGCCTCCAATGCAGTTGTCCTGAAGGACGTTCCGGAAAACTCCACGGTGGTGGGTGTGCCCGGCAGAGTTGTTCGTATCAATGGCGAAAAAACAGACCATGCCCATATTCCTGACCCTGTGGCCAAGGAGCTGCAGGCACTTCGGGATCGTATCGAGATATTAGAAAAAATGCTAAAGGAGAAATGAATATGTATTTGTATAATTCCCTGTCTCATAAGAAAGAGCTGTTCAAGCCCAATTCGGAAAACATTGTAAAAATGTACACCTGTGGCCCCACGGTTTACCACTATGCCCATATTGGCAATCTGCGCACCTATATTATGGAAGATGTTCTGGAGAAGGCACTGCGCTACAACGGTTATCATGTGAAGCGCGTCATGAATATCACGGACGTGGGACATTTGGCATCTGATGCAGATACCGGCGAAGATAAAATGGTCAAAGGTGCCAAGCGGGAAAACAAGAGTGTTATGGACATTGCAAAATACTACACCGATGCGTTTTTTGCTGACTGCGACAAGCTCAACATTAAGCGCCCGGATGTGGTGGAGCCTGCTACCAACTGCATTAATGAGTATATCAAGATTGTCTCCGGTTTACTGGATAAGGGTTACGCATATCTTGCAGGGGGAAATGTGTATTTTGACACCTCAAAGCTGGAAAAATACTATGTCTTCAACGACCATGATGAGGACGATTTGGCAGTTGGTGTCCGTGAAGGCGTGGAGCAGGATCTGAACAAGCGCAATAAAAATGACTTTGTTCTGTGGTTCACCAAGTCTAAGTTTGAAGATCAGGCACTCAAGTGGGATTCTCCTTGGGGTGTCGGATATCCCGGTTGGCACATTGAGTGCTCCGGTATTTCCATGAAACATCTGGGTGAGGATCTGGATATCCACTGCGGTGGTATCGACAATGCATTCCCGCACCACACCAATGAGATTGCCCAGTCTGAAAGCTATCTGGGACATAAGTGGTGCAACTATTGGTTCCATGTGCACCACCTGAACACCGACTCCGGTAAGATGTCCAAGTCCAAAGGGGAGTTCCTGACGGTCAGTCTGTTGGAGCAGAAGGGATATGACCCCATGGTCTATCGTCTGTTCTGCTTGCAGAGCCATTACCGCAGAAATCTTGTATTTTCTTGGGAAAATCTGGACAATGCTGCGGCTGCCTATGAAAAGCTCATTGCAAAGATTGCAACCCTGAAGGCAGATGGTGATGTAGATGAAGCGGTTTTTGCGCAGCTTAAGGATCGGTTTACTAAGGCACTGGATGGCGATTTGAACACCTCTGTTGCTGTGACCGCTGTTTATGATGTGCTGAAGGCGAAGACCAACGACGCAACGAAACTGGCAGCTCTGGCTGATTTTGACCAGGTGCTGAGTCTGAATCTGATTTCTGCTGCCGAAAAGGTTCGTAAGCAGCAGGAGTTGGAGCAGGAAGCCAATGCTGATCCTGAAATTGATGCATTGGTTTCAGCAAGAACAGAAGCAAAGAAGGCAAAGAATTTCGCAGAAGCTGACCGGATTCGGGATGAGCTGAAGGCCCGTGGCATTGAGATTATCGATACCCCGCAGGGTGCTAAATGGAGAAAAGTATGAAGCTACTGATTCTGGATGGAAACAGCGTGATTAATCGGGCGTACTTTGGTGTGCGCCCATTGACCACACGAGATGGCTTGTTCACCCATGCAATTTATGGATTCCTGAATATTCTGGAACGGATGGAAAAGGAAGAACAGCCGGAGGCAGTTTGCGTTGCATTTGACCTGCATGGACCAACATTCCGCCATTTGCAGTACGACGGATACAAGGCCACCAGGCATGGTATGCCCGAGGAGCTTGCCATGCAGATGCCGGTGATGAAAGAAGTTTTGAGGGCCATGAATATTCCCATCTATGAGTGCCAAGGGTGGGAAGCGGATGATGTCATCGGCACGGTTGGAAAAATTTGTGGTGAGCAGGACTGGGACTGTGTGATTGTCACCGGTGACCGGGATTCCTTGCAGCTGATTGATGAGCATGTCAATGTGAAACTTGTGATCAGCAAGCAGGGTAAGACCACTGCAACACTATATAACAAAGAAAAATTCCAAGAGGAATACGGATTTGAACCCAAGAAACTCATTGATTTGAAGGCTTTGATGGGGGATTCCTCTGATAATATTCCCGGAGTAGCAGGTGTTGGCCCTAAGACGGCCACAGAGCTGATCATGAAGTTTGGAAGTCTGGATGGGGTTTATGAAAACATCAATGACAGCTCCGTTCGGCCAAAACTTCGGGAAAAATTGGAATTGGGCAAAGAAAACGCCTATCTTTCCTATGATTTGGCAACCATTCGCCCGGAGGCGCCAATCGTTTTTTCTCCGAAAGATGCGATTATTCAGCCTCCAAACAGGCAGGAGCTCTATAACCTGTTTGTGCGGTTGGAGTTCGTGAAACTGATAGACCGGTATCAGCTTAGAGGTGGGGAGCTGGAGACAGCAGTTCCGCACAATGCAGGCGAGCCACTGAAACGCTGCGACAATCTTCCTGCTGCGGGTACAGAGTGCGCGGTCTATATGGCACCGGATGGCTCTGTGGGTATCGCCTGGGAAGAGGGCGTATGCGCTGTTACACCCATGGAAGCTGGTTCCTTGCGTGATTTGCTGGAGGCCAAAGCTGAATTTATTGGTCACGACAGCAAGAGCACCATGCATCAGCTGGCAGATTTGGGACTTCCGGTTCCACAGTTTGCCTTTGACACGGCACTTGCTGCGTACGACTTAAATCCCTCTCAGTCTGATTATCCGGTTTCCAAGCTTGCAACCAACTTCTTGGGGATGCAGGTGGAGGACGGCGACCCTGTGGGCTGCGCCGAGGCTGTCTGGAAACTTCGCGAGCCGTTAATGAAAGAACTGGAAAACCAGAATATGCAGCAGCTGTACTTTGATATTGAACTTCCGCTATGCGATGTACTTTACCGTATGGAGTGCGCAGGTATTGCCATAGACCAGCAGGCGCTGGAATCTTTTGGTAGAATGCTGACTCAGCGGATCGAGGATTGCGAAAAAGTGATTTTCGCTTATTCAGATGAGGTTTTTAATATCAATTCCACGAAACAGCTAGGGGTATTGCTGTTTGAAAAACTGGGGCTTCCTCCGGTCAAAAAGACCAAAACGGGCTATTCCACCAACGCAGAGGTTTTGGAGAAACTGAAGGACAAGCACCCAATCATCCCGGCAATCATGGATTACCGCATGCTGACCAAACTGAAATCAACCTATGCAGATGGACTTATGAAGGTGATTTGCGAGGATGGTCGGATTCGCACCACCTTCCAGAATTTGGTTACCGCCACTGGAAGACTGTCTTCAACAGACCCCAATTTGCAAAATATTCCTGTTCGGACAGATTTGGGAGCGGAAATCCGAAAAATGTTTGTTCCCAAAGAAGGCTGTGTGCTGGTAGATGCGGACTATAGCCAGATTGAGCTCCGTGTTCTTTCTCATATTGCAGATGACAAGACAATGATCGAGGCTTTTGTATCCGGACAGGATATTCATGCGGTAACAGCATCGCAGGTATTTGGTGTACCGGTGGAAGAGGTCACGAGCCTCCAGCGTCGTCATGCCAAGGCAGTCAATTTTGGAATCGTGTACGGTATTTCTGAATTTTCCCTGTCGGAAGATATTGGTGTAAGCCGATGGGAGGCAAAAAAATACATTGATTCCTACCTTGCAACCTATTCTGGCGTTCGTGCCTATATGAAACAGGTTGTTGCGCAGGCTCGGGAGAAGGGCTACACGGAGACCATGTACGGCAGGCGCAGAAGCATTCCGGAACTCAAGAGCAGTAATTTTAATGTCCGCCAGGGCGCAGAGCGTATTGCATTGAATACCCCCATTCAGGGAACTGCGGCAGATTTGATTAAGCTTGCCATGATTCGGGTAGATCATGCGCTGCAGGAAGAATTCCCAGAGGCTAGGCTGATTCTTCAGGTTCACGACGAACTGATCGTGGAGTGCCCAGAAGAAATTGCACCTCAGGTTGCGCAGTTGATGAGCAGGGAGATGGAGCATGTAGCGGAATTGAATGTTCCTCTGAATGCAGAAGCGAAATGGGGCAAAAGTTGGTATGATGCAAAATGATGACGATAGAGCGAATGAATGAGGACCATGTTGCCCAGGTAGCGACACTGGAGAAGCAGATCTTTTCCGATGCATGGAGTGAAAACTCTGTGCGTTCGGAACTTACCAATGAGCTGTCGCTATGGCTTGTGGCTCTGGATGGGGACACGGTTGCGGGCTACATTGGTTCCCAGACGGTGCTGGGCGAGGCGGATATGCTGAATTTGGCAGTGAAACCGGAGTACCGCCGACAGGGGCTGGGACGGCAGCTGGTGAATGAACTGATTCGTCAGTTGGATGCCCATTGTCTGACATTGGAAGTCCGTGTGAGCAATGAGCCAGCAAAGAATCTGTATGAATCCATGGGATTCCGGCAGGTGGGCCTGAGAAAGAATTATTACGAAAAACCAAGGGAGGATGCGTTGATCCTCAGAAAGGACTGGGAAAAATGAACATTCTTGCAGTGGAGTCTTCCTGCGATGAGACAGCGGTTGCCATCGTACGCGACGGAAGGGAAGTACTTGTGGACTGTATTGCATCCCAGGTAGATCTGCACAAGGTCTATGGCGGTGTTGTGCCGGAAATCGCCTCCAGAAAGCATGTAGAGGCAATCTATGGGCTTGCGGACAAAGCGCTGGAGAAGACGGGGCTGACCCGTGATGATATTGACGCAGTTGCTGTCACTTATGCACCGGGATTGATCGGTGCGGTTTTGGTAGGCGTGAACTTCGCAAAGGCTGCCGCAATGGCCATGGGAAAACCCTTGATTCCGGTACATCATATCCGTGGCCATATCGCAGCGAATTATTTGGCATTTCCTGAACTGAAACCCCCGTTTTTGTGCTTGGTAGTGTCCGGTGGCCACACGATGATTGTGGAAGTAGAAGACTATACCAAAATGCGAATCTTGGGAACCACGCTGGATGATGCAGCCGGCGAATGTTTTGACAAAGTTGGCAGGGTTCTTGGAATGCCTTACCCCGGTGGGGCGGCCATGGATCGTGCTGCGCAGTGCGGAGATGATAAAAAGTATCCCATGCCTCGTCCGAAACCAGGGGAGAACCCTTATGATATGAGTTTCTCGGGACTGAAAACTGCGGCTCTCAACACCATTCACCATGCCCAGCAGATCCAGGAAGAACTGGATATCAACAGCTTGAGTGCCAGTTTCACAAGTGCTGTTTCGGATATGTTGGTTCCCAGAGTTGTTCAGGCGCTGAAGGAAACCGGACATAAGAAATTGGCCGTTGCCGGTGGCGTTGCAGCCAATTCCAGAATTCGCAAGGATATTATGGATGCGGCGGAAAAGCTGGGGGTACATGTTTTTTTACCGCCCTTAAGTCTGTGCGGTGACAATGCAGCGATGATCGGAGCGCAGGGGTATTATGAGTATCTGGCAGGAAATACTGCTGGTATGGACTTAAATGCCTACGCTACAAAATCGATTCTCGGAGAAAAATTATGATGAAAAATGCAGGAGTGGATAAAAACTCCTGCATTTTTGTTTGAAATAAAAAATATTTCTTTTAATATGAATATAAATACAATTGCGTGTATTTTATATTCATTTTTTAGAGAATAAAACTAAAATTTCAGATAAAAAACATTAACAAACGAAATATAATTAGCAATATTAAACAGTGTGCTTGTGGAGAAACCTGTGCACGGTGTGCATAAATGAGTGTATATGATGGGTGACTATACACAAATTGTGTCATATCTGTAAATGAAATATGAATAAATCAAACTTTTCGTTAAAAATCGATGGTTAAAAATGGGGGAGAACGACACATGTCCTTCTTTCTTTGGTTAGTCGGTTTTAATCAGTGTCTGTCATGACGGTGGCTTTTAATGCAGAAATTTCGTATGCAGTGCGCTCATATGCACTGTCTTCGATGTACTTGGTATAGATGCGGCTTTGCAAACGACCCTCTATCTGAATCCAGTCCCGGGTGTGACAGGATGCGCCCAGCTGAGCAGTACGGCCCCAGAGAATACATGGAAGGTAATCTGCTCGATGAAATGCTCGGGGGACAGCCAGCATCATATCGCATATTTCCCTACCCAAAGGAGTTTGACGATAATTTGGCTCTCTGCAAATAGGGCCGGAAATCACGAGTTCATTGATTGATTCTCCTTCCTCTGTGTTCAGTTCCGTTGCAAAAACAAAGATGAGCAGGTGTCTGCCTGTGTCGTCGGAGCAGTTGTGGGAACGAATTTGTCCCTCAACCCGGATTTTACTGCCTCCCGTCAAGTCCATCTGCTCCAACAGCAAAAGATCTGCAATCACAGGAAGGGTATCTACCGCGCCGGACAGCCGCTGAACATCTAAAAAGAATTTATAGAATTTCCGGCCGTGGTTTTCGTGGGAAAATGCTGGCATAGCCACCAATGTACCACGAAGTGTAATTTGATTGCTGAATTGTTCCATGGTTATCACCTCATGTTTCAGATGTATGGAACAATCTATGCGCTAAAGTATAAATCAGAACATAGAAAAAGCCGCCCGATCAGGCGACTTTATTTTCACAATGGACTACCAATTTTTGATAATGGTGGTATAATGATAAGCAGTGAGAAAAGTGGAGAAGGTCTTCAACACCTCTCACGGAAGAAATATATCATGTAAATCTAGTAAAGGAGCGCACTATGAAGGTACAAGTCATTTATTCAAGTCATTCTGGCGGTACAAAAAAGGTAGCAAACGCAATTTTCAATGGAATCGACGTGGAACAGAAAACCATCCACGATCTTAAGGATGGTGCGCCTGCTTTAGACGGAGACATCATTCTCTTGGGCTATTGGGTGAGCGAAGGCGGCCCCAATGATGAAATGAAACAGTTTATGCAAACAGTGAAAGGCAAGGCAGTGGGCATTTTCTGCACACTGGGCTACTATTCCGAAAGCGCCTATGCCTATCAGACTGTGGCAGCGGGATTGAAGTGCGTTCAGCATGATAACGATATCATTGGCTCCTTTGTGTGCAATGGTTCGATATCTCATGAGCCGATAGACGCTGGATATACCCCCACCGAGCAAAAGGAACTCCGTTGGGAAATGTTAGACGATCATCCAACTGCTGCGGAGTGCGCACTGGCTGTGGAGCGATTCAACGAAAGAATTCAACATTATACACGCTGCAAGGAATTAAATATCGATTTTACATCCATCGTATAAACGAATCCTTCTTTTAAAAGTTGCTGCAGATCCTAAGCATCTGCAGCAACTTTTTTGTTGAACATTTAGAGGCTATAAGGAATAAAACAGTACATGTTTTGTTCTAAGAAGTGCAGAATACAGAAAAACCGGAAGTTTTTAACAAACTTCCGGTTTTTTTATGGCGGAGTGAGAGGGATTTGAACCCTCGCGCGGCTTTCACCGCCTACTCCCTTAGCAGGGGAGCCCCTTCGGCCTCTTGGGTATCACTCCAGGTACGAGGTCGACTTGAATCGTACTGCTATATTCTAGCATGGGGTGTATGTTTTGTCAAGAGAAAAAATGAATGTATACCCAGATTATGGCGATCGTTTCCAATATGAGGATTAGCGGAATTCCCACTGTAAATTTTAGATGCTTGGTTTTATGTCGAACGAGATACATTCCCAGCAGGCTGCCGATACTCCCGCCCATTAAGGCAAAGGTTATCAGGCAGGATTCGGAAATTCTCCATAAATTTTGTTTTGCTTTGTACTTGTCCACAAGCATAAGTACGAAGGATGCAGCATTGACTAGAAGAAGATAGAGGAAGAAGTATTGCATCATAAAATCCTTTCGGGAGGGAATTAAATGAAAAAATTGGCGTTGGTTATTGTGTTGGCATTTCTTATGGCCGGTTGTGGAGCACAGGAGAAACCGGTGTTTGAGACTGTAGGAAATGTAGATTTTCAGGAGCCGGAGCTCCCTGCTGCTGGCACGATTGATGTGTATCTGCCTGACGAGGCAGCAGCTCAAACCATGTCTGAAGAGGATGATGTTCAGGTCTACCAATGGGATTCGTACGAAGTAAGCATTGAGACACTGCCATCGGGGGACATTGCTTCCACCATGCAGGAACTTACTGGCATGAATGCGGATGCATTGACCATTATGAAACAGGAAAAGGAGAACATGTCCTTATATCAGACTGTATGGAGCACAGCAGGGGAAGAAGGAATTCTATGTGGCAGAGCGATGGTAGCTGATGATGGGAATTATCACTACTGTGTCAGCCTGCTCAATCCTGAGAATGTAAACTCAGAGGATTTGTATGCACAAATGGTGGGCAGTTTCCAGATCAAATCTGGCGATACTTCAAAATAATCTGCTGACAGAGCTGGGTGCATTCATCGATGACGCTTTGTGGATAAAGAATCTGCGCCTTATCCCCAAATCCGATTACCCAGCTTAAAAACAGGGGGGAAACCGCAACATTAACCGTGAATGTAAAGAAATCATCCCCGTCGGGAATCATCATGGTGTCTCGGCCAAAACGGTCAACCACAACATTTGCCAGAGAGTTATGGAAACGCAGTTTCACGGAGACTGGTTTGCCGGAATACATTTGAAAGAGCTGATTGGCGTGATTGATGAGAGCCGGACCGGTTAGTTCCGGGCATGGAACTCTGGTTTCGTCGATCAGCTCAATTTGTGTCATCCGATCAAGACGGTAGTGGGTTATCCCATGTCTGGGAGAATGGGCCAGCAGATAGTAGTTTTCGTTATCCTGGCACAGCCCATAGGGACTGGCCACATATTCCTTATCCCGGTAGTGGCGTTTGCCGTCGATTCCCCAATCAAAATAGCGAAACCGAATTTGTGCGTTTTTAGAAATGGCCTCCTGTACCCGGTCTACATTATAATAAATGGTTTCATTCATGCTCTTCACCCGGCGATCAATGACGATATCCCGATGCATCAGTGTTGCGTCATAGCGGTTGCACTGCTGGCAGAGCTTTTCGATTAGTTCCCGAGATTTTTTCTGAGTCAGGAATCGGCTGGATTGCACAGCGTCGATAAGCAGTTTCAATTCAGGAAGTTCAAAGTTCCGGGATGCAATATAGTAGCCGCCGTTTTTCCCCCGGCGATTGATAACATCTACGCCGAAATCTTGTAATGCTGCAATGTCAGAATAAATGGTCTTTCGTTCGCACCGGATTCCTTTGTTGGCAAGCATATCAATCAGTGTTTGGGCGTTTATGGGATGTGCTTCGTCAGAATTCTGCTCCAGAAAATCTCTAATATAGAGTAGGGATAGTTTTTGATGATCGGATTTCGGCATCATTCTTCACCTCGTGATAGGATTATATCACATGAAATTCAAGATTTGTACTATAGTTTGATTTTTTTGCATGAAGATGTTATGATATGCAAAATGGAGGTACTAAAAATATGTTATACATTGGATGTCACCTTTCTTCCAGCAAAGGCAATGTGGAGATGGTGAAGACGGCACGCAAAATCGGTGCCAATACATTTGCATTTTTTACACGTAATCCCAGAGGCTCCAAGGCAAAGCCGGTAGATCTTCTGGATTGCGAAAAAGCTATGGATCTGCTGAAAGAACTGGAGTTCGGGACTTTGGTTGCGCATGGCAGTTATACCATGAATCTATGTACTGCTGACCCGGAGGCTCGCCACTTTGCCTCGGATGTTTTGAAAGAGGATCTGGAGCGCATGGCAGCGCTCCCGGGACAATACTATAACTTTCATCCCGGCTCTCACGTGGGTCAGGGGATAGAGGCCGGAATCGACCAGATTGCAGGGGCGCTAAAACGTGCTCTGGAGCCTGGGTATCCCGTTACTGTCCTGCTGGAAACTATGGCCGGAAAGGGCAGCGAGGTCGGCGGTAGATTTGAGGAATTGAAACAGATCATTGATGCGGTTGGATCGAATCAGGTTGGCGTGTGTCTGGATACCTGTCATGTTTGGGATGGTGGATACGATATCGTCCATGATTTAGATGGTGTGCTTGCAGAGTTTGACCGGGTCGTTGGCTTGGAGCGGCTCAAGGCGCTTCACCTGAATGACTCTAAGAATCCAATGGCTTCGCACAAGGACCGCCACGAGTGTATTGGTCAGGGATATTTGGGGAAGGAAACCTTTGAGGCCATTGTGAATCATCCTTTGCTTCGGGACAAGCCCATGATTTTAGAGACCCCCAACGAGCTTCCGGGCTATGCTGCGGAAATTGCCCTTTTGCGCGGGCTTATGAAGGAATGAGTATATGTTTACAAAAGATAATCTTCAGGAGGTGGAGAAATGACAATACTGAGCGGACTGCCTGCTGATTTTACCAATGTGTATATCGCAATTCTGCGGTATGTGGCACCTGTTTTGATGGTAATTCTTCTTTGGCGGTGTGCCAAACCATTGTTGTCCTTTCGGCGGGAACCGGAAATCTGGGCGTGGCTGCGTCTGACCGATGGAAATTCCTTGCCGGTGACGCACTGGGAAAATGTAATTGGACGAAGTAAGAGAAGTGATATTGTCATTGATCTTCCCACAATTTCTAGAAACCATGCTGTATTAACACGATATGATGACGGCAGTTGGACCATTACGGATGCGGCCAGTAAAGACGGCGTGAAAGTCAACGGCAAAAAGGTACAGATTTATGCCCTAGAGCCGGATGATGTGATTGAGATTGGTGGCCTTGAGATGTCACTCGAGCCCATCAGCGCGCGGCAAGAGCAGCGTCTGGCGCTGCTTCGGACGAAAGCATCCAGCGGTTTTACCACATTTCTGAATCTGGTGCTGCTGACCCTGTTTCAGGCGCTTTGCTGCCTTGCGTTTTTGCTCAACGGAACCCCAGAGGCGGCCGATCGGATCATTCTTGGCTACAGTGGGTTGATGATTGCTCAGTGGAGCCTACTGCTGTTCTATGCCTGTATACGCAGATCTGCGTTTGAGGTAGAAACGATTGCGTTTTTGCTCTGCACCATGGGTATGAATGTGATTGCCGGCACGGTGCCGGGAGAATCCTTAAAGCAATTGGTTGCGATGTTCGGCGGATTAGCTGCATTCCTGTTTATAGGCTGGTCTTTGCGAGATTTGGAGCGTGCAAAGAAAATGCGGTATCTTGCAACCATTGCAGGTGTTGGATTTTTGGTCATTACGCTGATCTTTGGCAAAGAAATCTATGGCGCAAAAAACTGGCTGTTTATTGGCGGATATTCGATCCAGCCTTCGGAGCTGACAAAAGTGTGTTTTGTCTTTGCGGGCGCTTCCACCATGGATCGAATCATGCAGAAACGGAACCTCATTATGTTCATTGTATATTCTGCGGTGCTGTGCGGTTTACTTGCGCTCATGAATGACTTTGGAACCGCGCTGGTTTTCTTTACTGCATTCTTGTCTATTGCATATATGCGTTCCGGATCGGTGGGTACCATTGCACTTGCTTGCTCGGCATTGGGCTTTGCAGGTGTCATTGCGGTGAAGATTGCGCCACATGCGCTGAGTCGATTTACCATTTGGCGTCACATCTGGGAAGATCCTTGGGATCGCGGCTTTCAGCAGACCAGAAGTCTAATGTGCATCGGCTCTGGTGGTCTCTTTGGTCTGGGTGCAGGTAATGGTTGGATGAAGACAATGTTTGCCTGTGACACGGATATCATCTTTGCCACAGTATCAGAAGAGTGGGGACTGCTGGTGGCGCTGATGATGGTAATGAGTGTTGTTGTATTGGCGCTGTTTTGCCTTCGCTCTGCCAGTATGGGGCGCAGCAGTTTTTATACCATTGGCGCGTGTACAGCGGCCAGTATTCTGCTGATTCAGACGATTTTGAATGTAATGGGCACCCTTGATTTGTTGCCCTTTACCGGTGTTACATTCCCATTTGTTTCCAATGGTGGCTCCAGCATGATCTCAGCGTGGGCCTTGCTCGCTTTTGTTAAGGCGGCAGATACCCGGCAGAATGCAAGCTTTGCCATTCGGATGCGTCGTCGACATCGGGAGGTGACAGAATGAATCGAGTTGCACATCGTACCACAATTGCACTGCTGCTTGCGCTGATTTTGATTGGCGGCATGGCAATATTTGTGGTTCAGTTTGTCAAGGATGGCAGTGATTGGGTGGTTTTTGAGGGGAATCCTCACATTTATAATGGCACCAACATTGGCTGTGGCGTTGTTACAGACCGAGATGGAGCGTTATTGCTTTCTGCATTGGATGGATGGGAATACTCTGCAGATGTATCCATTCGGGAATCCACGGTTCATTGGCTGGGTGATCGTTACGGATATATCAGTGCTCCCACGGTTGCGCATTATGCAGAGGATATGGCGGGCTACAGTCTGGCCAATGGCTTATATGCGTATTCCGGACTGGGCGGAAAGGCGAAGATGACCATTTCTGCAGAACTGCAGAAAGTTGCTTTGGAGGCCATGGGTGATTACCGAGGCACGGTCGCAGCCTATAATTACAAGACCGGAGAGATCCTCTGTGCTGTCAGCACGCCCAATTTTGATCCGGATGATGTTCCGGATATTGATGGGGATTCCAGCGGTGCTTACGAGGGTGTCTATCTGAATCGTTTTACTCAGGTAACATATGTACCCGGTTCCATCTTCAAGCTGGTGACCGCAGCTGCGGCTCTGGAAGAATTGGATGATGCGGAGAATACGACATTCTATTGTTCCGGCGAATATGATATGGGAGCGGATCAGGTTACATGTAAGGTGGTACATGGGGATATGGATCTTGAGCAGGCACTGGCGGCATCCTGTAACTGTTATTTTGCGCAGTTATCAGAGGTTTTGGGAGGAGATCGCCTGCAATCCTATGTGGATAAATACCATATTACGGATTCTCTGGAATTTGATGGTATCACCACAGCCACCGGAAAGTTTGATATCCACAATGCTGCACCGGTGCAGGTTGCGTGGAGCGCCATCGGTCAGCACTTGGACTTGGTCAACCCCTGCAGGTTTATGACATTTATGGGTGCCATTGCCGGGGGCGGAAAGGCTGCTGAGCCTTATATCATTTCGGAGGTTTCCTCTGGAAACAGTGTCAGCTATCGTGCGAAAACCACGATGAGTGAACAACTTTTAAATCAGGATGCTGCTGAAACATTGAAATCCCTGATGAGAAATAATGTTTATCAGGTTTACGGAGATGGGTATTTCCCGGGGCTATCTGTGTGTGCCAAATCCGGAACTGCAGAGGTGGGCGGAGATAAGGAACCCAATTCCACCTTTGCGGGATTTGTCATGGATGAAGAATATCCTCTGGCATTTATCGCTGTGGTGGAAAACGGCGGTGCCGGCTCCAGTACCTGTGTGCCGATTGTTTCGGATGTAATTCTTGCTTGCAAAGATTATCTGGATGCACGGTGATGTGCAATCTGTACAAAATGTTTGTGAACAGAATATTAAATTTAGGAACAATAACAAATTGACAAATGTACACCATGGGAGTACAATGTTACCAAATTACTTGGGAGGCGCGTCATTATGAATGCTCGTTTTTCTTCTGTGCATCATCATAATCACCCCACTTCTGCTGTGACAGCAGGAGCGGCTGCCTCTGCCTGCGTGCGTTTTGAAATGGACTCTGTCTGCCTGACAGGGTCCATTTTTGCTATTATTTACATTATTGAGTTGGTATTGATTATCAACTCTTATTTTGCAGCCGCTTTATAGAAAGTTATCGTATACTTAGGCGGTTGCGAATGAACGCAACCGCCTTTTTTGTATAAATACGCAATTATTTAAGGAGAGAAGTATTATGAAAAAGGTTGTAACAATGATCCTCGCAGCGGCCATGATGGCAACGACATTTGCTGGGTGTTCCGGTAACGGCGAAGCGACTGCCATGAAACTCGGTGCATCCGGTCCTCTGACTGGATCGAATGCCGTGTATGGAAATGCCGTCCAGTATGGCATGGAAATTGCGATCGAAGAACTGAATGCCAAAGGGGGGCTGCAGCTTGAACTGAACTCTCAGGATGATGAGGGTGACGTGGAAAAAGCTGTAAATGCTTATAATACCCTGAAAGACTGGGGAATGCACGTTATGGTCGGACCAACCACTACGGGTTCTGCAAATGCAGTTGCACCAGAGTGCGCAGCGGATAACATGTTTATGCTGACACCTTCTGCATCCGGTGCTGATGTCATCAAGCCCGGTGACAATGTGTTCCAAGTTTGTTTTACAGATCCCAACCAAGGTGTTGCATCTGCTGACTATTTTGCAGAACACTTCCCAGATGCAGTCATCGGTGTGATTTATGATTCTTCTGACCTATATTCTGCCGGTGTATTTTCGACCTTTACATCTGAGGCTGAGGCCAAGGGCTTGAATGTTGTATGCACAGAGGCATTTACATCTGCAAACAAATCTGACCTGTCCACGCAGGTAACCAAGTGTCAGGCCGCGGGTGCAGATCTGGTGTTTTTGCCCTTCTATGCAACAGAGGCGGCGCAGGTTCTGTCGTATGCCAATAAGATTGGATACAAGCCTACCTTCTTTGGCTGTGATGGTATGGATGGAATCCTTGCTACAGAGGGATTCGATCCTGCGTTGGCAGAAGGTCTGATGCTGCTGACACCCTTCGCTGCAGATGGTGCCGATGAAAGAACCCAGAGCTTTGTCAAGAAGTACACCGAAAAGTATGATACTGTCCCCAATCAGTTTGCTGCAGATGCATATGATGCGGTTTATGCCGTTTATCAGGCTTGCACCCAAGCCGGCGTTACCCCAGATATGAGCCCTGAGGAAGTTAGCCAGAAACTGAAGGCAGAGTTTACATCCATGACCTTTGACGGCCTGACCGGTTCCGGTATGACATGGGATGCATCCGGTGCAGTATCCAAGGCTCCTATGGCGGTAGTGATTCAAAACGGTGTGTATGTAAGTGCTGAGTGATTTTGCAATGAATGGCATCGGGCAGGCTCAACCTGCCCGGCAGCCGGACAGAAGACTGCGGTAGTCGATGAGAGGAACCTAACGGATAGGCTCCCGTCATTGGGTGCCGAGAAGGAGAGGTAGTCTAAGTGAACTTTCTGCAATACTTAATCAACGGCATCAGCATTGGCAGTGTCTATGCCATCATTGCCCTTGGTTACACGATGGTCTATGGCATTGCAAAGATGCTGAACTTTGCCCATGGTGATGTCATTATGATTGGCGCATATATGTCCTATTGCGCTACAAATTATTTGGGCTTGCATCCTCTTGTGGGTCTTGTTATTGCGATGGCAGTATGTACATTTTTGGGAATTACCATCGAGGCTCTGGCGTATAGACCCCTGAGAGGTGTACCAAGTCTGGCTGTGCTGATTACAGCCATCGGCGTTAGTTATTTTCTGCAAAATGCTGCACAGTTGATCTGGGGCAGTGCGCCCAAGAATTATACCAGCATCGTTTCCATGGAGCCTCTGAAAATCTTCGGTGGGGGGCTGGTAATTACGGGTGAAGTGTTAATTACCATTGCAGCGAGCATTGTAATTATGCTTGCGCTGACCCTGTTCACAGGCAAAACAAAGATGGGTAAAGCCATGCGTGCGGTGAGTGAAGACCGGGATGCTGCCCAGTTGATGGGTATTCCTGTAAATCGCACCATTTCTGCCACATTTGCCATTGGTTCTGCGCTTGCGGCGTTGGCAGGTGTTCTGCTTTGCAGCACGGTTCCCACGCTGATGCCCACCACCGGTTCCATGCCCGGCATCCGGGCGTTTACCGCAGCGGTTCTCGGCGGTATCGGTTCTATACCCGGTGCAATGCTGGGTGGCATTTTGCTTGGTATTATCGAAACGCTCAGCAAAGCATATTTATCCACACAGTTCAGTGATGCAATTGTTTTCACTGTTCTGATTCTGGTTCTGCTGGTCAAACCCTCTGGACTGCTGGGTAAGACGGTGCAAGAGAAAGTGTAAGGTGGAATGATGAGAAAAAACTTAACTCGAAAACATCGCAGCAGCAATCTGAAAACGTTTGTGCTGGTAACCGCTGCGTTCATTGTTATGCAGTTGCTGAGTTCTATGGGAATGCTGAAAAGCTCGGTTAAGGGCCAGCTGATTCCCATTTGTGTTTATATTGTATTGGCGGTTTCACTGAACCTGGTGGTGGGTGTTTCCGGGGAACTGAGTCTGGGCCATGCAGGGTTTATGGGAGTTGGAGCCTTTACAGGCGTTGTGGTTGCAGCGTCGCTGAGAAATATGGTTGGTAACGATATTGTTCGTCTGCTGATTGCCATGGTGTGCGGCGGCGTTATGGCAGGAATTGCCGGCGGCATCATTGGCATCCCTGTACTGCGTTTGCAGGGTGACTACCTGGCCATTGTAACACTTGCATTTGGAGAAATATTGAAAAATATCATTGGGAATCTATACATTGGCACAGATTCCAGTGGTTTGCATTTTGCATTGGATGCAAGCAATATCCATATGGAGCCTGCCGGTAAAATGATTCTAAATGGCCCAATGGGTACCACGGGGGTAGAAAAAATTGCCACCTTTGGTGTCGGATTTGCTTTGATTATTTTTACGCTGATTGTGGTGTTAAATCTGATTCATTCCAAAGAAGGGCGTGCTATCATGGCGATTCGAGATAATCGGATTGCGGCGGAATCTGTCGGATTGAATGTTTTTTCCTTTAAAATCAAGGCGTTTGTGGTTTCTGCGTTTCTTGCCGGTACGGCAGGGGCACTATATGGACTGAATTATTCTGCAATTACGGCATCGAAGTTTGACTTCACCACTTCCATCAATATTTTGGTGTTTGTCGTCTTGGGCGGCATGGGCAATATATTTGGCAGCGTTGTTTCTGCAACACTTCTGTACATCCTCCCGGAGATGCTGCGCAGTCTATATGATTACAGAATGATTATGTATGCGATAGTATTGATTGTTGTGATGCTCTTTACTTGGTCGCCTCAGGCAAAGAACTGGATTCAGTTGGCATCAAACTGCGGTGTTATGAAAAGATTTCTTGGACAGAGGAAGGAGGCGGAAAGCTGATGGGCAACAAGAAAAGGCTGGTGGAGATTCCCAGTAATACGTTCTTACGGGAAGAGGATCTGGGAAAACCTCCTGTTCTGGATGTTCGGAATCTTGGCATTGATTTCGGTGGACTAACTGCAGTTGATGAATTCAACATCACCATCGGACAAACGGAAATCGCAGGCTTAATCGGGCCAAATGGTGCCGGCAAGACCACGATTTTTAATCTGCTTACGGGTGTTTATCAACCTACCCGCGGCTGTGTTTTGGTAAAGGGTGTGGATATTAAGGGGAAATCTGCTGCGCATGTGAACCGTATGGGTGTAGCCCGCACCTTTCAGAATATCCGACTGTTTTCTCAGATGAGTGCACTGGACAATGTAAAGGTTGGCATGCACCACGATATCCGCTGTTCGTTTGTAAGCAGCATGCTGCACCTGCCGGGATTTTATAAAGAGGAAGAAAAGGCAAATGAAAAGGCCATGCAGCTTTTGGAATTTATGGGACTTTCAGAGGTGGCGGAAATGCCTGCTGGCAGCCTTCCTTACGGAATCCAGCGCCGTCTGGAGATCGTACGCGCGCTGGCAACCAAACCGTCCGTCTTGCTGTTGGACGAACCTGCTGCGGGTATGAACCCAAGTGAGACAGCAGAGCTGATGGAGCAGATTCGTCGTATTCGGGACACATTCCACATAGCCATTTTGCTCATTGAACACGATATGAATCTGGTCATGGGTGTGTGTGAAACCATTGCGGTGGTCAATTATGGAAAAATCATTGCAAAGGGTACTCCGGATCAGATTCAGAACAATCCTGATGTGATTGAAGCATATTTGGGAAAAGGCTAGAAGGGGGCGGAAATGATGCTGAAAGTAGAAGATTTGCAGGTCTATTATGGCGCAATTCATGCCATCAAGGGTGTTTCCTTTGAAGTAAATGCGGGTGAAATTGTGACGTTAATTGGCGCAAATGGCGCTGGCAAGAGTACGATTCTAAAGACCGTATCTGGGCTTATGCATCCGCGCAGCGGAAAAGTGACATTTATGGATCAGGATATTACCCATACCGATGCGCATAAGTTGGTGCGCTATGGCCTTGCCCATGTTCCGGAAGGAAGACATGTGTTTCAGCAAATGAGTGTTCAGGAAAATCTGGAGATGGGGGCGTACATCCATAAAAGTCTGAATAAAGCGGATTTGGAAATGGTATTTGAGCTGTTTCCCAGATTGAAAGAACGCCGCAGGCAAGTGGCGGGCACGTTGTCCGGTGGTGAGCAGCAGATGCTTGCAATGGGAAGGGCCTTAATGTCCAATCCAAAGCTTTTGATGCTGGACGAACCATCTATGGGCCTGGCGCCAATTATGATTGACCAGATTTTTGAGATTATCCAGTCCCTGCATAAAGCAGGAAAGACCGTTCTGTTGGTTGAGCAGAATGCCAGCAAGGCGCTTTCTATTGCAGATCGGGCGTATGTTCTGGAAACCGGAAAGGTAACACTATGCGGTACCGGAGAGGAACTGCGCAGCAGCGACCAGGTCAGGAAAGCATATCTCGGAGGTTAAGGTACAAAATAACGTCTCCCTGCATACATTGTGATAGGGAGGCGTTTTTATATGTGTCGAAAATATATGGTTTTGGCGGCGGCGCTGATCGCCTTCGGATGTGGCCTGATTGTCAGTTTGTTGATTAACACTGTGTTTGTGAAATTGTGCCTTGCTGCGGTGTCGATTGCCATTGGTTTGGCGTTTCTGAAAGGGAATTGCTAGGTATATTTCGCTGGGCATGTGAATATGCTTTACTATTCTAATAGAAGGAGTGAAGCAATTGGAACTGCCATTTGAAAAAAAGGTATGCCGCTACTATCGGCAGAAACGCTATGACCTGGTTAATGTGGAGCAAACGCAGGAGGCAAAGCTGCCGGATTCCATGCCGGATATTGGCCGGATTATTGCCTGCTGGGGGCAGGTGGTCTTGCGGGGAAAAGATTGGAAATCCAATGGGGCTGGAATCAACGGTGGCGTTATGGTTTGGGTGCTATATGCGCCGGAAGACGATGGCCCCGTCCAGAAATTTGAAAGCTGGATTCCGTGGAAAACAAATGTGGACTTTCAGGATAACGGGGAAGACGGCGTCATTCGGCTGGAATGTGTGCTGCGGAGCGTAGACGCCAGAAATGTGTCCGGGCGAAAAATGATACTGCGGGCAGGGATCGGCGTAATGGTGCAAATCCTGTCTCCGGAATCGGCAGATATCTACGAATCAGGGGAAATGCCTGAGGATGTGGAGCGACTGGAGAAGACATATCCGCTGATCATGACCAGAGAGAGCGGCGAAAAAACATTTTTGCTGGACGAAGATGTGAACCTGCCGGCGGGAATGCCGCCAGTATCAGATCTGGTATATTTCCACATGGAGCCGGAACTATTGGATCAAAAGGTCATGGGGAGCAAAGCGGTTTTCCGCGGTGTAAGCAATCTGCACCTATTATATATGGATGAAAGTCATAAATTCTGTAGTCAGGATTTTGAAATTCCCTTTGCGCAATATGTAGAACTGGATGGAGAATATGAATCAGATGCAGAAATCTCCAATTTGTTGTGCATCACCAGTTTGGAAGTAGAACCGCAACCGGAGGGCAGCATCCATGTAAAATGCGGCATTGTGAGTCAGTATGTCATCAATGCTGCAACCATTTTGAAAGTTCTGGAGGATGCATACAGTCCCTGCAGAGATGTTGAACTTGAATATGAACCACTGCAGCTGCCGGTGTGGGCTCAGCAGATTTTGGAGGAACAAACATGCAGCGCAGATCTTGATGCACCCAATGGTACGGTCATCGATGTGGGGGTCCTTCCGGATGCTGTCAGTGTAATCAGACAACCGGGGGTTGATACGGTGTCTGGAGGATGTTGTTTTCAAACCCTGATTCAAAACGAAGACGGTACGCTTGTAGGAAGAAATGTGAAAGCGGAAACATCCAAGGACTGGAAAACATCCTGCGATACCATTTGTTTTTCCTGGGTGAAGGGGACACCGACTTGCCGCAAGACGGGCCAGAATTGGCGATTTGAAACGCAGATTGCATTGGATTTGCAGTCTCTTTGCAATCAGTCTGTAAATATGGTACATTCTGTTACACTGGGTGAGGAGCGGCAACCTGATCCTGAGCGGCCCTCTGTAATTATTCGAGCCAAGAGCACGGATCAAAGCCTCTGGGATTTGGCTAAGAGCTGCGGTTCCACAGTAGGTGCAATCCGTAAAATGAATAAGCTGGAAACAGACCCGGATGCAGATCGCTTACTGCTGATTCCGGTTATTTAGCCAAAAGGCACCCAATCATCATGATTGGGTGCCTTTTTTCGGCATAAAAAGGAAAAAATAAAAAAACACTTGAAAAATAGAAAAAAATATGATAGACTGGTTCAGTCTGAAAACAAGGTGTGTCCTCTACAGCGCCGGGAACCATATCGCCGGATGAAACGCTGCACGAACGCCTAATCTTAAGGAGGACAAAGATATGGATTTAGTTAAGGCTCTGAGCAGTCAGTACATGAAGACTGAGCTGCCCGAAATGCGCGTTGGTGACACCGTTCGCGTTCATGTTCGCATCAAGGAAGGTTCTCGTGAGAGAATCCAGGTGTTCGAGGGTACCATCATTGCTCGTAAGCATGGTGGCATCGGCGAGACCATCACCGTTCGTCGTGTTTCCTACGGCGTTGGTTGTGAAAAGGTCTTCCCCGTGCATTCTCCCCGTGTGGCCTGCGTTGAGACTGTCCGTAAGGGCAAGGTTCGCCGTGCAAAGCTGTATTACCTGCGTGAGCGTTTTGGTAAGGCTGCTAAGGTCAAGGAAAGAATCTAATCGTAAATTTAATAAAAAAAGAGGGTCTATCCCTCTTTTTTTATTACCCAAATTTGTGTATAATGAATATACTATCACTATTTGGGGGTATCGTCCCCTGTAGGAGGATCAATTTGGGAGTATTTCGTTCTAATCGTAAGAATCATGCATCAGATGGAGATGGCGGGGGTGCATCTAGTGTACTGCTTGATTATCTGCACGATGTTGTATATATTTTGGCAATTGTATTGCTTGTCTTCACTTTTTTCGTTCGTATGGTGGTCGTTTCCGGATCGTCTATGTTTGATACCTTGGTAGATGGAGATTATCTGCTGCTTGTAAATCACCCTCTGTGTGGAGATTTGCAGTATGGAGATATTGTGGTTGCATCTATGGACCGGTTCAATGATGGAGAACCCATTGTGAAACGGGTGATTGCAACGGAAGGCCAGACGGTTGATGTGGATTTTAAAGAGGGAATCGTCTATGTGGACGGAGTTGCTTTGGATGAACCCTATACCCATACCAAGACAACATTGGACGAAGGAACCGACTTTCCATTGGTTGTTGAGGAAGGATGTGTCCTTTTGATGGGTGATAACCGTAATGGTTCCAGGGACAGCCGGGACCCGCTGATTGGACAGGTCGATGAGCGTGAGATTCTGGGCAAAGCAGTGCTTTTGATGCTCCCGGGAACGGGAGAGCGGGAATATGGGGTTTCCCGGGACTTTAGCAGAATAGGAGGCCTGAGATAATGGCTGAAAATATGAATATTCAATGGTATCCAGGGCACATGACCAAGACCCGCCGCCAGATGGAGGCGGATCTGAAGCTTGTGGATGCGGTTTGTGAGATTGTAGATGCTCGTATCCCTGTGGCCAGCCGCAACCCAGATATTGATAGTATCTGTGGCAATAAGCCCAGAATCATTGTGCTCAATCGCATGGATTTGGCAGACCCTCAAGCAACCAAGGCTTGGGTGAACTATTTTAAGAGTAAGGGTATGGCAGCGGTACCTACGGATTGTAAGAGTCGGAAGGGAATTTCGGGGTTCACACCCGCGGTGCGTTCCATTCTGGCGGAGAAAATCCAGAGAAATGCGGCGAAGGGAATGAATAAGCCTGTTCGTGTTATGGTGGTGGGCATCCCCAATGTGGGGAAATCCACGCTGATTAACCAGATTTCTGGAAGAAAGGGCGCAAAAGCAGAAAATCGTCCCGGTGTTACCCGTGGCAAGCAATGGGTGACAGTAGACAATGGATTGCTGCTGTTGGATACCCCCGGTATTCTGTGGCCGAAGTTCGACGATCCGGAAGTGGGCATGAAACTTGCTTATACCGGTGCGGTTAAGGAACAGATTTTGGATGTAGAGGAGTTGGCGGTATTCCTGATGCAGCTGCTGTGGAAACACTATCCAGATGCAGTAAAGGAGCGCTATGGCATTGATATGCCGGAGGATGCAACAGGATATGAGCTGTTGGAGGCTGCAGGTAAGAAACGCGGTTTCCTGATGGCTCGCGGTGAAATCAATACCGAGCGTATGGCAAAGGTACTGGTGGATGAATACCGCAGCGGCAAACTGGGTAAATTCACCCTGGAGATGCCGCCGAAAGAGGAAGAATGAGGTGCAGGATATGAGTCTTTGGGAAATTGAAGACACCCTGAAAGAAAAGGGTGTTGGAGTTATCTGCGGCGTGGACGAAGCGGGACGAGGCCCCTTGGCAGGCCCGGTGTGTGCCGCTGCGGTGATTCTGCCGGAGCATTTGGAAATTCCGGGCCTGAATGACAGCAAAAAGCTTACGGACAAAAAGCGTCGGGAACTGTACCCAATTATTAAGGAACAGGCAATCGCATACGGTATCGCATTTGCATCTGAACAGGAAATTGACGAGATCAATATTCTTCAGGCAACCTTCCTTGCAATGAAACGTGCCATTGCACAGCTGGACGGAAAGGCTGATTTTGCGCTGATTGACGGCAACCGGGAAACGGATTTTGGTATGGAAGTCATGACTGTTGTGAAAGGTGACAGCCGAAGTGCGAACATTGCGGCAGCATCTATCCTTGCAAAGGTGACCCGTGACGAGTACATGGAGAAATTAGCCCAGGAATACCCAGAGTACGGCTTTGAAGTACATAAGGGCTATGGCACCAAAAGGCACTATGCAGCATTGACGGAGTATGGCATGTGTCCTGCACACCGCAGAACTTTCCTGAAGAAGTTCTATGGGAGGAAATAATCTGACCGGAGCCTGGGGTGAGGCACTTGCGGCGGAGTACCTGCGCAAAAAGCACTATCAGATTGTAGCGTGTGGATACCGGAGCCGGTTTGGAGAGATTGATATTATTGCAAAGAATCGAAAATATCTGGCAATTGTAGAGGTGAAACTGCGTAAAAATGCAGATTTTGCCCAAGCAAGGGAATTTGTTCATGCAAAAAAGCAAGATCGGATTCGTGTTACTGCTGAAATCTATCTGTCCCAGCATCCTACGAATTTACAGCCCAGATTTGATGTGATAGAAATTTACGCCCCAGAGGGGATAAATACTGCCAAACCTGAGATTTTTCATTTGGAGGATGCATTTTCATGAGAATGCCTGTATTTGATTTCCACTGTGATACGGCACTGGAATTATATGCCGACGGAGATAAAGCCAACATGAGCCGTTTGAGAAGAAACGGCTGCCATATCGATTTGGAACGCGCCGGGATGCTGGGTGGTTACGCCCAGTGCTTTGCCCTATTTACGAGCCCATCCTTTGCTGAGGTGTACCATCGGCCCGTGGAGGAAGTCTTCGAGTCGGCACTTAAAAATCTATTAAAAGAGCTGGCGGACAACAAGGATTTAATCCTGCCTGCCGGGTCCGCATCTGCGGTTCAGGCCAATGCGCAGCAGGGGAAAATGTCTGCAATTTTGACGCTGGAAGGGCCTGCCGGAATTGGCTTTGATCCCGGTCGGCTGGAGGAACTTTATCGCCAGGGATTTAGAATCTCCACACTGGGATGGAATGAGCAGAATGTGCTTGTTGGTTCCCATGTGACCGGTGGAGGGCTGACAGATCTGGGAAAAGTGTACGTTCAGGAATGTCAGCGCTTGGGAATTTTGGTGGATGTGAGTCATGTCAGCGATGAGGGGTTTTGGGATATCATGAATATAACGCAAGCCCCGATTGTGGCAACCCATTCAAACAGCCGAAGTGTCTGTAATGTTTCCCGAAACCTGACGGATGATATGTACCGTGCAATCTGCCAGACCGGAGGCACTGTGGGAATCAATCTATACACAGAATTTGTCAGCAAAGAACGGGCGGATTTAGATGCTGTGTGCGATCATATTTTCCACTTTCTGGATTTGGATACTAGCGCAGAACACATTTCTCTGGGTGGAGATTTGGATGGCTGTGAGGAATTGTCGGTAGGATTTACCGGGATTGAGAGCTATAATACGCTGTCTGACCGACTATTGGCGCGTGGTCTGGATGAAAAGACACTATATAATCTTTATTGGAACAATGCTATGGGAGTGATGAACCGTGCTGTACACATCAACGAGAAATAAGCAGGATACGTACACTGCGCAGAGAGCCCTTTGCCAGAATCGAGCGGATGACGGGGGCTTATTCGTTCCGGTTCATATTCCGCAAGGTTCTGCGCAGGAGATTATAAAGTTTCTGCAACTGCCATCCAATGATGTAATTGCAAAGGTATTGAATGTCCTGTTTGGCTCTGCGATGACCGGAAGGGATGTTGAATTTCTTGCAGGAAAAGAAATTTTCAGAATGCAGGAAATCAACCACCGGATTACGGTGGGAGAGCTATGGAGAAATGCGGAAGGGGACTTTTCCAGGACGGTGCGCATTCTGGCAGAGCATGTTTGTGTAGACAAGAGCGCAAAGGAACCCACATTATGGGCAAAGGTTGCGGTGAATATTGCCATGATATTTGCAATGTTTACGGAACTTCCCTACAAAACAGAGGCAGACTTGAAACGAAAACAGGATGTTGTGGTTTTAAGTGGGGACTTTATTGCACCTATGGCAGCATGGTACGCAAGAAAGATGGGGTTGCCAATTGGCGCAATTATCTGCTGCTGCAACGACAATGGAAGTGTATGGGATTTGCTGCAGCGCGGTCAGATGAAGGTTGATTCGCCGCTTATTATGACCAATACACCCAAGTGTGATGTTTCTGTGCCAGAAGGATTTGAATGGCTGCTTTACGAAACACTGGGTGAGGATGCAGCGATAGAGTTTGCCTCTGCCTGTGATCGGGGTGGTCTGTATGAAATCAATCCAACTGGATATCCCGTCCTGAAACAGGGGATGTATGCATCTGTGGTGGGGGAAAAGAGACTGTTGGATATCATCCCAAATGTATACAGCTCTACCGGATACGTGCTATGCCCATACAGTGCGCTGACCTATTCGGGGCTTATGGACTATCGTGCCATGACAGGAGAAAATGGCGCTGCATTGATGATTAGCCAGTGGAGCCCTCTGCATTGCAAGGATGTGGTAGCGAAGGCCATGGGAATATCTGTTGCCGATCTTCGTGATCGGATCAAAAAAATGTAAGGAGTCTTGTATGGCACTATACGCAATCGGGGATTTACATTTGTGTCTGGGTGCACCAAAGCCAATGGATATTTTTGGGGGCGCCTGGATTGGGTATATGGATAAGCTGAAAGAGGGAATGAAACAGATCAAACCAGAGGATACGACGGTTTTGTGCGGAGATTTGAGCTGGGCGTTAGGTCTTGAGCCTGCAAGGGCAGACTTTGCGTGGATCAATGAGATTCCCGGTCGGAAGATCATTCTGAAGGGAAACCACGACTACTGGTGGTCAACGGCCGCCAAGTTTTACAAGTTCTGTCAGGAGAACGAATTCTCTAATCAGTTTATTCTGAATAATAACTGCTATGAATATGAAAACTGGGCCATCTGTGGCACCAGAGGCTGGTTTTTTGAAGAGGAACGCAGCGGTCAGCATGATACAAAGGTATTTAAGCGAGAATTGATTCGTTTGGAAACGTCACTGAAAGCAGCGGGGGATAAAGAAAAAATGGTATTTCTGCATTATCCGCCCAAATACCGTGGGTATGAATGCAAAGAGATTATTGAACTGCTGGAAAAAAACGAAGTGCGTCATTGCTTTTATGGTCATCTGCATGGTGACAGTCATAAACTTGCCATGGAGGGCCTTTGGGGCGGTGTAGAATATCGACTGGTGGCGGCGGATTACGTGAATTTTAAGCCCGTAACAGTTATTCCATAAGATTTTTTTAGAAAAGTGTGGACATTTGGTGGTTTCTTTGATAAAATAGACCAGCTATATATAAGACTACATTAGGCAAAGAAAAGCCTTAATTTAGGAGGAACATTAAAGATGAATGTCAAGAGCATTGAAAACAAGGATAACAAGGCCACAATCGTGGTTGAAATTGAGAAGGAGCTTATGGAGTCCGGTGCACAGAAGGCATACCTGAAGGCTCGCAAAAATATCATGATTCCCGGCTTCCGTAAGGGCAAGGCTCCCCGCAAAATGATCGAGTCCATGTACGGCGCTCATGTCTTCTTCGAAGATGGCCTGGAAGAAATCTTCCCCGAAGTTTACGAGTTCGCTGTTGTAAAGCAGGAGCTGAAGGCTGTTGGCCGCCCCAGCCTGACCGATATGGACATTGCTGAAGATGGCACTACCACCATCACCATTACCACCGAGGTTTACCCCGAAGTGACCCTGGGCGAGTACAAGGGTGTAGAAGTTGAGAAGGCTGAGGCTGAGGTGACTGATGCACAGGTCGAGGCTGAACTGAACCAGATGGCTCAGAATGTTGCCTCCACCGAGAGCGTTGAGCGTGCTGCTGAGATGGGCGACACCGCAAATATCGACTTCGAAGGCTTTGACAACGGCGTTGCTTTCGAGGGCGGCAAGGGTGAGAACTTTGACCTGAAGCTGGGTTCCGGCTCTTTTGTTCCCGGTTTCGAAGAGCAGATCGTTGGCATGAATATCGGCGAAGAGAAGGATATCAATATCACCTTCCCCGAGGATTACCACGCAGAGCTGGCTGGCAAGGCAGTTGTCTTCCATGTAAAGCTGAACAAGCTGTCTGTGACCAATGTTCCCGCCATCGACGACGAGCTGGCTAAGGACGTTTCCGAGTTCGAGACTCTGGAAGAGCTGAAGGCTGACATCCGCGCTAAGAAGCTGGAGTCCATGCAGAAGCAGATCAATAATGCTTTCGAGCAGAGCGTTGTTGACAAGGTCAGCGAGAATGCTACCGTTGATGTGCCCTCCGCACTGGTTGAGGCTGAGCTGGATACCCAGATGGAGCGTTTTGCATACCAGCTGCAGATGAGCGGTTATAGCGTTGAGCAGTATGCAAAGATGATGGGTGGCGATCTGAACACCATGCGTCAGGCTTTCAAGCCCATGGCTGAGAAGCAGGCTAAGGCCAATGTGGTTCTGGAGAAGATTACCGAAGTCGAGAACATCACTGTTTCCGATGAGGAAATTGAGAACGAGTTTGCTGAGCTGGCTAAGAGCTACGAGCTGGAGCTGGAGAAGGTCAAGGAGCTGGTTCCCGCTAATGAGATCACTGCTAGCCTGAAGACTCGCAAGACCGTCAAGCTGATCGTAGATGCTGCTGTTGCTGTTGCACCTAAGGCTGCGGAAGAGAAGTAATATTCGAATAAATCGAAAAGAGATTGGTTAGAATGTTTCATACCCCATGAAAGGAGACATCACCATGAGTTTAGTACCATATGTTGTTGAGCAGACCAGTCGAGGAGAACGTAGTTATGATATCTTCTCCCGTTTGCTGAATGATCGCATTATTTTCCTGTCCGAAGAGGTCAACGACACCACTGCCAGCCTGATTGTTGCGCAGATGCTGTATCTGGAGGCTCAGGATCCGGATAAGGATATCCAGTTTTATATCAACAGCCCTGGCGGAAGTGTCACTGCAGGTATGGCAATTTACGACACCATGCAGTATATCAAGTGTGATGTAGCAACAATTAGTGTCGGCATGGCTGCATCCATGGGTGCGTTCCTTTTGTCTGCCGGTACCAAGGGCAAGCGTATGGCTCTGCCCAATGCAGAGATTATGATTCATCAGCCTTCTGCTGGTACACAGGGCCAGATTACCGATATGGCCATTCATCTGAAGCGTCTTCAGACCATCAAGGATCGGATGAATAAGATCTTGTCTGAGAACTGCGGCCGAAGCATTGAGGAGGTAACCGCAGCCTGCGAGCGCGATAACTTTATGAGTGCAGAGGAAGCCAAGGAGTTCGGCCTGATCGATAAGGTGATTTATAACCATTGATTGCTGAAAGGCAGGTAACCGGTTTATGGCAAAGAATAACGAGCAGCCGATTCGCTGCAGTTTCTGCGGTAAGCGGGAAAACCAGGTGGAACGGCTGATTGCCGGACCCGGTGTGTATATTTGCAGCGATTGTGTTGCTGCCTGCGGAGAACTTCTGCGGGAAGAAATGCAATTTGATGAGCGCGGGAACCTTCGGGCTCCCGAGACGCTCCCAACCCCCATGGAAATGAAAAACTACATGGACGGTTATATTATTGGTCAGGACCAGGCGAAGATGGCCCTGGCAGTGGCGGTATACAACCACTACAAGCGGATCTATTTCGGTGCAAATTCCGATGTAGAACTGCAAAAAAGTAACATTTTGTTGATTGGCCCCACGGGCAGCGGTAAAACACTGTTTGCTCAGACATTGGCTAAGATTCTAAATGTTCCCTTCGCAATTGCAGATGCAACGACCTTGACTGAGGCAGGCTATGTGGGTGACGATGTGGAAAATATTTTACTTCGTCTTCTCCAGGCTGCTGATTTTGACGTTGAACTGGCAGAGCATGGCATTATTTACATTGATGAGATGGACAAAATTGCCCGCAAGAGTGAAAATACATCAATTACCCGTGACGTTTCCGGCGAAGGTGTTCAGCAGGCACTGCTGAAAATCTTGGAAGGAACGGTTGCGAGCGTTCCTCCCCAGGGAGGCCGCAAGCATCCCCAGCAGGAGATGATTCAGGTAAACACTTCCAACATCCTGTTCATCTGCGGCGGTGCATTTGATGGCTTGGACAAGATTATCGAAAAGCGTACAGATCGTTCTGCGATCGGCTTTGATTCTCCTGTTCAGAGCAAGCAGAACCGTGATGTTGGACAGCTTTTTGCTCAGGTGCAGCCCCACGATTTGCTGAAGTTCGGTATTATCCCCGAACTGGTTGGCAGACTTCCGGTGATTACATCTTTGCAAAGTTTGGATAAGGATGATCTTGTACGTATCCTGATGGAGCCAAAGAATGCGCTTACTAAGCAGTACACCAAGCTCCTTGAACTTGATAATGTAGAACTGGAGATTCAACCTGCGGCACTGGAAAGAATTGCGCAGAAGGCTGTTGAGCGCCAGATTGGTGCGAGAGGTCTTCGGGCGATTATGGAAGAGGTTATGACCAAGATCATGTTTGGAATTCCCTCTGATTTGTCTGTCCAAAAGGTCATTATCACCCCAGAATCCGTGGATGGTGCGGATCCTCTGGTGGTTCGGGATGCCAAGCACCCCAGACAGAAGCTGGGCGCGAAAGCGTAACTGCAATACTGTACCTAAGGGGGTAGCTCGCTACCCCCTTTTTCTCACATTTTCCCTAATACCTAGAAAGGGGGATACATTTATGCACGAAATTATTGTTTCCAGTCAGATGCCAGTACTGGCACTTCGAGGGCTTGTGGTTTACCCTGCGCAGACAGTTCATTTTGATGTGGCGCGGGAGAAGAGTGTAAAGGCTTTGGAGAAAGCGATGGAACAAGATCAGATTTTGATGTTGCTTCCGCAGAAAGATATTTTAAATGATGACCCATCAGTGGATCAGTTATACAATCTCGGTACGGTTGTAAAGGTGAAGCAGATGCTTCGTTCCTCCGGAGAAACCATCCGGGTGTTGGTTACCGGTATGTATCGTGCCCAAATTACAGAGGTCAATCAAACAGACCCCTATATGGTCGCCCGTGTTGAGATGGTTGAGGATAAACCATATACCCTCACCACCAAACTGCGAGCCATGATTCGAGAGGCCAACATGGCGTTCAGGGCCTATATGGATTTACAGCAGCATAATGCCCAGGGGCTGCAGCTCAAGATGATGGCATCTACGGATCCTGGGTTTATTGCAGACTGCATAGCGCAGTATGCAGCCTTTGATTATCCAGATAAAATCAAGCTGCTGCTCCAGCTGAATCCGGGAACACGACTGGATGTGGCGATGAAACTGCTTGCTCGAGAAATAGAGATGGTAAGCATTGAGTTGGAAATGCAGAATAAGGCGAAGGCCAGCATGGATCAAAACCAACGGGATTATTATCTCAGAGAGCAAATGAAGGCGATTCGTACAGAACTGGGCGAAGAAAATGAAGAGGATGAAATTGCATCATATAAGGACAGAATTCGAAAACTGTGTCTTTGTGAAGAGTCCGAAAAGAAGCTGCTGAAAGATGTTGCTCGCCTTGAAAAGCAGCCCTTTGGTTCCTCTGAAGGCGCGGTGCTGCGAAATTATCTGGACACGGTACTGGAACTGCCGTGGAATGTTACCACCAAAGAGCGGGTGGATATCCAGGCAGCGCAAAAGATCCTTGAAAAAGATCATTATGGTATGCGTAAGGTGAAGGAGCGCATTCTGGAGAGCTTGGCTGTTCACCAGTTGGCACCGAATATGCCTCCGCAGGTGATTTGTCTGGTTGGCCCTCCCGGTGTAGGCAAGACCTCGATTGCATATTCCATCGCCAGAAGTCTCAATCGCAATATGGCTCGTATTTCCTTGGGTGGTGTTCGCGATGAGGCAGACATTCGCGGTCATCGCAAAACCTATGTTGGCTCTATGCCTGGTAGAATTATTTCTGCTATGATTCAGGCTGGCTCCAATAATCCGCTGCTCCTGCTGGACGAGGTGGACAAGATGGGCGCTGACTACCGTGGAGATCCCAGCGCAGCACTTCTCGAGGTGCTGGATGGAGAGCAGAATGCTACATATCGGGACCACTATCTGGAGATTCCCTATGATCTGAGCAATGTAATGTTTATTTGCACAGCGAATACGCTGGACACGGTTCCCAGACCTTTGCTTGATCGAATGGAGATCATTGAACTGGAAAGTTATACCGATGAAGAGAAAAAGATGATAGCCGAGCATCATTTGATTCCGAAACAGATGAAAAAGCACGGTCTCAAAAAAAGTCAGTTGAAGATCAGTACCGATGCGCTGGAAGATACCATCCGCTGCTATACCAGAGAATCTGGCGTGCGCAGCTTGGAACGGCTCATTTCCAAAATCTGCCGTAAGGCTGATTTGATTTTGGTGCAGGAGAACGCGCCGAAGAAGGTCACAGTAACTTCTAAGAACCTTGAGGAGTTCCTTGGGGTTCGCCGATATCTGCCGGAGCATCAGGAGAGTGAAGATGCCGTTGGTCTGGTTACCGGCCTAGCATGGACCAGTGTAGGCGGTGAGATTCTGCAGGTTGAAGTGAACGTGATGGATGGATCTGGAAAGCTGGAACTTACAGGCAACCTGGGCGATGTTATGAAAGAATCTGCCCATGCTGCAATGAGCTACATTCGTTCTCACGCCAAGGAATTGGGTGTTGCATCGGATTTTTATAAAACGAAGGATATTCATATCCATTTTCCAGAGGGAGCAGTTCCCAAGGATGGTCCCTCTGCCGGTGTGACAATGTGTACAGCCATTGTTTCCGCCCTTACCGGGCGCACGGTGCGTAAGGATGTGGCCATGACAGGGGAGATTTCTATTCGTGGTCGGGTCTTGCCCATTGGCGGTTTGAAGGAAAAAACGATGGCGGCCCTTCGTTATGGAATCCATACGGTTATTATTCCAGAGAAGAATGAGCGTGACTTAGAGGAAATTGATCAGTTGGTGCGGTCTAAGCTGCACTTTGTGACTGCAAATATGGTCGATACGGTTTTGAAGACAGCGCTCAATCCTGTCGAGACAGAGATGCCTGTGTTACAGCAGATGCCTATCGAATCTGCCGCCTGTGAACACAAGACGCAAATCCAACAGTGAGGTAAGCTATGAATTTCCAGAAAGTAGAATTTGTAAAATCTGCCGCAACAATTGAGGGACTTCCTCCTGCCTCCATGCCCGAGATTGCTTTTGCAGGTAAATCCAATGTTGGAAAATCCAGCGTTATCAATCGTATACTTCAGCGTAAAAACTTTGCCCGAGTGGGTGAGGCACCCGGAAAAACAACCCATGCAAACTATTTCAATGTGGACCAGAAGTGCTACTTTGTAGATTTGCCTGGATATGGGTATGCAAAGGTTCCTATGGCGGAAAAAGAGCGTTGGGGAAGATTGATGGAATCTTATTTTGCCTCCAACCGTATTACATTGGGAATCATGATTGTGGATGCACGGCACGCTCCTACCAATAATGATATCATTATGGCCGACTGCTTTATCCAGACGGGCTGCCCTTTTGTGGTTGTGGCAAATAAGATGGACAAACTGAAAAAAAGCGAGATTCAGAGCAATCTGGCAAGAATCCGAGAGGATCTAGAATTGCCTGAGGACTGCATTTTGGTACCTTTTTCTGCAGAGAAGGGGACAGGCCGCGATGAGCTGGTTAAAATCATCATTGATGCAGTAAAAACCAAACCATAAGAAAATCCCAATCCGAAAGGAAAAAAGGGTTTTCTAAAAAACAGTCCCACAGAAATTTCATAATTTTTATTTTTCCTGACTTTATGTATCATAAGGTCAGGAAAAATTTATTTAAGGAAGTTTCGTTATGATATCCATATTATAGTGTGTGATAAGCGATGTTTTTTCTGCGCAAAACGCCCTGTCAAACATAAATCACGAGGAGATACACGAATGTGATTGCCAGCCGGGTAATACTGACATATGCGTGGTGCAGATGGCTTGACATATCTCGTAAAATGTGATATGCTGATTTTACTTTCTAAGAAGGATGCTTCGGCGTGAGGTGTGAAATGTCCAAATAAGTATTTCATCAGGAAACATAATTGCTTCGGACAAAAGTTGATTGTCACGAGGTTATTTTGTTATGCCGAATGAGATACTAGCATCTGCACACGATTGCCATCCTTTGGGAAGGGTAAATTGTATGGATTGCTGTGCCTGTTTTCGGCTTCGAAAACAGGCACTTTTCTTATTTCGGCCAGCGATAACGATACATGAATGTTCAAATTATATTGAACACAAAGACCATATACACGGGAGATGTATTTCATGAAAAAACCATCTTTAATTCCATATTATCGTTCTTTCTTTCGGAACAACACCAAGAATTTTATTCTGGGACTCATTGCAACCGTGGCAGAGTCTGCCTGTGCTGTGGGAGTTGCCTGGCTCATCCAGCAGCTGCTGGATGCCTGCACGGGAAATCCTGATGCATTGCCATTTCGTCAGCTGCTGGTGATTTCTGCCGTTCTGCTGATTCTCTACCTTGGTTCAATCCAGCTGGACCGACTGACCACTTCCCAATGTATTCCCACGGCCATGGCCCAGTACAAGAGCTTTCTCTTTTCCAGAATCTCCCGGAAAAGTATCGCTGCCTTCCGCCAGGAAAATACCGCTACTTATCTGTCAGCAGTTGCCAATGATACCCAGTCCATCCAGATGGCTGTTGGTGATATTTTCAATGGGGCGAACAGCCTGTTGACGCTGATCTGCGCCGTATGCCTCATGGTCTGGTATTCTCCTGTCATGACTCTGGTGGCGCTTACTCTGGCTGCCATGTTTTTCATCCTTTCTCTGCCAGCAAGCAGGAACTTGGTCAAAGCCGAAAAGGAACTTTCCGACTGCAACGAGGGGCTAACGGCTCGGTTTAAGGATTTTCTTACTGGCTTTTCCGTTGTGAAATCTTTTCAGGCAGAGACAGAAATGGGCACCTTGTTTTCCGAAGATGTGGCCAAATGTGCCAACGCTGACCGAAAGCGTAGGATGGCCAATCTGATGTTTTATTTTACCATCGACGGCGGCATCGCTGCTGCTCGGGTATGTATTCTACTGCTGGGCGCATATCTGGCGATCACTGGCCGGGGGGTCTCCGCTGGTATGGTCATTGCCTTTGCGGAACTGCTCAATCATGTGATGGCACCAATGCAGCAGCTACCTCTGTATATTGCTGATCTGAAGGCTGCCAATACCCTGATTCGCAAGGCAGCCGATAATCTGGAAAAAAACATCCGGGATGAAGGAAAAGATGTTCCACCGGTGCTGAAAACCGGACTGGAACTTCAGAATCTTTCCTTTGCCTATGAGCCAGGAAAACCTGTGCTACATGGTATTTCCCATACTTTTGAATCCGGAAAACGGTATGCTCTGGTAGGATCCTCAGGCTGCGGAAAGTCTACGCTGCTGCAACTGTTAATGGGTGGAAATACATACGACGGAGAAATTCTCTGCGACGGACAGGAACTGCAGGGCATCAGCAGTCGCTCTCTGTATGCCCTGGCATCCCTCATCTCTCAGAATGTCTTCCTTTTTAACGCTACGATTCTGGAAAATGTAACCATGTTCCGAGATTTTCCACAAGAGGAAACGGAGAGGGCACTGCGCCTCTCCGGACTATCCCAGCTAATTTCTCAGAAGGGAACAGACTTCCTCTGCGGTGAAAACGGATGCAATCTCTCCGGCGGCGAAAAACAGCGGATTTCCATTGCCAGATGTCTGCTTCGGAAAAGCAGCCTGCTGCTGGTGGACGAAGCCACTTCTTCTCTGGACGCAAAGACCGCAGCGCAGGTTTCCCAGGCACTTCTGGATCTTACCGGGGTCACGGAAATCGTCGTGACACACTCGCTGGATGCTCAGCTCCTACGGCAGTACGATGAGGTCATTGCACTCAAAGCCGGGAGCCTGGTTGAAACCGGAACATTTGACGAGCTGATGCAGAAAAAAGGTTACTTTTATTCCCTCTACACCGTCACGCAGTAGCAGCGGTGAGGGAATGATTGCATAAATAGAAGATCCGGTACAGTCCCCCAAATGTGGATTGTACCGGATCTTTCATAAACTTCTTATGGGGCGTACGCTTTTGATACACTCTTTTTTTGATACCTAAATTATTTCCGTATTTGGCATTCTGACCGTGGTTATTGTGTCCTTTTCTTATTTAAGTCTGTCAGGATAAGAAGTCACCAGAACGATGTGACAGTTTGACAGCTGCTGTTCGTGCAAGAGGAGTATAACATATATATGCTTTGAAAATCTTTAACAAGCAGAAATTAAACGGATTGGATATATGTATCGTCATATTGTACAATTCTGGCGTTTTATATTCTATTCCTGTATATCCACATTCCACGATTTCTAGGTTGGCAAGCACAACTGAAAATGATACTCTTATTTCACAAGAAATATTCGGATTGTGACTGGCAAGACCAGGAAAGACCAAATTCACGCTAGGTTTGCACTATGAACCTAGGGTGTAGTTTGGTCTTTTTATTTTTATAAAGGAAAGGATGAGGCGTACATGAATTACTCAAAAATACTGAGATGGTATCCATGACCGAAAGGTTGCTGCAAAGTTTGCAAGTACCGTAACGATTCTTGCCCCCTCTGGCAAGGCTGATGCAAAGCGTATTATGGCTGTTATGCGTCTGGCTGTAAAGCAGGGCAATGTGCTGACGGTTACTTGTGAGGGGGTAGACGAGGATCAGGCTGCGGAAACCCTTCAGACTTTCATGGAAGAAAACCTGTAAGTTTATATTTTATTTCGGACAAGTGTTTTATTACATCCGGTGGATCGACTTTCGATGTCCATTCTTTGAACGAATAGGTATCGTACGGTTTGGCCACTCTTTTGGCATAAAAATCACCCCATCTGTTAGAAAGTATACCATGCTCTCTAACAGATGGGGTGCAGTTCAACTCTTTTCTCTTTTTATCTTAAATTAACCAAACAGCTGGACCCAGTGAGGAATATAAACTGCATATCCACTAGAATCAATATGCTCTTCAAAGAAGCAGGAAATACCAACCTTTAGGTATACATCTCTTAGCATATTCTGATTATGACCACTAGAATCCTTCCATCCCTGCATTACATTTTCAGGAGTAGCATATCCCAATGCAATATTTTCACCTCTTGCATAATTCAAAACTGAATGGAAAGGAAGCCCGTTCGGTCTAGTATGGCTAAACAATACACCCTGTTCCTTACCTCTAATTGCTGCAGCTTCTGCAATACTATCAAGATTTATAAGTGCTTTCTTGCCATTTTCTACTCGATAAGCATTCAGCATATCTAGAACTTGCTGTTCATAATCATGGTTATAGAATCCACGAATAGTCTTAGTCTCTCCACCACCCATGTCAATTTCATAATCCTGCGTATTCTGAGAACCTCTAGGCAGAGTATCTCTGCTAATCATGTGATCACAGTTACTACACCTGAGCTCTTGAATTCCCTCTGAATTATCAGTTGCAGGAGTTGTTACGATCCAGATATATTCATGTTCAGTACGAGGAATGATCGTTTTTTCATTGAATCCACACTTAGAACAGGAAACTTCTTCATAACCATCAGCTGTACAAGTAGGTTCTACACGATTAGTCTTAAAGTCATGTCCAGTAGATTCAAGTTTTTCAGAGTAAGTGTTTCCACATTCCTTACAACGATAGTTAACATAACCTTCCTTAGTGCAGGTTGCAGATTCCTGCTTATCTACGATATAGACATGGTCGCCATACTTACCTGTTTCCTCATAAGTTGCATAACCGCAGACAGAACACTTATGCTCGATCTTTTCGCTGTGAATACAGGTTCCGAGAATCACGCTGTCCACAAAGGTATGGGGAAGTTTGTCGATGGTTTCAGACGCCAGCACCTTGTTGCAGATCACACAATCCTTCTGCTTCAGACCCGTCGTACCGCAGGTGGGATTCTTGACGGTTTTCCAACCGGACGCCTGATGCCCCAAAGCATTGACAGAATCTCCCTTTTTGGTATGGCTCTGATCGCGCTGGCAGGTGTAAATGGTATAGCCCTTCTCCTCACAGGTTGGGGTGACTGTCTTGGATTTTGTCCATTTATGCCCCAGTGCCGGAACGCTCTGGTTTTCAACGGTTTCGCTGCATCTGCTGCAAACCATTACCTTCACACCATCGGCTTCACAGGTGGGATTTTTGACGGTTTCCCAGTTGGCAGCAGCATGCCCCAGCTTGGGCGTGCGTTTACCGATGCTGGAATCGTGGCAGCGGCTGCACTCGCTCTTGGTATAGCCGTCAGCTGTGCAGGTGGGTGCAACCACGGTCTGTTCGTAGTCGTGTCCTGTAGCAGGCAAAACCTCTTGGATCTCATGTCCGCAAACCTTGCAGCGTGACAGTCTGGAGCCATTCTCCGTGCAGGTGGGCTTTTTTTGCGTTACAATTTCGTAAGTATGGGTTGTATGAGGGGGCTGTGTAGGGATCGGTTCCGTCACGGGAGGCTCAGTAGGCTTAGGTTCGGTAGGCTTAGGCTCGGTAGGTTTAGGTTCCGTAGGAGCAGGCTCGGTGGGTTCGGGCTGAGGCTCGGCGGTATCATCGTCCAACCATTCAGTAAATCTCTGTAGGACGACGGCACACTGTGCACGGGTTGTATTGTGTCTTGGAGCGATGGTATTTGCACTCATGCCCGTCATCAGTCCCACGGACACGGCCCACTGCATATCATCTACAGCGTAAGCATGGATTTTATCGGAGTCTGCATACCCATTAAGGGACACGCTGCCAGAAACATCCCTACCCATGTACTTAGCATACTGTCTCATAATAACAGCCATCTGTTCCCGGGTGACATGATGGTTCGGGGCGAAAGTCGTAGTCGTAGTACCTGCAACAATACCTTCCCCATAGCACCAGTTTACTGCCTTTGTATACCAGGTGTTTCCAATGTCAGTGAAGGGAGACTGCTTGCTGGGGGCGGGCTTTCCAGCGATGCTGTAAATTACGGTGGCAAGCATTCCACGCGTCATAGCCTGATTGGGGCTGAACGTCGTATCAGAGGTTCCCACCATCAGCTTATGGCTATACGCATAGTCAACATAGGCGGAATACCACGAGCCACTGGATACATCTGCAAAGGTGCCCGCTGCTTTTGCCATGGTAGCGGTGCCTAGCAGCATAACCGATGCCAACGCACCACAAACAACTTTTTTCATTCCCTTGTTCATTTTTTCGGTTCCTTTCTATTTTGATTCTTAAAAAATAGTACAACTGTACTGTAAATATATTCTATCAAAGTACAGGCGGAAGTACAACTGCCTAATATGAATAATTGCTTTTTGCGACAACATATGCGAGAGATAATGAAATCTATGTTTTTTGAAAACGAAAATTGAAGTTCAAAAAACAGTGTGTTAGAAAGCAAAAAGGGCAGGGGAGAGATCCGAATATTTTGCATAAGAAAAACCCCTAATTCCGAAGGATTAGGGGTGAATTTGGTTGCGGAGACAGGACTCGAACCCACGGCCCCCGGTTTATGAGGACTTCTCTGAATCTAAAGGGTTCGTAATTTCGTTGTTTTGCGTACATTTATCACTGCTATGTTGGTGTAAAGGTTTGGGATTTCTGGAATATCCAAATTAGCGAGAATCCTGTAGGGGTCAAAAAACTTGAGGATTCTAGCATTTACAGCTTTTTCTGCAATTGTCTCTATAATATGTAAGCTTATACATCTAGATTGCAGTCCCTGCGCCAACCATTCTTTACCATGAGTAGGTGAGCCCATTTTGAATATCCGATATAGTTTCCCCCATTCTGCCGGGGTGAAAGTTAATGTATCGAGTTTGTGATAAAACACGGATTTTCCGATTGCATGAATCAGAAACTGCTCTCATGAATTTGATATTTCTCTATATACATCTGCGGATCAAATATGCCAACATTCTTCTGTCATTTGACCAGAAACACCTTTCATAATCTGGTTTATCAACCAAACCCTTTGAGGTAATCCGGCGCCAAGATTCAAATGGAATAAAAATTATCCCTTATACTTCCATTATAGAAAATTATAAGAGGGTTATTTTTCAAATATGTTTGCTATTGTGTTTTCTAGGAGATTTGATAGAATCCCCACGTGTTAACACAGCGTGTTATTTGGGAAATTAAAAGCATGAATTATGGAAAGGAAGTGGTAAAATGCGAATCTTTTCTGCTTTTGGATGGGCTCGCCTAAAATACAAGGTTATACGAATTTTAAGCAAAGAAACCCCGGTATATTGCTGAAAATCAATTGAATCGCCAATTCTATGGGGACAAGCCAAATGAAAAATGGCCTACCGATGTGACAGAGTTCAAATGGCACAAGGCTCCGCAGGTCCATAACGCTATCTGAGGATCATTCCGGATCTCTGTGATCGACGTATCGTGTCCTTGTGTATTGATGCATAAAAAGCGGCCAACAGCACGTAGACTGTTGGCCAGAAAAACTTTATATTTTTTCGCTGTTCTCTTGATGGGGAGCAGACCATAATATAGACGGCAAGCCCTTTCAGTTGCTTGAACAGTTTATATTAAAAAATGTTGAGTAACTTTTGTCTGTCACTTCAATGAGGCTGCTCATTTTTATAAAAGCTTCTGTGAATAGCGTCGTGATACCTCATTCCGAAACCTTAACATTTTGGTATGTCAGGGGAAAAATTAGCCATTGCGCATTTTTACGATATGTGCAATACGTGCGCCGGCGGGGCTAAATACAACGTTAATCAAAAGTTCGGGAAGCATGTTGGCTAAAACCAATCCTGTGAGGATATAACCTAACACATCACCGCCGCCTGCCCAAGCTGCCAGAATGTCGATGAAGAACATACACATGCATAGGACGAAGACACCAGTGTTTACGAGAGGACAAACGATAGCAGCCAACAACATAGCTACATATGCATTTCTGTTCTTAAACAGAGAATACACGAAACCTGCCGCAAGACCGGATAGAATACCCTTTCCCATTACCACAAGGAAACATAAAATGGGATTGGCCTGGAATACCATGGCGCCTCCGATGTCAGCACCGGTGACACAGTTGATATAAACTATGACGCCGAATGTGGCACCCAAAAGTGCACCTGCACCGGGACCATAAACCGCTGCTCCAATCACAATGGGAATCAGAACCAGTGAAATGGAGAAACCACTTACTGGTGGGATGAGTCCGCTGATTGTTTGCATAACGACCACCAGAGCCATCAGCAACGCAATGCCGACCATCCGAAGCGTGCTTTGTTTTTTCTTGTTCATATTCAATTACCTCCTGCTGCTGTTCCGCCTTAGCGCGGATACAGTGCAATATTGTGGTTTTGCCACAAGCTTTATTATACAAATTTCTCATAATTTTTCAAGCGAAAAGTAAAAAATTCATCCAACAATAACTTGTTTTTTGATTTTTCTGAGCCTATCTCCGAAAATGGTACAAAATCGGAACACTTTTGGCTGCAGGGTCAAGTCTTTTGTAACACACTGTCTAATTGGCTTATGAAGTCGTTTCTTCAACCATTTTCTTAAATCCTGGTTTGTACCGTTTGTTTGGTATTCCTTTTGACTTCAAAACCACCCCATCTATTGGATCGTATATCGTACTGCCTAACAAATGGGATGCCCGACATCAGGCCAACGGATACTGCCCATTCCAAATCGTCTACTGCATAAGAATGGATATTCCCAACATCTGCATACCCATTAAGGGACACACCGCCGGAAATATCCCTACCCACTGAAATCATATACCAAATCATTTATTTTAATCTTTTTTTCCAAATCCACTGGTACTTTCAGCTGGATTGTGGTAGCGTTGCTAGCAATGTGATTTTGTTTCATTACTGTTGCAAAATATTACGAAACGGCTGCTTTGGGAATCCCCATTGCAGCCGTTTTTAATAATTTTGCCAGGATGAGCTTTTTCCTGCGGCCGGGCTTTTTAGAGACTTATTGTACAGCCCCTTTCTTGTTTGTCAATAAGACAGACTACCGGCTCATTTTTTTGCGGTGTGTCAAGTAGATAGCGACGGCAATACAGATCACGGGCATAACGATCGCCACCGCGATGACAAGGGAATTGTGCATAGCGGTGATCCGCGTCATGGTCACGCTGACCGCATCGGACACGGCAACGCTGCCGCTGTCCAGATTGACGACCGAAGCTGCAATTCGGAACTGTCCGGCAAAAGCAATCTGCAAGGGAACAGTAATGGTAGTGTTCTCTCCGGCGGCGAGGCTTGGGAGATGCACCAGCGTTTCCCCGGCGGAGCCGAACTCATCGTCATAGATCCGGTCGTTCTCTATATCCACAAAGGATAGATAAGCAACAAGGTGATCGAGGTTCGCATCCGTCTTATTTGTCACGGTGAATACGACGTCTGTTTCATAAAGAGGCATACCCTCGATAGCGCTGGGCGAATCCAGCGTCACCTCGCAGTCGGGAGCAGACGCTGCGCTGGCTTCTACAGTAGGGAGAAGCATCAAAGAAAAAACTAAAACTGCCAGCACAAGAAGGCCTTTTTTGCATCGTTTCATCTTACTTCTCTCCTTTCAGGGAAACCCGCTTGCTAAAGAGCAACATGGCCGTGACCGCACACACCGCAAAGAGTACCATTGGCAGGAGTTTTCCGGCGATGCTCGCAGCGGTGGCGGTTCCTGTCAGTACTTCCTTGGAAAGATCAAAGGCACACACGATGGGATCGATCCGCAGTATGAGACGACCAAAGGCAGAGTTTTGGAAAATGGCACTCATAATCGACGGAATGGCAAGGACTGCAAGGCAAAGCGCTGAAATAAGCACTGACACCTTGGAGTTTTCCATTAGCACCGATAAAATGACCGACACAGCGGTAAACGCCAGAAGCAGCAGCCCGACCGAGCCGAAGCCCAGCGCCAGCGCCTTGAAGCAAAGACCGGAGCCTGCGCTGATGGCCAGCACATAGGGCGCTGCTGTCAGCATGAGGATCACGCCGACGATGAGAACGCCGAGGTATTTAGAGACGGTGAGCGAGAGCTTGGACACCGGCGTGAGGAGCAGACTCTCCAGCGTGTTGTTCTCGCGCTCCGAAACGAAGCAGGCCGCACCAAGCGTCATGCAAACCAAAAGCGTCAGCAGGGTTTCCGCCTTCAGCGCATATTGCAGGATGTCGGTTTGAGAGTAGGACGTGACTTCCTTGATCGTGGTGGCAAGGACGCAGAGGGTGGTGAAAATAAGCGATACCGCCACGATCATCCAAAGCCCCTTACTGTCATACAGATTCTCAGTCAGCTCTTTTTTCAGCATAGATCTGTTCATGCCGTCACCCCTCCTTCACCGTCCCGCTCAATGGCGCGGAAGAAAATGTCCTCCATACTCAGCAGCTTGTGAGACAGCTCCAAAATATCCAGCCCTGCGGAGAAAACCGTAGTTGTAACGTGATGTTTTACAGCGAGGATACCCGCCGTGTCCAGCCCGCCCGCGCATACGATCTCAAGATGGTCTCCGCTGTTCGTTACCTGACGCACGCCCTCCACACATTTCAGAGCTTCTGCGGCGCGGAGATCATCGTCGGTATGCAAAAGCAGTGTGTAGTTCCCCATGTACTTTTTCTGCAATTCGGGAATTGTGCCCTGCTCCACCATGAAACCGTCCTTGATAATGCAGACGCGATTGCACAGCACCTCAATGTCCTTGAGCATGTGGGAGGTGATAAATACGGTCACCCCTTCGCTCTTGTTGAGATCACGTAAAAGGTCTTGAATTTCTTTCTGCCCCTTTGGATCAAGCCCCAACGTGGGCTCATCCAGAAAGATAATCTTCGGGTGATTGATCAGCGCCTTAGCGATGCCCAAACGCTGTTTCATGCCCCGCGAAAACTGTCCCACCGGAACATCCCGCTTGTCTGCAAGACCCACTCGCTCCAAAAGCGTGTGAATGTACTTGTTTTCGGGTGCGCCGGGATGAAACAACGAATCGAAATAGCGCAGATACTCCCTGGCGGTCATCGAATAATAGTAGCCGTGGGACTCCGGCACGACGCCGATAAGCTTTTTGATCTCGACGCTCTGCTTCGTCACATCCATACCGGCAATACGAATGGTCCCCGATGATGGAGTAAGCAGACCATCAAGCATACGGATGGTGGTGGTTTTCCCGGCCCCGTTTGGACCGAGAAAGCCAAAAATGTCGCCCTCGCTCACATGGAGATCGAGGCTTTTGACAGCGGTAAAGCCATTGCGATAGGTCTTGGAAACGCCCTTTGTTTCGATCATGACTGCACCTCTTTCGTGCCCTTATTCGTCAGCGACGTACCGCAGTCCGAGCAGAATTTGTCGGATGCGTTGGTCGTCCTGCCGCATTTGGGACAAACCAGCCCCAATGCCGCACCGCAGTTCACACAGAAATTCCCGCCCTTTTGGCATGCGCCGCAGTTTTGGCAATGAACCAGACTGCCGCGGACGACGAGGAAAGCCAGCACTGCCAGCACGTTGAATGCAAGGCCGAGAATGGACCAGAGAGCGCGGTTCATACCCGCTTTGGCGGACGCCTTGTAAAGCCACGCCGCCACCATGAGCCAGTAGGCCAGCACGCAGAGGGAGCAAAGAACGATGGATATGATGGCCGTGATGATTGCCCCCGTAGACGGGCGCGTCACAAGTCCTGCATCGAATACGTCAATCTCGAGGTCGTCACCGTGCCAACGGTTACCATGTTCTGTCATCGGCATCTGGATTTCGCCTTGCAGCACCGTCTGTTCCTCCATCCTGTCCAGCGCGTAGAGCTCTGCGAGCTGTGTGCGGAACATGAATGCGGTTAGCGCGCCGCAGGCGATGACCACCACCAATGCAATGATAATAAGCCTTTTGAACGGTTTTCGGAAATCGGTCGTTTCGATTCTTTCGAGAAATCCCTTCATATCTGGGCACCTCCATTTTTATTGTACCCAAAGCATAAGGCAAAAAGATAAATTGCAAGTGATAAAGAAATAAACTATAGATAAAATCTCCCACAGAGGCGGTATTTTTATTGACAGAACCCCCGAACATATTGTTACGCCTGATGGGGGACACGGGATAAACGAACAGGATAAATGCTTTTCAGAAGTGCGCCGAGAGGGGATGCTGAAGCTGCTTTGTGTCTGTGAAAGAGCGTATTCATCCAGAATTAGAAAGGAGATATACATATAAACATGGTTTTCCGTTTTCTAAAGAAGTACGGCACAGGTGTTTTGAAGCGCCTGTGCCGTACTTGTTGATCTGTCATGCCTTAAACCGGTAGCCCGCGCCCCAGACGGTCTGAATGTAGCGTGGGCTGGCCGGGTCTTTCTCTATCTTCTCACGGAGTCGGTTGATATGCACCACCACAGTGGCGTTGTCACCCATAGCGTCCATGCCCCAAATGCGCTCATAGAGCTGCTCTCGGTTAAAGACCGTGTCCACATTGAGCATAAGAAACAGCAGCAACTCATACTCCTTGTTTTTCAGTTCCACCTCGGTCTCGTCCACATAGACCCTGTGGGTGTCGGTGTTCAGCCGGATACCGCCAAGCGTGATCTCGCTTTTACCCTCTGCCGGGCCTGTGAGCCTGCGATAGCGGGCAAGGTGCGATTTGATGCGCGCCACAAGGACACTTGGCGAAAACGGCTTTTCCACATAGTCGTCCGCACCGAGGCCCAGGCCCCGTATCTTGTCGATGTCCTCCCGCCGCGCCGTTACCATCAGGATTGGAATGTCAAGTGTCTCCCGCAGGCGGCGGCAGACGGCAAAGCCGTCCATTCCCGGAAGCATCAGGTCGAGCAGAATGAGGTCATAGTTGCCGTGGAGACCCTTTTGTACGCCGGTTATCCCATCGACGGCAACGTCCACCTCAAAATTCTCGATTTCAAGATAGTCCCGCTCAACGGCGGCAATGTCGGCGTCGTCCTCAACGATCAGTATCTTCGGCATCCGCATCCCCTCCTTTCGGCAATTCCATAATAATCCTCAGCCCGCCTTGCGGGCCGTTTTCTGCCCTGATCGTACCGCCCATACGGAGTGCGGTTTTTGCAACGATGGCAAGGCCGAGACCGCTGCCCTTACCCCGATCGCTGCGGGATGGGTCTGTGCGGTAAAAGACGTCGAACAGCTTTCCCAGAGCCTCCTCGGATACGCCTGGGCCATCGTCCGCAAAGATGAGGCGGCAGGTTTCGCCTTTATCGGTAAGCGTCACGCGCAGCGTGGCACGCTGTTTTGTTTTGTACTTCAGGCTGTTATCTGCGATATTCACGATGAGCTGATGCAGTTCATTTGCATCGGCGGTGACGGCGTATGGTGCAAGCTCACAGGAGATATCCAATCCCCGCTCGGCATAGTCCACCGACAGTGTTCCCAGCTCCGCTTTCAGATACTCATCCAACCTCAGTGTCACGGCGTCGCGCGGCGCGTTATTAAGCTCCAGGCGGGAATAGGTCAGGATGCGGGAAACCATGCCCTCCAGCTCCTCCGCGTGGCGCTTGATGGTAGTCAGATACTTGCGCTGCGCCTCCGGTGTTTTGGCCACGCCATCCAGAAGTCCCTCAACATAAGCCTGTATGGAGGTCAACGGTGTGCGCAGGTCGTGGGAGAGACCCGCCATCAGCTCCTTGCGGCTTTCCTCCTCGCGACGGGAACGCTCAACAGATTCTTTCAAGCGGCCGGCCATGTCGTTGAAATCCTGACATACAGGGAGAAACTCATCCTTCCCGGCGTATTCCAACCGATAATCAAGATTTCCGTCGCTGATCTGCCGGACGCCGTCGGAGAGTTGTTCCAGCGGCTGCTCAATACGCCGCCATACGAAACGGGTGAGAAACCTATCAGTAAAAAACACAGACAGAACAATAGCAAGGATCAATACGCTCCCGGCAATGACCACCGCCACTTTCAAGCTCGTATAAGAAAGCTGACTCTGCGTGTTGTAGAGGTAGATTACATAATCCACTCCGCATTGCGTCAGGGAGTGAACATGCAAATTACGAGTTCCCGTGGAGAGCGTGCCTTCATTTTGAAGAGCCTGAGCAGCAACGGTAAGCTGGACATCCTCCTGCGAAGATCCAGCTTCTCCATATCGGTAGAACTCCTCTCCATCGGCTGTCACGATAAGCGACATCGCCCCTCGGTCAAGAAAACTGGTGAGGGTTTTCAGTGACGCAAGCTGCTCATCCTTATTCCCTTCCGTGAGCGCATTCGATGCAAGCTCCGAGATCCCGGCGCTGGCATGAATAAAGTCCTCGCTGTCCTCAAACCCCACGCCTGTGCCGTGGGCAATCGTAAACCAGATAACCCCGAGGCAGCAAAGCGCAATGAGTACCGTAATTCCGATGGGAACCAATATCATCAGCACATTAGAGACGGCGAGCCGTTTTTTTATCGTCATTTGTGCATCCTCCAAACTGTTGTAACGCTATCATACCACAACTATACGTCGGATAAATAAACTGCCGATAAAATCGTACGGTTTATGTTCCTTTTATTTTTGATTATTTCGCGTTTTATCGATTTGATCAGCGTCTTTTGTGCCCGCTGACCAAAACCTCGGATAAGCATTCATCAAAGTAATTGCCCTCCTAGTTTGTGATGCTCATGACTATACTTTATCATGATCTATTTTCAATGCAACGATAAATGAAATATCCTCAGTTACGATTAATTTTGCTTCCGCAATATGGGCAAAACGCATGCTTAGAATTGAAAAAGAAACCCAAATAATGTTTACAAAAGGGACATCTCTGTTTGATAATTGAAATAAGTATTGCGATCGAGACAAATGCAATCCCAGTTGCAGACACAAAATTGTCAAATCTTTCCGTCCTTATACAACCAAAACAAAATAGTATTGCTCCCAGCAAGAATATAGCCGTTGATACCCAATCCCATATTTTCAATTTTTCCATTGGTTCTCCTGTCATTTCCTTTTCTCCTCTGCTATGATTTTTTTGTGTGAATTGATTTTGCTATAGCTGCTGCCATCTTTCGATTGCGCCTAAACTGCATCATCATCTGAAGCATGGAATCTCCGGAAAAACACTCCGAGAGGGACAGAAGCTTAAATAGATTTGGCCTCTTTCGGGCCAGATCCGGCACCCATTTTGTCAACTGGGAAAAGAAATCCGGTCTGCCCTCAAAGGCCTGAACTTTCTCCGCAAAGCGGTCGCAGGCATATTGAAAAGTGGTCTGCCGCAGATTTTCCACCGTGGGGAAATGGCTGAATACCGGCTGAAGGCGACGATGAAGGAAAAGCACTGGGCTGTACCAATGTGGCTCAATTATTGGTGAGCGTTGTGGCTCGCTATTTTGTGAGAGCCAGTGGCTCAAAAATTCATGAGCGTGAGAGGGTGGACATTTTCCTAGACCAACCCATTGATTACTGGTGAGCAGGTAAAAGCGGGTCTGGAGTCATATAGAAAACTGGAGAAGGCGGACGATTTGACGACCAGGCTAAATGCTCCACCGTAAATTTTACTGAAAGAAAATCGAAGATGATTTAAGCCTTCCCCATGCCATTCCCATATGGCCGCCGGCAAGTAAGTGCTGTTTCAGTTTGCGCTGAAGGCTCGTGTTTTCTGGGAGTGTATCGTAGGCAACGGGAGTAGGCAGCTGATAAAGCCATCTGAAAAAGGCATCGCTGTCCTGCTGCTGATGATATCTTTGATAGTCGGAGGCAAAGATTCGGATGCCGGAGGTTTCCGGCAGGAGAAGATCTAAAGTGGGGGCCAGAAGCCAGCTGTCGCACAGGATATCTTTGGGCGGCTGTGCAACCCAGGGGCCCGAAAGGCTGCCGGAAAAGAATTCTCTAGCCTGACGATAGGATGCATCGAGGAACTCCCGGCTGAGCTTTGCATCAGAGGGAATGTGTACGTTGATGACCGGATCTCCCGACCGAAGACCATCTGGAATTGGTTCGGTATATTCCAGCGTTCGGTATTCAAATTCTAAGGTTCCCAGACGAAAGATCAGTCCTCCTGTCTGGCGCCAGGTCCAGAAACCGCGGTCATATGTCCAGCGTCCGAACAGTTTCTTTGATTCGTACAGAAACCGGGGGATGCACTTCATGGTTTCCAGAAAGATAGTATCAGATATGCCGGCAGCTTCATATTGTCGGCGTGCTGAACAGGCTGCCGCTGTTGTGATGGCCAAAAGTGCCATACCGTTATCTTCCTGCCAGCTTGGCACCAGTTTGGTGGTTTGTTCCCAAGCTGCCTGTGCTTGCCAAGGATCAGACAGTGCCGCGATTGGCACAGAGGCAGGAATAGACGTGGCAGCTCTTTTCATCGGGGATATTACAGATTCCGGGTAGCCCAGTTCTAGGGCCAGTGATTCAATTGAAGCGATATCTGCCGGGTAGAAGAGATGATCGGACATAAGTATTTTCTCCTTTGCATGGACGATAGAGAGGGCACCCTCGTGCTCATTAATCGTGGGTATGGTTGTACTGAGACTCTTTTTAGATTAAAGGCTATTTGGTTATAGTCGGGGAAGGCCACTGCTGAGAAAAATGTCAACAGCCATAAGCTGTGTGAGCCTGCTGCTCATGGCGCTGCTTCTTAGTGGGATTTTCAGGGCATAAACATTGAAAACCACATACATGTTTTTGACACTAAGTTCTATATTTTCATAGTAAATACCCTTTTTCAAGATGATGCTGATATACATGCCTGGGGGTGGCGGGGGATTTGTTGCAATGGTTTCAAAATCAGATATAAAACCGTATCTCAGTTTCATAATAGCGATTAAATACAGGTTCGTCAATATATATTGGATTTTTAATCCATACCGAGAAATAAGAGAGAATTTGAAATTATCATATACCCGCTGGATGCACCCTGGTGCAATAATCCGAAGATTTGACAGATGACGAGAGAAATGGTACGACGGGCCATCAGCTGCTATACATGTGTCCCGTTAAAGTTTAGAAGTAGTGTTGATTACAGGCTACCACTGGAGGGTCAAATCCTTCGTTTTGGCGTTAGAGAATCGACCACGACAATTCAGTATGAATGAATGTTCCTATGATTGTTCAAAAACCGGTTGTCCTGTATCGCAAGTTCTGATATAATCCATAATAAGTAGGTTCCATTTGGTTGGATTTGCATATTATTTTAAGGTGATTCAATCATACACGATGGGTTTTTGTTGGGGGGTTCTAGGCTGAGTCAGCTGTCGAATAGAAAAAGAGATTGACCCCAGTTTTACAGAGAGATCTCTGTGCGGCACAGAAAAGATATGACAGCAACGGATGACTGCTATGGAAAAACGGTAGGAAGGATGAAACTCTATGAAAAGAACAACCATTAAGGATGTGGCTCAGCAGGCGGGGGTATCGATCACAACAGTCTCCCATGCCCTGTCCGGAGGCGGTGTGGTAAAACAGGAGACCCGAGACAGAATCCGGACTCTGGCCCGAGAGATGAACTACTTTCCGAACTGGAATGGAAAAAACCTGAAAAGTAGAAATACTCGAATCATCGGGTTTTATGTTCAGTATATCCGTGGGTTCTTTGGAACCATTGCGGATGCCATGCACGAAACCTGCCAGAAATTGGGCTATGAGCTGAATATCATAATTGTGGAGAAGGGGGACACCATTCTGGATGATCTTATGTCCCATAAAGTAGATGGAGCAGTGATTCTTCATGACAATTTTATGTCCAATCAGTTGGATGTTCTGGAATCCGCCGGACTGCCTGCAGTATTTCTGGACCGTGAGCAGATTGGCAGACGTATGTCCAGCGTGGTATTTGATTCCTATCAAACTGGGTATCAGGTGGCAGAATATCTGTATAATCTTGGACACCGACAGATGATGTTGATAGAAGGTCGGAATAATTATGATAGTCTGGAGAGAAAGAGAGGGTTTCTGGATTTCCTGACCCAAAAAGGAATCGATCTAGATCACGCCTATCTGCTTCTGGGCAACTTTGAGCGGAGTGATAGCTACCATGCCATGGAGCAGTTTTTGAGTTCCAAATACCCTATGCCGACGGCAATCTTTGCGGAAAACGATGACAGCGCCTTCGGCTGCATGACAGCGCTTAAAAATGCCGGCTATTCCGTTCCTAAAGATGTGAGTGTTGTGGGATGTGATAATGTGGAGTTGTGCCAGTGGTGGGTGCCTGCGCTGACATCAACAGACACCTCTATCTATCAGCAGGGGATCAAGGCAGCAGAGGAAATCGTGGCATTGGTACAGGGAGATAAAAACGGCAGCCTGATAAAGACCCCTGGTCATTTGGTAATTAGAAATTCATGCCGCGATATTAAATAGCTGCGTATTGGACATTACCAGATCTGCAGTGTATATAGAATCGTTTTGGAATGGGTATTGGCCTGTGGGACGATGCATCTGCGTATGATGCATTGTTCCCACGGGCTTTTGTTCTGCTGTACAGCAGATGTTTGCTTTCTGGTTCTTGTCAAAGGCGTTAGACATTCCTTCTATGTTTTGTTGATGAGAGTTGTGTACAATAAACAAAAATTAAAAAAACCAAAACGTTTTTCTTGACGTTTTGAAATAATGGATATAGTATTGGAGATGAAAGAAGGGAAAACAGATGCCCATGATTCCGTATTGGGCAACAGAGCGTAAGGTGAATTCACTGTGCCTGAAATCCTGAAGATCCGTTTTTTGACAAAGTGGGACGGATCTTTGGATACCAGTTGGATTCGGAATGAAAATCCCTGTTAAACATTTGTGAGTAATCTGTGCTTGGAGGTATATCTGTGAATAAATTTCCAAAAAATTTTCTGTGGGGAGCGGCTTGCGCATCCTATCAGTGCGAGGGCGCATGGGATGAGGATGGTAAGGGTCCCAATATTTGGGATGATTTTTGCCATATGGGCGGTCATGTTAAAAACCAGGACAATGGAGATATTGCCTGTGACTGCTATCATCGGGTTCAGGAGGATGTGGCACTGATGAAGCAGTGCGGATTACAGGCTTATCGGTTTTCTGTGAGCTGGGCCCGAATCTTCCCGAATGGGGATGGGATTGTGAATCCCCTGGGATTTATCTACTACGATGAGCTGGTGGACAGTCTGTTGAAAAACGGCATTCAGCCGATGATCACCCTATATCATTGGGATCTGCCCAGTGCCTTGCAGGATCGGGGTGGCTGGTTGAACAGGGATATAACCCGGGCATTTGCCAGGTATGCGGAGGTGGTTGCCCAGCATTTCAAAGGCAGGGTGCACACCTACATGACCCTCAATGAGCCCCAGTGTATTGCACAGTTGGGCTATGGCGTAGGAGTTCACGCGCCAGGACTGGTTTTGGACGAAGAGAAGGTAGCCCAGGTTTTCCATGTGTTGTGTCTGGCACACAGCGCGGGAATGCGAGCAATCAAGGCGGTGGATCCCACGGCAACTGTGGGAGTGGTCACCTGTGGAAGACAATGCTATCCTCAGACAGATACTCCGCAAAACCGAGAGAGCGCCTATCAGGAGACCTTTAATCTATCCTCCCCAGGCTGGCAGTTCACGTCCAACATATTTCTGGACAGCCTGATTCTTAGAAAGTACGATGAAACTGCACCGGAGACTGTGCGGCGGTTTGCACATACCATTGATCCTTCCGATTGGGATATGATGGAAACACCGGATTTCATTGGCATTAACATTTACAATGGAGAAATGGTAGATGCAGAAGGAAGATATGTAAAACCGCATCCCGGAGCACCGGTGACTGCCTGTAAGTGGAAAGTGACACCAGAGGTAATGCACTACTGCACACTTCATATCTACCGTCGGTATGGCATTCCTGTGTATATCACAGAAAACGGACTGTCCTGCAACGATAAGGTATATCTGGACGGCGCTGTTCACGATGCAGAGCGGATTGATTTCCTACATCGGTATCTGTTGGAACTGCAAAAGGGAATTGCGGAAGGGGCCCCGGTACTGGGATATCTACATTGGAGCCTGTTCGACAACTTCGAGTGGGCAGAAGGCTATGACGAGCGTTTCGGCATGATTTATGTGGACTATAAAGATGGCAGACGGATTCTCAAGGATTCGGTTAAATGGTATCGGAATGTAATAGAATCTAATGGAGACAGCCTATAAACAGTATTCTAACGGGGAAAGAACCGTTCAAGAAAAGAAATTTATGGAGGTATAACAATGAAAAAGTACGTATCCAAGTTTTTAGTGGTGCTGCTGACTCTGTCAATGCTCACTGGTTTGGCGGCCTGTGGCTCTGTTCAGCCGTCTAATGAGACCGGCGGCAATGCCCAGAACAGCGATGAGCCTGCAGTGCTCACTGTTCTAATGGAAAATAATGACGGCTGGATTAAGAACTTCAGCCCATTGGTAAGCGGCTGTTATCAGGTGACTACCGGTTTCATGTTTGAGCCTCTGGTGATTTTTGACTCCTATAATAACAATAAGGAAACCATGTGGCTTGCTGAGGATATCATCAGTGAACCGGACAACAAGACATTGACGATCAAAGTACGCCAAGGTGTTAAGTGGAGTGATGGAGAGGATTTCAATGCCGATGACGTGGCGTTCACCTTCCTTTACTCCAAGGATCATTCTGCCATTGATCGGGGCGGTGATTGGGGTGAGAACGGCAAGTTCGAGTCTGTTAGCAAAATCGATGAATACACAGTGCAGATCGTGATGAAGGAGGCCAACCGATTCCACCGCAATTCTGTGTTTAACCAACGATGGATGCTGCCTGAGCATGTCTGGTCCCAAATCGACAACCCTGAATCCTATATCTACGAAACTGACAAGGTAGTCTGTACCGGTCCTTTCAGCGAGGTACTGAATTTCTCTCCTGAGATGATGGAGATCGGACGCAACCCCAACTACTGGAAGGCGGATGATCTTCAGGTAGATGTCCTGCGGATTCCTCAGTTCAACGGCAATGACGGTGCAATGGCACTACTGGCTACCGGTGCTGTGGACTGGGCACATGTATTCATTCCGGATATCGAAAAGAACTACATTCAGGGCGATCCCAACCGCCACTATTGGTATGGTCCGGCAGATGCAGTCCGTTTGGCAATCAACTATATGACCCCCAATACAGATAATCTGAAGGCATTCAACAATGTAGACTTCAAGCGGGCTATGTCTATGGCTATTGACCGTCAGGGTATCATTGACTCTGCTGTTTATGGATATCTGTCTCCTGAGTGCCCAAGTAATACCGGCCTTTCATCCGCACTCTCCGGCTACGAGTCTGACAAGGCACAGGCAGAGATGGCTAAGTATACCCAGTATGATCTAGAAGGTGCAAAGTCTCTGCTGGAACAGGCTGGATTCAAGGATGTGGATGGTGACGGCTTTGTAGAGAATCTGGACGGAAGCAAGATCGTATTCAACATCGTTTCGCCTGCTGGCTGGACCGACTGGAATGACGGGGCCTCTATCTGTGCACAGGGCCTGCAGGAAATCGGCATAAATGCTACTGCCAAGGCAATGGACATAGGTCTTATCACTGAGGCATGGGATAACGGTTCTCTGGACGTGAGTTACAGTGCCTACGGCCTGTCCTCTGATATCTGGCGCTTTTACTATGATACCATCGGTGACCAATCCCGTATAAAGACCCCTACCTGGTGGTCCATCTGCCAGACCAACTATGCAAATGATGAAATTACTGATCTGGTAAATCAGATGTCTCTGGCTGATTCGGAGGAAGCGGTCAAGGCTATCACAGACAAGATTGAGGAGCATTTTGCAGAAAATATGATCAATATTCCCATCCTGTTCAACGGTAACTGGTTTGTTTATAACACCCAACGTTTTACCGGCTGGGCAACAGAGGATAACGTGATCTGTAACCCTGCAAACTGCATCCATGACTCTAAGTTGCTGCAGTTGATGGCCCTAGAGCCTGTCAAATAATAATAGGGCTCTGGTTTGGTGCTTTACATTTATAAACGAGAGCAGTTTTCACTGCTCTCGTTTTCTATACATTTGGATGCCTATAGGAGAGTGTGTTATGAAGTATATTTCCAAACGCTTGGGTTTTTATTTGGTGGCGTTTTTTGCGGCTGTGGCGCTAAATTTCTTCCTTCCCCGTTTAATGCCCGGAAACCCGGTACAGATGTATCTAGCAGAGATGAGCCAGAGCGGAGGCAAGATCGATCCTCAGGTCATTGCATCTGTGGAGCAGATGTTTGGCTATGACGGGTCTGTGCCACTGATCCAGAGTTTTTTTCACTATGTTGTTAATATCTTTAAGGGCGATTGGGGTGTTTCTTTTGCCTATTATCCCCAGACGGTTCTGGGGGCTGTGCAGAGAGCCATGGGGTGGACGATATTCCTGATGGGAACCTCTCTCATCATTGGATTCATCGTTAATAATCTTCTTGGCATACTGGTTGCTTGGAAGCGAGGCAGCCGCTTGGACACAACCCTCACGGTAGGTGGACAGATACTGGCCAATATTCCCTCTGCCATTACCGCGCTGCTGCTGAGCTTTTGGCTCTGTTACAGCGGTGTGTTCCCTCTGGGTTATGCGGTGACGCCTCTTTATCAGCCCCCTACCGTATGGGCTTTTATCAAGGATGTGTTGTATCATGCAGCAGTACCTCTGCTGGCTATTTTTTCCACAAGTCTGGGTGGAATTATGGGTATGCGCGCTAATATGATCAATCAGCTGGGAGATGACTATATTGTCATGGGTATTGCCAAGGGATTGCCTGAACACAAGATTATGTTTGGCTACGGCGCCAGAAACGCGCTGCTGCCTGTTGTGACATCTCTGGCTATGCAGATTGGTTTTATGCTGGGTGGTTCTCTTATCATCGAGCAGGTGTTCAACTATCCCGGGTTAGGTAAGATTATGGTAAATGCGATCAATCGCCGTGACTATCCTCTGATGCAGGGCATTCTGCTTATGACCACAATCATAATGCTATCAGCCAACTTCTTGGCAGATATTTCGGTGCTCATCTTGGATCCCCGTACCCGAACCCAGTCCATGAAAGGCAAAAAATAGGTGATAAGGATGAAAAAAATATGGAATTCCACGCCAGTGCGGTTTCTCCGGAGCAGCCCACGGCTGACGATCGGTATCTGTCTGGTTCTCGTTGTTTTGTTCATGACTTTGGCAGCGCCACTGTTTACCAGTTACGACCCAAACTTCCGAAGTGCCGGTGAGTATCATAGTGCGCCCGGTGGGACACATTTCCTGGGAACCACTCAGTTGGGAAAGGATGTGTGGTCACAGGTTCTGTACGGTGGTCAGAAATCTCTGATGGTCGGAATCCTAGCCGGCGCACTCACGATTATTCTCAGTATGTTCTTCGGTATCAGTTCCGGCTATATTGGTGGTGCCTATGACAGCATCGTGAGTACACTCACCAATGTGCTGATGGTTATCCCTAATATTGTACTGTTATTAATTGTTTCATCTATGGTGGATGGTGGCGTATCACCGCTGGTGATTTGCCTTATTATCGGTCTTACCTCCTGGCCTTGGAATGCGCGTGTCCTGCGAGCACAGACAATGAGTATTCGCAATAGAGAATTTGTCTATTCTGCAGAGACATTGGGTGAATCTAAGATTCGGATCCTGTTTGTGGAGATCATGCCCAATATGCTCTCCATGATCACCAGCGCATTTGTTGGCACGATGATCTATGCAATCATGGCCCATGCCACTCTGGAGTTTATTGGTTTTGGCGATCCTTTGTCTGTCACGTGGGGCACTATGCTCTATAATGCCCAGAATACTGGTGCGCTTCAGAGCGGCATCTGGTGGGAGATCATCGGACCGGTTATGGGTCTTGTGATGCTAGGAACAGGGCTGACACTTATCAACTTCTCTATCGATGAGATATCCAATCCCAAGCTGCGGGCACAGAGAATCATGCGTGATTACTACAAGGCGAAAAAGAGACAGCAGAGAAAGGTGGGTAAGGCTGTATGAATGAAGTACTGAAGGTCGAGGATCTGTGTGTAGATTATATCACTGAAAATGGTGGTTATGTCCGAGCAGTGGACCATGTGAGTTTTATAATTAAAGAGGGGCAGAGTCTGGGGCTTGCCGGTGAATCTGGATGCGGAAAATCTACCATTGCCTACTCTTTAATGGGTCTGCATCGTCCGCCTGCACTTATCTCAAATGGAAGGATTTTTCTCAATGGACGGGATATCCTGTCCCTGCCTCAAAAGGAATTGCGGGCAGTTCGTTGGAGTGAGGTGAGTATGGTATTTCAGTCTGCTATGAATTGTCTTAATCCGGTGGTCACATTGGAAAAGCAGTTCTTTGAGATATATAAATATCACCACATCACCAAGAATAGAGCAGAGGCCAGAGAACGGGCCATCAAGCTCCTGAATCTGGTTGGCATCCCCGCTGAACGGATCACCGATTATCCGCATCAGCTTTCTGGCGGTATGCGCCAGCGGGCAATTATTGCTATGGCTTTGGCATTGAATCCCAAGCTGCTGATTCTGGATGAGCCCACAACCGCTCTGGATACAGTGGTGCAGCGGGAGATCCTGAAACAGATTTTTGATCTTAAAAACCAACTGGGATTCTCCATTTTGTTTATAACTCATGATATCAGTTTAATGATGGAATTTTGTGATGAAGTGGCGATCATGTATGCCGGGAAGATTGTTGAACAGGCCGACTGCAAGACGATCCTGCATCGTCCAAACCATCCCTATACCTATGGACTCAAACAATCCTTTCCCTCTCTGCGTGGAGAGATCCATTACATGGAGGGGATTCCCGGAGTACCTCTGGATCTCAAACATATACCCCAGGGCTGCCGCTTTCAGGCTCGGTGCAACAAGATCACCTGTATCTGCAAGGAGAAGGAGCCTGTCCGTTCGAATACGGATTCCGGTTTCTACTTCTGCCACAATCCCCTAAAGTACGAGGAGGAGCAGAAATGAGCGAACAAAGAAAAAAGGTATTAGAGGTTAAAAATGTGGTCATGGACTTTGATGTGAATGGAAAAGGCTTCTTTTCTAAGGGACACAAGCTCCGGGCCCTCAACGATATTTCCTTTGAACTTTATCAGGGAGAGGCACTGGCAGTGGTAGGTGAGTCCGGATGCGGCAAGTCTACGATCTGCCGAACAGCAATGCGTTTCTACAAGCCTACCTACGGAGAAATTCTCCATGAGGGCAAAAACATTCACAAATTGAAGGGCGAAGGACTCAAGTACTACAGACAGAAAGTCCAGATGATTTTTCAGGACCCTTTCTCTTCACTGAATCCATTACATAATATTTACTATCATCTGAAAAGGCCTCTGCAGCTGTATCACCCCTGCAGTAAGGCAGAGATGAAAGAGAAGATGGACGAGTACCTTACTATGGTGGGGCTTGTGCCACCGGAGGAGCAGGGAAATAAGAATCCGCATCAGCTCTCCGGTGGACAGCGGCAAAGGGCTTATCTGGCTAGAATCCTGGCAGTTGGTGCCGAGGTCATCCTGGCGGACGAGCCCACGTCTATGCTAGATGTCTCCATCCGTCTGGGGGTGCTGAACCTTATGAACCGGCTCAAGACCGAGTACGGAAAATCATTTTTGTACATCACGCATGATATTGCGACTGCCCGGTACTTTGCAGATCGGATCATTGTTCTCTATGCTGGCCATATGGTTGAGTGGGGTGAAGTAAATGAGGTGGTGCTCCATCCCAGACACCCATATACCAAGCTTCTTCTGGCGGCTGCCCCTGACCCGGAACGGGAAGGAGAGGTAGAACTGCCGGTGGTTCGCAGTCAGGAGACTGAAATCACCATGTGGACGCCGGAGAGTAAGGGCTGTCCGTTTGCCAACCGCTGCCCCCATGCAACCAGTCGCTGTCACGAGGAGATGCCATCAGTTCATAAGGTATCTGAGAACCAGTTTATCCGATGCTTCCATACGGAAAAGGAGAATGCCAATGAAAGCAGAACTAAACTATAAAGAGTATCAAGCATATGCCCGACAGATGAGTGCAGAGGGCTGTGTTCTGCTGGAAAATAGGGCACATACCCTTCCAATTCGGCAGGGAGAACGGGTTTCGATTTTTGGCCGAATCCAGATAGAAACGTATTACTGTGGTACTGGCTCCGGCGGACTTGTTAATCCGCCTTATGTGGTTTCAATCCAAGAAGGTATTCGCCAGCAATGCGCTATTAATGAGGACCTGGCAGAAATATATAGAAACTGGCTGGAAGCGCATCCCTTTGACATGGGGAAAGGGTGGGCACAGGAGCCCTGGTCTCAGGAGGAAATGCCTGTTTCTCGGGAGCTGGCGCAGGAGGCTGCACGTAATTCGGATCTTGCAGTCGTTGTGATTGGCAGAACAGCTGGAGAGGATCAGGACAGTAAGGCAGAGCCTGGAGCTTATTATCTGAGCCGTCGGGAAGAAGAAATGATGGAAAATGTCTGTGCTGCCTTTGACAGAGTGGCAATAGTGCTAAATGTGGGTAGCATTTTAGATATGTCTTGGGTGAAAAAATATCGACCCGGTGCGGTGCTTTACAGCTGGCAGGGGGGCTGCGAGGGTGGCAACGGCCTTGCGGATGTGCTGACCGGTGCGGTAAATCCCAGTGGCTGTTTGCCAGATACCATTGCCTGGGAAATCAGTGATTATCCTGCAGGTAAAAACTTTGGTGATCCGGATGAAAACTGCTATATGGAGGATATCTATATAGGCTATCGCTATTTTGAGACTTTTGCCCCGGAGAGAGTGCAGTATCCTTTTGGGTATGGCCTTTCCTATACCACATTCTGCTGTGAAACGGTGGATTGTACGGTGAAAAATGATGTACTGGAAAGCAAAATACGGGTGAAAAATACAGGAGACCGGGCTGGAAAACGGACGGTACAGCTTTATGTTTGTCCACCACAGGGGCTGTTGGGTAAGCCGACTCGGAATCTAATTGGCTTTGCCAAGACTGGACTTCTGGAACCGGGACATACAGAGCACCTCACGATTCGGGTTCCGGTTACAGAATTTGCCTCCTACGACGACAGTGGTGTCAGCGGTTATCCATACAGCTGGGTTTTGGAGTCGGGAGAATATGAGTTTTATGTTGGCTTTGATGTACGAAATGCTGGAAAGGTCTCAAGCTGGGCTTTGGAAACGACTCGAGTAACAGAAAAACTGCGTCAGGCCATGGCTCCGTTACATCCTTTTGGACGAATCCGAACCGGTGTTAGACAAGCCGATTGGTCTTACACAGAGACTGTGGAGCAGGTTCCTCTGCGGCAGTATGATTTGCAGACTCGAATCGAGCAGCCTCTGCCGGAGCAGCCTTATGTTTACCATGAATCCCCAGTACTGTGGCAGGATGTGTGTGCAGGAAAAAAATCCATCGATACTTTTTTGGAGCAGTTTACAGATGAGGAACTGGCTTGTCTCACCCGGGGGGAGGGAATGTGCTCACCTAAGGTGACCCCTGGCACAGCCGCCACGTACGGCGGTGTGACTCAGCGACTCCAGCAGTGTGGGATGCCTGCCTGTTGCTGTGCAGATGGTCCCTCCGGTATCCGGATGGACTGCGGTGCCATGGCATTCAGTCTGCCGAATGGAACGGCAATTGCCAGTGCCTTTAACGTGGAACTGACGGAAATACTTTTTTCTTATCTTGGTCGTGAGTTGGTAAAAAATCAGGTGGATACGCTACTGGGACCGGGTCTTAACATCCACCGATATCCTTTGTGTGGCAGAAACTTCGAGTATTTCTCCGAGGATCCACTGTTGACCGGTACGATGGCGGTGGCTCAGTTGGCTGGTATGCATCCTTATGGGGTTACCGGAACCATTAAGCATTTTGCCTGCAATAATCAGGAATTCAAGCGGCATACCGCCAATGCGGTGGTGTCGGAGAGGGCCCTGCGTGAAATATATTTGAAGGCTTTTGAGATCGCGGTGAAGAAAGGGCAGGCTCGCAGTATTATGACCAGCTATAATCCGGTCAATGGAATCTGGGCAGCATCGAACTATGACCTGCTGACTACCATTCTCCGGGAGGAGTGGGGCTTTGATGGTATGGTGATGACCGATTGGTGGGCACAGATGAATGATGAAAACGAGGCTCCATCTCAGAAAAATACGGCAGCCATGATTCGGGCACAGAACGATGTATATATGGTTGTGGCTGATTCCGCCTCCAATTCCAGCGGTGACAATACCAATGAGTCACTTTCCGCAAAGAGAATCAGCAGAGCACATATTCTTCGTTGCGCGAAAAATATGTGCCGGGTTGCTATGCAGACCAATGCCTCCTATGGGCACAAGGCTGCTGCGGAGCTAGTTATTCTGAATGAACCAGAGTTCCGCAATACCATTCAGACGGACACGGTTTGTGAACTGGGACAGGACTGCGTAGAGCTTTCCATTCCTGCCAGTACCAATCGGGGGACCCGCCTGGACTATACCATCCATGCACCTCAGGGTGTCCGGTATGGGTTTGGCTATCGAATCCACACTCAGCAGGTTTCAGAGTTGGCACAGGTACCATTCTCTATCTTCGTGGATCAGAAGTTGGTGAAAACGATCACCTTAAAGGGAACAGCGGAATGTGAGGAGACCGTTGTGCTTGGATCTGGAGATCGTCATACAATTCAACTGTTTTTTGGAGATAATGGCTTGTTTGTGGATCGGTTGTACCTGTACAGACTGTGATTAGAGTATATAATAGACTATGGTACACGTCCTTGATGGTCGGATAGCCGGGTGCATGAATCGGAAAGCCCCGAAAAGTCCTGTATTGTGCTAAAGGTATCCTTCCTTCGTAACATCCCATGCTGCTGGCCCCGGATATCGTCAGGTATTCTTCTGGTAGTATTCAGACGCTCATTGAAAGTGCTTACTTCTATTTGCTCAAAATAATAAACCAATAGTAAATGTAAAGTTTAATAACCAAATCCCAGCACCAAAAATCTGGTGCTGGGATTTGGTAATTTAATCGCTGTTAGATTTTACGTTTACGTTCAAAAACCAGTGTGTTAGAAAAGTGCTAGAAAGCAAAGAGGGCAGCGGGGAGATCCGACTTTTCACATAAGAAAAACCCCTAATTCCGAAGAATTAGGGGTGAATTTGGTCGCGGAGACAGGACTCGAACCTACGACCTCCGGGTTATGAGAGTGTATTTTTATTCAGTCAGGTTAAGATTATTCCTGTTTTATAGGTTTATCTGCGCTTTTTTAAGCTCATTTGTTGCGTAATTTCAAATACCTGAAATTAACTTTGTATAAATAAACCCCTAAATAAACCCCTGCTCGTAGGTCTTTAAAAGTTTGAAAGTT
>JAHHRW010000006.1 GCA_020025575.1 Oscillospiraceae bacterium | reverse complement strand
GGTGATTTCTGTCATGGGGGCAAACTGCCTCTTGACAAAGGTCATTACATATCAGATAATCATTTTCAACATAATGTCCTTTTGTAATAAAGCCTTCCGGCATTTTCTTTCCATCGACAACAATGTGAGTGAATAAGATTGGTAGTCCTGCCGATATTTCAAAGCTCTTTCCGTATTGGATCTGGAAGTGGATGTGTGGTTCACTCGTATTCCCGCTGTTCCCACACTTAGCGATTACTTGACCTCTGCTGACTCGATCTCCTTTTTGTACGCAGGGGCTGTTCGGAAGGAGGTGTGCTATTATGCTGTATTCATGTTTGCTGTGGCGAATAACGATATGGTTTCCTCGTACATCCGAAGCGGTGCAATCAACCTCTCCCTCTGCAACGATTGGCGTATTTGGAAAGTGGCTTACCACAGAAATGACAACTCCATCTGCCGGAGCCAAAACATCTTTTGCATAACAGAAGTAGTTCTCTAATCGATCTCGTTCACCCACAAAAGTAGCATCCTCGCTGTTCTTCATAAAAAAGTCATAAGCATATCGCTGGGATGGAAGAAACCAAGAATGGGAACTTTCTCTGTCAATTCCGCCATTTACCACAAACCACTTTCCGTTAAACGGAAGCGAGTAATGTACTTGTGGCTTGTATGAATTTTTATCTGGGAGATGGAAGCCATGTCTTATATGTGCAATAAGTATCCCAGCGAGCATCCATAAATTTTGACCGAGAAATATTAAATTTGATATGTCGTTGCGTGCGGGCGAAAATACACTTGCAAAGCCACACAATCCGAACAAGAAGAATAGAGTTAAGTACGGATTATCCAGAAAAACGCCTATAAAACCAATCCAAAACAACCATTGTAATTTTGAAATAAATTTAAGCATAGTTACCTCCCCAAATATTCGCCGTAACGCTGTAAGAGCGAGTGAAATTCGGGGCTTCCCTTTAAGAAAGATGTTTCATCGTCTAATTCCAATTTCAACTGCTCAATCATTGGTGATAAAAGCTGCTGGGGCAGATTGTCCATGTTGCTGTCGGATAAATTCAAATGCTTGTATAAAGGATTTGGCGAAATGTTTGAACTTTTTTCCATAGAAGCAAGGAGCGATGACAGTATTTTTGTGCAGCACTCAGCATCCTTTTTATTTATTGCACATTCGAGTTTAGCCGTATATGCGGTACATTCTAAAATACCAAACTGTTTCGCTATCTGTTCTTGAATACAAGCCAACTTCTCGGCATCATCCCCTCGGCTTTCAAATAAAGCAACCTGAGTTAAAGTTATTAGTATAGATTCTAATTCAACTCCAATTTCCAACATTCGACGCTCTAATAAAACACACGCTGGTTCGTATTCCTTTTTATGCTGGTGCAGGTGAGCCATCATTAACTTTGTATCGGCAGGATAATCCCTTAACAATGCGGCTGCTTTGTCATATTCCTCTTTTTCACAGTACAGATAAAACAGGAAAGAATTTGCTTCCTTTTTTATTTCAATGTTTTCGCTATTGCGTATCCTAAAATACAGTTTAGCAAGTTCTTCACGATATTTGTTTTGGTTATACACTGACTGTAATCCTAAAGAGGGTTGTAAAAAAACTCCCAGAGAATAAATCAAATTTTCATACGTTGGAAATGCTCTGACCTGATCCAAAGCAAATTGGAAGCCTTTTTCAAACCCATCTTCTTGGATTAGGGATTGGACTTTCAGAACAACATTGTTAATCTCGATCTCCGACATTTCCTCGTTGAAGGACATAAGAGTGTTCAGATCTGTTTTCAACAATCTTGCTAATGCTGGGAGGAGCGTAATATCTGGATAGGTTGTTCCATTCTCCCATTTACTGACCGCAGGTGTCGAAACCCCTAAATACTCTGCAACATTTTCTTGTGTTAATCCTAATTGCTTTCGCTTTTCTCTAATAATTTGACTGATTTTCATATTATCCGCCACCTATATAAGAAGATTATCATAGTTGTAACGTTTTCCACAATAGAGCAGTTGTTTAATTATAACGCTCAAAATTTAACTTGTAGGCAATATATATTATATTGCCACCGCCTGCGAAAAGCAACGGCAAAACATGAATTATAAAGTTTAACTTGCTTGCATATAACAACATTCCATCGAGATACTATGAACTATACAATGTAAATGGGTGATGTTATATGGCGAAAGTTGAAGATTGCCCCGGCTTTGAAACTTTCGGTGCGGACGTGAAAGCTGCACGGAAAGCAAAGCACCTGACGCGCAAGGTGCTGGCCGAAATAGTGGGAATTGAATGGCGCTATCTTGCCAATATTGAAAATAAAGGCACGATCCCCAGCCTCCCGGTTGTGATCCAGCTTATCAAAGTCTGCGGGCTTCCCGTGGAGCAGTATTTCAACCCGGAAATCATACGAGGGGACAGCGAACAGCGGCAGCGGGTCAGCCACAAGCTGAAACTTTGCCCGGAACACTATTTGCCAGTCATTGAGGGCGCAATCGACGGGGCGCTGAAAATTGAACAATCAGCGAAAGAAACGGGGGATGTGTGAAAGCATCCTCTGTTTTCCGTTTTGCCAGAGGGCCGCAAGGCTCTCTTATTTTTTTGCTTTTTTTCAGAGAAATCCCATATTTTGCGGGCAGTTGGATGTGTTGGGAGCGTTTTAGTAGCGGAGAAGAAGAAACGTAGCAAGCATAGGAAGTGTAGCCACACTTCCGAAAACCGGCCCGCCCCTGTCCCTGTGAGCCGTGGCCGGTTGCTTGTTGGGGAAAGCCCCAAACCCCTGTTCAGAAAGGACGGTGAATGAATGGCAAACCGAACACGAAACATTGTGCTGCGCGTCCCTGTGACGCCGGAAGAACGGGCCTTGATCCAGCAGAAAATGGCCCAGCTCCACACGAAGAACTTTTCCGCCTATGCCCGGAAAATGCTCATTGACGGGTATATCGTCCACATGGACACCAGCGACATCCGGGCGCAGACCGCCGAGCTGCAAAAGATCGGCGTCAATGTCAATCAGATTGCCCGGCGTATCAACAGTACCGGGACTGTGTACGCGCAGGACATCGAGGACATCAAAGGGGCGCTGGCGAAGATATGGCAGTTACAAAGATACATCCTATCAAGTCAACGCTGAAAAAGGCGCTGGACTACATCGAGAACCCGGACAAGACCGAGGACAAAATGCTGGTGTACTCTTTTGGCTGCTCCTATGAAACAGCGGATATAGAATTTGAAATGCTGCTTACGCAGGCCATCCAGAAAGGCAACAATTTGGCCCACCACCTGATCCAATCCTTTGCCCCCGGCGAGGCCACGCCGGAACAGGCCCATGAGATCGGCAAGCAGCTTGCCGACGAAGTGCTGCAAGGCAAATACTCCTATGTGCTGACAACCCACATCGACAAGGGCCACGTCCACAATCACCTGATTTTCTGTGCCGTGGATATGGTAAACCACCGCAAGTACAATTCCAACCGGCAGAGCTACGCCTATATCCGGCGCACCAGTGACCGGCTGTGCCGGGAAAACGGTTTGTCGGTGGTACCGCCCAGCCGAGATAAGGGCAAGAGCTATGCGGAATGGGATGCCGGGCGTAAGGGCAAGAGCTGGAAAGCCAAACTGAAAACTGCCATTGATGCCGTAATCCCGCAGGCCAAAGATTTTGACGATTTTCTCCGGCTCATGGCGGCGCAGGGCTATGAGATCAAGCAGGGCAAATTTATCTCGTTCCGCGCCCCTAGACAGGAACGCTTCACCCGCTGCAAGACGCTGGGCGAGAACTACACCGAGGAAGCCATCACCAGCCGAATCAAGGGGCTGGCCGTGGACAGAGGCCCGAACCGGCAGCGCAAGGGTATCACCCTGCGGATCGACTTGGAGAAGAACATCAAGGCCCAGCAGAGCGCAGGCTATGCACGTTGGGCGAAGCTCGAAAATTTGAAGCAGGCCGCAAAGACAATCAACTTTCTTACCGAGCATGGCATAGAGCAATATGCCGAGCTGGAAAGCAAGGTTATGGAGATCAGCGCGGCCAACGACGAGGCGGCTGCGGCCCTCAAAGACGTGGAACATCGTCTTGGGGACATGGCGGTGCTGATAAAGAACCTCACCACCTACAAGCAGCTCCGGCCCGTGGTGCTGGAATACCGCAAGGCCAAAGACAAGGCTGCGTTCCGGCGCGAACATGAAAGCCAGCTCATTTTGTACGAAGCTGCGGCAAAGGCCATCAAGGACACCGGGATCACAAGGCTGCCCGATCTGGCCGCCCTGAAAGCCGAGTACCGGGAGCTAGACAAGCAGAAAGCGCGGCTGTACGAACAGTACAGCGAAGTCAAGCGAGAGCTGAAAGAATACGGCATTATCAAGCAGGATGTGGACAGCATTTTGCGGGTGACGCCGGGAAAGGAGCAGGCACAAGAGCTATGAGCATACCAAGAATGAATTATCCTCAATACCGCAAGGCCCGGAAGCTGACGCATGAGTGCTGCAACTACTGTGATGGGAACTGCCTTTTGCTGGACGACGGCGAGGAATGTGTGTGCGTCCAGAGCCGGGACAGCGTGAAGCGGTGCGCTGTGTGCGGAGCTGCATTTACACCGAAATCCAACCGGGCGAAATATTGCCCCGATTGTGCGGTGCGGATGCGCCGGAAGCAAGAGGCCGAAAGACAGCGAAAAAGATACCTACAATCTACGCAGTTAAGTCGCTGAAAGGCCCGCCGTAGCTGGCTTCTGACGGACGATTGACTGGGCGGCAATAGGATTGCTCCAATTCCTGCCGGAACAGGATTTGAAATGCGTAGAATAAACCCATAGGAAAACGCCGGGCGTGGCGGCCTGCTACCCCAGCGCCCGGCGCGTTTCTTATGGGCTGTTCAGGATAGCCCGGATCAGGAAAAGAATATGAATTACAGCGTGTAGCAGCGCCACAAACTATATGCGGAATACGAGAACTGAAAAGCCTCCCTTGTTTACGCATTTAGGGGGTAAAAGTCCACGGAAATCAAGGCTTTTCGGCGGTGGTCGATGGGGGAGCAGAATGATCTATCAAATGCCCTCTGGATAACGGGTCTAAATGCGTAATGTTCATAAAGACAATTAGGCCTTGCAATTTGAATTAGAATGTTGTAAAATATACTTGACAAGAGAGCTAGGAACTGGTATCATATATGGAATTCTTCAAAAATAATTTTGCCGTGCAATGAGTTTTGGATTTCCACATCTGCATATACTAAATGTGACTATTGTTATGCGGGGGGAATACCTATAATGAGGTTGAGTGATATGGAAAAAAATCAAATTGAAACACAGGTAGCTGCTCTTTTGGCAGAGTATGGCTATAACTTCGATAAAGATGATTATGTTAATATTGTGGATTTTGTCCAACACCTTGGCTTCATTGTAGGCAATGCTAAGTTAGATGATGCCGAAGATGGGTTTCTTGCTATTCAAACAAGCGACATGGCTAAAGACGGAGATAGAACGTCCAATGATAAGATAATAGGCGTGAATGCCAAGCGTTCTCTAGATTGGAAACGCTTTATTATAGCTCATGAATTTGCACACTCTGTTCTCCATTATAAAACTGGAGAGATATATTTGCATAGAGAAAATAAAAAAGGAAAAGGCGCTGAGGAAAACGATGCAGACTACTTTGCGGCTGCACTTTTAATGCCAAAGGAATCTTTTAAGCGCCTATATGCTAAATTTAAAAATGATGGTCTTAATGATACCGCTATATGTTTACAATTAGCATCTATATTTAAAGTTCCGTTTGATAGTGTTCCACGGCGGATTAGTGAAGTATTCTAAAGCATGGGTTTGATGTTAAAATGAAAACTACGCAAGAAGATTTTTACAATTTTCTAAAGTCATCTTTCTTTTCAAAAGCTGAAACAGAGGAAGAATTAGGTTATAAAGACCCTTTTGTTACCAAGGAACAGAAAAAGCGGGACGAACATATTACCAGGCTATTGGATAAATATGTTTCGTTTTATGAGAGTAAGGTGAAACATAGCAAGATATGTCGATATATAATTTTAATACCATGCGTGGCAATAATTTTAGCTTTTTCTGCTCTTTTGATTTTTTTGTCGCTAAAAGTCTTAAATGTCGACAGTGAGCTTGACATCCAAGATATAGTTGCATTTATCACCGCTTGTATTTCTTTTATCTCTTTGATTATTGGATTGCTTACAATTATTACAAAATACTTTTTCCCTGAAAACGATGAACAGTATATTACCACAATCGTTGAATCCATTCAAAAAAATGATTTGGAAAACAAACGCGAGAATGCCCGATATAAAAAAGATAAACAAGCTTCATCATCTGATAATGATAACAAATAGATTTTATTGCGCCAAAGTAAAGAGCGCCGGACGCAAAGGCCATACAGCCCTCGCGCCCGGCGCTTTGCTATGCTTGGATCACTCGTCCGTGAACTGGAACTGCCGCGCTTCAAAGTCGGCATCGTGCATGGACATTGTATGATAAGTTGCGCAAATAAAAAGAGACATGGTTTGCAGACCTCTGGTAGAATGAAGTTACCACACGCCATTCTGAAAGGAGACAGCAAACCATGTCCGAAAAAATTGTACAGCTAAACGAAGAGGTAATCAAGGGCCAACTGAAGGAATTAGTCCGTGGCAGCGTTGAGGAGACACTGAATGAGATGCTGGAGGCGGAGGCTGAGAAACTGACGCAGGCAGCCCGCTACGAGCGTAATGAAGCCCGTCAGGGCTACCGCAGCGGCCACTATGACCGGAACCTCACGACCACCTCTGGAGACGTCACACTCCATATGCCCCGCCTGAAGGGCGTTTCCTTTGAGACAGCCATCATTGAGCGGTATCGCCGCCGTGAGAGCAGCGTGGAGGAAGCTCTCATTGAAATGTACCTGGCTGGCGTCTCCGTGCGCCGTGTGGAGGATATCACGGAGGCTTTGTGGGGAAGCAAGGTATCTCCTGCCACGATTAGTGAACTGAACAAGAAAGCCTATGTCCACATTGAGGATTGGCGTAACCGCCCCCTCCAGGGCGGCAAGTATCCTTACGTCTATGTGGATGGGATCTACCTGCGCCGTAACTGGGGTGGAGAGTATGAAAATGTTGCAATTTTGGTAGCAATCGCCGTAAATGAAGACGGATACCGAGAGGTATTAGGCGCTGCCGAAGGCATGAAAGAGGACAAAGCCAGCTGGGTAACCTTCTTCCAGTGGCTTCGAGGGAGAGGTCTTGACGGCGTAAAACTCATCGTGGGAGACAAATGCATGGGCATGCTGGAAGCTGTTGGTGAAGTGTTTCCTGAGGCTAAATACCAGCGTTGCACCGTCCATTTTTATCGCAATGTATTCTCTGTTGTGCCCAGATCCAAGGTGAAATTGGTGGCCAAAATGCTCAAGGCAATCCATGCCCAGGAGAGCAAGAAAGCATCCCGAGAAAAGGCTAAAGCTGTGGTGGAAGAACTACGTGCCATGAAGCTCAAGGAAGCCGCCAAAAAAGTTGAGGACAGCGTGGAAGAGACACTGACTTACTGCGATTTCCCCTTTGAGCATTGGACCCGTATCCGCACTAATAACGTGATTGAACGACTGAACCGGGAGATTCGCCGCCGTACTCGAGTGGTAGGCACCTTCCCGGATGGCAATTCTGCCCTAATGCTGGTCTGTGCCAGACTACGCCATGTTGCTGGTACCCAGTGGGGCAACAAGAAATACATAAACATGAAGCATCTGAAGACGGCTCAGGAAGACGTCTCTGCTGCTGGTTGACCTCATCTACACAGAGGTCTGCAAACCTATTTGCGCATAACTCTTGACGGTACCCGTGCATGGTGTCCAGCTTGTCGGCGGTCTGGCGGGCCAGCGCCGCCATGTCCTCGTCCATGTCCGGCAGGGCGGCCCGGATGTTGGCCGCCGTCCTGCGCCGGTCGCTCTTGTGATACATACAGATCAGGTTTTCTTCCTCCACGGTAAACTGCATTGTCATACCTCCAATTCCTGTGCTTTTTCCCGCTGCGGCGGTTTTTTGGCCTGTTCCTCTTTGGCGGCTTTGATCTGCGCCCGGATAGACGGCTTTTTCTGCTTCTGCACCGGGCGCTGGGGCTGCTCGGGCTTTTGGGCCTCCGTCTTGGCTGCCTCGGCTACGTCAAACAAGGAAATCTGTTCCCCGGCTTTGGCCTTGGCTTCCAGCTCACTCATGGTCGGGGCATTGTTCAAAACGCCGTCAATCATGTTGTAGTTCTGCTCGGTCGTCATTTCAGCGGCCTTGATGGGGCTTTCCTGCTGGGTGGGAATAGCAAAGGCGTTCGTGCCGTTGCCCATGATAAGATACTTGCCGTCCTCGGATTGATGGTGGAAGCCATAGCCTGCAGCCTCCAACTGCTCTCGACTCATATCCGTTACAAGGAAGCTGCCCCGTAGGGTCTGGATGCTCTCGCCGGTCAGCAATTCCCGTGGCGTAAGCTGTTTTTCCCGCTGCAAGAAGAACTCCGGCACCGGCATAAAGCCGAAGCTGTCACAGTAATGGGCTTCCTCCTTGCCGCTGCGGGTCAGCACCACAATGTCGGAAACGGAAAGACTGTGGCCGGTGAAGTCGGCGGGATGGTCAATGTTGAATGTACGGTAAATGTCCTCCAGCGTGGTTTTGTCGTCCAGCGAGGCCGCGTAAACCAGATCGTAATTCTGCCGGTCAACGGCCAGCCCTGCTGCCTGCAAACGCTCGTAAGGCTCAAAGCGATAGTCCCGTGTTTCAGGCCCGCCTTTGAGCTGGTAGATGGTAAAGGTGTCGCCCTGCTCCTGTGCCGGGGGATCGACGGTGAAATACGGGTTTTCCCATTGGGTGAAAGGCATATCCGGCATGGCCTTGTAGCTGCCGTTCTCAATCCCATAGGGCCGCACCCGGTCAAAGCCGATTTCCTGTGCCACACGGGAGAGGCTTTCCAGTACCACGGGATCACTCCGCAGCCGTTTCATGCGGGTGAAGTCCTCCACAAGATAATTCTGGCCCGCCCGCACATGGAGAATATCGACGGCGCTCATGCCGTCCTTGCTTTCCATGCCCAGCGTCAGATGGGCGTAGGGGCGGCCATCGGTGTTCAAATCCTTGGCCTCGCTGTTATAGGGCTGGCTCCGCAGCTCGTCGAACCGGGCCTTGGCGTCCTCAAAGGTGACGAAATGCTCTATCGGGGGCTGCTGCTCGGCATTGGTGGCCCATGTTTTCAGATCGGGAATGATGTAAAAGCCCCATTCCCGGCCAGCCTCCGGCGCGGCGGCGCTGCGCTCGGCCAGTGTCTTTTCGGCACGTTCCCGCACATCGTCCCGCAGCGGCATCGTATAGAGGGTGGACGCAGAGGAAAAGCCCACGTTATTGAAAACGTAGTCCACATCGGCCTCTTTCAAGGCTCCTGCCGGGTAGTAGTCGGCCCGTGATGGGGTGTCGCTTACCTTGCCGTCCGCAATGTCATGGTTCAATCCCGTTTCCAGATGGGTACAGATTTTGCCGTCCACAGCCAGCGTCACATAGTACCAGCCAATATAACCGCCGGTCTTTTCGTTGGCTCCCTCGTTGAACTCCACATTGAGCAGCGTGTAGGGCTTCAATCCCTTTTGGGCCGCGATCTCGTTGTCCTTGGCCTCCCGCTGCAACAGCGCGGGCAGGGCCGCTTCCTTGGTGGCCTTGACGATCTCCGGGTTGTACTGTACCAAAGTGCGGTTGACACATTCCGTCTGCACCTTAACCGTCTTGGCTTTCGGCGTCAGGTGGTTGCCGATAAACAGGGACGCGCCGTTGTCAAAACGGATCGTCATATCGCTGGTGCCGCGCCATTTGCCGGTACAGGGGGACGTATGGATTTCGCCGGTCTTGCAGCCAAACGCCTGCGCGATCATATCAATCTTGGCCTGCAAGGGCAGGTCTTTGTATCGGTCAGCGATTTTCAGCGCCTTTTCCTGCAACTCCGTCAGGATTTCTGCGGGCGCCGCCTGCGGCTCGGCGTCGGAAGTAACTTCCTGCGCCGGGGCGGTTTCCGGTTCCTGCACGGGTTCTTGTTCCGGCTCCGGCTCTGGTGCCGGTTCCTGTTCCGGGGTGGGTTCCTGTTCCGGCTGCTCCTGTTCCTTGGCATACAGCTCCTTGACAGCCTCCTGCGTCAGCTCCCCGGTATTGAGCTGATCCATCAGCTCCCGGCACCGTTCCGGCGTCCCGACGTAGAGAATATCCCCGGTCTTGGCCCTGCCGTTGTTCTGCGGAACATAGACTTGCAGCATATACAGGTTTTCCCGGCTGTCGCTGCTGGGGGTGGCGTGTACCCGGTAGAAGTAGTCCGGCTCGGCCTGTTCCTGTGCCGTCTGCGCCCGCTGCTCCCGGCTGCTGTTGCGTTGCAACTCCGTGGGCTTGATGCCGGAAAGGGGCTGAATACAAGCAATCCTGTCCGACGCATAGTAGGCATTATCGTTCAAAAGCCGCTGCCATGCGCCCACACTCGGCGCCCAGCGGAAACCGTTTTCTTTCAACTGCTGGCGGGCGTCCGCTTCCGGCTTGCCATCAAAGAACACCTGCAAGCGGCCCTGATCCCGGTTGGCCTCCACATGGCCGCCGTCAAATTCCCAGCCCACATAGGCCACTTCATTTGCGCGGGTCAGGCTTTCGATCCGCTGCCGGACGCGGCGGATTTCCGCATTGTTGTTGGACAGCTCCCAGCTCTGAAACGGCTTCTTTTCGTAGTGCCAGCCGGACGCCATATCCGCTTTCAGGTTTTCGATGTTTTCAGGAGAGAGGTGCGGGCAGCCGTCCAACGTGCCGTGTTTGCGGTAATAGGCATTGATCGCTTTCATGGTTTCCTGTGCCTTTTCCAGACCGTCCAGCTTCTTTTGCAGCTTGGGAATGGCCTGCGGGTCGTCCTGCCGGATGCCGCCCATGCCGGTGCTGCGGATTTTATCAAGCAGCCCTTGGATGTACTGCCATTCCTGCATATTGCTGTCGCGGGCCGCGTTCTGTTTCTCTTTCTTCCGTACCGGGAAATTGGAACCACCGGCAATCAAAATGGACGGAACACGGGCGTCAATCTCATAGCCGTGGTTCATATTGGCAGCCAGCTTCCGGGCATAGGTGTCAAGCAGGCTGTCGATCTTCTCATGGTACATGGGATCGACGCGCTTTTTCTGTGCCTGTGCCAGCGCAAAGGCTTCATCCACATAATGCCGGTACTCGGCTGTGGCGCTGCCGGGTTTGTAGTCGGAAAAGCTGTTCATTTCCTTGGCACGGCGGGCCGCGCCCTCATTGATGGAATAGTAGTAGTCGGACGCCGCAGGCTCTTTCGCCGGTTGTTCCGGGGCTTCCTGCGGCTGGGCCGGGGCCTCATAGCCAGCCGCCGCATATTCCTCCACGGTCATACCGGCGTTGGCGGCCTCCTGTGCAATTTCGGCCTCCACCTGCGCCTTGTAGTCCTGCAAGCTCTGGTCGAAGTCGGTCAGTTTCGGAATTTTCGGCAAAGGCTCTCCGTGGTTGAGCAGCGGGCGGCACTCCATAGCGTAGTCCACCAGCGCCCCATAGTAGGCGGTTTCCTCCGGCGTCAGGGTGTCGCTGGACGCCAAACAGGTCTGCGCCTCCTGTTCCAGCCGGGACAGGTTGCAATGCAGCTCCATGTAGGGGATGATCTCGGTGAGAATGGCTTCCCGGCTGGCGTGATCCTCCGCCCATGCCTCCGGGCCGCCCTGCTGGGTCAGATGGCCTTTCCATTTTTCATCGTTCAGATAAAAGGTCTGATACTCCCGGATATGTTCAATCAGGGAACCGTCCCGGTCGCCAAAATCCTGCCGCCCGGAATAGCTGTGCGGCTCTCCTTGAAATGTAAAATCAATGCTGAAGTCGGTCTTGTCATAGTAGCCGCCGCCCCGATGCTCTGCGTCCAGCCGGGCAAACAGGGCGTCGGCCTCGTGCAGCGGTATTTGCTGGCCGATTTCCAGATGGGGGCTTTCGGTGAAAAGGATCGTCACAACCGGCTCTGCCGTCGGGTCAAGGGTGGGTTGCTGTGCGGCCTTGGCCTCTGCGATTTCTCGGTCAATCCTGCTTTTCACCAGCTCGTCCACATGGCCATGCTGCATTTCATAGCCATGTTCGCAAAGCTCATTGATAAGGGCAATCACCTTGTCCGTATTGTCCACGGCCTCGGCGTACTCCACGATCAACCAGCGTTCCTCGTTGCCCATGCGTTGTCCGCTGCGTTCGGCCCAATCAATCAGAGCGTTGGCCCGTTCCGTGGGGGTGGCCTCCGGCATAATGGGCTTGTTATTCAAAAGGCCGTCAATCCCATTCCACGGCTGCAGCTCCGGCTGGGCCTCGGCCCGTTGCAGTGTCCCGTCGCCGGAAAGGACAAAGCCCTGTGTCTGAATGGCGTCCAATGTGCCTTGCGTCACCTCGCCGGTAGATTTCACATCGGCGTCAATCAGGGTTTGCAGCATGGCTTTCACACTGTCGGTCATTTCCTGCTGCTGTTCCGGGGGCAGCTTGGAAAACACACTGTCGGGGGCAGGCTGCTCGGCGGCCTGTTCCACAGTCGGCTCCACAGTTTGCTCTACGGTCTGCTGCGCCTGCCGCTGTTGCTGAAGCTCGGCAAGGTGGCCGTCGATGGCGGTAATCAGCTCATGGGCGGTGGCCCGGATGGTTTCAAGGGACGCCCGCAGCTCTTTCAGGTCTTTGCCGGAACTCCAACCGGCCACATACCCAAAGGAATAGTCGGACGTGTCCAGCCCGTAGTGCTGACAGACGGCATAGGCCACGCTCTCGGCCTGCACCTCGCGGGTGCGGCTGTCGGGCCGGTCGGCCTGCTCGGTCACAGGGGCGTCCGGGTCAATGGCGTGGAGCTTGGCATGGGCAATCTCATGGATGGCTGTTTTCAAAGTTTGCAGCTCACTCATGTTCTCCTGTATGGCGATCCGCTTTTCCGTCAGGTGGTAGTAGCCGTGAGAACCACCGGGGATGTCCTCAAAGGCCATCGGAACAGGGGAAGTCTGTTCCAGCGCCTTGAAGAAGTCCTCGTATTGCTCCACATTCCCGGCCAGCTCGTCCACACTGATAGAGGGCAGCGGTTCGCCCTCGGTCTGGCTCACGTCAAAGACAGACACGATCTTGAACGCCGGAATTTGTGTTTCCTGTACTTCGGTCAGAGGCTTGCCGTCCTTGTCCATGACCGGCTGGCCCTGTGCGTCCAGCTTCGGTACTTCCTTTTTCACCTTGTAGGGGGCCGGGGCAAAAATCTTGATGCCTTTCTCGCCCCGCTTCACATTGCGGTGAAAATCGTCCCGCCACTTGTTGTAGCCTGCCACAAGCTGGCCGCCCTGCATGGCGATCAGCAGCGTATTGTTGAAGCTGTAATTGTGGAACTTCGCCATAGAGGTGAGATAGGATTTGTAGCGTTCACTCTCGAAAAGCTCCTGTATGCCGGTTTCCAGCCGGTCGGTGATCTCTTTCATGCGGTCGGCGCTGTTCTGGCTGTTGAGAATAATGGGGACGACGGGCGGCGGGGTCGCAGCTTCGGTGGTGGGCGCTGCCTCCGGCTGCACCGTTCGGGCCGGGGCCTCGTCCCGCAGGATTTCCGGCGCGGGATAGGCCATCACCCGGTATTCTTCCGGCACCGGCTGGCCCTCATGGACGCGCTGCCACTCGTCGCCGCTTTTCACCAGATAGCCGTAATCAGTGAAAACACCATGCTCCGTATTGGCAATATGCAGGCCGAAACGGGGTAGGAAAATTCCCGCTTTCCATTCCTTCGGCATATCCACCATGCCGGAACGGTTCAGATAGTAGTCACCCAACTGGCCCGTGCCGGTGACATCTGGCAGATGCACATAGTAGTCCACGTTGTCGGGGTAGTCGATGATCTGGCCGATACTGTGGAAGTCGCTCTGCGGGCTTGTCAGGGCGGCGTTCAGCTCCGCAAGCTCGGCGGCGTCCAGCTTTTCCATCCTCGCGGCAAGGAAGTTCAGCTTGTCCACATCGGCGGACAGCACCAGATCGCGGGGCAGCTTAATGGGACGCTCCTGCGGGCTTCGGTAGTCGTACAAGAAAAAGTCCTGCGGATTGTCGGCACTGATCCCGATTTCCCGCAGGGCTTCTTGCAGCTTTTCGGTTGTGGTCGGCAAAGAAAACCAAAGGCCCTCTTTGCCTTGCTCATAACGCTGTCGGTTATGAAGCAGGATAGAAAATACTTCGCTCATTTGTCGCTCCTTTCTGAAAAATGGCATAAGAAAAGCAGGAAACCTTTGAAAGATTTCCTGCTAAACCTTTTAATTGAAATATCAATAGAATGGTGTTTTTAACATCTCTGAATAATATAGGGGTTTATTCAATTCATATTTTTGCATTACATCACGCACTACATCCTCAAACCATTTTGGCGCATAAGGAGAAATGTATACTGCTGAAATTAACTTCTCAAGATCGACGGCTTTTTCTATACCGCTGTGTGCCTGATGACTTGTGATAATAGCGCGTACTTCTCTCTCGTGTTCAAATGCTTTTCGTTTATACCAGAACGAACCATTTACGGAAGAAAATCTTTTAGAAAAATCAATATATTTAACTTTTCCAATTTTTATTGCGGGGTCTTTGTCAAGAGCCTCGTACAACTGTTGATATGTAGTTTGAATTGCAAGTGCATTGTTCACATTTGTTGAGTACAATTTCCACATTGCTTCCGATTCAGATTCGTTATAATGCCAACAACTTATAAATGTATGTTTCCTTCGGGCATTTCCACTGGCGTTCAACTCGGATAACAAACGTGTTGTATTTTCCTCAATGTATTCGTTTGTTAAATCTTCTGGTTTCATGCCAGGCGCAGTTTGAATTGCTTCTCTAAAAAAATCGAGATAAAATGCGTCCCATTTTTCTTTCCGCTCCAATGTGCCTTTTGCACCCTCAAATATATCCTCAAACGATTCCGCAGATGCAAAGTATAGTGTCTTTTTACCAATCATCGAAAGGAACTTGCTTAAATCCATGTAACGCCAAAGTTTAGATTCTGGCGCGACTTTTTCGTATTCTGGTTCCGTCCAATGATAACGAACTACGGTTTCTGATAGCAAATATGCGCAATCATCGCAAAGGACAACAGGATTTCTTTCCGTGTCATATCCCAAATGCGCGCACATACCATTTTGAAATCTTCTTCCACAATTCGTACAAGCATCGCTATGCTCGTTGTAAAATACATCCAATTCACGGGTGTGCCTATGTGTCATTTCCTGCATAACTTACCCCAACTCTCTTACGTTTTATTTTATTATATCAGTACAAAAAATCATTTGAAAGATAATAATTGTAAATTGTAAGAGTGCAGGCGTTTGGGGCTTTCCCCAACAAGCAAAATCCCCGGCCCGGCAGGGTGGCCGGGTCAGGGATTTATCGGAAGTGTGGCTACACTTCCTATGCTTGCTACGTTACTCCGTCAGTTCTTTTTCTCCACACGGTAATTGACGTATTTCCCGCCGGTATCGGCCAAAAGCACCGTCCCGTCGTAGGTTTTGCCGGTTTTCATGGAGCGCAGGCCCTTTACCTTTGCCTTTCCGTCTTTGAGCAGCGCGGCGGCGATCTTCGGGGTGAACGTCTTGCCCCGTTCCTCAAAAAATCGGTCATTCTTCCACATGACAAACTGACAGGCCCGGTTTCCGCAGTAATAGTTTTTCTTGCCCTCGTAGACGGTTTCACCGCAACGGGGACACTTGCCGATAACAACACGCTCGGTCTGAAACAACTTCTGCGCGTCCTCGCTGATCTGCGAATAACGGGAAATCAGGTTTCGGGTCATTTTCTCAATGCCCGCCATGAAGCCCTCCGGGTCGGCCTCACCCTTGGCAATGGCCGTCAGCTTGGTTTCCCATTCCGCCGTGAGCTGGGGAGAGGTCAGCACTTCCGGCAGGACGCACACAAGGTTGTGGCCGTTCTTGGTGGGAAGTAGCTGTTTGCCTTTGCGTTCCACAAAGCCCATCTGCACCAGCTTTTCCAGAATGGAAGCGCGGGTTGCCGGGGTTCCCAAACCTTGGCGCTCGGCGTCCTCCGGCATATCCTCGGCCCCGGCCCGTTCCATAGCAGACAAAAGCGTATCTTCGGTGTAGGGCTTGGGCGGCGTGGTGAAATGCTCGGTAACACTGGCCTCTATGGGGGCAAAGGTCTGGCCCTCGGTGATCTCCGGCAGCTCCCGTGCCAGCTCCGGTGCGTCCTCGTCGGTGTCGGTCTTGAACGACGCTTTGAAGCGGCGCTCAATCTCTTTCCAGCCGGGGGTGAGAATGGTTTTGCCCTTGGCGGTGAACTCGTTCCCGGCGCAGGTGAATATGGCGGTGACGGCCTCATACACATGGGGCGCGGCCACGGCACACAGCAGCTTGCAGCACACAAGGGACAGCAGTTTCTTTTCGCCCTCGGTCAGCCCGTCAAAGCCTTTCTGCACAAACTCCATCGTGGGGATAATGGCGTGGTGATCGGACACCTTTTTGCTGTCCAGCACCCGGCCAAACTGCGGGGCAATGTCCAACCCCGCCGCAAAGGAAAGCAGCGGCCACAGGCCGGACACGATGCTTTCCGCCGTGGGCTGCATATCGTCGGTAAGGTACTGGCTGTCAGTGCGGGGATAGGTCAGCAGCTTCTTTTCGTAGAGCTGTTGGGCGTAGTCAAGGGACTGCTTGGCGGTAAATCCAAACAGGCGGTTGGCCTCCCGCTGCAAGGTGGTGAGATCGTAAAGGCGGGGCGGCTGCTCCGTCTTTTTCTCACGCTTCACCGATACACAAACGGCCTGCGCTCCTGCACAGGCCGTCTTGGTGGCGTCGGCGTCGTCGGGGTTCATAAAGCGGTCGCTGGCCGCCTCCATGCCGCCCACCGCAATATGGACAACGTGGTATTTCTCTTTCTTGAAATTGCTGATCTTGGCCTCCCGGTCAACCAGCATATTGAGGGTAGGCGTCTGGACACGGCCCACGGTCAGGGTCTTGTGGTAGAGGATGGAGAAAAGCCGGGTGGCGTTGATCCCCACCAGCCAATCGGCCTGCGCCCGGCACAGGGCCGATTGATACAGGTCGTCGTAGTCGGCCCCCGGTTTCAGGTGGGCAAAGCCCTCGCGGATCGCGGCGTCCTCCATGCTGGAAATCCAAAGGCGCTTGAACGGCTTTTTGCAGCCCGCCATCTGGTAGACGAAACGGAAAATCAATTCGCCCTCGCGCCCGGCGTCAGTGGCGCACACAAGGCCCGTCACGTCGGGGCGCTCCATCAGGGAACGCAGCACGGCAAACAGTCCTCTCTTCTCGGCGGGGATAATGTACTGCCATTCCTGCGGCAAAATCGGCAGGTCGTCATAGCGCCACTTCTTGAAACGCTCGTCATAGGCTCCGGCGTCGGCAAGGGAAACAAGGTGGCCGATACACCAGCTCACCAGATAGCCGTTGCCCTCCATGTAGCCGTCCTTTTTCTGATCCGCACCGATCACGCCCGCAATGCTGCGGGCGACGCTCGGTTTCTCTGCAATTACTAAATGCATGTTTGCCTCCTTTTAGATTATAGATTGTGAAATTTGTGGTTTAGTGATAAAATTGTGTAGGGGTGATAAAATGAAAATTCGTGGTGCAGTTGACGCCTATGATAGAGAACAAAAAGTATGTGCCGTAGCATATTTAGACATCTTAGGGATAACCAACCGAATTAAAAGTAACAAAGAAGCACAGTTGGATACCCTGAATACATTGCACAATTTGTATACGAGCATTATTGAACTTACCGATCCACAAAAGGGCATAAAGAAATACGAAAACATTCAGTTTAAGATTTTTTCTGACAATATCATTATTGCTAAGCAGCTCTCTCAAGAGGATAAGGCAAATGATGTTGTAACGCTGCTAAGCTGTGTATCTAATTTTCTTTGTTCCACTGTGGGAGATGGTGTAGGCTGGCTTGTTCGGGGTGGCATTACAATAGGCGACTTTTATATTGATGATACGATTGTCTGGGGGCCTGCTTTATTACGAGCGTATGAGTTAGAGGATAAAATTGCGATTTATCCACGGATAATTTTAGATGAAATAGTTACCGATGTCTTGTCCAGCTCTACAACAAAAAGCGATTTTGTAAGAGTGGATACGGATGGTTTTCGGTTTTTGAATTATATGGATATTTGGCATTTTTCTGGACAATCTGTAAGTGCTGCCTTTGAAAACATGAAAGCCGAGGCCAGAAAAGCCGATGGAACATATCCAGATAAAGTGTTTCAAAAACTTCATTGGCACATGAATTACATCAATACAGAATTGGACAAAAAGAAAGAAACACAAGATAGAAAATACCGACTTGCTTTATGAGCAACAGCCCGCCTTGGTGGTGGGCTGTTGCTCATTTTCCCTAATTATGAACAATCAGGCTTTTCCTCTGCGGGTTCCTCGTCCTCCGGGACCGGTTCGTACTCGTCGTCCTCGTCCTCGCCAAAATCGTATTCGTCCAGCTCGTCGCCGCCCTTGGTGTCGGCCTTGGGCTTCTTAAATTTCAAGAAGTAGAGCGCCGCGCCGCCGATCAGGGCCACCACAAGGAACACCACAAGACCGCCCATGCCGGTGCTTTTCGCTTCATCTTCCTGCGGCTGCTCGGTTTCCTCCGGCTCCTGCGGCTCCGGCTCCGGGCCGGTACACTCGGTCATATTGGTTTTACATACCGGGCAATTCGTGTTGACGGCTCCCGCCGCGCACTTGGTCGTACAGGCACAGGTTTCCGAGGCTTCTTTGCCGTCCTCCAACAGTGCTTGCAGGTCGGCGTCGTCCACTTGGTTGAGGAAGTGAACGGCGGTTTCCTTGTCCTCGTTGGCGCGGTCGATCAAGATATAAAAGTAGTTGCCCGCCTTGGTGGTAACGGTGATAAGCTGCTTATCCCCATAAAAATCATCCACCAGTGTTGCGTTGCCCTCCGGGGTGACAGGTACGCCCTCCGGCTCCATGCCGCCGGTGGTGGGTTCTTCCTCCTGCGGTGCCTCGGTGGTTTCCGGCAAAGGCTCCGGGTTGGGGTCAGTACCACCGGCAAACGCGGTGGTGGAAAAAGCCGTCAGGCAAAGCACGGCGGCCAGCGTCATGGTAAACGTGCGAATGATCTTATTCTTCATCGGCATTGTCCTCCTGTTCAAAATCCGGCTGCGGGGCCGGGGCGCTCTGCAAAGCGCCCCGGCCCCGCAGGAACGCCGCAAATTCCTCCGGCTTCATGTTCAGGCCGCGCACAAGCTGGATGATCTGCAAATTCTCCTGTTCGGTCTTTGCCGCTTCCAGCTCACGAAGCTGCTTTTGCAGCTCCGCGATCTTGGCCTTGGTTTTCTCAATGTCCTTTTCGATACGGTCAAGTTTGTTTGCCATAGTCAAAACTCCTTTCTGGCGTCAAGGCAGACGCCCGTAACAACAGAAATGCTGCTGCCAATAACTCGAATTGAGGTTGGTGTAAGAAATAGGGTCGCCACAGTGCAACATCACGGAATTTCCCACATAAATGCCGACATGGGAAACGCCGGGGGTGTCGTAGGTGCCGACAAAAAATACAAGGTCGCCGGGCTTGGCCTGCTCCGGGGAAACAGGGGTACAGATATTGCAAAGGCCCTGTGCGCCCAGCCGTCCCACATTCCATCCGCTGTGATTGATTACCCAGCTCACAAAGCCGCTGCAATCAAAGCTGGTGCTGGGAGAGCTGCCGCCCCACACATAGGGATAACCTACATACTTTTCCGCCTCGGCCATCATTGCGGCAAAGGTGGCGTCCTCCAAAGCCTCCGGGGGAATGTCGTAATAGGTCGGCTCCTTGACGGTGGAAGCGTTGGGATAGGTGCCGTCTGGGAACAGGTCAGGCCGGTTGCCCAGCGTGTGCATATACACCGCATACAGGCTCATTTGTTCCTCGCCCATGATGTAAACAGGCAGATGGGACATATCGAAGTTTTCCAGCTTCACGTTGCAGATGTAATAGGTGTAGGGAACTTGCACGGTGTAGGTGTTGCCCTCGCTGTCCGTCCGGGTTTCGGTGCGGTATCGGATTTCGGTTTCAATGGTTTGTGTCAGGGTGTATTGCTTCTCAAAGAGCATGGTAAGGTCGCCTTGCACGTCGCCCAGCGTATAGACGCCATCATGCAGCGCCGACAGGATGGAAGTCAGCACATAGGGGTCGTGGCCGGTCTCGTCCAGATTGAAGCGGTATTCGTCATAGCCGGGGTGCAGGCTTTCGTAGTTGTCAAGCTCATACTGCAAATCGGCCTCCATGTCCGCATAGGCGGCTTCGGCCCCCAGCATATCGCTGTCCTCGGACAGATAGGACGTGGCCGCCACGCCGGTTCCGGCGCTGCCGAACATGGCCGTACAGGATTGCAGGCCGCCCATAATCAGCATGAGCATAAGGCCCACACCGCCGATCAGCAGCACACCTTTCCAGTGCCGGGCCACAAAGGACGCGGCCTGTTTGCTTTTCTCGGCGGCTTTCTTGGCGGCTGCAGCGGTGGTTTTGGTGGCGCTGGCTGCGCCCTGTGCCGTCTGGCCCGCCGCCCGTGCTGCCTTGGCGTAATCCCGTTTGATTTTCTGTTTCTGCCAGAACCGGGCCACCGGTTTTTTCACCGCCTGCGCCATTTCCGGGTTGTCACGCAAGGATTTCTGGTAGATGTATTCCGCATTGGCGGCAATGGCCTTTTTCTCGGCCTTGGCTGCGGCCCGGTAGGGTTTGAGCTTATGACGCCGGATGCCGCTGCGGATGGCTTTTCCCGCTTGGCGCTCGGCAAGTTCTTCCCCCTTATGGCCGCCCTCGACGCCCACATTCTCATGCTCAACCTCATGGATTTTTCCATGCAGATACAGGCCCGCTTCCTCCATCGGACGGCTGGCCGGGTTGGGTTTGAGCTTGGGGGCCGGTTTCTCCACCTTGTCAAAGCGCAGCTTGGTTTTGGTCTTGCCCTTGGCCTCGTCATAGACGGTTTCCTTGGTGACGACGCGCTTTTTCGGCAGGGCTTCTTTGGCTGCGTCCAGCTTATCCGCCCGCTTTTCCGCCTTGTGGACGTACTTGGAAAGGGCGGGATCGGCCCGTTCCTCGGCGGTGAATTGCAGGCGGGACGCGGGGCCGGTGGTCTGCGCCGCCGTATTCGCGCCATCCTTGGCGGCCCGCTTCGACTTGCTGCGCTCACGGATGTCCCCGGCACGTTCCAGCACCTTTTCAGCGGTGCCGCCCGGCTCGGCTGCGGAATAGTCCTGTTCGGCCTCCCGGCTGGAAATGTTGATGCTCTCGCCGATGGTCTGGTTATCCAGCGTCAGGCCGTCGCGGGTCATGTGCTGCGTCACCTTATCGCGGGGTTTTAACTGCTTTATGGTTAATCACCTCCTAAATTTGGGCATAAGAAAACCCGCCTCGTTGGGCGGGTTCCTACTCCAATGTTCAATTTTCCATATAATTTTCTAATGTGCAAAAGGCGCGGCCAATATCATTCAGTGTCAAGATAAGACGATAAGCATCCACCTCGCCGCTTGCAGTTTCGTATGGCCTGATTTCAGGCAAGCGCTCTCTCCATTCTTCCCATGTGCAAATTACGGGTAAATATACTCCATCTTCTGAATCGTATGTGCAACAGTTATCATGGAAATTTGCCCTATCATACTCTTCATAAAAATCACTATCTACGGAGAAATCGGCCCATGGGAATAGTTGAGGGAATAAATCTTCGTAGTCAATGCCGGGAAATAATACAAAAGGCCATTCTACAAGTGATGTTTCTTCCCCTGTTTCATTATCAATAACATGAATTTCCAAAGAACTTCGGCCAGAGCTTTTATTAACCCAATGTTCCGCTTCTAATATAAGGGTATTGCCTTTTACCAGTTCATCTATCCACGGTTTAGCCACCAAAAGTTTATTGTATTTTTGCTCATATGGTGTTGGATTTTCTGCTATAAGCGTCAATTCTTCTTTAGCTTCGCTGGAAAAAATCTGGTTAAGCGGAATAGCTATTTTATATCTTGTTTCAGAAACGGGACATATATCCTCTTCTGTCACCCTTTCCCAAATGCACAAATTTTCCTCTGGATCATACAGCACAATAATGACAGGCAAAGAATGATTAAGCCAATAATCAGCATGAGCTTTATCAAAACGAAAAACTACACAGTCATCCTTTTGCTCCTTAAAATAACTCTTACCTGTTTTGATCTGAACACCTATCATCTGCCCGGTGGGACGATCTTCTCCTGCTGTTTCAATAATTGCATCTATGCCGTAATCATCAGTTGGTTGCTCTCGAAAAATCCACCCAAACTGTTTATTCACAAGTTCGCCTATATGATATACCCCTATTCTGTCAGTCTGCTTCATTCTATCGCCTCCCTTATAGTATTCAAAATTATATCATATAGGAAGAACAAATTAAATAGAGCAAGGCAGATTATCGGGTGTCGATGTCAACCTCTCCTAACCGGGTCGTCATAATCTTGTAGAGCTGGCTGCGCTGCGGGATGGGGTTGCGGAAAGGCAGGATCACATTTTCATAAATCAAAAGCCCCTCGCCGGGTTCGGAATTGTCCACATACCGTAATTGCTGCGGGGAAATGTTCAATCGCTCCGCAAGGATGCGCCGGTCGCCGGACGCCTGATTGAGCAGGCAAATGAAGTCGCTGTTTTCCAGAATGTTTTCGATCTCCGGGGAAGAAAGCAGGTCTTTGACGTTCTGGGTGGCCCCGGTCGGGATGCCTCCCCATTTTCTGAACCGCTTCCAAATCTCGCAGGAGAAAGCCGCTGTCTGTTCCTCTCGCAGAAGCAAATGGAACTCGTCGCAGAAGTACCACGTCGCCTTGCCTTGGCTGCGGTTTTGGGTCACACGGCCCCAAATCTGGTCTTGGACAATGAGCATCCCCAGCTTTTTGAGTTGTTTTCCCAGCTCTTTAATATCAAAGGCCACAATGCGGTTTTCAATGTTGACATTGGTGCGGTGATTAAAGACGTTCAGGCTGCCGTTTACATACAGGTCAAGGGCCTGCGCCACACGGTCAGCCTCCGGGATATGCTGGTCTAACAGGGCTTGATGCAGGTCGGACAGGATCGGCATATTCTCCGGGCGTGGGTCTGCCAGATAAGGCCGGTAGATCACCTGCACGGCCCGGTCAATGACCGTCTTTTCGATGGCTTCCAGCCTGTTCTTGCCGCCCATGACAAGCTCACAGAACGACAGCACAAAGTCGGATTTCAGGGTCAACGGGTTTTCGTCCTCGCTGTAATTCAGGTTGATGTCCAGCGGGTTCACATAGGATTTGCTGGTAGGCGACAGCTTCACCACTTGGCCGTGGAGCCGCTTCACAAGGGGATAATATTCCGCCTCTGGATCGCAGATATATACATCGTCCGGCGTACAGAGGAACACACTGACGATCTCGGATTTGCAGCTCATGGACTTGCCGGAACCGGGAGTACCCAGCTTCAAGCCGTTGGGACACCGTGCCCGTTTTCTGTCCAGCATAATCATGTTGCCGGTCTTGGCATTGATGCCGTAATACATGGCGTCACCGCCCATGAAAAGCTCCTGTGTCACGAAAGGCACGAACACGGCCACGCTGGAAGTCGTCAAGGAACGCTCGATCTTGATGTGGTTGGCCCCCAGCGGCAGGCTGCTCATAAGGCCCTGTTCCTGCTGGTAGTCCAGACGGACAAGGGAACAGTTGTATTTCTGCGCCACACCTGCGGCCCAAAATACATCGTTCTCCAACTTCTGCCGAGTGTCGGCGGTGTTCATCACCAGAAAAGTGATCTGGAACATCCGTTCATTTCGGCTTTGCAGGGTTTTCAAAAGCTCCTTGGCGTCCTGTCCGTAGGTGGCAAGGTCGCTGGGCAGGATGTCCATGTCGTAGCCGCTGCGGACAGCTCGTTTCTGTTCCTGTATCTTCATGGCGTCAAGGTCGGTGATCTTGCGCTTTACCGTCTTGATGGCCTCGCTCTGGTCGATGGCCTGCACATGGAGATTCACGACAATGCCGTTTTCCGTGTTGAGGAAGTCGGCCAGCATTTCGTCCGACAGCTCCGGGGACAGGATGTTTAAGAAACTCACGGCCCCATACTTGCCGTCCAGCCCAAACATCCGGGAATTGCCGAAGCGGAACGAGGACGGGGCAATAAAATCTTTGGTGGAGAGGCCGGACGGGGCCAGCCATTTCCATTCAAACTGAAATGGCTCGGCATCGGGGTGGAGTACCCTATGCAGCACTTCCAGCCGTTCCTTGGCGTCCAGCACATGAGCCACGGCCCCCATCGTCTTGAAATAGCCCAGCAGGTCGGTTTCAATGCGGGTCAGACGGGCGCGGGCCATTTTCAGGTTGTCGGCCTCGATGGTGAATGTCAGGAACTTTCGCTTGGTGAGGCCGTTGTTGCCCCGCACAAGCTGGTCTTGCAGGATGCCGGAATACTCCGCCCGGATGTCGTCGAAGTCGTCCCCCTGCGCCTTGATCTCAAAGCTCTTGGCGTACTGCTTGGGGTCGGTCTTGCGGTTGACAAAGGAAAACTGGACGTGGATAGAGGCGTCCAGATAGTTGTAGAGATCGCACAGATTTTCAAAGATGGCCGTCTTGGTGTCGGCCTGTGCAAGCTGATAGCTGATGTCGGCAAACTCGATGCACTTGCTGAACGTGTTGGCCGTCACCTTGCAAATCCCGTCCGGGTACATGGCCTGATACGGGATGCTGGCCTGTGCGGAATGGGCCTTGCCGTCGCCCTTATACTTGCGGATGATGGCCTGTATTTCCCGCTTTTCGGCGCGGGTGAGCTTTACAGGCGGCTCGTTTCTTTGCTTTTCGGACAATCGCATTTACCTCCTTTTCCATTTGGTGCTGCCGCATGAGGGCAGTATAGGCGTTGTCGGTTTGGTAGGGCCTTTCCTTGGGCTGGATAAAGCAGCACTGGACAATCTGCCATACCACCACTTCAAGGGGCTGGCCGTGGCGCTCGTACAGGGCCAGCAGGAACCCCGGCAGCATGGCGAACACCATAATCAGGGCCGCCGTGCTGCCAGTCACCCGGCCCCGGAGCAAAAAATAAAGCGGGACGCCTACAAGAAGCGCACCGCCGAAGCAGATCAGTTGCCGTTTGGTAAGGCCAAACACAATCTTGGATTTTACACGGGTCAAATCCTTTGGGACGGTCACATAAGCCAATCTTCACACCTCCGTTTCTAATAAATTTTCTTGTGGGGTCAGGGAAAGATCACTGTCCACCTCGTTTCCCCAAACGTCCCAGCCGGGCGCTTTCTGTCTGGCAAACAGCTCCACGCGGGGCAAATCGCCCGCCAACTCAATGATTTTGTCACGGGTCACGTCCGGCTTTTTGCTGTGTTCCTCCACGGGGGAAATAATAAACTGATGGACACCGGCGCTGCGGCGCTTGGGTTTGCCTCGTTTGGCAATCAGGCAGATTTCCGCATTGCCTCTCGTCCAGTAGCCCAGCCCGTAAAACCATGTGGGGTTTTTCTTGTTGAGCTTCAACCAGACAAATGCCACCGTTTTGAACGTAAAGCCCCATGCCCGGATCAGGCGCAGGGCTTCCGGGAGCTGCGGGAATGTGGCCCACAAAAAAAGCAAACAGTCCTTTTCCGCCAGCGTTTCCACCGGCAGGGCGCACAGCTCGTCAATGCTCATGGTGGGATAGTGATGTTCCGCCGCACCTGTTTTCTTGCACTCATACCGCCACGGCGGATCGGCGTAAATGATGTGGTATCGTTTCTTTTGTACTTCCTCGATGGTTGATAGTCCTCCTGTCTGTCAATGTACAGTAAAGACGGCCTTGCTGATGCTGCCGGTCTTGAACAGACAGAAGCAGAGCAGAACCGTGTAGCCCATACAGCCCCAAATGGCCCCGGATATATCCGCAGCCTGTCCGATCTGCTGGATCAGCACCGCATAGATGCCGACAACCACCATAATCAAAAAGGCTTGGAAGCCCAGCGCCAACAGGGATTTCAAGTAGTTCTGGCCGACGCCGCGCCACTCCGCATTGCCCAGCGTGGCAAGGGGAATCGGCCCCAGCGCGGTCACGGCATAAATCTCAATCATTCTGCCGTAGGTCACAAGGAAAATGCAAATGGAAAGAATGTTCATCGTCAGCCCCACAACAAGGGTCTGGAACCACAGGCCGAGCAGCGGCCCGATGTCCATAGCTTCCAGTTGTGCTTCAAGGTCGGGAATGAGGGTGTCAAAGTCAATGCTGGTTTCCCCGATAATCACCCCGGCGCTCTGGTTGACGACGGCTTGGGTGGCGTCGAAAACGCCCATGACGATATTCCATGTGTTGGTCACAATGAGAATGGCAAAAGCACTTTTGAAAATCCAACGGAAGAACATGGACGTGTCAAAGTCGTGCATATTGTTTTTTTCCACGATCATGTCTATCAGCTCATAGCACATGATAACGGCAAGGATCGCCGCTGCAATGGGGACGATCACCGTGTCCGACAGGGATTGCAGCATATTGAATATGCCGCTGTTCCACGCTTGCGGCGTCGTCCCCACATCCGAGGCGATTTCCCCGACTTTCGTATTAACCGTGCTGAACAGCCCGGACAGGTTGCCCATGATGCCGTCGATTAAAATGCCTTTGATCCAATCCCCTATGAGTTCGCCTATCATGTGGGTTCACCTCCTTTGCCGCGCCCTCCCGCATGGAACCGGGAGAGCGCGGCGGGGTTTCAGGATTTAACAGTTATGGTTGGGTTGGTTGGCGGACAGCCGGGACAATCAGCCCAGCAGACCAGACAGCAGGGGAACCAGAGTGATGCCGATCAGGGCAACACCACCGCCCGCGACGAGCTGCTTAACACCCTGCGACTTGCTGGCCGGGTTATCCTGACCGTAACCTTCCAGAAGGTTGATGCCGCCCCAAACACACAGCGCACCGCCGAGGCCCACAACGATAGTCTGCAAAGTAGTAACCGCACTATTGAAAAATTCCATAAATTTACCTCCATAATTTTAGATTGATATGATTTGTTGATAAGGAAAGCCGTCGGTTATTCGTTCACGGCGGCCATATCTTCATCCGACAGGTCTATGTCGTAGAGGTCAAAGGTTTCCTCCTGCGACACCACCCGCTGCCGTTTCCGGCGCAGGGCGGTCAAGTACCTGTCCACGTCAAAATAGTTCTTCTTGTCGGCGTCGGAAAGGTATTTATAACGGGAGTGACAGGTAATGTCGTATTTCTCGCTGAAAAACGGCCTTACACCGCGCACCTGCAAAATACACTTGCCTCCGTCCATCGTTGCAATCTCGTCCTGTGACATCAACTCCTTTCCTAACTTCTGATAATTCAATCCGTGAGAGGTCTGTGCGCCCCGGTTTTCGCTCTGGTTGTAGGTGTCGATGGTTTCTTTGCCCAGCACGTCAGAGATTTCCTTGGCGTTCTTGCCCCGCCCACTAAGGAAAAGCGTACAGTCGCAGTTGTCGGAAATGATTTCCGCAGCGTCCTTGTAGATGGCCTTTAACTGTGACTGGCTTTGCAAAATAATAGAAGCCGAGATTTCACGGCTTCGGATGGTGGCGATCAACTTGTCAAAGTTGGGTATCTGGCCGATGTTCGCAAACTCGTCCAGTATCATGCGGACGTGAACAGGCAGCCGCCCGCCGTATTTATCATCGGCCCGGTCACAAAGCAGGTTGATAAGCTGGCTCTGTACCATTGCCAGAATGAAATTAAAGGTGGTGTCCGTGTCCGACATAATCAGGAAGAGCGCCGTTTTCTCGTCCCCGATGGTGTCAAGTTCCAGTTCGTCGTCCTCCATCAGCTCCCGGACTTCCCGAATGTCAAAAGGGGCCATTCTCGCGCCTGCGCTGATAAGGATTGAGGAACGGGTCTTGCCCGCCGAAAGCAGGAACTTTTTATACTGGCGGACGGCAAAGTGGTCTGGATCGCGTTCCTCCAATCGCTCAAACATCAAATCTACCGGCGATTGAAATTCCGGGTCGTCCTCGCGGGCTTCGCTGGCATTTATCATTTCAAGCAGCGTCGTGAAGTTCATTTCTTCCTCCGGCGCTTCCTGCCAGATATAGCCGATCAGGGCCGTGTAGAACAGCCGTTCCGATTTCACCCAAAAATCTTCCGCGCTTTTTTCGCCCTCACCTTTAGTGTTGCAGATCAAGGTATTTACCAGCTTCAACACGTCTTTTTCCGAGTGCAGATACCGAAACGGGTTGTATTTCATGCTCTTGGAAAAGTTGATGGTGTTCAGCACTTTCACGCGGTAACCGCTGCGGATAAGGAGCTGGCCCACTTCACCGATCAAGCTGCCCTTGGGATCGGTTATCACGAAAGAGGTCGGATAGTCCTTGGACACACATTGCATCAGGTTTGGCTTCACGAAGAACCGGGTCTTGCCGGAGCCGGAACCGCCGATCACCAGAACATTTTTGTTTCTTGCGGTTTTGGGGTCTTTCGGCCTGTTGTTCATGGTGAGCCGTTCCGTCTGTGTCAGCAGAATGTTGTTGTCAAAATTGGGGTCGATATAGGGGGCTATATCCTTGGGGCCGCCCCATCGAGCGCTGCCGTACTCCACGCCTTTGCGGTATTTCTTGGCGTTCTTGCCTCTGCAATACACCATGAGCCGCAGCGCCGCAGCACCGGCGACGCCGATCAGCAGGTCAAAGAGGTGGAAGCTGGGGGCAGCACTTTCAAAGGCCGCCGCGCATCCATCCGCAAAGTGCAGGAGCTTTTGGGAAAGGTCGATGCCCTCCGCCAGCCGGTACGCCTGCCCCAGCTTGCCGAACAGATAGACAACCAGTAGATAGGGCAGATTGGCGATTATCAGTTTTTTCATTTCCGGCTTCATAGTGACAGCCCCCTTTCTTTGAATTTTTCCTTGGCCCGGTCAGCGTTGCGGGCCGCTGCCTTTTCCTTGCTTGCGGCAATGTCCTTGCGGATCGAGGGCCGTTCCTCCCGCTGCAACTTCTTGGCCGTGAACTCCTTGAACGCCTGTTCCATGTTGTCGGCGTCCTTGGCCTTGAAAATCACGATGTAGTGCGGGGGCTGGGTAGTGGCGTCTTTTCGCAGCGTGAAGTCCACGCCGTATTTCTTGGCACAGGGCTTAAACAGTCCAATGTTGGCGTCGGTGATCTCGACATTGGACAGGGCCGCCCCGTGCTTTTTGAGCTGCTTTAGGCTCTGCTGGCCGTGGTGCAGCTTGGTCTTGCCCTTGTTTTGGGTTTCCAGAAACTTGCGGGCCGCCGCTTGCAGCACTTGGATTGTCAGCTTGGCCGATTTGATGGAAAAGGCTATTGTCTTTTGGGTTACTTCCTCCTGCAATCGCTATCCCTCCTTTCGCAGAAGTGCGGCGGCACGGTTAAGGTGGCACCGTCAGCCGCCGCAGGAAACAGAAAAGGGACAGCCGCTTGCGCCGGTTGACCCGATTAAATCCGCACCCGCAGGCCGGAAAGATCGTCGGCACGGATGCCAACCAGATACCAGTTGGCCCCGTACTCAATGCGGGTGGGCTTCCACCTGCCGCCCACCATCACGTCAAAGGTTTCCCCACAGTGTAGGCCGCCGTAGTAGTCCGCCAGATCAAAGCGAATGTCGTAACGGTCGCTGCGCTCGTCGAAAATCAATGCACCCTGTTTCATAGGGCCGTCCTCCTTTCAGATTTTGCCGGTGTTCATGTCATGGGCCACCAGCGCGGTATAGTAACCGTTGATCGTGCTGGGCGCATTGAACAGCATAGCCAGCAGGTATTTCTTGATGTTGCGGATTTCCGAAGTGTTCTTGCTCAAACAGTCAAAGACAAACTCAATATGAGAGCTGTCCAGCTTCATAAACTTGGATTTCACCAGCTCTGCCCGGTAATCGTCCCCGGCAATACGGATGGTCTTGCGGGCGCTGCATACGGTTTCCACCAGCAAGTCCACAATCTCGTCCAGTGTTTCCCGGCCAATGCCCTTGGCGTGCTGGCAAAGGTGTTCATACTCGATGTTGTCCATGATGATTTGACGATAAATCTCTATGGCGCTCTGTGATTTCGCTTCCGTTTCTTTCCGTTCCGGCGGCTGTGCCGCCTCGTCCTCCAAAGGAGAGGGGCGGGAAAGGATAGGAATGGGATCGGTAATTGATACATCCGTAATTGATTTTTCTTTACTTGATATATCTTTATTTAATTGTGTCGGTTTTCCCAACGTAGGCTTTTCCTGCGTTGGATTATCCAACGTTTGATTTTCCAACGTAGGTGAATCCGGCACAGGCTGGGGCTGTTCATAGATCACATAGTCTGCGCCGCGCAAACGTCCTTGGCTGTCGCGCTTACGGGATCGGACGATGTACCCGGCCTGTTCCAACTCCCGGATTGCGGCCCGGATCGCGTCGATCTGCTCCCGGTTGATAAGGGATAAGCCTTTGAGCGTATAGTCCCAATCTTCCGGCAGAGAGAGCATTTGCGATAACAGGCCCTTGGCTTTCAGGGATAAGTCCTTGTTCCGCAGGTGGTCATTGGACATCACCGTGTAGCCCTTGTTACGCTTTACACGAAATACTGCCATGTTCTCAACTCCTTTCACTCGAAATGTCACCGCGTCGTAGGCGGTCAGCTTGCCCGGCTGGTAGGGACATTCCGCATAGACGCAGAATTGATATTTCCAGTGCGGGCGATAAAAGCGGCAGGTGCCGCAGTCCTCCGGCGTGACCGCCTCGCCGCTGTCGTAGTGGTCGAAACCGGGCTTGCCCTGCATGAGCTGTTCAAAGGCCCGGTCGCTGCCGGATGTGAAATACATAGGTTGTCGCCTCCTTTCTGCTTTTGGGCAAAAAGAAAAGCCGCAGACTTTTTTCAAAATCTGCGGCTTGGCCGGGGAACAGAAAAGGGCGCTGTCATACTTGACAACACCCTGTTTCTGCCTGATTATTCAGTTGTTTTGACCTGCCCCGTTTTCCGCTGCCCTAAAAACATTGATTTTACTGGTTTTTTTCATGTTTTCTTATGGCAACGCTCTTTTCGGGAGTGGGATTTTTTTGTGGTTCGTGGCTGCTGAAACTTCAGACGATTTGCCATCTTGACAAACAACTGTATTACGTGTATGATATCCGTGTTAATACAGTTAATACAGAAAGGAGTACCTTTTATGAGAACACTCGACTTTCGGGATTCTCGACCGCTCTATGAGCAGATCATTGCCCAGATCCGTCAAGAGATTGCCAGTGATATCCTGCAGGAAGGGGATCAGCTCCCCAGTGTTCGGGAAATGGCAAGCACGCTGAGCATCAATCCCAATACCATTCAGCGGGCCTATCGAGAATTGGAAAACGCCGGCTGGATCATTTCCATACCGGGAAAGGGAAGCTTTGTCTGTCCGAAAAAGAATAAAGACAGTTCCGAAACAGAGAAGTTATTGGAAACATTTGATGAAACTTCCAAGACTTTGATAAATCTGGGCGTTTCTCCCATGGAGCTGGTCTCTCGTTTAACCCAATTAGGAGGTGGAAATCATGCTTGAAATTCAGAATCTCACCAAAACTTTTGGTAATTTCAAAGCCCTGGACGACTTAAATATGACTGTCCCCACAGGTGCCGTTTACGGTTTGGTTGGCCCCAACGGTGCCGGCAAATCCACTGCCATTCGCCACATCACCGGCGTGTATCGTCCCGATTCCGGCAGTGTCACCCTGGACGGGGAGAAAATCTATGAAAACACCGCTGTCAAATCCAGAATGGCAGCCATCACCGATGACCTGTTTTTCTTCAACGGTGCCAACATTGAGGATATGCGCAAATTCTACGCAGGCATTTACCCCAAATTCGACAACGAACTATTCAAAAAAGTAGGGGAGGCTTTCGATCTTCCCGCCAAGACCCCCATTCGCCGTTTCTCCAAGGGTATGCAGAAACAGGCAGCCTTCTGGCTGACCATTTCCTGCCGCCCGGACATCATGATTCTTGACGAGCCGGTAGACGGACTGGACCCGGTCATGCGCCGTCAGGTGTGGAGCCTCATGATGTCGGATGTGGCTCAGCAGGGAACCACCATTCTGGTTTCCAGTCACAATCTGCGGGAGCTGGAAGATATCTGCGACCATGTGGGCATTATGAACCAAGGTAAGATGCTGCTGGAGCGGAGTCTTGCCGACATGCAGGGCAACACCGTGAAAATCCAACTGGTGGGAGAAATCCCTGCCAATCTGCAGGTTCTGCACCGGACAGATTCCGGTCGACTGACCACACTGATCGTCCGTGCCACCACCAAAAGAGCCCTTGACATTCTTTCTGCTTCCAATCTTGTTTATTACGACGTTCTGCCCCTGTCCCTTGAAGAAATTTTCATTTACGAATTAGGAGGTGTAGATTATGAAATCAAAGACATTATCCTCTGATCTGACCCTTTTCAAAAAGGACTTCACCCGTTTTTCTCCTGTGTGGCTGATATGGTGCGTGATGTATTTGATCGGCGGCTACATGCTATACAGCAATGGACAGGATCTTACCGACCGGTATGACATTTTCCCCGCCCCGTTTGTCATTGCAAACATGATCTATGGCTTTGTGTGTGCAGCGACGCTGTTCGGCTATCTGTTTGACCCAAAAGAGTGCATCACCACCCACTGCCTACCCATTCGTCGGGAACATCAGTTCCTCATCCACCTGCTGTCCGGCTTTGTGATGCACATTGTCCCCAGCGGAATCTTCTGCATGAGCATCGCTCCGCTGTGCAGCGGCAATGTATTTTCCCTGTTTGGGTTTATGGTGCTGCAGTTCGCATTCTTCTTTGGTCTTGGCATCTTCTGTGTGATGCTCACCGGACGAAAATTTGCCGCAGCTGCCGTATTTGCCTTAATCAATTTCGCTGCGCCCCTGGCTTACTTTGCGACAGATATCCTGTATATTCCGTTCCTGCCGGGAATCGATCTGGACGCAGACCCCTTTATGCAGTTTTGCCCGCCGGCAACCATGATATTTCAGTCCTTCGATCAATCAAGATCCTGGGAATCCGGCATAGATTTTGCTGCATACACCCAGACCCTTACCATCTTTGCAGCCATCGGTGTGGGGCTGATGCTTTTATCGCTGGTGCTGTACCGCATCCGGAAACTGGAATGTGCTGAGCATTTCATGGCATTTCCCAAACTCAATATTCTCTTCATTCTGGTGAGCACCCTTGCCGGTGGCTGTATCTTTACGTCCTTCTTCTCGCTTTTGACCTTCGCCAGCAGCTATTGGATCATGCTGGGCTTTGGCATCGTCGTCGGTTATTTTGCATCCATTATGCTGCTGCACCGCAGCTCCAAGGTATTCAATCTGAAATCCATGGCCGGATTGGCGGCAATTGCGGTGGTACTGGCAGGCTCTGTGCTTGTGACCAAGATGGACCCGCTGGGGCTCATCACCTATCTTCCCAGTGTGGATCAGGTGTCTCGGGTGGAACTTCGCTCCTACGAAGGCAGCTCCAGCTTCTACTTTACAGAAGACCCGGCACAGATTGAAAAACTGGAACAGCTGCATCAGGTGCTGATTGACCAGAGTACCTTGGAACCATACAGCTCCTCTGACCTTCCGCCCCAGGATGTACATCTGACTTACCAAATGAAGGACGGCAGCACCGTCAAGCGGACATACCGGGCCGTGGATTCTGTCCGGGAGCAGATCAATTGGTACATAAGTCAGCCGGAATATCAGCTGGGGATCAGCACCCTTGAGGAACTTCTGGAAAAAATCGAATACGTAGACCTCACCGTTTATCATACGCAGAACTATGAAGATGAAGGGCGATACAGCCTGAACAGAACAGAGCAAGAGGCTCTGCTGAAAATCTTCTTTGAGGAATGCAAGGCCGGAAAAATGTATGGAACATCGCTCTATTATTACAGCGGTGAAGAGACCGCCGAAACGGTATATGATCTTCTCATCGATCTGGAAGATAAAACCACAAAAGATGACTACGACATCTCGAACACCTACCACTTTGAAATTCCTGAAACAGCCATCAATACCATCGCCTGGCTTGCGCAATACGCATCCAGCCATCCTAGTAACGGATAATCCTGCAAAAAGAGGCACCCAATCGGGTGCCTCTTTTTTGTGGTATTTCTTCCGTTATTTGGCGTAATAGCCGTTTTCCAGCAGTCTGCCCAAAGCGGTATCGGCCTCTTCATCGCTAAAGAGAGCAGTGAAACGCTTGTCCACCGCCAGAGCCTCCAGCGTCAGCTCCAGATGGCGCTTGTCCGCCAGAATCTGGAATCCATCACTGACCCGGTGCCCCCGCAGACAGTAGTGGGCCTGACGCATAGCGTCGGACGCTTCCATGGGACGAAGTCTGACACCCATACGCTGGGCGGTTTCCCGGGCCTGCATCCATGCGGCAATAAACTTTTCTTCCATGTGTACCTCCTTATGAACGGAGCTTTTTCCATTCATTCACAGCCAATTCGTCACAGCGGTTGTTCTTGGGGTTGGCGGCATGACCCTTGACCCAGTGGTAGTGCAGGGAGTGCTTCTGGCAAAGCTCCAGAAGTACTTCCCACAAATCCGCGTTCAGCGCAGGCTTTTTGTCGGATTTCACCCAGCCCCGCTTTTTCCAGCCCATGGCCCAGCCCTTTTCCAATGCGTCGATGACATACTTGGAATCGGAATACAGTTCCACGATACAGGGCTCTTTCAGCGCCTGCAATGCACAAATCACTGCGGTCAGCTCCATACGATTGTTGGTGGTATTGGGCTCGCCGCCGGAAATTTCCTTTTCTACGCCGTTAAACTCCAGAATCGCACCCCAGCCCCCGGGGCCGGGATTGCCGGAACAGGCGCCGTCGGTGTAGATGGTTACGGTCTTCATTCAGCGGTTTCCTCTTCTGTTTTGGCCTCTTCTACCTGATCGATGCGCTCCACAGAGACCACCTGATTGCCCTCTTCCACACGCATGACGATAACACCCTGGGTATCACGCTTGTAGATGTTGATGGAAGATGCAGGAATGCGGATGATGACACCGCCGTTTTCAATCAGCATCACATCGTCATCCTCAGCAACCACACGACAGCCCGCCACATTGCCGGTCTTTTCGGTGATGTTGTAGTTCTTCAGACCCTTGCCGCCGCGCAGCTGAGGGATCTTGCTGCCATCGGGGCCGGTACGCAGGTATTCGGTGACCTCGGTACGCTTGCCGTAGCCACGCTGGGTGACGGTCAGCAGGCACTTGCCCTCTTCTGCCTTTTCCGCACCAACCACATAGTCGTCGCCGGTGAGCAAAATGCCACGCACACCTGTTGCGTCACGCCCCATGGTACGTGCATCGGTTTCGTGGAAGCAAATGGCCATACCCTGAGCAGTAGCAATGATGATCTTGTCGTCACCATTGGTGCGGATGACATTGATCAGATGATCGCCCTCATCCAACGTCAGGGCACGAATGCCGCCCTTGCGACGGGTGGACAGGGTTTGCAGATTCATACGTTTCACGGTACCGTTGCGGGTCACCATGACCAGGTACTCATCCTCATGGAATTCACGGGTGGTAACCACAGCGGTGACCTGCTCACCGGGATCCAGAGGCAGGATGTTGATGATGGCGGTACCACGGGCGGTACGGCCTGCCTCGGGAATCTGATAGCCCTTGCGGTGATGGACACGACCCAGGTCTGTGAAGAACAGCATATGATCGTGGGTGGATGCCACGAAGATATTCTTCACGAAGTCCTCTTCCTTCAAGTTCTGGGCATTGACGCCTCGGCCGCCCCGGCTCTGCGTGCGGTAGGTATCCACGGGCATACGCTTGATATAACCGTCGTTGGACAAGGTGAAGCAGCACTCTTCCTCTTCGATGAGATCCTCGATATCGATTTCGTCCTCAACATCCTGAATCTCGGTCTTGCGCTCGTCACCGAACTTGTCACGGATGGCGGTCAGCTCCTCTTTCAGGATATCCTTAACCATCTGTGGATCGGCCAGAATGCGCTTGTAATAGGCGATCTTCTCTTCCAGCTCGTTATATTCATTTTGCAGTTTCTCCCGATCCAGGCCCTGCAGCGCCTTCAGACGCATATCCAGAATTGCCTGTGCCTGCACATCAGACAGACCAAAGCGGTTCATCAGATTCTCCTTGGCGTTATCGTAGGAAGAACGGATGATCTTGATGACCTCGTCAATATTGTCCTGGGCAATCAGCAAGCCCTCCAGCAGATGGGCACGCTCTTGGGCCTTCTTCAGGTCGTAACGGGTACGGCGGACAATGACATCCTCCTGGAAGATCAGATACTCGTCCAGAATCTCACGCAGGGACAGCACCTTGGGCTGCAATACCTTGGGGTGGTTGGGATTGCGCACCAGCGCAATCATATTGATGGCAAAGGTGGTCTGCAGGCTGGTCTGGCTGAACAGGCGGTTCAGCACCACCTGGGCATTGGCATCACGCTTGAGCTCAATGACAATGCGCATACCATTGCGGTCAGATTCGTCACGGATTTCAGAAATGCCGTCCAGACGCTTGTCGTTGACCTGATCTGCCATATGCTTGATGAGCATGCGCTTATTGACCTGATAGGGGATCTCCGTCACGATGATGCGGGTACGGTTCTGGCCAAATTCCTCAAAATGGGTTCTTGCCCGCAGGGTCAGCCGGCCCCTGCCGGTGGCATAGGCTGCACGAATCCCTGCACGGCCCATGATAATTGCCTTGGTGGGGAAGTCAGGGCCGGTGACATGCTCCATGAGGTCTGCCAGCGTTGCTTCGGGATTATCCAGCACGCAGATGCAGGCATTGATGACCTCTGTCAGGTTATGCGGGGGGATATTGGTGGCCATACCGACGGCGATACCGGAAGAACCGTTCACCAGCAGGTTGGGGAACCGGGAGGGCAGAACCAGCGGCTCCTTGCGGGTCTCGTCGAAGTTTGCGTCCCAGTCAACGGTATCCTTTTCGATGTCCCGGAGCATCTCGTTGGAGATTTTGGACATTCTTGCCTCGGTATAACGGTAAGCTGCAGGGGGGTCGCCGTCCACGCTGCCGAAGTTGCCGTGGCCGTCAACCAGCATATAGCGCATGGAGAAATCCTGGGCCATTCGGACCAGGGCATCGTAAACAGATGCATCGCCATGGGGATGGTAACGGCCCAGCACGTCACCGACGCAGGTTGCACTCTTGCGGAAGGGACGGTCAGAAGTCAGATTGTCTTCATACATCGCATAAAGGATTCTGCGGTGTACGGGTTTCAGGCCGTCACGCACATCCGGCAGTGCACGGCCTACAATAACGGACATGGCATACTCAATGTAGCTGTCCTTCATTTCCTGAACAAGCTCGGAGTTTACGATCGCCTGATCCGGAAACATAATGTCTTCGGGCTTGTAGTCTTTTTTATGTTGCGCCAAGACGATTCCTCCTTAGTAGTCCAGATTTTGGGCATGCTTTGCATTGGCCTCAATATATTCTCTTCTGGGCTCGACCTTTTCGCCCATGAGAAGTGTGAAAATTTCGTCTGCCCGGGCAGCATCCTCCAGCTGAATCCGCTTGAGGGTGCGCTTTTCCGGGTCCATGGTGGTGTCCCACAGCTCGTGGGGGTCCATTTCACCCAGACCTTTGTTCCGGCTGATGTCCACCTTGGCGTTGGGATTATCGCCGCGCATTTCGGCGCTGATCCGGTCACGCTCTGCATCCGAGAAGGCATACCGGGTGGTCTTGCCCCGAACCAGCTTGTAAAGGGGCGGCATTGCCGCATACACATAGCCGTGCTCGATAATGGGGCGCATAAAGCGGAAGAAGAAGGTCAGAAGCAGGGTGCGGATATGGCTGCCGTCCACGTCCGCATCGGCCATGATGACGATTTTGTGATAACGAAGCTTTGTCACATCGAACTCTTCGCCGATACCGGCGCCCAGAGCGGTGATGATGGGCTGCAGCTTGTCGTTGCCGATGACTTTGTCTTCCCGTGCCTTTTCCACATTCAGCATCTTACCCCACAGAGGCAGGATTGCTTGGAATCTGGAGTCACGGCCCTGGGTTGCAGAACCACCTGCGGAGTCACCCTCGACGATGTACAGCTCTGTGAGGGCTGCATCAGTCTCATTACAATCCCTGAGTTTATCGGGCATTGCAGCGCCGCCCAGGGCGGTCTTACGGCGGATGGACTCTCTTGCCTTGCGGGCAGCCTCCCGGGCGCGGTTGGCCATCATGGCCTTATCCAGAATGGTTTTGGCCGTCTGGGGGTGCTCTTCAAAGTAGGTGGTCAGCTGCTTGGTGACGATAGAATCCACTAGGGTGCGGATATAGGCGTTGCCAAGCTTTGCCTTGGTCTGGCCCTCAAACTGGGCATCGGTGAGCTTGACGGAGATGATGGCGGTGATGCCCTCCCGGCAGTCATCGCCGGAAACCTTATCTTCGCCCTTGATGATGCCGTTTTTGGTGCCGTAGGCATTGAGCACACGGGTCAGCGCGGTCTTAAAGCCCACCTCATGCATACCGCCTTCCGGGGTACGGACATCGTTTGCAAAGGAAAGCATGGTTTCGCTGTAGCCGTCGTTATACTGGATGGCAATTTCCGCAGACGCATCGTCCTTACTGCCGCTCATATAGACCACATCGTCATGGATGGTGGTCTTGTTGCGGTTGGACCAGATGGCAAATTCCCGGATACCGCCCTCATAGCACATGGTGTCGGAAATGGTCTCTGATTCCCGCTGATCCTCGATGGTGATGGACAGACCGGCATTGAGGAATGCCTCTTCCCGCATACGGGTGTGCAGAATCTCATAGTCATAAACCAGACTGTCAAACATTTCAGGGTCCGGCTGGAAGGTGACGGTGGTACCGGTCTTGTCGGTGGTGCCCACAACGGTCATATCCTGGGTGATGACACCCCGCTCAAAGCGCATTTCGTAGATTTTTCCGTTCTTATGAACCTGAACCTTCAGCCATTGGGACAGGGCATTGACAACGGATGCACCAACACCGTGCAGACCGCCGGAAACCTTGTAGCCGCCGCCGCCGAATTTACCACCGGCGTGCAGAACGGTGAAAACGACCTCCATGGCAGGGCGGCCTGTTTGGGCTTGAATGTCCACGGGAATACCACGGCCGTCATCGGTGACGGTGATGGAATTGCCGGGATTGATGGTGACAGTAATGTGTTTACAGAACCCAGCCAGTGCCTCGTCGATGGCATTGTCCACGATTTCGTAAACCAGATGGTGAAGACCGGAGGCAGAAGTGGAACCGATATACATACCGGGACGCTTACGAACAGCCTCCAGGCCCTCCAGGACCTGTATTTGACTGGCGCCATATTCCTGTTCGACTCTTGTTTCGTCAGACATGAATTGACCTCCTTAGAGAATATATAAATTATAAAATCCGACCCTTACGGATCTGAATGGTTTGACCGAGTTTGGTAAATCGACCGGGCTCGCAGCAGGTGATGAAGACCTGCCCGGATGTGATCTGATTGAGAACGAAATCCTGCCGGCCGGGGTCCAGCTCGGACAGGACATCGTCCAGCAGCAGCACCGGCTCTTCGCCCATTTCCCGGCGCATCAGCTCCCGCTGGGCAAGCTTGAGGCTGATGGCAGCGGTTCTGGTCTGCCCCTGAGAGCCAAAGCTCTTGATGGAAAGCCCCGAAAGGGTCACATCAAAGTCATCCTTGTGGGGACCCGTCAGGCACTGACCGGACTCCAATTCCGCTTTTGCATGTTGAGTCAGGTGTTCTTGCAAATCCTCTGTAAGTTTTGCAAGCGGAGCCATGGGATCTTGCACCGTAGAGACAGTCTTGTAGGAAAGGGAAAATTCCTCAGAACCCCCCGAAAACTGTCCGTGGTACACGGACGCCGCCTCACCCAAACTTGCATAGAATCTTGCACGATAGGAAATCAGCAGCGCACCCACCTGACACAGCCGCAGGTTGTAATCCGGCAGCAGCTCCAAAAGCTGCGGGCAGTCGAAGCGATCTTTGAGAATTCGGGTTTTTTGCTCCAAAATCCGATGATATTCGGTAAGTGCCGCATCGTAATTGGGGCGCAGCTGGCACAGAGCCTGATCCCCCAGCCGCCGCCGGGCGGCAGCGCCGGTTTTGAGCACCATTAAATCTTCGGGGCAGAACAAAACTGTGCTTAAAACACCGCTAAAATCCGCGGATGTTTTCACCTTTACCCCGTTGCGGTACAGCTGACGGGGTCTGCGACCGGGAAAAAGCACGGTGCGCAGGGTCTGCTCCCGTTCTTGTGAAAAGATTTTACCCGAAATATCCGCAAATTCTGCACCAAAACGGATCAGTTCTGCATTTTTTTGGGTACGAAAGCTTTTTCCAGATCCCAAATAGATAATGGATTCCAGCAGATTGGTCTTTCCCTGGGCATTGTCACCCACGATCAGATTTACACCCGGCTGGGCCGTAAATTCCAACTGGTCATAATTGCGAAAGCCCCGAAGGCTTAACTCACACAGGTTCATGGACGCAAATCAGATAATTCTGATCCATAAACGAAAAACGGTCACCGGGATAGAGCTTTTTGCCCCGCATGGTGCACACTTCTCCATTCACCTTGGCCTCGCCTTCCTGAATCAGGATCTTTGCCTGACCCCCGGAGGGTACTGCATTGGCAAGTTTCAAAGCAGATTCCAGCTTTATAAACTCTGTTCCAATGACCACAGGAATCTCATTGCCGGGATTTTTCTTGGTAACAGTAACTTTCATTGGTAAACTCCTTACTATCAAATGCCGATTCTCGCCATTTTTCCGATAAAACCGGATAATTAACCATTTTTCAGGCGAACCGGCAGAACCATATAGGCAAAATCTTCCTTGTCATCCACCGGCGTCAGAACAATGGGGCTCAGACCGTTGGTCAGCTCCAGCGTCACTTCTTCTGAAGGAACTGCCTTCAAAGCATCGGCCAGATACCGAACATTGAAACCGATTTCCATTTCCTTGCCGTCACCGGCAATGGAACACTGATCTTCTGCAGCACCGATGGTGGTGTTGGTACGCAGCATCAGATTCTGATTGGAGAAGACACAGCGCACCGGACTTTTGAACTTTTCGGATACAATCAGACCAACACGCTCGATAGAACTGGACAAATCCGAAACATTTGCCACCAGTTTGATGGGGCAATTGGTGGGAACGACTCGCTTCCAATCCAGAAATTCACCGTCAAGCAGGCGGCAAACCAGAGTCGCCCCGCCAACCTGGAACAAAATATGCTTGGTGCCCAGGGTAAAAACGGCATTATCCTCTGTATCCGTGAGGATTTTTTCCACTTCCTTCAGCGCAGCAGCCGGAACCACAAATGCCATGGTTCTGCCGGTTCCTTCTTCCGGATGATAGGTCCGGCGAGCCAGACGGAAACCATCCACCGCAATGGCAGAAATCGAGGTATCTTCCACCTCAAAACGAACGCCGGTATGAACGGGACGGCTCTGATTTTCAGAAACAGCAAAAATTGTTCCGGAAATCATGCGTTTCAGGGCATTTTGTGGGATTTTTACACCACGGCCTTCTCCAACATCGGGCAGTTCCGGGTAATCATCGGCAGATTCTGCCGCAATGGTAAAGGATGCAAAGCCTGCACGAATGGAAACTTTGAAGGTTTCGTCCACAACTACGGTAACAGGACCTTCCGGCAGCCGGCGTACAATATCGCCAAACAGCTTTGCCGGCAGAATGCATTCGCCGGGATCAGACACTTCTGCGCTGATTTCATAGGTGATGGCAGTTTCCATGTTATATCCGGTGAGCGCAAGACCCATTCCGGCCCTGCAAAGAATGCCTTCGATGACGCTCAGACTGCTTTTCTGAGCAACGGTACGGCTTGCGATATTCAGTGCTGTAACAAGGGCACTTTTTTCACAGGTAAATCGCATACGCAAACTCCTTTTGTAAAATAAGAATAAAAATATATATAAATAGATAAGAAATTGTAGCAGTAGAAGTAGTAGAGAGAAATTATGTGGAAAACTCGCTTTTGTTCTAGTGCCGCAACCGCTTTTTGTCCACAGTGGCGTGTGTGGCTTTCAAAACTTTTACACAGGTCATGTGGAAGAATTTTTGACCGCACAGTTATCAACAGAGAATTTTTCCACTGTCCACAGTCCCTGTGGATAAATTTTGCGGTAAAAAAATATAGAAAAAACGGACTAAGGTCTCACAGACAGCTGTTGATGTTGGCAGTGATGTCCCGGATGTTATCCTGCAAGGTGGTGTTGCCGCCCTTGAGTGCGACTTCCACTTTTCGGATGGAGTGAAGAACCGTGGAGTGGTCGCGGCTGAACTCTCTGCCGATATCCGGCAGGCTCAAATTGGTCATCTGGCGGATCAGATACATGGCAACCTGACGGGCTTCTGCAGTGCCCTTATTTTTTAAGGTTCCGCGCAGAACTGCCTCGTCAATGGAATAGAATTTACAGACCTGACTGATAATCAGGCTGGGGGTGGGCAGGGCATTGCCCTCAGATTTGAACATATCATCGATTGCACGGGAAATATTGGGCAGATCCAGAGGCATATCGGTCAAATTTCGATAAGCCATGATCTTTTTCACGGTGCCTTCAATCTGACGGACATTGTTGGTAATGTTCACGGCGATGTAGTTGCAGACATCATCGCTCAGCTCAAGACCCAGACTTTTTGCCTTGTTTTTCAGGATTGCCATACGGGTTTCGTAGTCCGGCGGCTGAATATCTGCAAGCAGACCCCATTCAAAACGGGTTTTCAGTCGATCCTCCAGAGTCAGCATGTCGCTGGGTTTCCGGTCGGAAGTCATAACAATTTGCTTTCTTTCTTCGTAAAGCTTATTAAATGTATGGAAAAACTCTTCCTGCGTGGATTCCTTACCGGCGATAAACTGAATATCATCGATCAAAAACAGGTCTGCTTCCCGGTATTTGGTGCGAAATTCAACATTTCGGCCGCTTTGCAGCGCAGCAATCAGTTCGTTGGTGAATTGATCGCCCTTGATATAGACGATTTTGGCGTCCGGGTTGACTTTTCGGATTCCGTTTGCAATGGCATAAAGCAGATGGGTCTTACCAACACCGGCAGGGCCATAGATAAAAAGTGGGTTATAAACCTGACCGGGATTGTTAGAAACGGCAATGGCAGCGCCATGAGCAAACCGATTGGAGGGGCCAACCACGAAATTTTCAAAGGAAAACTGGGGCGCAAAGTCCAAAGAGGTGTTATTTTGCCCCTTGGAACGATAAGCAGAGAGCTCTTCGTCATCAAAAACAACCAGCTTTGCATCGGAATTAAAAATTTCCTTCAGAGCATCCTGAATATAGTCGGTACAGCGGCGACGAATAATCTCCCGGCGGAAATCGGAAGGGGAGTAGATGATCAAATGCTCATCATTCAATTCAACCACTTCGGCATCGTCAAACCAACTGGAAACTGTAACAGCGCCGAGCCGTTCTTCCATATTGATCAAGACTTTCGCCCAGACATAGGCGGATGAGTACATAAATGCGGCTCCTTTCGTACAAAACATATGGAAAAGCCCGGATCGTGATGAAAAACGGGCATAGATATACACATTAATTCTAGCACAGGCCTGTGGAAAAAACAAGCCAGATTGTTGATAAATCCCGACGCAAGTTTCAACAGGTTTTCAAATAACCCGAAAAATTGCGACAGAATTCAAAAAAAGAGCGGTATACCGCTCCTTTTATACATGAAAAATAGAAATCTGAATTGTGGAAAAATATGAGATTTTTTGAAATAGGCTTGGATCCCGGGGATTTCTTCACAGCAAGCGACTCTTCGAGGCATTTGTGAGGCGGTAAGGGGCTTTTCAGATGCTTAACTTTGGCAAGGCAGAAAAAAGGAGCGGTAAAACCGCTCCTTTTTCAAACTTATCCATTTTTATTTGCGTTTTCAGCAGATCGTGCGTTGGTTTTGCCCTCGGGTTTGATTTCTCCTGCGCTCATCAGTGCGCGCTTGGTCAGTACGGGGCCCACCAATTCATAAATCAGAACGGAAAACAGCACCACATTGCGCACCATAGCTCCGTCACCCAATGCACCTGCTGTCTGCGCCATGCCCAGTGCAACGCCTGCCTGGGGCAGCAGGGTAATACCAATGTGTTTTGTGACATTTTCTTCGCATTTGCTCAGGCGGCAGCTGATGGAAGAGCCAAAATACTTGCCCAGAGAGCGGAAAATAATGTAAATGACACCAACCATGGGAATCAGGGGATTTCTGAAAATATTCAGATCCAGTTCCGCACCGGAAATCACAAAGAACAGAATGTTCAGAGGGGTGGTCCAGCCATCCACACGATTCATCAGCTCTTCGGAGAAATCACAGATATTACAGAAAACCGTACCGGTCATCATGCAAACCAGCAGCAGGGAAAATCCGCAATGGATCGAACCAATCTGGAATTTCAGCATGGAAAGTCCAACGGTCAGCAGGACAAATCCAACGGAAATGGCCATACGCTTACTTCTGGAATGGAAGAATTTTTCCACCAAGTGCAGAAGATACCCCATCAGAGCACCCAGACCCAGAGACAGGACAATCTCCAAAATTGGCTCCAAAACCACGGCGGTCATGCTGATACTGCCCTGTTCCAAGGCCCTTGCAATGCCAAAAGATGCGGAAAACAGGGCAAGACCCACTGCATCATCAATGGCAACCACAAGCAGAAGCAGTTTGGTCAGGGGACCGTCGGCTTTATACTGCTTTACAACCATCAATGTTGCGGCAGGTGCAGTGGCAGCAGCGATGGCGCCCAAAGTAATTGCCGCGGGAAGGGAAAGTAGATCGGGTTTGACAAAATGCAGGGCAATGAGTGCGATATCTACCAAAGCCGTGGTGATAACGGCCTGCCAAATACCAACGGTAATGGCCTGATGGCCCATGCGCTTGAGCTGGCTGAGCCGAAATTCATTTCCAATTGCAAAAGCAATAAATCCCAGAGCAGCTTTGGAAAGAATCCCAAAACTGTAGGCTTGTTCCAAAGTATGGAATCCAAGGCCTGTGATGTTCAGCTGGCCAAGACAGAACGGTCCCAGCAAAAGACCCGCCACAAGATATGCGGTAACGGCAGGAAGGGACAGTTTTTTTGCAACTCGGGACATCAGCAGTCCGCCAATGATGCAAACGGCAATACAAATCAAATATTGTTCCATGAAATCACTCCTCTTTTCAATCAAAACGGTATCATCATAGCACTTTTTGTGTTGTTCTACAACGGCAAACCTTTACAAAATATCCATGCTCTTTTCCCGGGTTCTCCGCCTTTTTATACAAGTGTAATCCATATATGCAAATAAGCAGCAGGCCTAGATGCCATTCGGAATAGGAAACTTCCATATTGCGACAAAATAAGGACCCCGGGGCAAAGAAATTTGCCCCCGGGGTCCTTTGTATCGAAAAGAGTATATGCTTGTTACAGCAGGTAAAATGCTACTGTATGGGCATCCATGGTGATCGTCTTACTGAATTACTTGAAGTAACGGTTCAGCAGACCCTGCAGAGCCTTGCCGTGACGAGCCTCGTCGCGAGCCATCTCGTGAACGGTGTCGTGAATTGCATCCAGACCGTTCTTCTTAGCACATGCAGCCAGATCGAACTTGCCAGCAGTTGCGCCAAACTCGCAGTCAACGCGCCATGCCAGATTCTCCTTGGTGGTAGCCTTCATGTTGGGCTCCAGATCCTCGCCCAGCAGTTCTGCAAACTTGGATGCGTGCTCTGCCTCTTCGTATGCTGCCTTCTCCCAGTACAGGCCGATTTCGGGGTAGCCTTCACGATGAGCGATACGAGCCATGCACAGGTACATGCCGACTTCAGCACATTCGCCGTTGAAGTTAGCCATCAGCTGATCGAAGATGAACTTCTTGTCTTCCTCGGAGATGTCGGGGTTGTTCTTAACGGTCTTTGCGTAGACGCCGTACTCATGCTCAGCAGCCAGCTTGGTGTTATCCATCACCTTGAACTTGGAGCCGTCAACCTTACATACGGGGCACTTGAAACCTTCGGGAATTGCTTCGCCTTCGTAAACGTAACCACAAACAGAACATACAAACTTCTTCATAATAAAATCCTCCTAAAATATAATGTTTTTGTGTTGATTTATTGAAATAATGGGTATTATTCAGTTACTTCTTCAAATACATCGGTGCCCAAACCGCACAGGGGGCAGATGTAGTCTTCGGGCAGCTCATCGCCTTCATAAACATAATCACATACAGTGCAAACGAACTTCTTCATAATTAAAATCTCCTTATTTACAATCATTGTTGATATTCACTTTTGCTGCCGCATTTGGAACAGGTTCCAAAGAAGGTGAGCATACATTGCTCCACCACTGCTCCGGCCTCAGCTGCTGCTCTGTTACAAAGCAGCTCTGGCACATGGAGTTCTGTTAAATCTCTGATTTCACCGCAAACGCTGCAGATAAAGTGGACATGGGGGACTACCGTGCCATCGAAACGCTCCACACCGCCCACACTACCAAGACTTTGAATCAAGCCCTGTTGCTTGAACAATGCAAGGTTCCGGTAAACTGTCCCCAAGGACAAATCCGGAATTTCTTTCTTCAGCTCGGCATAAACCGTTTCCGCTGAAGGGTGCTGGTCCGTGTGGCGCAGGTAGGAAAGAATGGCATCGCGTTTTCGGAAATGCTTGCTGTTCTGTTCCATAGTTACCTCACTTCGTTTTTTGTTTTGGATCAGCTGTAAATGTGAATGATTATCATTTACATCCATACTATAACACCTCCGTGCGGATTTGTAAAGAGGTTTTTTCAAAAAATTTTATCTCATTTTGTTTTTGTTGATTTTGATGAAAACCCTTTAAATAGTAACAGAATTGTACTTGATTTTTGTTAGAAATAACATTATAATGTGTTCATACTGGAAAATGAGGGAGGTATGCAATTGGGCGAGTTGATTGCGGTCTTGTCCGGTAAGGGCGGGACGGGTAAAACATCAATCTGTGCCGGAGTATCTACGGCGCTGGCAAGAGACGGATTTCATGTCCTAGCCATTGACTGCGATATGGGATTGCAGAATCTTGATATTTCCCTTGGAATGTCCGATTGTGGGGCTTTATCTTTTTTAGATGTATGTGAAGGCGGATATTCCCTGGATCAGGCGGCCCAGCATCCTCGATTCGATCGTTTGCGTTTTTTGACTGCGCCTGTCAATCGCAGTGCAGAGACCGTGGATCTGGCTCGTTTCGGCAGTTTGCTGCATGAGGCCAAGCAATCCTATGATTATGTGTTTTTGGATGCGCCTGCTGGAATCGACGCCGGATTTGAACTGGCGGCAAAATTTGCAGAGCGTATTTTACTGGTCACCGGTGCAGATCCCGCCGCTGTTCGGGATGCGGCAAAAGCCGGTCAGCGTTTGGAACAGATGGGCAAGACAGATGTTCGGCTGGTTGTCAATCGGGTGAACAGCAGACTTTTTTCCAATATGTCTGTCACCATCGACGATGTGATGGACAATGCAGGTCTGCCGCTGATTGGCGTGGTTCCCGACGATCAGAATGTCACTTTGGCGGCGGCATTTTCAAAACCGCTGCTGCTGCAAACCAGACGGGGAGCCGCCCGGGCCTGCGTTAGTATTGCCAAGAGAATACAGGGGCTGCGTGTGCCCCTTTCAATTTAATGTATAAGGAGTGAAGATCCGTGAACATTGCATTTTTGGCTCATGATAAGAAAAAAGAACTGATGGTCCAGTTCTGTACCGCTTATAAAAGCATCCTCTCCAAGCATAATTTGTTTGCGACTGCAACCACCGGCCGTCTGATTGCGGATAATACCGGTTTGCCCATTACCATGCTGCTCAGCCACAAGCAGGGCGGCCACCAGCAGATCAATGCTCGAATTGCATATAATGAGATCGATTTGGTGCTGCTGTTTACAGACCCCAATACCACAGATCCCTGGGACGATGCCCAGATGATCGAGACCATCCGTCACTGTGACAAGCACAATGTGCCCATTGCCACCAATTTGGCCAGCGCCGAAATGGCAATCATGGGTCTGCAGCGTGGCGACCTGGATTGGAGAGAAATGCTCCATACAAAGCCCAGATATTGATTCTTGCGCATGAGTAAAACATTATGCCGCCCACCCTTTTCAGGCGGGCGGTATTTCTTATATAGAAAGGAATAGAGATTTATGGATATTATCAGACCCCGGACGCTGTCCGGTTTTATGGAATTACTTCCCGAAAAACAGGCAAAAATGGAGCGCATGATGGAGATTCTGCGCAAAACCTATGCCCTGTACGGATTTGCCCCATTGGACACGCCCATTATTGAAGATGCGCAGATCCTGCTTGCCAAGGGAGGCGGGGAGACGGAAAAGCAAATTTACCGTTTTGCCAAGGGCGATTCTGATTTGGCACTGCGTTTTGATTTGACGGTTCCCCTGGCAAAATACGTGGCACTGCATTATAATGAGCTTGCTTTCCCGTTCCGCCGTTATCAGATTGGAAAAGTTTACCGGGGTGAGCGTGCTCAGCGTGGCCGTTTCCGGGAATTCTATCAGTCTGATATCGACATTGTAGGCGACGGTAAGCTGGATATTCTGAATGAGGCGGAGATTCCCTCCATTATTTACAATATTTTCAAGGCATTTGGCCTGTCTCGTTTTCAGATTCGGGTCAATAACCGTAAAATTCTGAATGGTTTCTATGGTATGCTCAATTTGTCTGAAAAGTCGGGAGAGATTATGCGTACCGTGGACAAGTTGGATAAGATCGGCGCAGACAAGGTTCGCACTATTCTGATGGAAGATTGCGGCCTTTCTCAGGAAGAATCTGACGAAATCCTGAAGTTTATTGCCATTTCCGGCAGCAATACGCAGGTTTTGAATGCGCTGGAAGACTATCGTGGTTGTAACGAAGTATTTGACACGGGTCTGGAAGAATTGAAGGCTGTAACCGAAAATCTGGCTGCCTTTGGTGTTCCCGAGGAGAATTTTGCGGTGGATTTGACCATTGCAAGAGGTCTGGACTACTATACCGGCACCGTTTACGAAACCACACTGCTGGATCACCCGGAAATCGGTTCTGTTTGCTCCGGTGGTCGTTATGATAATTTGGCAGGCTATTATATTGATAGACCCCTGCCCGGTGTGGGTATTTCCATTGGTTTGACCCGGTTGTTCTATGTTCTGGACGAGCAGGGACTTCTGAATCCTGAGGTAAACAGTGCACCTGCGGATGCGCTGGTGATTCCCATGACCACCGAGCGGACTGCTGCTATTGCGCTGGCGCAGAGTCTGCGAAACAGTGGAATTCGGGTTCAGGTTTACGGCGAGCAGAAGAAATTTAAGCAGAAAATGAGCTATGCAGACAAATTGGGCGTTCCTTATGCAGTCCTGTTGGGTGAAGATGAGATTGCAGCAGGGAAGTGCTCCGTTAAGGATTTGCGCAGCGGTGTTCAGGTGACCGTGACTGCGGAGGAAGCTGCAGAGCTGATTCTGGAAGATCTGAAGGAGACTGCATCCTGCAACCTGATTTTGGAGAAATAAGATGTATTTGTCAATTGGTCAGGACATGGCAGTCCGGGACAGTTCGATCATTGGAATCTTTGATCTGGATAACACCTCGACGTCCTATAAAACCCGAGAATTTTTGAATGCTGCGGAGAAGGAAGGACAGGTGGTTCCCTGTGATGAGCTGCCAAAATCCTTTATTTTAACGGCAGAATATGGCATTCCCAAGCTGTATTTAACAGAATACAATGCAGCAACCTTGGAAAAACGCCTGAAATAAGCAATTTTACAGAATGAAATGAGCGATATCATGCGCCCCATGGCGCATGATATCGCTCATTTTTCATATCCATTTTGAAAATGTTCCACGTGAAACATTTTGAAAATATTCCGCTATATGGAAGGCTCTGTTGTTTGCCGTATCTTTATGCAGGAAGATCATTGAGAGACGCAAAATGATAACCCATTTCCTCCCATTTGGTGAGAATTTCATCCAGAATCTCTGCATTGGTCTTGGAAGTGGAGTGCAGCAGCACAATTGCGCCGTTATGAATACGGCTGGTGAGTTTTTCCATGGCCTGATCGTGGCTGGGCTGCTTGTCATTATCCCAGTCTGCGTATGCTAAACTCCAGAAAATGGTTTTGTAGCCCAGTTTTTGTGCCATTTCCAGATTTTCCTGACTATAAATACCCTGTGGCGGACGGTAGTATTTGTTGATTTCTTGACCGGTTTTTTCCTTATATAGTGCGGCTAGATCGTTCAGTTCCTTGGAAAATGTGTCAAAATCCGTTTTCTTGCTCATGTCCGGATGATGCATGGTATGATTTCCCACCATATGTCCTTCGTCAATCATTCGGCGCACCAAATCTGCATTTCTTTCAATGTAGTTTCCTACGAGAAAGAAGGTGGCAGGCACTTGATGTTTTTTCAGCGCGTCCAGTATTTGAGCGGTGCAGCCGTTTTCATATCCAGAGTCAAAAGTCAGGTAAATAACCTTTTCTTCCGTATTTCCCAAATAATATCCGTCATATTTCTTCAGTTCAGATGCGCTGGCAGGGCCAGCAGGTGGTTGCCCCTCTACTTGAAAAGACAGTCCCCAGTTTCCGGTTTCCAGTACCGATCCTGTAAAATTCATGACCAAAAGGACCGCACATAGTACAACCGCCAATACGACGATGATGATGTCCAATTTCTTCATAAAAAATCCCCTCCCGGTTGATTGTACGAACCGGAAGGGGATAATATGTCATGTAAAAATCAGTTCTTCTTCAAGAATGCGTCGATGGATGCAGCGCCCTTCTTACCGGCACCCATGGCCAGAATCACGGTAGCAGCACCGGTGACAGCATCACCACCGGCGAAAACGCCCTCACGGGTGGTCATTTCGTCTTCGTTGACGATCAGACAGCCCTTGCGGTTGGTTTCCAGACCCGGAGTGGTGGAGCGAATCAGGGGGTTGGGGCTGGTGCCCAAGCTCATGATAACGGTATCCACGTCAAGGGTAAACTCGGAATTGGGAATTTCAATGGGACGACGGCGACCGGACGCATCAGGCTCACCCAGTTCCATGCGGACACACTTCATGCCGCAGGCACGGCCATTTTCATCCGCAATGATTTCGGTGGGATTGCACAGGGTCTTGAACTCGATGCCCTCAGCTTTTGCGTGATGCTGCTCTTCCAGACGCGCGGGCATTTCAGCCTCGCCACGACGATATACGACATAAACATGCTCGGCACCCAGTCGCATTGCGCAGCGGGCAGCATCCATTGCAACATTACCGCCGCCAACAACGGCAACCGCTTTACTCTGGATGATGGGGGTATCGTACTCTTCCTCGTATGCCTTCATCAGGTTGGTACGGGTCAGATATTCGTTGGCGGACATAACACCCTTCAAGCTTTCGCCGGGAATGTTCATAAACATGGGCAGACCTGCACCGGAACCCACAAATACAGCCTGAAATCCCATCTCAAACAACTCGTCGATGGTCAGAACGCGGCCTATTACCATGTTGGTCATGACCTTAACGCCCTGCGCTTCCAGCTTTTTGACCTCGTTTGCAACAATGGCCTTGGGCAGACGGAATTCGGGAATACCATAAACCAGAACGCCGCCTGCGGTGTGCAGAGCTTCAAACATGGAAACTTCGTAACCGCGACCTGCCAGATCGCTTGCACAGGTCATACCGGCAGGACCGGAACCGACAACCGCAACCTTCATGCCGTTGGATGCAACTTTAGAAGGCATTTCGTTGATATTTTCACGGTACCAGTCCGCAACAAAACGCTCCAGACGACCAATTGCAACAGGCTCACCCTTGATTCCACGGACACAGCGGGCTTCGCACTGGGTTTCCTGAGGACATACACGGCCGGACAGGGCGGGCAGGGCATTGGTGGAAGTGATAATCTCGTAAGCAGTTTTGAAATCGCCCTCGGCAACCTTACCGATAAATTCCGGAATGCGCACATTGACGGGGCAGCCCTCAACACACTTGGGGTTCTTACACTTCAGGCAGCGGCCGGCTTCTTCCATTGCCATTTCCGGGGTATAACCCAGAGTCACTTCCTTAAAATTATGGGCACGCACCTGAGGATCCTGCTCAGGCATGGGAGTTTTGGTCAGAGTCATGTTAGCCATTTTCGCAATCCCTCCTATTAATGAATCAGAGCCTTGCCCATGGCATCCATGCGGCAGGCGTGCTTTTCGGTAACTTCAGCCTCACGGCCACGATAAACGCTGTTTCTGTTCATCAGCTCAGCAAAATCAACCTTGTGACCGTCAAATTCGGGGCCGTCAACGCAGGCAAACTTTGTTTCGCCGCCAACGGTCACGCGACAGCCGCCGCACATACCGGTGCCGTCAACCATGATGGGGTTCAGGGAAACCATGGTCTTGGTGCCGAAGGGTTCGGTGGTCTTGCATACAAATTTCATCATGGGGATGGGGCCTATGGCCAGAACTTCGTCATACTGAACGCCGGATTCCAGCAGTTCCTGCAGTGGCTGGGTTACCAGTCCATGGCGGCCATAGGAACCGTCGTCAGTCATCAGAATCAGATTGTCAGCAACAGCTTTGAATTCTTCTTCCAGGATGACGATATCTTTGCTGCGGAAACCGACAATCACATCGACCTGAGCGCCTGCTTCCTTAAAAGCACGGGCAGAGGGGAGGGCGATTGCACAGCCGACGCCGCCGCCAACCACGCAAACGCGCTTGTGGCCTTCGACCTCGGTGGGCTTACCCAGAGGGCCAACGAAGTCCTGAATATAGTCACCCTCGTTCAAATTGCCCAGAGCAATGGTAGCAAAACCAACTTTCTGGAAAATAATAGATACGGTACCCTTTTCCCGGTCATATCCGGCGATGGTCAGGGGAACGCGCTCACCTTTCTCATCAATACGGAAAATGATGAACTGACCGGCCTTTGCCTTCTTTGCAACAAAGGGAGCTTCAATCTCCATCATGGTGACAGAGGGATTTAATTCTCTTTTAGATACGATTTTATACATAATCTGATCCTTCCTTCATCTTCTTGACCAAAATAATGGATAATAATATACCGATATGATTATAACCTTTATGATCGTATTTGTCAAAGAATATCTTGATGATTATCATTTTTTTTGTACAAATTCTATTGGATTGTCCAACACGCAAAGGTTCGTAACCGCAAATCTATACTTTTGGATGCTGAAAAAACCTTCTGCTGCTAAATGTTGATTTGCGCTCAGATTATGAAATCCATAAGGCATGTAGAAAGGCGTCCAGCGTAAAAGAATGCCGTGTATGAAATGATCCATACACGGCAGGGGACAGTGTCAATCCTCTAATATAAATAGTTCTTCTACGGTTGTTTGTAATTGACGCGCCAGCTTCATTGCCAGTTCCAATGTAGGGTCATATTTGTCATTTTCGACAGCAATAATGGTCTGTCTGCTCACGCCTACTTTGCTTGCAAGATCTTCTTGACGCAATCCTGCTTCTTTCCGGAGTTTTTTGATTAGATTTGTCATATCGGTTACGGCTTTCCTATGAAATAAGTGCCAACAGATAATGCTATGGCGGCGGTTGCGATCCCGGCAGCGATCATCCATAGGATTCTGTTTGGTTCGTGGTATTCTTCATCTCCGGCAATCATCTTTTGTTTCATGATCGTTTGTGAAAGGCTTTGAACACTTACAACAAGACACATAATCAGTCCAGGAAAAGGATTGTATTTTGCGCCATTCACAAGGGTCTGCCAGCAGTTGTAAAGCGTCCAAACAGATAAAATGATGAGCGTTAGTCTGTAGCCAATTTCTTCTGCCCGCAGCTGAATGTTCCGGTCCATTTCATCTATTTTTTTCATATGGGTTTACCTCCTGCTATCCTGTAATAGGGTTTTTCTGTTTAATACCCTTTACATGATTATAGATTCAGAGAGCCTAAAATGTCAAGAACTTTTTACATTTATTTCATAGCCACCGGGCGCACGTTTGCAGGTGGTAATAGAAAAAGGGCAGGAAATTCCTGCCCTTTGAATGATTCTATGTGTTTTACTTCTTTTCAATGACCTCAAGGCCGCCCATGTATTTGCGCAGGCACTCGGGAATTTCGATGGAACCGTCTGCACGCTGGTTCTGCTCCACCATTGCCGGGAAAATTCTGGAGGTAGCCAGACCGGAACCGTTCAGGGTGTGCAAAAATTCGGGCTTGCCGGTAGCCTCACGGCGGAAACGCATATTGCCGCGGCGAGCCTGATAGTCACGGGCGTTGGAAACAGAGGAAACTTCCTTGTAGCCGTTCATGGAAGGAATCTGGATCTCGATATCATAGGTTCTTGCCATGGATGCGGAGCAGTCGCCTGCTGCCAGCTTTACGGTACGGAAGTGGAATCCCAGATTCTTCACCAGATTCTCAGCCTTGATGACCAGCTCGTCAAATGCTGCGTCGGAATCCTCGGGTTTGGTAAACTGGAACATTTCCACCTTGTTGAACTGGTGACCGCGAACCATACCACGCTCGTCAGCACGGTGGGAACCGGCTTCACGACGGAAACAGGGGGTGTAAGCAAACAATTTCTTGGGAAGATCGGCCTCGGTCAGGATTTCATCCCGGTACATGGATGCCAGAGCTGCTTCCGCGGTGGGCAGCATATAGTGAATACGATCGTCGGTGGGGTTTGCGATCTTGTAAACTTCGTCGGCAAACTTGGGGAACTGACCTGCGGTTTCGCCGCACTGATACTCCAGCATATGAGGGGGCAGAATGAAGTCATATCCATCGCTGATGTGCGTATCAATAAAATAGTTCAGCAGCGCCCACTCCAGTCTTGCGCCCAGACCGGTGTACATCCAGTTGCCGGAACCTGCCAGCTTGGTGCCGCGCTCGTAGTCAATCAGCCCCAGATTGGTGCAAAGATCCACATGGTGTGCAGGTGTGAAATCAAACTTATGCGGCTCACCGAAGTAGCGCAGAGGCTCGTTGTTTTCCTTTCCGCCGGGCTTCAGGTCGGGGTCGGGCAGATTCGGCAGGCTCAGCATCAGGGTTCTGTATTCTTTTTCCACTGCATCCAGCTTCTCGGCATCGGCTGCAATGGCATTTTTCAGCTCAGTCATCTGGGCAAAAATAGGGGAAACATCTTCACCGGCCTTCTTTAGGGCGGGAATCTGCTTGGAAACTTTGTTCTGCTGGGACTTCTTGTTCTCGGTATCGGTAATCAGCGCACGGCGCTGCGCATCCAGCTCCAGAATACGGTCGATGGTTGCATCGCAATCCACTTCCTTTGCACGAAGACCGGCCTTGACGGCATCGGGATTTTCTTTAATTAGCTTGATATCCAGCATATTTCATACTCCTTCTTTATTCCTGCAGACCAAAATCGGGTCTGCACCGGATTCATATTATATAATGTATGGATCTTACGAGTTACGACGCTGGCCGCCCCGCAGGGTCATCAGCGCATCCAACAGAACCTGTAAATCATCTTGTCCATAAAATTCCAATTCAAAACGTCCTTTGCGCTTGCCGTTGACGATCTTCACGCCGCGGCCCAGCTGCTTGGACAGGCTTTTTTCGCATTCTGCCACATAATCAACGGTGAGCGTTGCTTTTTTGGGTTCCGGAGCGGGTTCACGAGAAAGGTTCCGGCACAATAGCTCTGCCTGTCGGACGGACAGGTCCAGGGCAGAGATTTTCTGAGCAGCCTCCAGCTGTTTCTTTTCATTCTTTATGGAGAGAACCGCTCTTGCATGGCCCGCGGTCAGTTTTCCACTTTTCAGCATCTCCAGAATTTGCTGGGGCAGATTCAGCAGTCTCAGGGAATTTGCCACGGCAGGGCGGGATTTTCCAACCTGTTCAGCGGCCTCTTCCTGAGTCAGACCAAAATCATCAATCAAACTCTGGTAACCCAGCGCTTCTTCCACCGGGTTCAGGTCTTGACGCTGCAAATTCTCAATGAGCGCCAATTCCATGGCTTTGCGGTCATCGGCTTCAATAATGACTGCGGGAACTTCGCTGAGTCCGGCAATACGGCTGGCTCTCCACCGGCGTTCGCCTGCAATGATCTGATAATAACCGGACTCCATCTGCCGAACGGTCAACGGCTGAATCAGGCCGTGGGCTGAAATGGAATCTGCCAGCGACTGAAGCTCTTCTTCATCAAAATTCCGACGTGGCTGCCCGGGGTTGGGCTCTATTTTATAGATGGGGAGCAGCTGATAGGCGGACTTTTCGGAGATATCTTCCGGCATATCACCTAAGATTGCACCCAAACCTCTGCCGAGGCCTTTTTGCTTTGCCAAATGAATCATCCTTTCTTACAGTTTTGCTTTAAATTCCTCGGCCAACAGCTTATAGGCCTGGGAGCCACGGCTGGATCGATCGTAATTCATGACCGGCACACCATGGCTGGGAGCCTCCGCAAGGCGGACGTTTCGGGGAATTGCATTTGCAAAGACTTTTCCGGGAAGATGACGGCGAACTTCCTGAGCCACCTGATTGGAGAAGTTGGTTCTTCCGTCAAACATAGTCAACACCACACCAAACAGATCCAGTTTTGGATTCATGCGGCGCTTGACCATACGCAGGGTACCCATCAAATCGGACAGGCCTTCCAGTGCGTAGTACTCACACTGGACGGGAACCACAATGGCATCAGCGGCGCACAGACCGTTCAGAGTCAGCAGTTCCAGAGAGGGGGGGCAGTCGATGAATATGACATCATAGTCATCCTTTACCTCGCTGAGCTGATTTTTTAGCTGATTTTCCCGGCCTTCCGTGGAGATTAGCTCTACCGCGGCACCGGCCAGATCAGGGGATGCCGGGAGAATGTCACCGTATGGTGTTGAGACGATGGCCTCGCTTGCGGGAATGCCATTTAGGATCACATCGTATATGGATTTTTTTATCTTTCGCTTTTCAATACCCAGTCCGGAGGTGGCGTTGGCCTGAGGATCAAAATCACACAGCAGGGTTTTTAATCCCAACTCGTGGAGTGCAGCAGAAAGGTTCACGGCGGTTGTTGTTTTACCGACACCGCCTTTTTGGTTCACAATTGCAAAAGTCTTGCCCATTCCATTACCTCCAAGTTTTCTACGGATTATTATAACAGTTTCTAAGGAAAAATCAATAGACTTTCCATATGAAATCCATGTTTCACGTGAAACAAATGGATGGATACACAAAAAACACCCCTCAAAAAGAGAGGTGTTTCACGTGAAACATTAAAACAATCATGAGATATTCTCGGGAGAAAACGCTGAAAAGTGTATAAACAGTGCCTTGTCGGGAAAATTAGCGAGAAGACGGTAGCGGAATGATTTCTGCTGAGGGCAATGTGACGGTGGTGTAGTTCTGTCCCAAGGGTAATTTACCAAAGTCCTGATAAACCTTGAAAAACAGACCACCCATGGTAAGCACCAGTAATATGGATAGGACAACCACAGTGGTTCGCAAATTACGATTTTTCTTTTGCAGTTTGGGTAAGAGTTCCTCTGCTTTCTTCTGCTTTTTACTGGGATTACTGCTGGCAGGTTTCGTTGCGCGTTTATATATGGTAACAGGGGTTCCGGGTTTCACCGGACGTTTTCCCATCTTGGCAAGACATGCATCACAAAACACATGGGAATCCTGAGTTTCACGCCCACATTTCAAACATTGCATAGAAGATACCCCCTTTTTTGAACTTCTTACTGTATTTTACTCTATTTTTTGCGGTTCGTAAAGAAGAAAAATCGGTGTTCCAAAACGTAATTAGATTGAATTATATCGATATATACAAATTGGATATACCAAAACTGTGCAGATATACGAAGTTCAATAACCCCTATTGACAATCACGTAATTGCGTTATACAATCATGCCATCACTAATCCATGGAGGTGAACAAATGGAATGGACGATACCGGGCACGGTAATTCCGGCTGACCGTGCAAAACCCGAGGCCATGCAGGAGCAGATTCGCTCCATGTTTTTGGCAGGAGGGATTATGCGCAGTCAAGTGGCCAAGGCCACAGGGCTGGAGCCTTATGCGGTGCAGAACTGGGTAAAGCGGGGATTTTTGTCTTCGCCTGTGGACAAACGATATACCTGCCGTCAGTTTTGCAGAATTCTGATCATCAATATGATGAAGAACGCCATGCCCATGGAAAAAATTTGTGGATTGCTCTCGTACATCAATGGCAATCTGGATGATGAATCCGATGACTCCATTGACGATACCCAGCTGTACTTCGCATTTTTGCAGGTTGCGGCCACTTATGAGGGGGATATCGATGATGAAAAAAACCTGATTGCGTGCATCCACAACAGTTTAATGGACTACCGGGAACCATTTCCCGGTGCAAAAGAGCGGGTAGAGCAGGTACTGGAGATTATGCTGATTGCGTGGTGGGCATCCCAGCTTCAGTGTAAAGCACAGTCCATGCTATCCCAGCTCAACATGAAAGGAGAATAGAATTTATGGAAGAAAACGGAACCTATCGGTGGTCTGCTGATGGACAGCCAACCCCGGAACCAGCCCCTCAAAAGGGAAAAAAGAAATTTGGCTTTAAAATGGCCAAAAAAACAGCGTTAATTGTAATTTTGATTGCGATTGTCGTGATTGGTGCAACCACTTGTTTCTATACCGTTGATGACAAGCAGCAGGCAGTGGTCACCACCTTTGGCAAAGTAACCAATGTGACCGATGCAGGTGTTCACTTCCGACTGCCCTTCGGCATTCAGAGGGTGCGAAAGGTCAATGTAAACGTCTACCAGAAACTGGAGCTGGGCTACCGCACCGATGCGTATGCTCCGGAAGGGTACGATGTGGTGGAAGAGGAAAGCACCATGATTACCGGTGACTACAACATCGTTAACGTGGAATTCTTCGTGGAATATAAGATTTCTGACCCGGTTCGCTATCTGTATGCATCCAACGATCCGCAGATGATCCTTCGGAATCTGATTCAGAGTCAGGTTCGGAACGTGGTTGGTTCCACTTCTGTGGATGCAGTTTTGACAGACGGTAAAGAAGGCGTGCAGATGCAGGTCAAGGAACTGGTTACCCAGATCCTTGAGGAGTATGACATCGGTCTTTCTCTGGTGGATGTGAAGATTCAGGATTCCGAGCCCCCCACGCAGGAGGTTATTGAGGCCTTCAAGGCCGTTGAAACGGCAAAACAGAAGGCTGAAACCGTGGTCAACGATGCAAAAGCCTATCAGAATGCTAAGCTGCCCGATGCCCAGTCTCAGGCGGATAAGCTGATTCAGAACGGCGAGTATCTGAAACAAAAACGTATCAACGAGGCATCTGAGCAGGTGGCAATGTTCAATGCCATGTATGCAGAGTACGCCCGAGACCCCGAAATCACCAAGTCCAGAATGTACTATGAGGCAATCCGCAACATTCTGCCCGGTGTAAAAGTGTTCATCGACACAGGCAGCAATGGGAACACCCAGATGCTGCTGCCGCTTGACCAGTTCGTACAGCAAGGAGGAACTGCAGAATGAAAAAATCTATAAAAATTATGTTGACCGTTCTTGCACTGGTTGTTGTGGTGGTTGTGGCCGCCGGAACCTTTACCGTGCCAGAAAATGAGTATGCCTGCACCGTTCGATTTTCAAAAATCATCAGCACTTCCGACCGTCCCGGCCTGCACTTCAAGGTGCCGTTTCTGGATTCTGTGAAGTATTTTCCAAAGGCTGCCATGCTGTATGACATTCCCCCCAGTGATGTTCTGACTTCTGACAAGCAGAATATGACTGCCGACTGCTATATCCTGTGGCGGATTGAGGAGCCCAAGAAATTCTATCAGACTCTGGGCAGCACGACTGTTGCAGAGCAGCGTCTGGATGCGCTGACCTACAATGCCCTGAAAACCGTTATGGGTACGCTGGCCCAGTCTGATATCATCAACATGGAAGACGGCGGCGAGAGAAATGAAATCTATGAGGGCATCTCCTCCAACGTGGACAAATTGGCCGATAGCTATGGCATTGCCGTGGATGATGTAAAGATCAAGCGCTTTGACCTGCCGGAATCCAACGAAAATGCCGTGTATTCCCGTATGATTTCCGAAAGAAATCAGATGGCGGAGAAGTTCACCGCTGATGGTAACTACGATGCTGCCATTATCCGCAATGATGTGGATAAGCAGGTGAACATCATCGTATCCAACGCCAAGGCTGAGGCTGCAAAGCTGGAGGCTGAAGGTGAGGCGGAGTACATGCGTATGCTGGCAGAAGCCTATGACAGCCCTGAGAAAAAAGATTTTTATGAGTTTACCATCGCGCTGGATGCCCTGGGACAGAGCCTGTCCGGTGACGAAAAGACCATCATTCTGGATGCAAATTCCGCACTTGCAAAGATTCTTGCCGGTGCAAACTAAATGAAACCAGCAAATGCCGCCCGCTTTTGGGCGGCATTTTTGCGCAGCAGAGCAGTAGCAAAAATCCTTCTGGAGAATAACATGGAATGAGCGGCATGAAACCGTTCCTCAAATCTATCAGGAGGTATCTGGTATGTACAATAACAATTTCTGTGGGAATAACTGTATGTGGATCATCATTCTGCTGATTCTGTTCTGCTGCTGCGGTAATGGCTATGGCAACGGCTGTGGCACCGGCTACGGCTACGGCAACGGCAATGGCTGCGGCGGTAACGGATGCGGCAATGGCTGCGGCTGTGACAACAACTGCTGCTGCTAAGCACCTACCTGACCTCCCCACACCGGGGAGGTCTTTGGTGTTGATTGACAAAACCATTTATACCATGATAAAATGAACAAAATTATATGCATTTTTGGAGGATTACAAATGATGTATGTATGGATGATGCTATTTGCAGCCGGAATTGTTGCAGTAGATCAGTGGACAAAATTCTTGACGGTTTCTAATATTGAACTGTTTCAGGATGTACCCTTTTGGGATGGGGTGTTCCACTTTACCTATGTTCAGAATACCGGCGCGGCATTTTCCTCCTTCCAGGGTGCTCAGTGGCTGTTCGCCCTGATTTTTGTGGGATTCACCATTGCAGTGATCTATGATGTGGTGAAAAAAGTCATGCCGTTTACCAATCTGGAGCGCTGGTGTGTGGCAGCCATCTATGGCGGCGGGCTAGGCAATATGATTGACCGTCTGCGCCTGGGGTATGTGGTGGATATGGTGGAAACGGAGTTTATCAGTTTCCCGGTATTTAACGTGGCGGACTGCTTTATCACCTGCGGCTGTATTTTACTGCTGGCCCATTTGCTGCTGTTTAACAAGGACTTTTGGAAGGACGAAAAGAAATGATCTTCACCGCAGAAGAACAGGGAGAACGCCTGGATGCATTCCTGGCGAGGGTTGCTCCCGATATGAGCCGTTCCGGCGCCCAAAGACTCATCGAGCAGGGGAATGTCCTGCGAAATGGGAAAAAACCAAAGAAAAATGACCGTTTGGAAGTGGGGGACGAAATCAGCGTCACCATTCCGGAACCGGTTCCTACGGATATTATTCCCCGGGAAATGCCCCTGGAAATCGTTTATGAGGATGACGATGTGCTGGTCATCAACAAGCCCAAGGGGCTGGTGGTGCATCCGGCGGCAGGCCATCTGGATGATACGCTGGTCAACGGTTTGATGTATGCCATGGGGGACAACCTGTCGGGGATCAATGGGGAACTGCGACCCGGCATCGTTCACCGGATCGACAAGGATACATCGGGACTTCTGGCAGTTGCCAAAAATGACTATGCCCATACCATGCTTGCATCCCAGCTGAAGGATCACTCCATGGCCAGAACCTATGAGGCCATCGTCTGCGGCTCGTTCCGGGAGGATTCCGGGACGGTGGATGCACCCATTGGCCGTCATCCCACGGATCGGAAAAAAATGTGCATCAACGAGCGCAGCGGCAGACGGGCGGTGACCCACTGGGAGGTGGTCAAGCGCTACCCCGGCTATACCCATGTGCGCTGCAAGCTGGAAACCGGCAGAACCCACCAGATCCGTGTCCATATGGCATCCATCGGACACCCGATTCTGGGGGATACCGTGTATGGTCATAAGAAAAAGGAATTGGGGCAGGATAGCCAGTGTCTGCACGCAGGGGCTTTGTGTTTCCGCCACCCACGGGATGGCAGACCCGTGATGGTCTATGCGCCGCTGCCTGATTATTTTAGAGAAGTAATAGAAAAACTGGAGAAACGATAATGGGAAAATTTTCAGATATCCTGCTGACGGTGGACTTTGACCGGACGCTCACGGCACCGGATTCCTCTATTCCGGCGCGCAATCTGGAGGCAATTGCGTATTTCATGGAAAACGGCGGTGCCTTTACCATCAATACTGGAAGATCCCTGCCCATGATTGTGAATCTGATGGATCAGATTCAGGTGAATGCGCCGCTTTTGCTGTACAACGGCAGTGCCGCCTATGACTGGGAAAAGAAACAGTTTACATTCCGGCACCCCATTGATCTGGACTGGAGGCAGGCGGTAAAGCGCTGTATGGAGTTATTTCCGGACTTGACAGTGGAGGTGCAGGGGGTGGATGCCCATTACACTTTGGGCGAAAACCCCGTGTGGCGGGACTTCACCATCGCAAATCGCTGCGCCTGGGGCTATGCAGCGGAAGCGGATGATTTGGGTGCGTTTTTAAAATTCTCTATTTATGGAAAAATCACTCAGAACAATGTATCCCACCTGTTTGAAGGCTCTGCGGAAGAAATTGCCCAGCTGGATCAGGTGGAAAAGGTTCTCAATCAGGAATTTGGGGACAAGACCGTGGTTTACCGGGCGGGCAGACGCATCATCGATCTGCACTGCAAGGGTGTTTCTAAAGGGCGCAGTGCAAGGGAATTGCAGCAGAAAATGGGTCGGAAAATTTTGGTGTGCGTGGGCGATGGCGAGAACGATGTGACCATGCTGAACCCGGCGGATTTTGCCTATTGCCCCGGGGACGCCATTGTAAAAGACCGATTCTGCAATGTGTGTGACTGCGCCGATGGAGCGGTTGCAGATGTGATTTATAAAAAGATTCCGGAAATTCTAGAATAAGACTTGACAATGGACATGAACTGTGGTAAAATCTCAGGGCTGAGTAGTTATAACAGTTTATGATCTGCGGGTGTAGTTCAATGGTAGAACACCAGCCTTCCAAGCTGGATACGCGGGTCCGATTCCCGTCACCCGCTCCATTCAAAACGCGCCAGTAGCTCAGCTGGATAGAGCAACTGCCTTCTAAGCAGTAGGTCGGGGGTTCGAGTCCCTCCTGGCGTACCAACTTCTCAGAATTTCATATGGTGGGTGTGGCCTAGTTGGCTAAGGCGTCAGATTGTGGCTCTGAAGATCGTGGGTTCGAGTCCCATCATCCACCCCATAAAACAGTCTTCTTTGGAAGACTGTTTTTTTATTTTATGTGCCACAGCAAAAATGCGTGTTTTCATAAAAAATAAAGGGATTTCCCGCTGTCCATGTATCATATAGTATGTTTTGATTGATCATAATATCAACACAGTTATCACCGAGCTGTGGATAAAAATTTTATTTTCCAATTTTTGCATGAAATGTCCCCTTTTCCATGGACTATTTATGTCCGGTCTGCGGCATATTATTTTTGCAGACAAAATGGAGGGAGATAGAGAAATGAATCGAAAGCTATTTGGCACCGTTTGGGCGACGGTGTTGATTTTCTGTATGAGTGTGCCGGCATTTGCATCGCAGATGCTGATTCCGGTGGGCAAAGTTGTGGGAATCTCTCTGGCTGAGGGTTCTGTGACGGTGGTTGCATATGATGAATCCTACGGTCAGCGGGCAAGAGATGCGGGAATCCTAATCGGAGATGAAATCGTTTCTGTGGACGACCAATCTGTGGATTCGGCGGCAGATCTGCACGAGGCGCTGGAGCACTCCGACGGCTCTGTGGAAATTGAACTGTGCAGAGATGGTAAGTCAAGACAGCTGAGGCTCGAGCCTGCGGTGACAGAAAGCGGCCCCAGACTGGGTGTCTACATTCGCGAGGGTGTAACGGGCATCGGAACCGTCACTTATTACGACCCGAATACGGGGGATTTTGGGGCGCTGGGTCACGGCGTCAGCAATCAGCAGGGAGCTGTGGCGCAGATGAAGACAGGCAACGTCTATCGGGCCACGGTAGCCGGGGTAAAACCGGGAAAAATCGGAAAACCCGGCCAGTTGAAGGGCGCGGTAAATGCCGATGAGGTCATTGGTCAGCTGAGGAGCAACACATCTTTCGGCATCTTTGGACAGTGCAGCGAATTTCGGGGAGAGGCGCTGCCGGTGGCGGAGTGCGCCGAGATTCAGGAGGGACAGGCGGAGATTATGTCCAATATCTCCGGCGATGCGGTAGAAACGTTTTCCGTGGAGATTTTGAAGGTCTTTGACCCGGAAAAAAAGACCGGTCGGGATATGATGATACAGGTCACGGATCCGGCGCTTTTGAAAGCCACTGGAGGCATTGTGGCAGGTATGTCGGGCAGCCCTATCATTCAGAACGGCAAGCTGGTGGGTGCGGTGACTCATGTGCTGGTGAATGACCCAACCAAGGGGTATGGCATTTTTGTCGAGAATATGCTGGATGCGGCGGCGTAGCGGCGAGCCGCCGCGGGCAATGCGTGCCGAAGATTTCTGGAATCGACACACCATTGGGTTTTGAATTGGTGTGATTGCCACTGGCAATCAACTCATTTTGATTCGCTGCTCGGAGCACCACGTTCGGTTTCGTTACAAGCAAAAAGCGGCAGAGGGAATTTTCCTCTGCCGCTTTGTTGTTTTGTGTGATATAATGTGGGTGCATGAGAATGTACATCATCATGATTAATACACGGAGGATAAAGAAGATGAGGGGCATCTATACGAAAATTAAGGGTAAAAAAATAATATTGTCTGTGGGTCTGCTTGGAGGAATTGTTTGGAATTTGTTGAGCCTTTTGGAGGTGATTCCTCTGAGTAAATGGAACTTTAGTTTCAAAATTGTGGCTATCGTAAGCTTAATTACCCTCTTCCTTGAGCCCCCTGTGAAAGCATCAAAGCGTGATTCTCAGGTGACAGCAAATGAACGGCAATGGACGTTATTCGCCCTGCTGTTATCTATTCTCTGGCTGATTACAGTGATTGCCTGCATCGTCTATCCTCTGTGAAATCGATAAACACAGGGGTTGATAGTATAAAGCGATGCAGTGGTTGTCCCTAATGGAAATCACTGATGTCGCGCAGTCCCATCATCCAGAACGGCAAATGGCTGCGGACAATTTGTGTCAAACCCTTTTATAGGTCCTGTGATATCGTAAATTTTAATATAAAAAACTTGAAAGGGGATTTTATATGATATGTCCATACTGCAATCGGGAAATGTCGGCAGGTTACCTCAGAAGTGTAGAAAGTGCCCCTATCTTCTGGTTTCCTGAGGGCAAAGAGTACCATGGATGGGTGCTGACCAAGTCCAAGATTGAGAAACAGGGCGGGATTGTTTTAGACGAAACAAGCACAATTGGATTTGTTCTAAAGAGCCGATCTACAAGTTTTTGGTGTAAGGATTGCAAAACATTTATTACGAAATTATAAGGCGTTGCAATGCAATTTATTACTGCCCTGACCCGTATGGTATCGTTAGAAGAAAAACAGCGGCAGAGGAATTTTCCTCTGCCGCTTTTACTATGTCTTTTTTTGCAAACTTGGGAATTTCTCCACAGTATATGCACTTCCTGTGGAGAAAATTTCGTGTTCGGCTGTGCACAAAGGGCGAAAATCCCCAGATTTGCACACACAGCGTGTGCTATCACGAAAATTTATGCACAGGTTGGGGGCATACTGTGGATAAAATTTTTTGTTCGCCTGTGGAAGATTGGGTCTGGTTTATTGTATGGCAACTGCTGTCAATGCGCCTGAAATGGCTGAAATTCGACATTATGGAGCTTTCAGCCCAATAAAAATCGCCGTCCGGACATTCCGGACGGCGATTTTTCAGTTGCATTCGATTATTCTTCCCACAGCTTTTCGGGGTACAGACCCTTTTTGCGCAGGTCTGCCAGAGCATTGACCACGGTGGGCTTATCCTCTTTATAGGTAACGCCGTACCACTTGTCGTTGCTGCGCAGAACCTTGACGCGGGCCTTGTGCTGGCTCAGCAGGTTGGAAACAACGGTAGGCAGGAAGTATTCGCCCTTCAGGGGATTCTCAACCAGAGCCTTGTCCAGGAACGCAGGGAAGCCTGCCCATGCTTCGTCCAGATAGCTCTTCTGGAAACCCCACAGGTTCATGGAAACCACGTCGTCGCAGCTCAGGTCATGCCAGGTCTCGCCGTCGTCCTCGGTGTAGCGGGGGTTCAGCTCGCCCTTGACGATTTTGGTGCGCTCGACAATGCTGTGCAGGTAGCCGTCAGCGGTCTCGGTGCAGACACCACGAGCGACAGAGCCATTCTCTGTGACGGTATTCTTCAGCAGGTAGCCAACCATGGCGTACTCGTAGCAATCAGCGGTATCGGGGTGGCTCACCAGATAGTTGTAGATGACTTCAAAGCCCTCAGGGCCGTAGTAGTCATCTGCGTTGATCACAGCGAAGGGGCCGTCCACAATATCACGTGCAGCCAGAACAGCTTGAGCGGTGCCCCAGGGCTTTTCACGGCCTTCGGGAACGGTGTAGCCTTCAGGCAGGTCGTCGGGGCGCTGGAAGGCATACTTGACATTCATGAACTTGCTGATCCGATTGCCGATGGCTTCCTTGAAAACGTCCTCGATCTGATGCTTGATGACGAAGACAACCGTCTCAAAGCCTGCGCGGCGGGCATCGAACAGGGAGTAGTCGATGATGAGATGGCCATTGTCATCCACGGGGTCCAGCTGTTTCAGTCCGCCGTAGCGGCTGCCCATACCGGCTGCCATAACCACAAGAACAGGTTTATTCATAAAAATCTTCCTCCTAAAATGTGATTTATATTGGTAAAACACGGGTCAACGAACAAAACGGGTTTTCAGATCTACATGCCAGCTTTCGCCGGGAGTCAATTCGGCAGCAGCGGCCTGGTCGTTCCAAGCCATGGGCGCATCCTCTGATGCAGGCAGGCTCATCCAGGGCTCAATACAGACAAAGGGCGTGGGCCACAGGGGTTTCGACCAAATGAGACAGAAGGGGAAATCGGAAATATCGCACTCCACGCCACGGCCGGTACCCTTTTCATACAGTCCCAGGGTTTTTGCACTTAGGCCGAACATGCAGTGGCTGTCGTTTTTGAATAGATTCTCGTCCAGTGCGATGGTGTCGGTATTTCTTGCAAGGTAATACCACTTGCCATTGATGAGGCCGTGGGGCATGCAGTCCAGACACATGGGAGACTGGATGCGATCAAAGCGCAGCTCATAGTCCGATGCGGTGTGCTTTTCGTCGAAGGGAAGGGCAAAGCCCGGGTGATAGCCGATGCCGAAACGCATCCGTTCTTCGTCCCGGTTTTCAACGGTCAGACGGTGAATCACCTGATCGCCATTGAGAATAAAACGGGACTCCAGACGGAACCGGTAAGGCCAAACAGCCAGTGTTTCGGGAGAATCGGTTAGTTCCATGACAATTTCTGAGTCGGTCTGACGGACAAAGGTGTGGACACTGGTACGGGCAAAGCCGTGCTGATTGGTTTCATAGGTATGGCCCTTGGCCTCCATCTTGCCGTTATGGAGCTTGCCGCAGTGGGGGAACAGGATGGGAGCGTGATAACCCCAGATGCCTTTGTCGGCCTGCCAGATGTGCTCGGTGCCGTCACACTTGCGGATCACGCTGCAAAGCTGTGCACCCTGGGTGGAGACACTGACCTTCAGCAGGTCGTTCTCAATTGTGTAGATCATGGTTATTTACCTCTCTTATTTTACCAGAAAGTAGATCAGAACGATTGCGCCCAAAATAATTCTGTAAACGCCGAAGGCAGAGAAACTGTGCTTGCGCACATAGGCCATCAATGCACGGATGGCAACCATACTTACGAGGAAAGATACCACGGTGCCGATGATGAGCACGCCCACCTCGGTGCCGGTGATGGTAACGCCGGAAAGCAGGAATTTCAGCATCTTGATGGCGCTGGCGCCCAGCATGGTGGGAATTGCCATGAAGAAGGAAAATTCAGATGCAGCGCTGCGGCCCACACCCAGAATGATTGCACCCAGGATGGTAGAGCCGGAACGGGAGGTGCCGGGAATCAGGCTGAGGCACTGAAAAGCGCCGATCAGGAAGGCGGTTTTGTAGTCAATAGACCAAACCCGATCCACCAGAGGGCTTTTGCCCTGGTGCAAGCGCTCTACATAGATAAAGGCAACGCCGTAGACAATCAGCGCAAGGGAAACCACGATGCCGTTGTGCAGGTGGGCGTCCATCCAATCATCCAGCAGGATGCCAACGATGCCCGAGGGAATGATGGACACAATGACTTTGAACCACAGATCCCAGGTTGCCTTTTTCTTCTGGGGGCTCTTCTTGGGGGAGAAGGGATTCAGTTTGTGGAAGAACAGCACGATGACTGCCAGAATGGCACCCAGCTGAATCACCACGTCGAACATACTCTGGAACTCTTCACTGACCTTCAGCGTGACAAATTCATTCAGCAGAATCAGGTGTCCGGTGGAAGAAACGGGGAGCCATTCCGTGATGCCCTCTACAATGCCAAATAGCACTGCTTTTAATAATTCAATTACCATGTACAAACTCCTTTCGGAAATTTTGTGTAAAATAAGTTACACAAATCGATTCTACTATACATTGAAGTGACGATTTTTGCAAGTTTTATTCCGCGGATGATTGCTTTGGATAAAGATGCGGTAAAATTCTGCCCTGTTCACAAATTGGGGCGATACTCTTTACAAATTGTTCACGCCATCTGCATTTTTTGGGCTATAATGAGTAAAAAGGAAACCTATCTCGTGTTGACTGGAGGAAAAAAACCATGGCTGTATCTGTTTTGGTTGTGGAAGATGATAAAAATATTGCAGAGCTTTTGCAGATGTATCTGGAAAAAGAGGGCTATGCAGTGACCGTTGCCCATGATGGCGGAGCGGGTCTGAGCAAGTTCCGCGCCATCAAGCCCGATCTGGTTCTGTTGGATGTGATGATGCCTGTGATGGATGGCTGGAGCGTGTGTAAGACCATCCGAATGGAGTCCCAGACGCCGGTGATCATGCTCACCGCCAAGGGCGAGACCGATGACAAGGTCACGGGGCTGAAAACCGGAGCCGATGACTATATCACAAAGCCCTTTGAAATGAAAGAGGTTCTGGCACGGATCGAGGCGGTTCTGCGCAGAGCCACCGGAATTACCACGGAAAAGAAATCCCGCAGGCTGGTCTTTGACAAACTGATTATCGATATGGATGCCTTTGAACTGACTGTGGATGGCAAGAAAATCGATACACCGCCTAAGGAAATGGAGCTTTTGTTCCATCTGGCATCTTCGCCCAACCGGGTCTATACCCGCAATCAGCTGTTGGATGAAGTGTGGGGATTTGACTATTTTGGCGACAGCCGTACCGTAGATGTCCACGTAAAGCGTCTTCGTGAAAAGCTGGAAGGTGTATCCGATCAGTGGTCGCTGAAGACCGTATGGGGTGTGGGATACAAGTTTGAGGTGGTGTAATCCATGAAGACCACATTCAGCCGCCAATTTGGAGCAACCATGCTGGTACTGCTGCTGGCGCTGGTGATGATGGGCGGTGCCTTCCGTGTTTTGGTAAAGCAGTATCTGGAGGACAATACCTATCAGCAGCTCTCTGCCGATGCCTCGGCCATCTCAGAGCTGACAGCGGCCTATGATGCGGTGGGGCAGCTGCATGGGGATTTTCTGCGGACAAATCTGACCCTTGCATCGCTGGTCACCGGCGCAGATGCGGTGGTCTGCAATGCATCGGGCACGGTGGTGCTGTGCTCTGACCGGGATTTGAGCTGCAGGCATCTGGGGATGACCGTGAATCGGGAGTACCTTGAAAAAGTGTTCAAAAATGGCGTGGATCTGGATAACGGAAAAATCCAGGGGCTTTATGACGAGGCCCGTTATGTGGTAGCCACCCCGGTGGTCAGCCGCAGAACCGATGCCCAAATCGGCATCGTTATGGTCTCCATCCCTGCACAGCAAACCATCGGTGTTTTAGACGGAATCATTGAGATTCAGGTGGCGGTATCTCTGCTGGTCATTCTCATTGCAGTGGTGATTATGAGTATCTCTGTGCGCAATCAGTGTCGCCCGCTGCGGGAAATGGCCCATGTGGCCCGGGAATTCGGCCATGGCAACCTGAAAGCAAGGGTCTATACCGGCGATAAAAATTCAGAAGAAGTGAATGAGCTGGCAGTTGCCTTTAATAATATGGCGGCATCTTTGGAAAAGAGCGAGTATCAGCGTCAGGAATTTGTGGCCAATGTCTCTCACGAGCTGAAGACCCCCATGACCACCATCGGCGGTTATGTGGATGGCATTTTGGATGGAACGATTCCGCCGGAGCGCCAACGCTACTATATGCAGATCGTTTCGGATGAGACCAAACGATTGAGCCGTCTGGTGCGCAGTATGCTGGATATTTCCAAATTGCAGGATATGGGCGGCATCCCAGAGGAGAAAAAGACCAGATTCGATCTGGAAGAATGCGCTGGACAGGTGCTCATCACCTTTGAGCAGAAAATCAACCAGAAAAATCTGGATGTGGAAGTGAACTTCCCGCAGCACCCGGTATATACCCGTGCGGACATGGACGCCATTACGCAGGTGATCTATAATCTGGTGGATAACAGCGTGAAATTCTGCACAGAGGGGGGAAAACTGGGTCTGCGGATTCAGGAGGGCGGCAACAAGATCTACTGCTCCGTTTCCAACGAGGGCAAGACCATACCGCCGGAGGAACTGCCTCTGGTCTTTGACCGGTTCCACAAGACCGATAAGTCCCGCTCGGAAAACCGGGAAGGATGGGGACTGGGACTGTATATTGTCAAGACACTCATTTGCAGTCACGGAGAAAACATCAGCGTGGAAAGCCGGGACGGCAAAACAGAATTTACCTTTACATTGCCCTTGGTGAATTGACCTGGGGAACAGATCTTAGCATTACGAGGATAGATGTATGGCTGATAATCGCAAGGACGACCTGGAAATCCAGGAGCCGGAATATGAAAGTGCCTATGGGTGTGGGGATGAATTGGATAGCGGCTACTATGGCACCGGTTCCACCACGCCCCCCAAAGACCATGCAGGGGTGGTGGCGCTGGTACTGGTTCTGCTGATTTTGTGCAGCGGGCTGCTGACTGCTTTGGGTCTGCTGGATATCCACCTGTTTCAAAAGCCCGAACCCACCGAGCCCACAACATCCGTCAGTTTCTTTGCCGTGGATGGAACGGTGCCCGGAGGGCTGGAACGTCTTGACCCGGCACAAACCGTACCGGCACCGTCTGAGGGCCCTGTATGTCCGGCAGCCCCTGGAACGGATATCCAGCTGCAACCATCGCCTGAGGGCGACAACAGCCTGGAGCAGGAGGGCGCGCTTTCCTGGCAGGATGTGTATGAAAAAGTGATTCCCAGTGTGGTTTCTATCACCACAACCAAACCCGGTTCCAGTTCCAGCGGCACCGGTGTCATTATGAGCTGCGACGGCTATATCATCACCAATTCCCATGTGGTAGAGGGCGCTGTCAAGATAGAAGTCCTGCTTACCGATGGAAGGCTGTTCGATGCCACCTGCGTGGGGCTGGATGCCATTTCCGATCTGGCGGTGCTGTATATTCAGGCAGAGGATCTGGTTCCGGCTGAGTTTGGGGATTCGTCCACGCTGAGAGTGGGGGATCAGGTGGTAGCCATCGGGGATCCGCTGGGTGTCCAGCTCCGCGGTACCATGACCGATGGCATTATCTCAGCCATTAGCCGGGATCTGAAGATCGGCGGCAAAACCATGACCCTGCTGCAGACCACGGCGGCGCTGAACTCCGGAAACTCCGGCGGCCCTCTGGTAAATTGTTATGGTCAAGTGGTGGGAATTAACACCATGAAAATCGGTGACTATGCCAGTGTCTCCGGCGTGGAGGGCTTGGGCTTTGCCATACCCATGACATCGGCCAAGGGCGTGGTTCAGCAGCTGATGACCAACGGCTATGTGTCGGGCAGACCCAGTCTGGGCATGAAAGGTCAGATGGTGTCGAACTTCTACCAGTACTATTATCATCTGCCTGCGGGACTGATGGTTACAGAGGTGAAAGAAGCATCATCGGCGGAGGCATCCGGGTTGCAGGCAGGGGATATCCTGCTGAGTGTGAACGGAGAAAGGGTTACCAACGTGGATATGCTGGAAGAACTGCTCTACGATATAGAAGTAGGCGACAGTGTCAGCGTCACCATCTATCGGGGCGGACGGGAATACCAGAAATCCTTTACGGTGGAAGAGGCAAGGGATTAAGACCGGAAACGAAGAAGAAACTGGCCCATTTCTCCAAAAGTTCCCTTAGGCGACGGTGTCTTTTTCCTGTTTATTTTCAGAGCGGATATGATAAAAAAACAAGGCGTATATGGAAATGTTTCCATATACGCCTTGTTTTTGTTCGTTAGGGCACGGGACTCAGCGCAGGCTGAACGGTCAGACCCTTTGGGTAAAAGAATCGAATCTGATTCTGCCTGAGCCGAATATCCAGAATTTTGCCGTGCTGCAATTCGCCGTCCAGATTGATGGATGTATCCGATTGGCACATAATGCGCAGGGCATTGGTTTTGATGTGCCGAATCAAAAGGGGCAGGGTCTGATACTGCCCCTTTTGGTATGTCCGCACCAGCCTTGCAACCTGCAATCTGGATACTTTTTTTACCAGCAGTACATCCAGCAGACCGTCGCAGGGATCTGCATCGGGAACTGCGTAGAAGGAGCCGCCGTAGCACCGACCGTTGGCAATGCATATCATGGTTTGGTCGGCATCGATATGTTCCCCGTTGATGTCGATGATGAAATGTTCGGATACGCCTTTGATTACATTGACCAGGGTGGAAAGAATGTAGGAGCCGGAGCCTGTAACCAGAGGAAGGCGTTTATAATCGGCAATTTGTGTGCCGATTCGGGCATCCAGCCCAACACTGCAAACATTGAGGGCGTAGTGGCCGTTGCAGTCAATGATGTCGAAAGAACGCTCCCCATAATCAAGCAGCCGATCCAAATCCTGAAAGGCATCGGGATGACTAAAAACCTTGATGAAATCGTTCCCGCTGCCGCCGGGAAAATGGGTAATGGCCACATTGGAAAACCCGACACACCCGGATACCACTTCGTTCAGTGTGCCATCGCCGCCGCAGGCATAAATATGGTATTCCCGGCCGGAATCGGCAGCCTGCCGGGCAATGCGGGCGCAGTCACCGCGCATATTTGAACATTCAATCCGATAATTCAGGCCGTTTCTGGTGCAGACCTGATGAATCGCCTGGGAAAACGCCTGGGTTTGGTCATATTTTCCGGCAGCAGGATTGATAATGAACAGATGTTCCATGATATCTTGGTTCCTTCTTTATTTCTCTGATTGGAAAACGTTCCTTATTTGTGATTGGGCTGCTTTTTCCGGTTCTGTTTCTCACCTGTGAACATATAATAATCACACTTGATCATGCCGTTGTAGAGCTTGCGCTTTTTGTCGGCACGCTTGCCAAAGTAGTGCTCGAACTCCGGCTCCGAGGTGATGATGAATTTCTTCCAGCCATCTGCATACTTGAGATGACGGCCCAGTGCCTGATACAGCCGCTGTGCGCTCTGACGCTCCATCATCCGTTCGCCGTAAGGGGGGTTGCAGATGATGGTGCCCATGTCGGAGGGCAGACTCATTTTGGTGGCATCGCCGTCTTTGAAGGTGATGAGCTTGCTGACGCCTGCTTTTCTGGCGTTGGCCATGGCCAGAGAAACGCACTTGGGGTCGTTGTCGGAGCCCAGAATGCGGTATTCGCCGTGGAATTCCTTGTCCATGGCCTCGCTGCGGACATCACGCCATACACCGGCATCCATCCATGCAAACTTCTCCGCAGCAAAGCCGCGGTTCATGCCGGGGGCACGGTTGATGGCGATGAGGGCAGCCTCGATGGGAATGGTGCCGGAGCCGCAGAAGGGGTCCCAGATGAAGTCCCGGCCACGATAACGGGTGAGCTGGACCATGGCAGCGGCCAGCGTTTCACGCAGGGGGGCATCGTTGCCGATAGCACGGTAGCCGCGCTTGTGCAGTCCCACGCCGGAGGTGTCCAGATACAATGTTACCTGATCGTGCATGATGGAAAATTGCAGCTGATACTTGACGCCGTCCTCAGGCAGCCAGGAAATGCCGTATTTTTCCCCCAGCCGGCGGGAAGCAGCCTTTTTGATGATGGCCTGACAGTCGGGCACGCTCATCAGCTGGCTGTTCAGGCAGTGACCCTTTACGGGGAAAGCACCGTCTCTGGGAATAAAATTCTCCAGAGGGGTGTTCAGCACGCCCTGAAACAACTCTTCAAACGTCTTGGCAGCAAAACTGGACAGCACCAGCAGCACGCGCTCACCGGTGCGCAGGTTCACATTGGCCTTTGCCAAGGCGCGCTCGTCGCCGGTAAATAGAACTCGACCGTTTTCTACCTGAACATTTTCAAGATCCATTCTGCGCAGCTCATCACCGGCAAGACCCTCCAGACCAAACAGACACGGAACAGCGAATTGTAGTTGATTCATATAACCTCCAAAACCCCGGCAGGGGCTATTTTCTCAATTTATAAAAATATTATAGCGCAATCAAGCCCAAGTTACAACGGTTTATTCTGGATTTGATTGGAAATTCTACCTTTCTGACGGAAAGAGGTTCCGTTATGGATGAGAAATTAGAAAATTCCATATTTGCGCAGATGCGAAACCAACTGCTTAAGAATTCTTAATTCAATAAATTTATATCTTTATAAAATCTGAAATGTAAGAAACTGAAGATATTGCGGGGAAAAACCCCAGAAGTTTTGTTTCAAAGTGGAAAAATGATTCATATTTTACAGTAGAAAATAATTGACGAATTTTCCGATATCTGATAAAGTAACACCACAAAGAGGTGGGGAACTGTTTCCACGAATAAGGAGGGCTTGCAGTGAATTATGAAGCAATTTATTGGTTGGTGGCGATGATCATCTTTATGGTGACAGAGTGCGCAACCGTATCGCTGGTATCTGTGTGGTTTGCCATAGGTGCGCTGGTGGCAATTGTGGTTGCTCTGGTGGGCGGCAGCCTGATTCTTCAGGTGGTGCTGTTTTTGACGGTGTCGATCCTGCTGCTGGCCAGCTTGCGTACGGTGGTTCGCAAGTACATCAACCCCGGAATTATCCGTACCAATACCGACAGCCTCATCGGCTGCATTGGTGTTGTGACGACTCCTGTAAATAATGTGGCTGCCTTGGGGCAGGTTAAGATCAATGGCATGGTTTGGAGCGCCCGCTCCAGCACCGGCGCTCCGCTGCCGGAAGGCGCTCAGGTTCGGATAGACCGAATCGAAGGCGTAAAGCTTTTTGTCACTTTGGCAGAGGAGTCTGCCGTTAAATAAAACATCAGGAGGTAGAAATTATGTGGTTTGTAATTGGCGCAGTGATCTTGATTGTGTTGGTTTTGATTATTTCCAACATTATCGTGGTTCAGCAGTCCCGGGCATATGTGGTTGAGCGTCTGGGTGCGTTCCATGAGGTATGGGGCGTGGGTGTTCATGTGAAGGTTCCGTTTTTTGACCGTGTTTCCAAGCGTGTCAGCCTGAAAGAGCAGGTTCTGGACTATCCTCCTCAGCCCGTGATTACCAAGGATAATGTTACCATGCAGATTGACACGGTGGTTTATTTCCAGATCACCGATCCCAAGCTGTATGCTTACGGTGTGGAGCAGCCCATGATGGCTATGGAAACCCTCACCGCTACCACCCTGCGTAACATCATCGGCGACCTGGAGCTGGATCAGACGCTGACCTCCCGTGACGTCATCAACACCAAGATGCGCGCCATTTTGGATGAAGCCACCGACCCCTGGGGCATTAAGGTCAACCGTGTGGAGCTGAAGAACATTCTGCCTCCTCAGGATATCCAGAACTCCATGGAGAAGCAGATGAAGGCAGAGCGTGACCGTCGTCAGGCAATCCTGCAGGCAGAGGGCCAGAAGAAGTCCGCGATCCTGATTGCAGAGGGCGAGCGCGAGTCCGCAATCTTGAAGGCCGATGCAGAAAAGCAGGCAGCAATCCTGCAGGCAGAGGCTGAAAAGCAGGCTGCGATCCTGAGAGCAGATGGTGAGGCCCAGGCGATCATTGCCGTGCAGAAGGCTCTGGCAGACTCTCTGGAAATGCTGAATGAAAAGGCTCCCAACGATCAGGTCATCAAGCTCAAGTCCATCGAGGCTATGCAGAAGGTTGCTGACGGTAAGGCCACCAAGATCATCATTCCCAGCCAAATGCAGAGTTTGGTGGGAATGGCAAACGGCATCATCGAGGGCGTGAAGGAGTAAGCGTTTGCGCGGATCAGAACTCCCATATAATCTAGAGCAAAAGAGACCGCCATTTGGCGGTCTCTTCTATTTTTAGAATAAATTGTTGCAAAAGTCTTGTATTGCAGGGGATAATATGGTAAAGTAAATTGATTTAATACGCTTATAAACCAGATTTTATGGAGTGAAAATACAATGGCTACTTTACAAGAAGAAATCAGCCGCCGTCGGACGTTTGCAATCATCTCCCACCCCGACGCCGGTAAAACCACATTGACGGAAAAATTCCTGCTCTATGGTGGCGCCATCGCTCAGGCGGGCGTGGTTAAGGGAAAAAAGAATTCCCGTGCAGCCACCTCTGACTGGATGGAAATTGAAAAACAGCGTGGTATTTCCGTTACATCTTCCGTCATGCAGTTCCAGTACGACGGGTTCTGCATCAACATTCTGGATACCCCCGGTCACCAGGACTTTTCAGAGGATACCTACCGCACGCTGATGGCTGCTGACTCTGCAGTCATGGTCATCGACGGCGCCAAGGGCGTGGAGCCCCAGACCCGTAAACTGTTTAAGGTTTGCGCCATGCGTCACATTCCCATTTTTACCTTTGTGAACAAGATGGACCGGGAAACCAAGGATCCCTTTGATCTGCTGGACGAGCTGGAGCGGGAACTGGGCATCGAAACCTATGCCATGAACTGGCCCATCGGCTGCGGCAAGGATTTTCAGGGTGTTTATGACCGCGAGGGCGGTCAGCTGCTGTTCTTCTCCGGTGCAAACGGCAAGAGCCGAGCCGGAAAGCAGGTGGTTGACCTGTATGATCCTCAGGTTGCCCAGCTTTTGGACAGCGAGGCAAAGCATCAGCAGCTGATTGACGATGTCGAGCTGCTGTCTGCCGGTCGGGAAATGGATCTGGAGGAAGTCCGTCACGGCCGCCTCAGCCCGGTGTTCTTCGGCTCTGCGCTGACCAATTTTGGCATTGAGCCCTTTTTGGAGGCCTTCCTGAAGATGACACCGCCCCCTCTGTCCCGTGTGGCAGACTGCGGCGAGGTCGATGCATTTGACCCCAATTTCTCCGCCTTTGTCTTTAAGATTCAGGCCAACATGAACAAGGCCCACCGGGACCGTCTGGCATTTATGCGCATTTGCTCCGGCAAATTTGAGCGTGATGCGGAATATTTCCATGTTCAGGGCAATAAGAAGATGCGTCTGTCTCAGCCGCAGCAGATGATGGCAGCAGACCGTGAAATCGTGGACGAAGCATATGCAGGCGACGTGATCGGCGTGTTCGATCCGGGCATTTTCTCCATTGGTGATACCATCACCACACCGGGGAAAAAGTTCCGGTATTCCGGTATCCCCACCTTTGCGCCGGAACATTTCTGCCGTGTTTCTGCCAAGGATTCCATGAAGCGAAAGCAGTTCGTCAAGGGCACGGAGCAGATTGCGCAGGAAGGTGCCATCCAGATTTTCAAGCTGCCCAATTCCGGTATGGAAGAAGTGATCGTGGGCGTTGTGGGCACCTTGCAGTTTGATGTGTTCCAGTATCGTATGAAGAATGAATACGGCGTAGATCTGCGCATGGAGTTCCTGCCCTATGAAGAAATTCGCAGAATCGACGCATTCCCCGGTGACCTGTCCGACCTGAATCTGGGCAGTGACGCAGAGCTGCTGGAAGATTACCACGGCAACAACCTGCTGGTGTACTCCAGCTACTGGGCAATCGACTTTACCTGCCGCCGCAACCCCGGTCTGGAAGTTTCCGAAATCGTCGTAGAAGAGGGCTAAGCGGCGAGTCGCCGCGGACAATTCGTGCATGGTGCGGAGGTTATCGGAAGGCTATAGGGTGTGGCTCGGTATCGTTTCGTGGTACGTGGCTTGGATAGTGTTGGTTAGTTGGCAGTGCCGACATCTGATTCGTGCATGGTGCGGAGAAAATCGCCACACCATAGGGCATCGCTCGGTATCGAACCGTTGCATGAAATAATAGAAAGAACTCCCGTCCTGTTGGACGGGAGTTTCATTCTCTTTGCAATCTAACGATACCGAGCTGTACCCAATGGTGTAACGATGATAGACCAGCTTTGGCACGTATTGACAATGGCGACTCGCCATACGCATATGCAAACGGCCATGTCGGCCGAAAAAGAACCCCCGTCCAAAAGGACGGGGGATTCATTCTCTTTGCAATCTAACGATACCGAGCGGTACCCAATGGTGTAACGACGATAGACCAGCTTTGGCACGTATTGTCGATGGCGACTCGCCATACGCATAGGCAGACGGCCATGTCGGCCGAAAAAGAACCCCCGTCCAAAAGGACGGGGGATTCATTCTCTTTGCAATCTAACGATACCGAGCGGTACCCAATGGTGTAACGATGATAGACCAGCTTTGGCACGTATTGTCAATGGCGACTCGCCATACCGGCTTACTTTGCGTACTCGACAGCCTTGGTCTCACGAATCACGTTGACCTTGATCTGACCGGGATATTCCAGTTCAGACTCGATCTTCTTAGCAATGTCACGGGCTAGAATGATCATGTTGTCCTCGGTGACGACCTCAGGCTTGACCATAATGCGGATCTCACGACCGGCCTGAATTGCATAGGACTTTTCAACACCTGCATAGGAGTTGGTCAGCTCTTCCAGCTTTTGCAGACGGCGGATATAGTTCTCTACATTCTCTCTGCGGGCACCGGGACGGGCAGCAGAGATGGCATCAGCGGCCTGAACCAGAACTGCGGTGATGCTCTTAGGCTCCACATCGCCGTGGTGGGCTTCGATGGCATTGACCACAATGGGATTTTCCTTGTACTTGCGGGCAAGCTCTGCGCCCAGCTGTACGTGGCTGCCTTCCATCTCATGGTCAACAGCCTTGCCCAAGTCATGCAGCAGACCTGCACGCTTTGCAAGTGCCACATCCATGCCAAGCTCTCCTGCCAGCAATCCGGCAATGTGAGAAACTTCGATGGAGTGATTCAGAACATTCTGACCATAGGAAGTACGGTACTTCTGACGGCCCAGAATCTTGATTAGTTCCGGATTCAGGTTGTGCACACCGGTTTCATAGCAGGCGCGCTCGCCCTCTTCACGAATGGTGCGGTCAACCTCACGGCGAGCCTTCTCAACCATATCCTCAATACGGGTGGGATGGATTCTGCCGTCTACGATCAGCTTTTCCAGTGCCAGTCGAGCAACCTCGCGGCGGACAGGATCAAAGCTGGAAACGGTGATTGCCTCGGGGGTATCATCAATGATGAGATCAACACCGGTGATGGTTTCCAGGGTGCGGATGTTGCGACCCTCACGGCCGATGATGCGGCCCTTCATCTCATCATTGGGCAGGGGAACCACGCTGACGGTGGTTTCTGCGGCGTGGTCAGCAGCACAGCGCTGGATTGCGGTGGCGATGACCTCACGGGCCTTGGTCTCAGCCTCGTCCTTGAACTGGGCCTCGATCTCCTTGATCTTCATGGCAGTTTCGTGGCGGACATCTGCCTCCACGGTTTCCAGCAGATACTGCTTGGCCTGCTCCTGTGTCAGCTGGGAGATTTCTTCCAGCTTTTCGGTCTGAGCCTTGCATAGCTCGTCGGCCTTGGCCTGGGTTTCGTTGACCTTTGCCAGACGCTTTGCCAGTTCCTCTTCCTTGCGCTCAAAGGCATCGGTCTTCTTGTCCAGGGATTCTTCTTTTTGCTGCAAGCGGCGCTCCTGCTTGCTCAGCTCACTGCGGCGCTCTTTGACTTCTTTTTCGTACTCTGTGCGAGATTTATGGATTTCGTCTTTTGCTTCCAGCAGCATTTCCTTCTTCTTGTTTTCACCGCCGCGGATGGCATCGTTGATGATACGGGTAGCCTCTGCCTCTGCAGAGCCGATCTCCCGTTCTGCCACACGCTTACGATACTGGATACCGATTACAGTACCAATCAGAAGACCTGCTACGGCGCAAATGACGGCAATTAAAATTTCAAAAGGTTCCATAATTCTGCAACACACCTCCTTGTTTGTATTGGCAAATGTAGCGGAGGGTGACGCAATGGTCCCACATGGGTATTCAATTTGAACACGATCAGCAACCGGAATCATAACCGGCACGATAAATGGAAACAAAATAAAAACGCCATGGGGCGATAATTGCGCAAAACCACCGGCAACCTTGCCGGATATCAGCAAACGCTGTCCGATTCTGGGACAGGCATACTATTCCTAATTCATTTTACTTGTGGAAGTGAGGAATGTCAAGAAGATTTGTGCAAAAATGACTGGCAAAAATCCGCTATATTTGTTTGGCTATCCAAAGTATATGAAAATGGTGTTAAGTATTTACAAAATCACAAACCAAAGCCGGTCAAAATGGATTTATAAAAAAAGAACTGCCCGATTTGGGCAGTTCTCTGCATGATTCCCATAGGAGCGATCAGTGCTCATCCATCCACTGTCCGGCCCGCTCTTTCATTTTTTCCAGAATTTTTGAGATGAGTAATTGTTCCTGCCCGGTGAGATCCTGAAAAACGATGGTTTCCCAAGTCTTGAAGATTTCGTCAATTTTTGGCAGGCAGTCCTGGGCTTTTTGGGTGGGGAACACCTGCATGGCGCGCTTATCCTCCGGATCGTTTCTGCGCTCTACGAATCCTTCTTCCTCCAGGATGGCCAGCTGGCGGGCGACATTGCTCTTATTGATGAAGATTTTTCGGGCAAGCTGATCCTGTGTAATGCCCGGATTGCTGCAAATCACGCACAAATAGCTTGCGTGACAGGATTTTAACCCCAAAGGCGCCAGTTCTTCCGAACGGAACTGGGCGGCGCATCGGGCGATATCTGTGATGTTGTGCATGATGTCAGACATAAAGGTCCCTCCGATATTGTGAGTTGCACATGCAACCATCTTAACAAATTGTCGGAGTGTTGTAAAGCTATTTTGGAGAAAAGCGGATTTTTATTGGCTTTTGGTTGCGCAAAGTGATGATATGTGGTATGCTATCAAAATAGGTAGATAGGACTATAACCAAATGGAGATCAATTGACATGTATGAATTTATTCAAGATAATACCATAAACGAATATGAAGAATTTATTCAGTCCCACCCCAAGGGACACTTTGCCCAGTCTGTGCTCTGGGGGAAGCAGAAAACCGCATGGAAGTTTCAGGCCATTGCTGTGCGCAATGAACAGGGCAAGATCAAGGGTGCTCTGGGCGTACTGATTCGCAAGGCTCCCATTTTCCCCGTCAGTATGCTGTATATCTGCCGTGGCCCTGTGTGCGATCTGGACGACCGGGAAACTCTGGAGGAGCTGATGCGGGGCGTGCGGGTTCTGGCAAAGCAGAATCGTGGCTATGTGGTGAAGATCGACCCGGATGTCAGCGTAGAAAACACGGCATTTCGGCAGGAACTGGAGCGTCTGGGCTTTCGCTGTATGCAGGAAGGCAAGAATTTTGAGGGCATTCAGCCCCGTTTTGTGTTCCGCCTGAATGTGGAGGGCAAGACCGAGGAGGAGCTGATGGCCTCCTTTACCCAGAAACACCGCTATAATATCCGCCTTGCCGCCAGAAAGGGCGTAGAGGTGAAGATCTGCGGTCAGGAGATGATTCCAGAATTTACCCGCATCATGGTGGAAACCGGTCTGCGTGATAACTTTGTCACCCGTGATGAGGCTTATTTTTCCAATATGCTGAAGAATCTGGGGGAGCACTGCCGTCTGTATATGGCATTCCACGAGGGTCAGCCCATTGCAGGCACTTTGGCAATCTGGTACGGTGACAAGGTCTGGTACCTGTACGGCGCCAGCTCCAACGAGCACCGCAACCTGATGCCCAACTATCTGCTCCAGTGGAACATGATTCAGTGGGCGGTGGAGAAAAAGTGCCGGATCTATGACTTCCGGGGTGTTTCCGGCGACCTGACGGAGGACAATCCTCTGTACGGCCTGTACAAGTTTAAGAAGGGCTTTAATGGTGATTTTACCGAGTTTATGGGTGAATTTGACTGGGTTATCAGCAAATTCTGGTACAAGACCCTGAAGGTTGCCACCGACGCATACCATAAGCTGGCCATGATCCGTTATATGATGAAGAACAAGAAGGATTGAATTTCCCAAAGATAGAGAGGATGTGCCTATGAAAGCATACATGGTGGATAAAAGCGCTCTGGCTCACAATGTGGGCGTGATTTTGCAGAAGGCAAAGGGTGCGACTGTCTGGGGCGTCATCAAGGGTGACGGCTACGGCCTTGGGTGTGTGAATATGGCACGAACCCTCAGTGCCTATGGCATTGACCATTTTGCCGTCACCGATGTGAGCGAGGTTCGCGCACTGCGGCAGGAGGGATTTGAGGAATGCCCCATCCTGATGATGGAGGGAACCTGTAATCCCGCAGAAATCAACGAACTTCTGGACAATCGGGCCATTCTCACCATCGGCTCCATAGAGGATGCAGAGATGGTGAATCAGGTAGCCAAAGAGCGTTCCACCGTTGCAGAGGCACACCTCAAAATCGACACCGGCATGGGCCGCTACGGATTCCTGCCGGAGGAGATCGAAACGGTTTACAGCCTGTATACCGACTGCCCCCATATTGCTTTTTCCGGCATTTACACCCATTTTGGATGCGCTGTGGATGCTGCCATCACCGAGAAACAGTTTGAAAAGTTTCAGCAGGTGGTGCAGGAGCTTCGTGCGGCAGGCTTTGAAACGGGAATGGTTCACTGCTGTAATTCCACGGCCTTCTTTAAGTATGCGCATATGCACTGCGATGGGGTGCGCATTGGCTCTGCCCTGCTGGGACGGGTGGCATTTCCCGGGAAAAGCGGGCTCAAAACCGTGGGCTACTGTCAAGCGGAGCTGGAAGAAATCCGCACCATCCCTGCCGGGCATACCGTTGGTTATGGGGCGGGATTTGTCGCAAAACGCCAGACCCGGATTGCAGTGCTGTCCGTTGGCTATTTTAATGGTTTTGGCGTGGATCGGGGCTTTGATTTGTGGCGGTTTCAGGACTGCATCCGTGGCGTTGCCCGTTATATCAAGGCGTTTATCAAGAAAAAGGCGCTGTATGTCCATGTGAACGGCAAGGCTTGCCGGGTGCTGGGCCATGTGGGTATGGTGAATATGGTCATCGATGTTACCGATTGCGACTGCAAGGTCGGAGATATGGCTCGGGTCAATATCAACCCATTGCTGTTAAAAGGTGTGGAGATTGTCTATTTTTAAGGGAAATATCGAATATGAAAAAAGTCGCAGATTTTATCTGCGACTTTTTTATTGATCGGATGATTCGTTTTGCTTTAAATCACGAATCTTTTTGTTTAGATGGTAGTCGTATCCGATTTGTGCCAAAGAGGCAACGATGAATACGCGGATGATCATGGTAACGGTTCTTTGCCATTGCACATGAACGCTGGCATATTGAATCATGAGAAACATCACAATTGCGATTATGGTCCAAGCGATTAGGGATATGCGCCGGATTTTTTTCAGCCTTCCAAGGCTCTGGGATGAGGATTTTTCCATATCAATGCCTCCTTCCAGGGGAAACGGGAACACATGATTCGAGCTTAATGTAAGTATATCATATTGAAGCTGAAATGCAAGGAGATAGGGTGGGAAATTCATTGGCTGTAAGGGAAATGGTTGTCCCCCTCAGAATCTTGGTAAAATCAGCCGGACAAAGGATGACGGCAAATCAAAAAGAATGATGATAAATGCGATAAGTATGGAAATATATCAGAAAATACCGTAAAAATCATGCATTATGTTCGGAAATTATTCCCTGGGAGGTGCTTGCTTTCGTGGGTTTTCCCAGATTTAGGTGACTACAATGGTTCATACATTCTACCAAGGGGGAGCACCTATGCACTGTGCAAAATTGAAAACCTATATGGAAACCGGACGGGTGGTGTTCTTGCCGGCCCGCTCCATCAAGCCGAATCCGTCTCAGCCTCGTCGAATTTTTAATGAAGAAGCCTTGCAGGAGCTCAGTGAATCCATTCAGAGCCACGGCATCATTCAGCCCTTGTCGGTGCGCAGGGTGGGCTCAAATTATGAGCTGATTGCAGGCGAACGGCGGCTACGAGCCGCACAAAAGGCAGGGCTGACGGAGATTCCGTGCATTGTGATGAGTATGGATGATGCCGAATCCGGCGTAGTGGCACTGGTGGAAAATTTACAGCGGCAGGATCTGGATTTTATCGAAGAGGCGCTGGGCATTTCCCGGCTGATTCAGCTGCAGAACCTGAGTCAGGAGCAGGCAGCCAAGATGATCGGCAAAAGCCAGAGTGCGGTGGCCAATAAGCTGCGTCTATTAAAACATTCGCCTCAGGTATTGGATGCCCTGCGAACCAATCATCTCACCGAGCGCCATGCAAGAGCGCTTCTGCGACTGCCTTCGGAGCCGCAAAAACTGAAAGCCATTGAAACCATTGCCCAGTTTGGCATGAGCGTTGCCCGGACGGAGCGGTATGTGGACGAGCTGTTAAGCGGTGGCAAGGATGCGCAAGTGACGCAATTCAATTTGAAGGGTTTTTTGAATCATTTGGGGCATTCGCTGAACCGCATCCAGTCCGCCGGAATTGCGGCGGTGTCGGAGCGGCGGGAAACAGAGGATGAAATCGTGCTGACCATCACCATTCCGAAGTGATAGCAAAATGAAAATTTGTCCACAGGAACTGCACTTCCTGTGGACAAAAATTCAGCGATTGCAAGATGGGAGAATGGGGGTGCATTCAGAAAACGCCCGAAAATGGGGTATTTTCCATGAAATAAGCAAGAATAAATGCGACTCTTCGCAATATCGATGTATTCCTGTGCAATGCCTGTGGAGCTGATTTTCAAAATTTGTGCACAGGCTGCTGCAATGTTGTGGGAAGCAGAAGAGAAAAAAGCGATGCGCAAGCATGTTTTCCACTTGGCATCGCTATATTGGATTTGTTATGCTAAGCTATCTAAAACCTGAGGCAGCTGGGAAAATGTGTCAACTTTGGCATCAAAGGAATCCGGGGTTCCGAACCCATAGGTGCAGAAGATAAATGGAATATTTGCATCCCGGCAGGCATCCAGATCGCCCTGGGTGTCGCCAATATAGACAGCTGACTGGATGTTGTGACGCTCCATCAGGATTTTGATGGTCTGGCCCTTGGGGGTTCCGGTATCGCCGTAACACAGGTGCCCCTGAAACAGGTGGCCCACATCCAGCTTGTTCATCAGCAGTTCCGGGTAACCGCACTGAGAATTGCTGACAATGAACAGGCGATATTTCTGGGAAAGCGCCTCCAGTGTTTCCACAACGCCGGGGAAGGCCATATGGCAGGGATCGGACTCCATGACCAGATGCTCACAGCGCATACAACCATCCAGAATTTCATAACGTTCCGGTGCGGGGATGGGGGCAAGCATAATATCCGCAATTTCATGCATGGTTTTGCCGAAAACCGTCTTTAAAAACGCTGCATCTACCTGAAGTTCCGGGTGACCCACTTCACAAAGGTGCTGATTATAGCCCTTTGCAACCAATTCTCGGGAGTCCCAAAGGGTTCCGTCAATATCAAAAATCAAAGATTCGGGGATCATAGGTGATTTTCCTCCAAATGGTGTTGGATTTGCCGCAGGATCATCTCAATGGCAATCTGGTTCTTTCCGCCCTCGGGGACGATGATGTTGGCGAATTTCTTGCTGGGTTCTACATATTTTTCGTGCATGGGTTTTACGGTCTGCTGATACTGCTCCAGCACCGATTCCAGACTCCTGCCACGCTTGTTCACATCCCGCTTGACCCGGCGGCACAGGCGGATATCCGCATCGGTGTCCACGAAAATCTTAATGTCCATCAGATCCCGGAGCTGTTTGTTTTCAAAGATCAGGATGCCCTCCACGATAATGACTTTTTTTGGCTCAATGTGAATGGTTTCGTTGGAACGGTTGTGCATGGTGAAATCATACACGGGGCAGTCAATGGCCTGACCGTTGCGCAGAAGCTCCAGATGGTGTGCCATCAGGTCGGTTTCCAGGGCATCAGGCTCGTCGTAGTTCAGCTTACAGCGCTCCTCAAAGGGCAGATCATCGTGGCGCTTATAGTAGTTATCGTGGCTGATCACCGTAATCGAGTCTGCAAAATTCGCAATAATATTTTTCATCAGGGTGGTTTTACCGCTGCCGGTGCCACCGGCAATGCCAATGACCAGAATATCTTTCATGGGGTGCTACCTCCAGCTATATTTTAACCATTGTACCCCAAAATTCATCAGATTTCAACGGAGAAACGAAAAAGTCCGTCCGGAAATTTCCGAACGGACTTGAAATTACATGGTGGCAGCGATGGCGTCTGCCATGGCAGCGATGGCTGCGCGCTGTTCGTCCTTGACACTGGAGTAGATGGTAACCACATTCTCAAGCAGGTTGATGTTCTTGCATGCGGACAGTTTCTTTGCCATTTGTCCGGCGGCGGTGGGAGCCCAGGTGCCGTTCTCCATCAGAGCCACGGTGCGATTCTGCAGGGCATGAGCCACCAGATCGTTCAGAAGATCTTCCATCTTGACGAAAATGCCGCTGTTATAGGTGGCAGAGGCAAACACCAAATGGCTGTAGCGGAAGGCTGCTGCCACGATTTCAGAAGCAGAAATCATGGAAACATCGAACATCTCCGTCTTGATGCCCTTTTCCCGGAGCATAACGGACAGAATCTCAGCTGCATTTTCGGTGCCGCCATAAATGGAGCCGTAGGCAATCACGACACCCTGCTCCTCAGGGGTGTAGCTGCTCCAGTGCTGATACTTGTCAATGAAGTGGCCGATATTCTCTCTCCAAACCAAGCCGTGGAGGGGGCAGACCATCTTGATATCCAGGGTGGCAGCCTTCTTCAGCAGGTTCTGAACCTGAACACCATATTTGCCCACGATGTTGCAGTAGTAGCGGCGGGCTTCGTCCATAAAGACGTGGTCAAAGTCCACTTCGTCGGCAAAAATCGCACCATTGATGGCACCAAACGTGCCGAAAGCATCGGCAGAAAACAGTGTGCCGGTGGTGGTGTCAAAGCTCACCTGAACCTCGGGCCAGTGCACCATGGGGGCTTTGACAAAGACAAAATTGTGGCGGCCGGTGGAGAAGGTGCCGCCGTCCTTGGTTTCTACCCAGCGCTGGTCAATGGAGCGGTCAAAGAACTGATCGATCATCTTCTTGATGGCTGCGTTGCAGACCACCTGAACCTCCGGATAGCGATCAATCACCTGCTGCAAGGTTGCAGAGTGATCCGGCTCCATGTGCTGAACCAGAATATAATCCAGCTTTCGACCGTCCAGAACAGCCTCCAGATTCTCAAGCAACCGATCGGAAACAGAGGCGTCCACCGTGTCAAACAGGACGGTTTTCTCGTCCAGCAGCAGATAGGCGTTGTAGCTCACGCCCTTGGGCACAGCGTAAACACCTTCAAACAGAGCAAGGCGGCGGTCATTTGCGCCGACCCAGTATAAATCATCTTGAATTTTGCGATAGCAATACATAAAAAACTTGTCCTCCTTGTGTCTATGTAGGGCAATTAGTTACCAAATTCGTCCAGTGCCAGCTTAAATGCACCGTAAGCGCCTGCATCGTTACCCAGTTTGGCAAGGGTGATTTGGATGGGATGACAGGCATGGAAGGCATACTTATTGTAGTATGGGGTGATGCCGTCCACCAGAATCTGCCCAGCCTTGCTGACACCGCCGCCCAGAACCACGACCTCGGGATCTGCTACGGCACAGACACTGCCCAGGAACAGACCCATTAGGTCATACATCTGGTCGGTGATGGCAAGGGCAGCGTGATCGCCGGCTTTGGCTGCATCAAATACGTCCTTGCAGGTGATGGTCTGCAAATTGCGCAGGCAGCTGCTTTCCTCATGGGAGCTGAGGTAGCGCTTTGCCAGACGGACAACGCCGGTGGCAGAGCCATACTGTTCAATGCAGCCGTAGTTGCCGCAGCCGCAGGGCTCGGTTTCTTCCTTATTCACAACGATGTGACCGATTTCGCCGCCTGCACCGTGGGCTCCGGCAATGAGTCTGCCGCCGGACACGATGCCGCCGCCGATACCGGTACCCAGGGTTGCCATAACCATGTTCTTGGCACCCTGACCGCCGCCCTTCCAGCATTCGCCCAGAGCGGCTACATTGGCGTCATTGCCGGCTTTGACCGGAAAACCGGTGAGCCCGGAAAGCTCCTTTTGCAAATCCAGAACGCGCCAGCCCAGATTGACACATTTATTCACAACGCCCTCATCGTTCACGGGGCCGGGAACGCCGATACCAATGCCGATGATCTGATCGTCCGGGATCTGTTCCCGTGTCAGATAATCCTGAATGGATGCCGCAATATCCGGAAGGATTGCGCAGCCATTGTTTTCGGTGTTGGTGGGAATCTCCCACTTGGTAAGCATCAGACCATCCTGATTAAAAAAAGCAATTTTAACGGTAGTTCCGCCTACATCGATGCCAAAACCATATCGCATCAGTGAATTCCTCCAGTGTATATTGTTTGTAATGCAGCGAAGAATCGCCGCCGTAAATCATCCACCCATTATTATACATTATTAGAGGGAAAATACCAGAGGAAATGTGCAGAAATTTTTGAACTTCGTCAAAAAGTTTCTGCATTACTCTTGCGTTTGGAATAAAGATGCGATAACATTATGATATATCCGCGAATTTGAAAGGATGTGTCTTTTAATTGATTAAAGTTGATATTTCTAACGTGTGGGGGCAGCTCACTTTGCCGGAATTGCTGGCGACAGAGAAGAACGTATCTGCTGCGCACATGACCCTGACACAGGGCACCGGTGAGGGCAATGACTTCCTGGGCTGGCTGGATCTGCCGAAAATGGAAGAAACCGACGAAATGCGTCGGATTCGTCTGGCAGCAGACCGAATCCGTGAAAACAGCGATGTGTTCATCGTTATCGGCATTGGTGGCAGCTATCTGGGCCCCAGAGCAGCCATCGAACTTTTGCAGGGTGCAAACCACAACATCGGCAAGGGGAAGGGCAATCCCCAGATTTTCTATGCCGGCAACACCCTGTCCACCCGTCACTGGAATGAGCTGCAGCGTCTGCTGGAGGGCAAGGATTTCTCCATCGCCATCATCTCCAAGTCCGGTACCACCACCGAGCCTGCAATCTCCACCCGTGCCCTGCGCTGGATGCTGGAGCGCAAGTATGGCACCGATGGCGCCAAAAAGCGGATCTATGCCATCACCGATCCCTGCAAGGGCGCCCTGCGCCAGATGGCTACCGAAGAGGGCTGGGAAACCTTCGTCATTCCCCCCAATGTGGGCGGTCGTTTCAGCGTGCTCACTGCGGTGGGTCTGCTGCCCATGGCAGTTGCAGGCATCGACATCCGCAATGTGATGCGTGGTGCAGCTCAGGCTAAGAAGGATTATGACCTGCGCAGCTTTGAAAACCCCGTGTGGCAGTATGCCGCTGTCCGCAATGCCCTGTACAAGAAGGGCAAGGTGATGGAGATTTTCGAGTCCTTTGAGCCGGGCTTTAAGATGTTCGGCGGCTGGTGGCAGCAGCTGTTCGGTGAGTCCGAGGGTAAGGACGGCAAGGGTATTTTCCCGGTTACCGCAGAGCTGACTCCCGACCTGCATTCTCTGGGCCAGATGATCCAGCAGGGCGAGCGCAACATCTTTGAAACCATGGTTCGTTTCGATGCCCCGGAAGAGAAGATGGTCATTGGCGAGGATGTAAAGAATCTGGACGGTCTGAACTATCTGGCAGGCAAGACGCTGGACTTTGTGGATGAGAAGGCATATCTGGGTACCGTGGCTGCCCATGTGGATGGCGGTGTTCCTGTCATCACCATGGATATGGGCCAGCTGAACGACGAGAAACTGGGTGAGATGTTCTACTTCCTGGAGCTGTGCTGCGGCGTGTCTGCTTACATTCTGGGGGTCAATCCTTTCAACCAGCCTGGTGTTGAGTTCTACAAGCGCAATATGTTCAAACTGCTGGGAAAACCCGGCTACGAGGACAAATAACCGCGGCTCAGAAATTCTTTTTGCAAAATGCATAAAAAAGGTTGAAAAATGATTCGCCCGATGGTAGAATATGAACACAGCCGATTACGGCATAGCAAAGGAGGAGTTTCCTATGATTAAAGTGATTATGGGCCTGAAGGGTTCCGGTAAAACTAAGAAGCTGATTTCTGCTATCCAGGATGCGGTCACCACCGAAACCGGTGATATCGTTTGCATCGAGTACGGCAAGAAGTTGACTTATGATGTCAATTATAAGGTTCGTTTGGTTGATTCAGAGGAGTACGGGATTGACAATGCGGATAAGCTGAAGGGTTTGCTCAGCGGCCTGCATGCCGGCAACTTTGATATTACCTGCGTGTTCATTGATAATTTGTATAAGACCATTGGCAAAGACCGTGCAGTGGGCGAGGAGTTCATCACCTGGTGTGCAAAATTTGCTGAAGAAAACAATATGAATATTACCATGAGTGTCTCTGACGATCCGGAAGCTGCTTCCGACACCGTCAAGCAGTATCTGTAAACACAGTTGTACATGAATGAGAGCCGTCACTTCCTTCGAGGTGGCGGCTTTTTTTAGAAATTTTAAGACGGGTGATTCCTCTTTTCGCCTTGACATCCCATGGTGGCTTTGATAAAATACGTAAAATGCGCAGGATTCGGAGAGATATAACCGCAGATCAAGCGCGTAAGATATAAAAATTTCGGGTAAGCCTTTGATACATAGATGGGCATAACACAGCAGATACCAGTTTCTGAATGCACCAGTCTCCGGGCCGACCGCGAACTGGCTTGGAGGTTATTATGGGATTTGGAGAACTGTTTTTTCTGGCTGTGGGGCTGAGTATGGATGCCTTTGCGGTATCTGTGTGCAAGGGACTGGCTCTGAAACGGGCCGACAGAAAGACCATGTACACCTGCGGAATCTGGTTTGGTGCTTTTCAGGCATTGATGCCGCTGATCGGATTTTTGCTGGGTTCTATGTTTGCAGGGGCCATCGAAGCCTTTGACCACTGGGTTGCCTTTGGATTGTTGGTGATTATTGGCTTGAATATGCTAAAGGAAGCCTTTTTTGAGGACGATGCCCAGGAGCAGGAAGATAAAAGCGGGGACTTGTCTGCAAAGACCATGTTTGTCCTGGCGATTGCTACCAGCATCGATGCTCTGGCAGTGGGAATCTCCCTTGCCATGGCAGGAAATGTGAATATCTGGATGGCAGTGGCGCTGATCGGCGTGACAACCTTTATCCTGTCTGCTGGCGGCGTGAAGGTTGGAAGTGTCTTTGGTGACCGGTTCGAGAAAAAAGCACAAATTGCAGGCGGTGCGATTCTGATTCTTTTGGGTCTGAAGATCCTGCTGGAGCATTTGGGGGTAATATAATGAGAAGAACGCACCTGCGAATTTTGCTGGTGGTTTTTATCCTAATGAACTTGGCCTTTATTTGGGGCAATTCTGCTGTGGCAGGAGATCAGTCCTCGGAGGTCAGCGGCAGTCTGGTTGCGTTGTTACATAAGCTGCTGCCGTTTTTGCCGGAGAATGAGCTGGTACAGACAGTGCTCCGGAAATTGGCACATTTTGCAGAATTTGCCTTGCTTGGCATGCTTTGTAGTGGACTGGCTGTTCTGGATTGGGAGAGAGTCCCGGCAGGACTGCTGGGCGTGGGACTGGCAGTTGCCTGCATCGACGAAACCATTCAACTGTATGTGCCCGGTCGAGCATCCAGTTTGCTGGATGTATGGATTGATGCCGCCGGTTTTGCCGTTGGTTTGATTGTGATTCTGATTGGAAACAATCTATTCAAAAACAAACGTGTGTGGAGGAAATCACAATGAAAAAATTTGCATGGGTGATGGCGTGTATCATGGTGATTGCTGCACTGGCAGGCTGCGGTGCAGGTAGCAATGGCGGTACTGCCGACGCTGCAAAGTCCCCTGAGGGCACGGCATCAGAGCTGATTGCCAAGATTTATGAAAATGTTAAAATCGAACTGCCTTTGATGGATTTTCCTGTGGATCTGGCAGATTCGGTTTCTGTTGAGAGTTTCACCGGTGCAGAGTCTGCTGATGGCATGGTAGAGGCGGTGGCCTCTGAGTCCATGATGGGCGCTCAGGCTTACTCTCTGGTTTTGGTTCGCTGTGAAAATGCCGAAACAGCAGACAAGCTGGCGGATACCATGATGAAGAACATCAACACCGCCAAGTGGGTCTGCGTTGAGGCAACCGAAAAGCAGGCCGTTGTCTGCGGGGATGTGGTGATGTTCATTATGCTGAACCCTGAGTACGATGTTACCACCGATCAGGTCGTGGAGGCATTTACCACCGTCTGCGGCGGCAGCGTGAGCCGTGTTGTGAAGTAAGAGATAACATCATAGAGCCGCCGCATTTGCGGCGGCTTTTTTACAAGAAAGGCGAAGAATCATGCTCTTTTCCAGTATCGAGTTCTTATTTTATTTTCTGCCGGCGGTAATTCTTTTCTATTTTGCCCTGCCCGTAAGGGCCCGGAATCTTTGGCTGCTGATCGCCAGTCTGTTCTTTTACGCATGGGGGGAGCCCCGGCTGGTGGGGCTGATGGTGGTTTCCATTGCGCTCCACTATGGATGGGGGCTTGCCATCGGAGCCGGTAAGACCCAGAAAATACGCAGATTGTTCCTGATTGGGTCACTGGTCACGGGACTTTCCATGCTTGGATACTATAAATATGCGGATTTTGCGGTGGAGAATGTAAATGGGATTTTCGGAACAGCGTTCCCTTTGCCCAGAATCGCCCTGCCCATCGGAATCAGCTTTTACACCTTTCAGATCCTGTCCTATACCATTGATGTGTACCGGGGCAAGGTGCAGCCTCAGAAAAACCTCATCGACTTTGGCTGTTATGTTTCGTTGTTCCCTCAGCTGATTGCAGGCCCTATCGTCCGCTATATCGATGTGGATCGGGAGCTGAAAAACCGGCGCACGGGCATGGAGGATCTTCGACTGGGACTGCGCAGATTCCTGATGGGTCTTGGGAAAAAGGTACTCCTAGCCAATCAGCTGGGGGCTTTCGTGGAGGTATTCCGATCTTCCGGGGAAAAATCCGTGCTGTTTTACTGGCTGTATGCACTGGTATTCAGCCTGCATATTTATTTTGATTTTTCCGGGTATTCCGATATGGCAATCGGTCTGGGACGGATTTTCGGGTTTCACTTTCCGGAGAATTTTGACTATCCCTATGTTTCTAAATCCATACAGGAATTTTGGCGCCGCTGGCACATGACACTGGGGGGCTGGTTCCGGGATTATCTGTACATCCCTCTGGGCGGCAGCCGGGTAGGCAAGGGTAAATGGCTGAGAAATGTGCTGTTTGTTTGGCTGTTTACCGGACTTTGGCACGGGGCAGCGTGGAATTTTGTGCTGTGGGGACTGCTGTTTGCAGCGTTGCTGCTGATGGAAAAGTGGGTGCCTGGTATTCAAAAACTGCCGAACTTCCTGCGCCATGGCTATGTGCTGCTGGCGGTGGGCATCAGCTTTGTGCTATTCAATGCAGCATCCCTTTCTCAGGCGGCAAGCGATATTGGCGGGATGTTCGGTTTTGGAAATGTGCCGCTCGTAACGCTGGAGACACTCTATTATCTGCGCAGCTATGGGGTTGTAATTATTTTGGCGATTGTGGGTGCGCTGCCTGTTGTAAAATCCTGGGCGCTGCGCTTTGATGGGAAATGGATCGAGCCTGTGGTCATGGCAGCGCTGCTACTGCTCTGCACCGCCAGTCTGGTGGATGGCAGCTTTAATCCGTTTCTGTATTTTCGGTTTTAAGGGGGCGGCGAAATGAAGAAAACTTGGAAGCGTTATGCTGGCCTTTGGATGGTCGTTGGTCTGTGGCTGGCGCTTGCGGTGTTTGCATGGGTGAAACCGGAGGACAAAACCTCGGATTCGGAGCGCCGCCCGCTGGCGCAGTTTCCCGAGATTAGCACCCAGAATCTGCTTTCCGGTGGATTTTCTAAGGATTTTGCAGACTATGCGGTGGATCAGTTCCCATTGCGGGATAATTTCCGCAGCTTGAATGCGGTTTTTCATTATTATGGGTTGCAGAAAAAGGACAACAACGGAATTTATCTGCATGCAGGGTTTGCTTCAAAGATGGAATACCCTCTGAAACAAGACTCCATTGACTATGCCGCCGCCCGGTTTGCGGATTTGTATCGGATGTATCTTGCAGATTCTTCGTGCAGAATTTACTTTGCCGTGGCGCCGGATAAGGGATATTATCTGGCAGAATCTTCCGGGGTGCTGGGGATGGACTATGGGGCGCTGTTTGATTCTTTGCAGGAGAAGCTTACTTGGGCTGAGTTTATCGATTTGACGGAGTGCCTGACCGAACAGAGCTACTACCGCACGGATACCCATTGGAGTCAGGACAAAATCCTGCCGGTTGCGGAAAAAATCGCCGGGACCCTTGGCGTGGTAATCCCAAAGGATTTTACGGAAAAGACGCTGGACAGGGACTTTTATGGGGCCTATTACGGACAGGCGGGGCTGCCCATGGCACCGGATGCGTTGCGGTATTTGACCTGGGAAGGGATGGAAGACTGCCAGGTTTTCTCCTATGATACGGGAAAAACCACGGAAATTTACGACATGGATAAGCTGTCCAGCCGGGATCTTTACGATGTGTTCCTCTCCGGCGGTATGGCGGTGCAGACCATTACCAATCCCCATGCTGAAAGCCGGCGGGAACTGGTGATTTTTCGGGATTCCTTTGGGTCGTCCCTTGCGCCGCTGCTGGTGCAGTCCTATGCAAAGATCACCCTGATTGATACCCGTTATGTCTATCCAAAAGCGCTTGCGGACTATGTTTCGTTTACCGATCAGGATGTATTGTTCCTTTACAGCCCCTTGGTACTCAATGCCAGCCAAATCCTGAAAAAATGAGAAAAGGCACGCTTAGCGTGCCTTTTTGACCATCTGCATGAGTTCCCCAAAACGGGGGAGGCTGCGCTGGATGCAGTCACGGCTCACGCAGTAGCAGAGCCTGAAATATTCCGGGCATCCGAAATCGTCCCCGGGGACAATCAGCACATCCAGTTCTTTGGCAAGGTCAGAAAATGCCTTTGCATTGCCATTGGGGGCTTTGACAAACAGGTAAAACGCCCCGTCCGGCTGTGCCATCTCATAGCCAAAGGACTGTAAGCCCTGCCACAGCAGTCGGCGGTTTTCTGCATATGCAGTCAAATTCGGACGAAGATCGGTGCATCGGGCGATGACATGCTGCCACAGAGAGGGTGCACACACATGCCCCGATGCTCTGGCTGCGCCGCAGATTGCTGCAAAAAGGGCATCGTGGTCGGCAGCCTGCCGGGGCACATACACATAGCCGATACGCTCCCCGGGCAGGGAGAGGGATTTGGAATAGGAGTAGCAGACGATGGTATTGGGATAGAGATTGGGGAGAAAGGGAACGGACACCCCGTCATAGACCAGCTCCCGATAAGGCTCGTCCGATATGATGTAGATGGGGTGACCAATCTGCAGGGATTTTTCCGTCAGCAGGTCGGCAAGTTCCCTCAGGGTTTCTTCCCCGTAGACCGTCCCGGAGGGGTTATTGGGGGAGTTCAAAATCACCGCCTGGGTATTTTTGTTGATGGTGGAGCGCAGGGCGGCAAAATTGATTTGGAAGTTGGGGATATCTGCCGGAACCACCCGAAATGTTCCGCCGCAGCTCTCCACAAAGGGCTTGTATTCCGGGAAATACGGCGCTATGGCAATCAATTCGGCATTTTCCACCGCCAATGCCCGAATCACGCTGACAAGTTCCGGGGCAGCGCCGCAGCCAAGGAACAGGTCTTCTTCTGATGCGCCTGCTCCAAAACGACGGTTCAGATCCTGGGCAATGGCAGTCCGTGCGGATAAGTCTCCCGTGGCGGAGGTGTAGCCGTGAACCTGTAAGGAATCCATCTGGGAAAGCACCTGAATTATGGCCTGATTCACCTCTTTTGGGGCGGGAATCGAAGGATTTCCCAGGGAATAATCAAATACATTTTCTTTTCCCACCACCGCGGCGCGTTGGCGGCCGTACTCAAATAATTCCCGGATGCAGGAGCGGTTGGCTCCCAGATCATACATGCTGGCGTTCACCATGATCATCACCTCACAATAGATGCAATGAGTATAGCACAGGTTTTTCCGGGGTGCAATGCAATTTGATTGCATTTTGCAGGAAGTGCTGATATGATAAAAGCATGTCAGGAGGGGATATGATGGCGAAATTTGGATTTATCGGCATCGGGAATATGGGCGGTGCGCTGGCTTGCGCTGCTGCGAAAAAAGTTCCCGGCAAGGAAATTCTGGTCAGCTCCGAGCACTGGGAGCATGCCCGGGATTTTGCAGCCGAATACAATATGGTGGCATCTACCAACGAGGCTGTGGCTAGAGATGCCAAGTTCGTCGTATTGGGCGTGAAACCCCAATACATGCAGGCGGTTTTGACGGAGTTGAGACCCATTTTAGAGGTTCGCATGGATGCGGTTCTTGTGACCATGGCAGCAGGGCTCACCATGGAGCATGTAGCCGATATGGTAGGCGGGGGATATCCCGTCATCCGCATTATGCCCAACACGCCTGCCGGTGTGGGACAGGGACTCATTCTTTATGATGCCAATGAGCGGGTCAATCATGGAGATTTGGATGAATTTTTGAAACTCATGGGCGGTGCAGGTCTGTTTGACCACTTGCCGGAGCCCCTGATTGATGCGGGCAGTGCCGTTTCAGGATGTAGTCCCGCATTCTTCTGTCAGATTCTGGAGGCAATGGCAGATGGCGGTGTTGCCTGTGGACTGCCTCGGCAGAAGGCGCTGACCTATGCCACACAGGCCATGCTTGGTACGGCGGCACTGGTTCAGCAGTCTGGTCAGCACCCCGGGGCGCTGAAGGATGCGGTTTGCTCCCCCGGCGGCAGCACCATTCAGGGTGTCAGGGCGCTGGAAAAGGGCGGCCTGCGCAGTTGCATGATGGAGGCCGTCATTGCGGCCTATGAAAGAAATAAGGAGTTTATGAAATGAACGAAAAAGAAATGACCTTTGTGATGCACACCCCTGAGGGGGACGTGACGATGCAGGTGCTGTTTACCTTCTATTCTCCGGAAACCAAGGCAAATTACATGCTCTATACCCCGGATCAGCTGGGAACCGATGCTCCGGTTTCTCTGTCTGCCTGCCGGTATGACCCCAATGATTTGACCAGAATCCTGCCGCTGGAAGGGGAAAACGACCGCAAGGTGGTGCAGGGTTTTATCAATTATGTTTCTACCCACACCCCGGAGGAAATCGAAAAAGCTGCTCCTGTGATGTAATCATGGGGCACACAAGCTAAAAACCAGGGAGCGTATCATGCAGATACGCTCCCTGGTTTTTTATTGCAGAAATCAAAATTAGCGTTTTCCGGTTAGAATAGAATCAATGCGTTCTTCCCGTTTCTTTGTGATATTACAGGGAAGTAAGCACATCCAGTGCCGCTTTTACGGCGTTTGCATCCGTGTACTGGCGGTCAAATTCTGATGCCATGGGCAGACCCATGGGAACGCCCGCTCTGCGGAAGACCATGGGGCCGGGCTCACTGCGCTTGCCGGATAGGTGGAAGTGGGTGATGCCGGTGGCTTCGTGAATCCTGCGGATGTTGCCCGCATTTACGCCGCTGCCTGCCAACAGATGGATTCTGCCGGCGGCCTGTTGGTGCAGGTCTTTCAGCAGGGGGATGCCTTCCGGAGCGGTGGCAGCCTGACCGGAGGTGAGAATGGTGTCGATTCCCAGAGAAACAGCATGTTCCAAAGCATCGGATGCGTCCCGGCACACATCAAAACAGCGGTGCAGGGTGACGTTCATATTTCCCACATGATGCATACATTCCTGCAAAAATTCCACATCCAGATCGCCATCGGGGGTCAGCGCACCGATGACCACGCCATTTGCGCCCAGCTGGCGGCAGCTGTCGATTTCCCGAATCAGCACCTGCTTTTCCTCATTTGTAAAGCAAAAGTCGCCAAAACGGGGGCGCAGCAGCACATTAACGGGGATATCCAGATTGTTTGTGACCTGTTCTACCAGAAAAGGACTGGGAGAAGTGCCGCCTACCAACAGGTCTGCGCACAGTTCCAACCGACTGGCACCGGCTTGTGCTGCCCGGCGGGCGGATTCATAAGAGTCTACGCAAATTTCCAGTAACTTTGCCATTGGTACCTCCTTATGTTTCGTACAGGGGACGGGTGGAATTGTAAGGTTGGGGCTTGTATGTAACAGAACCGATGGTCTTGCCCTCGATCCCATATTTGGGGTTGTAGCCAAATAGGTTGACATAACGCTCTAAATCATTCTTTTCTGCTTCCATGGCCTCCATAACGGCCACGGTGGCAATGACATCATCAATGGCCCGGTGGGAATTGACAACCTTGTCAGAAAGTCCGTAGGCCTCGATGGCACTGCAAAGCTTGTGGGGGAAAGCATGTCGATCTTTGTAGACGGTGAGCAGATCCAGTTTGTCCTTGCCCTTGAGAATGGCGGGGTCGCCGTCTCGCAGCAGCAGGTAAAACAGAAAGCTCAGGTCAAAATGGGCGTTATAGGCAAGCAGCAGGGTGCGGCCGGTGATCATCTGGGCAATGTCCCGACAAACTCTGGTTTTGGGAATGCCCCGCTCTCGGATGTCGGCGGTAGAAATGCCCGTGAGCTGTTCGATTTTTGCAGGAACAAATCCGCCGGGGCTTAACGTGACCAGCTGGTCGTATTTCAAAGTCACCTTGGGCTGTCCGTCCACCTGTTCCACCGCAACGGCGGAAAATTCGATGATCTCATCCCGGGCATAGTCAAGGCCCGTGGTTTCGGTGTCAATCAGCAGCAGCCGATCGTATTTTGCAAATAAAGTCTCCAGTGCCATGTTACGCCTCCTGACCCAGAGCCTTTGCCCGGGCAAATTTGCTGCGGTTTTCCTGCTTTAGATGGTATTTTTCTGCCAAATCTGCGGCAAAAGATAAAATATCTTCCTTTTTTCCGGATTTCAGCTCTACCTCGCACTCGCAAAGGGGAATGCGCTTGTCGCCGTTGATGAGAAAACCCTGATCCAGAGCCAATTCGGCGGTGCTTTCTCCAATTTTTACGGGTACTGCAATTCGTTCAAAAGCAGCACCGCAGGTGGCAATCAGACCGTTTTGGGTCAGGTGCATCAGCTGGGTGAGGCCGGATGTATTTGCAAGGGGAGCAATGGCATCGGTGATCTGTTCGCAGTCACATTCCCATTCCCCACGGGTAATTCCGTCGCAACCGGGGGTTTTCAGGGTGCAGACCTGCTTTTCACCCTCTTGGCGGTGGCGCAGCGTCCATCTGCGCTGGGAGAGGGCGCCGTCGCGGGTATCATAATAGGTGGTGGTCATGGGAATCAAAGTGCCCCCGGGAAAACGCTCGGCAATGGCACGCAGCGTATCCGCCGTGGTAACATATTTTATCTCAAATTCTGTGGCCATTGGCATGACTCCATTCTGTATAGTCTTGTCTCATTATACACATCTTTCCGGTGTGAAGCAAGAATATTTCTGAGTGTATCAGTTCCGACAGCATTATCTTTTCCAGCGTGATAGGATTTGTCTACACATATGGGGAAAGGCAGTGATGTACAAATGATGGGTAGTTTGATGACATTGCAGCGGGGTAAGCAGTTACTGGTGCAGCTGAACAGGGACAGCAGCAGATTGCAGCTGGTCGGGTATCTCTTGGCGGGCTTTTTCCTGTCAGCGGCTGCGCTGAATCGGGATTTTCAACCCATTGTCATGGGATTTTGCTGTGCGGTGGGCAGCGGATGGCCGGGGATTGCCATTGCGCTGGGAGGCTGCACCGGATATTTGGTATTTTGGGGGGCTGGAGCGGTTCAGGGATTGGCGTGGATGATCGGCGGACTGCTGGTTGGCGGATTTGTGGCAGACAGGCCAATCTGCGCCCGGCAGAAGCTGCTGGTGCCGGCACTGGCTGCGCTGATCGTTGCAGGGTGTGGGGTTCTTTTTCTGTTTCACTTTCAGGATACCACCACGATCCCTGCATATCTGCTCCGGATTGCTTCGGCGGTGGGGGCTGCGGCTGTGTTTCAGGCCTGTCGCCAGTGCCCTGGGACAGCAGCTGATTGGCTGGCCCAGGCGCTGATCGTGCTGGCTCTGGCTCAGGTTATGCCCATTCGGTATCTGGGCCTAGGGTACATCGCAGCTGGGTATTTGGGAGCCACAGGGGGGTTCCCTGCGGCGGTTCTGTCAGGAGTTGCTTTGGATCTGGCGCAAATTACCCGGATTCCCATGACAGGCGCGCTGTGTCTGGGGTTCTTCCTGCGGCTGATCCCCCAGCAGAATCGATGGTTTACGTCCTTGTGTCCGGCTTTGGGGCTTATTCCTATGGCGGTGCTGACTGGGCATCTGGATATGATGCCCCTGCCGGGGATGCTGCTGGGCGGATTTTTAGGCGGAATATTGCCAGGAAGATCGAATGTGGCAAGGACAGTTCACCGCAGGGGGGAGACTGCGGTGGCTCAGGTGCGTCTGGAGCAAATGGCCATGATTTTTGCAAAAATGGAGCAGGATTTGCTGATTTGTGACCCAATACTGGATCGTTCCTCGGTGCTTTTGCGGGCAGCGGATGAAGCCTGCGACAACTGCCCGGAGCGTCGGCAGTGCAAAGCAAGGCAGACGGTTCTGGAGATGCCGCCGGGAATTTTGGAACAGCCGGGGCTATCCGTGCAGGATTTGCCAAAAGGCTGTCGAAAACAGGGAAGACTTTTGCAAGAGGTGCGCCGGGGTCAGGAACAGCTGCGCAGAATGAAAGCCGACCGAAATCGGCTTTGCGCCTATCGGACGGCTCTGCGGGAGCAGTATGGCTATTTATCCCTGTATTTGCAGGGACTTTCGGACGAATTGGCTGCGGCGAAACCCTTTAAACCGGCTCGATTTGAGCCGGATGTGGGGATGAGCACCCAAGCCAGACAAGATGTAAATGGGGATCTGTGCATCTGGTTTGCAGGCACAGGAAATAAGTATTATGTGTTGCTCTGTGACGGAATGGGAACCGGCGCAGAGGCAAGATTTGAAAGTGAGGAGGCAACGCAGTATCTGCGGCAAATGCTCACGCTGGGATTTCCGGCGGAGTATGCCCTGCGCAGTTTGAACTCGATGGCGGTTCTGCGGGAAAAAGGCGCCTGTGCCACGGTGGACTTGCTGCAGATTCAGCTGGATTCCGGCAAGGCAGAGCTTTATAAGTGGGGCGCGGCACCGTCGTATGTCCAGCACAAAGGCCAATTGAGAAAAATTGGGACAGCCGGGCCGCCGCCTGGCTTGTCACAGCGCCAGCGGGAAACGGTGGATCGGCTGTCCTTGAGTGGGGGAGAGGTGCTGATTTTACTCAGCGATGGCGCCGGAGAGGAAATGCTGCTGCGCAATCATTGGGAACCGGAAAAAATGTCCACCGGGGAGATGGCGGCAAATATTCTGGAGCAGGGAAATGACAGCGGGGATGATGCGACAGCAGTGGTTGTCAGACTAAAGCCATCCGGCTTGTCTACACAATAACACATGAAATATGCAAATCTTGTCGAAACACTAGATGTGGGATTAGATTTTGCGGATTTTCCACAAAATCTAGTGATTTGCGCTGTCGCAGGGGGGCATATCCCGGCGAATCAAATGGGTTTTCCCCCGAGACGTGACGGTCAGCAGCAGCACATCGTCAAGGGTACACCTGTTTCCGGACAAAAATGTCTGTAACCAGTGGTCATCCTTGCCCAAAATGGACAGATTTTCAGAAAGGAGCTGACCATCTGAAACGATCGTATAGGGAAGTTCCTGCCGGCTGGCCTCGACCCCTGCATCCTTGGCGGTGGCGGGCTGAAATTCAGGGAATGGAAACACGGTCATGGACCCGTTGGTCTCTAAAATGGCATACTGTACCGTTTCAATTTCCAGAATCCCCTGGGTGCGTAGCTGGGCAGACAGCTCGTCCAGCGTAATCCGTGTGCGACGAAGATTATTTCGCAGGAGGTGACCGTTTTCAATCAGGATGACAGGTTTCCCGCAAAGCAGGCGGCGAATGTGAATGTTTTTTAGACTGATCCAGCTGAAAAACCGCCCTGCAACCAAAATCACTGCCATGGGCAGCAGCCCGGACCAGACGGAGTGATCCGGATTTTCCAGAGGAATGGAGGCAAGGTTGGCAATCAGAATGGTCACCACAAACTCGGTCGGTTCCATTTGGCTCAGCTGACGCTTACCCATCAGTCGAATCTGAATAATGAGAACCGCGTAAAATAGGATTGTCCGAAACAATATCATAATAGCACCTCTTTCTGTGGTAGTATTTCCAAGAATCGGGGTGATATACAAAAAACGGTCTTCCGTTTGGAAGACCGTTTGGGAGATGAAAATTTACTTTTCAGCGCGCTTTTTCATGGTCTGGCGCATACGGGTTGCATGATCCAGAATGCGCTTGCGGATACGCAGGCTCTTAGGGGTGCATTCCAGCAGCTCGTCGTCAGCCAGGAACTCCAGGCACTGCTCCAGAGAGTAGTTTCTGGGGGAAACCAGACGCAGTGCCTCGTCAGAACCGGAAGCACGCATATTGGTCAGCTGCTTTTTCTTACAGACGTTGACGGTCATATCCTCGTTACGGCTGCAGATACCAACGACCATGCCTGCATACACGGGGGTGCCCGGTCCGATGAACAGGCTGCCACGGTCCTGAGCGTTAAACAGGCCATAGGAACATGCCTCGCCGGTTTCAAAGGAGATCAAGCTGCCAACCAGACGGCGCTCAATTTCACCCTTCATGGGGGCATAGCTATCCAGTACGGAGCTCATAATGCCTTCACCACGGGTGTCGGTGAGGAACTCGTTCCGGTAGCCAAACAGGCCTCTGGAAGGAACCATGAACTCTACGCGGTAGCGGTTGCCAACGGGAGTCATGCCCAGCAGATCGCCCTTACGACGGCCCATTTTCTCAATGACCGTACCAACGCACTCTTCCGGAACATCGGCGACCATGCGCTCGATGGGCTCGCACAGCTTGCCATCGATCTCTTTGGTCAGGACTCTGGGGGTGGAAACGGAGAACTCATAGCCCTCACGGCGCATGGTTTCCATCAGAATGGACAGGTGCATTTCACCACGGCCAGCCACATTGAAGGAATCGGTGCCCTGCTCGGTAACACGCAGGGAAACATCCTTCATCAGTTCTTTTTCCAGACGGTCACGCAGGTTACGGGAGGTGACAAACTTACCTTCCTTGCCGGCAAAGGGGGAATCGTTGACAGCAAAGGTCATTTCAATGGTAGGATCGGAGATCTTTACAAAGGGCAGAGGCTCCACGGCGTCAGGAGCGCAGATGGTACGACCGATGGTGATGTCAGCAATACCGGACAGCGCGACGATTTCGCCGGCGCCGGCAGTCTGAATGGGATTCTTACCCAGACCGTCGTACTCATACAGTGCAACGACCTTAGCCTTCTGCTTGAATTCGGGGTCATGGTAGTCACAGATCATGACTTCCTGATTGACCTTGATGGTACCACGCTCAATACGGCCAACGGCGATACGGCCCACATACTCATTGTAATCAATGGAGCTGACCAGCATCTGCAGGGGCTCGTTTTCGTCGCCCTGGGGAGCGGGGATATAGTTGACAATGGTCTCGAACAGGGGAATCAGATCGGTACCTGCCTCGTCGGGGCTGTAGCTTGCGGTGCCCTGTCTGCCGGAGCAGAAGACCGTGGGGGAGTTGAACTGCTCGTCGGTAGCATCCAGATCCAGCAGCAGCTCCAGAACTTCGTCCATAACCTCGTGGATACGGGCATCGGGCTTATCCACCTTGTTGACAGCAACGATGACCTTGTGACCCAGCTCTAGAGCCTTCTGCAGAACAAAACGGGTCTGAGGCATGGGGCCTTCGGCTGCGTCAACCAACAGAATAACGCCGTTGACCATCTTGAGGATACGCTCAACTTCGCCGCCGAAGTCTGCGTGGCCCGGGGTGTCAACAACATTGATCTTAATATCCTTGTAGTAGATGGAGGTGTTTTTTGCAAGAATGGTGATACCACGCTCACGCTCCAGATCGCCGGAGTCCATGACGCGGTCAACTGTGGTCTGATTCTCACGGTAGATACCGCCCTGCTTCAGCATCTCGTCAACCAAAGTGGTCTTGCCGTGGTCAACGTGGGCGATAATGGCAATATTACGAATATTTTCCTGTTTTGGCATAGGAAACGTCTCCTTTACGACGTAAATTATTTAAAACATTCTCTCAACTTCCAAATATACCACATACACAAAATGATTGCAAGATTATTGTTGAAAATTTCTAAGAAAAACCAACTTTTTTGGCAGCAAAAAGGGTGCTGCCAAGCGTGCAGCACCCTTTTGTGTGGGTTATCGGGGCTCCCTGACCAGAACGGGGGACAGTTTCGGGGTGTTGAACCGCTTTGTGAAACGGATGCATTTTGCCAGGAAGGCATAGTACACATTGTAGCCGTGACCCGTATCCATGAGGGTTTCTGCATTGGCCTGACCCTTGGCGATGATGACATCTGCTTTGGCCAGGGCGTCCAGCAGATCCTTGCTTGCCTGAGCAAGCACCGTGCCGGGAATCAGACTGCCATTGTCGATGACGGGGAAGGGAATGCCCACGATGGCGGCATCTTCCCGGGTGGCATCGTTCAGCGTGGGGCCGCCCCGGACGCAGAAGGTGATGGATAGCTGAGGAAATTGGCGATGAATTTCCTCAGCAAAAATCCGGTCAAAACCGATTTCGCCTGCATTGTCCGTCAGATACAGCAGGTTTTTTCCTGTAGACAGGTCGGTGCGCAGCTGCGCAAAGGTATCCTTGTCTACATGGAACTGCTTGGCCTTTTGCAGCATACCGTCCAGGGTATCAAAACGCACTTCCCCCTGCAGGGCAGAATAATCGATGTAATTGCCCAAAATGGCAAACTGAAATGCGGCATGCAGCTGATCCTCTGATTGTGCCACCAGATCGCTGATTTGCTCTATCCGCTCCAGAACAAAGCGATTGGAGATGGCTTTTTCCTCTGCATAGCGATCCGGACTCAGACCAAAATGCTTGGTATAAAGCTGGGAGATCTGGGGCGCAAAGTAGGGAGAGCTGACATCTTCAGGACAATCTAGGAACATCCGCATCAAATCGAATGTGAAATCCGTCACCTGCTGGTCATTGCCGTGGAGCTGTGCGGTATCGATGTTCCGGTTCAGCATACACCGGATACATTCTGCGTTAATTTTCATACACGAACCAGCTCATAGCTGTCTTCGCCCAGACCAATCTTTTTGCCGTGGGAGATCTGAGTCCGCCAATTGGTATGGGGGAAATCTGCGGTCAGGTTGTCCAGATCCGGGCGGTTGGCCTTGGAAAGCTTGGAGCCGGGCATGACGGGCTGTGCGTTGACGGCATCGCAGCAGGCCAGATCCAGTGCAACCGGGTCAAAGGAGGCGAACATACCAACATCCGGAACGATGGGCAGATCATTGGAGCCGTGGCAGTCGCAGTAGGGGCTGACATCCATGACCATATTAATGTGGAAATTGGGACGATTCTGCACCACGGCCTTGGCATACTCTGCAATTTTGTAGTTTAGGACTTCGACGGCCTCCTGATTGTCGTGGTAAATTGCGTGGACAGGACATACATCCAGACAGCGGCCGCAGCCCATGCAGTTTGCCCAGTTGATTTCCATGACGCCGTCCTTCATCTGGGGGCCGTCGTGGGCGCAGTTCTTGGCACATTGACCGCAGCCAACGCACTTTTCTTTGTCCACCAGAGGACGGCCGGCGGAATGCATATCCCGCTTGCCTTCGTTAGAGCCGCTGCCCATGCCAAGATTCTTCAGAGCACCGCCGAAACCGGCTTCTTCGTGGCCCTTAAAGTGATTTAGGGAAATGACAATATCTGCATCCATAATTGCCCGGCCGATTTTGGCAGACTTGATGTACTCAGCGCCATCCACCTGTACTTCCACATCGTCGGTGCCCTTCAGACCGTCGGCAATGATCACATGGCAGCCGGTGGAGAAGGGGGAAAAACCATTCAGGTATGCGGTATCCAGATGATCCAGTGCATTCTTACGGGAACCTACGTACATGGTGTTGGAATCGGTCAGGAAAGGTTTACCACCCAGATCTTTAATGAGATCCACGATGACCTTTGCATAGTTGGGGCGGATATAGGCCAGATTGCCCAGTTCGCCGAAGTGGATTTTAATGGCAACAAACTTGTCCTTAAAATCAATCTGGTCAAAGCCTGCGCTCATGACCAAACGAGCCAGCTTTTGGGGCAGGGACTCGGAACCATTGGTGCAAAAATCGGTAAAGTAAACTTTGGATGACATGATCATACCTCCTAGTCAATCTAAGCATAGTGTATCCGTTATGGGGGGATCTGTCAATAGACTTTCGACGGGGGAACTACTGCAAAAAAGAGCTTTTTTGCGTGATTTTGTCGTCTTGAAAAATGAATAGGGGTATGATAAAATAATTCCGTATTACACAAAATTTGTAAATATATAGAAAACAAATGAGAAATCAGGTATTTAATTATGAAAGAAAATAAAAAGTCCCCGAGGGCTGGGAGTGCCTGGCGTGTGGTCTCTGCGGTATTTCTGGCATTGCTGCTGGTTGCAGAAGGACTGCTGCTGTTCCAAGTTTGGAAACTCGGAATGCTCCCGATAAAATTCCTTATCCCTATTTTCGTTATCGTCTTGCTGATTGACATTCCCATTGTGATCGCCATGTTCCCCCGGACAGGAAGATGGCAGAAGCACCGGGGCAATGGCAAAAGAATCACTGCATACGTTCTTTCCGTGGCGATTGCAGCAGGCTGTTTCTTCGGTTGGAAGGCTGTTGCGAAGGGCGACCAGACGGTCGATGCCATTACAAAGGTTCCCACTGTGGCTGCGCAGGTGGGTGTCTATGTTCTTGCAGAAAATGGCGCGGAGAAAATTGAGGACGCCAAGGACTATACCTTTGCCGTCACAGAACTGCGTGATAAGGAAAATACCCAGGCTGCAATTGCTGCAATCGAGAAGGTTCTGGGCAGCAAAATCAAGGTTGTGCGCTACAACTCCCTGGACGAACTGGCAGAGGCCCTGTATTCCGGCAATGCCCAGGCAATGATCCTGAATGTGGCGTATGCGGGACTTTATGCAGATTCTGACAAGTACAGCGATTTTACCACAAGAACCAAGGTGATTTATAAGTACAATGTGGAAAAAATGGTGGAAACCCAGAAGAAGCCTTCCGGCAATAAAAACGAGCCTGCCAAGCCCGTAGAGAGTGTGGAAGAAACACCCTTTATCGTGTATCTGAGCGGATCTGACACCAGAAGTGATACCTTGACCGACAGCGTCAGCCGCAGCGATGTGAATATTCTGGCGGTGGTGAATCCTGAAACCAAGCAGATTCTGCTGGTGAACACACCCCGTGACTACTATATTTTTAATCCGGCCTACGGCGTTATGGATAAGCTGACGCACTGCGGCTTGGATGGCATGGGAAATTCCATGGAGGCGCTGTCGGCTCTGTATGGCTACCCCATTGACTACAATGCGCAGATCAACTTCACCGGTTTTGAGACACTGATTGATTCCATCGGCGGTATCGAGATTTATTCACAAGGGGGAGACGGTGTGCATCTGGCTCCCGGTACCAACTATTTGGATGGGGCGCAGGCTCTGGCCTTTGCCCGTGACCGCTATTCCTATGCTGACGGTGACAACGCCCGCGGCAGACACCAGATGCAGGTCATTACGGCGGTTGTAAACAAGATGGCATCCGGCTCCATCATTACAAGCTACTCTAGCATTCTGGATAGTTTGCAGGGCATGTTCTCCACCAGTATGTCCAGCGATGTGGTGCGTAGGCTCATCAAGATGCAGATGAATGATATGGCGTCGTGGAATATCCAGTCCTACGCAGTCACAGGCTATGGCGGCACGGATTCCACAATTGGCGGTATGGCATATGTTATGTACCCCTATGATGATACGGTTGCCCATGCGTCTGAGCTGATCGGCAAGGTCCTTGAGGGCAAGACCCTGACAAATGCGGATATTGCGTCCTAAGCAAATAAAATCGGCTAAACATGATTGCCCCGGCATCTCTTCACCAAGGATGCCGGGGCTTTTGTGTTGTATTCTTGAAAACGCTCACGTTTCCATCTGCCGACCCAGAAATTCTGCAATGGTCTGTACCAGTTTCTGATCGGATTCTTCGGGGGCCAGTGATGATTCACCCAAAAGCAGCATCACGCTGCCAATCAGATCCCCCTGACAGAGGATGGGCACGGCAATCCCCAGATGGTATTTGTCGGAAGAATCCGTAGGAAAGATCTGCTTTTCCCCGGGGACATAGCGGTAAAATTTCCGCTGTTCCATGAGCTGTTCCAAAGCGGTGGAATTTGGGTGCTCCTGAAGTTCCCGCCGGGGCGCGCCTGCAACGGCGATGATGGAATCCAAATCGCTGACGGCGGCAATGTGACCGGTGTTTTTGTGGATGGCCTCGCAGATTTGAGAAGAAAAGTCCAGAAGATCTCCCAGTGGGGAGTATTTGCGGAATGTGATGCTGCCGTCCTTATCGGTGTAGATTTCCAGAGGGGAGCCCTCTTTAATGCGCATGGTGTGGCGAATTTCCTTTGGGATAACGACCCGGCCCAGACTGTCTACGCGCCGGACGATACCTGTTGCTTTCAATATATATTCCTCCTTAGCAGGTTTTTCCTTTAGTATCTGCCGGAGTTGACATTTTATTCTTTTTTTGTTTTTCAAAATACGTTGATCGGGATGCAATTTTACCCCAGTCATAAGGTGAAATGCTTAATAGACAACAGACAAAAGGAAAAGGACTCCGAATGTATCGGAGTCCTTTTGTTATCGTTTGCAGCCGGAACAGCCGGCGCAGTGGCCATTACAGCCCTTTTTCTTGCGAAAGAAGATTACCCGAATGCAATACAGGGCAATGGCGCCAATCAGAATATAATCTAAAAAACCCATATGACTCCAATCATACCAAAAGTGTACCCACTTGGAATACCAGCCATGCAGCCAGCCAAGCCACCAGACACTGGGCGGCCACCACCAAAAGCGTCTGACGTGTGGAGCGCAGCTCCTGACGGATGGCAGCAACGGCAGCCACGCAAGGGGTGTACAGCAGGGTAAATGTCAAAAAACTTGCCGCAGATACAGGGGTAAAAATGGTTTGCAGTGCGGATTGCAGACCGTCTTGCCCGCAGTGGAGCAGAACGCCCAATGTGGAAACCACGGCCTCCTTGGCGGAAAAGCCGGAAACCAGAGCGGTGACCATTCGCCAGTCCCCAAAGCCAAGGGGCCCAAAAATGGGAGCTACCCAGCGGCCCAGCTGGGCAAGAATGCTGTTTGTACTGTCCGTTACCACATTCAGATGCAGGTCAAAGCTTTGCAGGAACCAGATGAAGACGGTACATACCAGAATGACACCGAATGCCCGCTCCAGAAAATCCTTTGCCTTTTCCCACATGAGCAGAGCCACACTTCTCAGACCGGGAATCCGGTAATTGGGAAGCTCCATGACAAAGGGCACGGGCTTGCCCCGGAACAGGGTGGATTTTAGCAGCAGGGCCATGAGCACACCCAGCACCATGCCCCCAAAGTACAAACATACCATGGCCACGGCGGCGTACTTGCCGAAGAATGCCTGACAGAATACAGTATAGATGGGGATTTTTGCAGAGCAGCTCATATAGGGCGTCAGCAGAATGGTCATTCGGCGATCCCGGTCAGAGGACAGGGTTCTGGTTGCCATAATGGCAGGAACGCTGCAGCCAAAGCCCAAAAGCATGGGCACGAAACTTCTGCCGGACAGGCCGATTTTACGCAGCAGCTTATCCATGACGAAAGCCACACGGGCCATATAGCCGGAGTCTTCCAGAATGGACAGGAAAAAGAACAGCACCAGAATCAGAGGCAAAAAGCTGAGCAGACTGCCGATTCCCTGAAACACACCGTCGATGATGAGACTGTGAACCACGGGGTTAATGCCGTAGGCAGTCAGCATAGAGTCCACAAATGCGGTAATGCCGCCGATGGACATTGCCAACAGGTCTGAAAGCGCTGCGCCCAGCCAGTTGAAGGTGATGAAGAAGACCGATGCCATAATGACCACAAATACGGGGATTGCCAGATATTTATGGGTGAGTATTTGATCGATTTTGACGCTGCGCTGATGCTCCTTGCTTTCGTGGGCACGCACCACGCACCGGGCGCAGACACCTTCAATAAAATCATAGCGCATGAGCGCCAGAGCCGCATTGCGATCCAGATGGGCGTCGTGCTCCATTTCGATGATGCTGTGTTCCAAAAGTTCCAGCTCATTTTGGCTCAGTCCCAGTTTTTGGGCAAAACTTTCGTCACCTTCAATGAGCTTGGTGGCGCAGAATCTGCGGGAAACGCCAATGCTGCGGGCGTGGTCTTCAATCAGATGGCTTACGGCATGGATGCAGCGATGTACAGGGCCGTCGGGACAGAAATCCAAAACCTTTGGTTTTTGCCGTTCCTTCACAACCGTCAGGGCGGCCTCTACCAGTTCGGACACGCCCTCGTTTTTGACGGCGGAGATGGGAATGACGGGCACGCCCAATTCCTTGGAAATTTTTTGAATGTCCACACTGCCACCGTTGCCCCGGAGTTCGTCCATCATATTGAGGGCGATGACCGTGGGAATCTGCAGGGTCAGCAGCTGCAAGCTCAGGTAGAGGTTCCGCTCGATGTTGGTGGCATCGATGATATTGATGATTCCGTCGCAGTTGTCGCCCAGAACAAAATCCCGGGTGACGATTTCCTCTTGGGTGTAGGGGCGGATAGAGTAAATACCGGGAAGGTCTACCACCTGAGCCTTTTTGCCACGGATGGTGCCGATTTTCTGATCTACCGTGACACCGGGGAAGTTGCCCACATGCTGATTGGAGCCTGTCAGGGCGTTAAAAAGCGTGGTTTTTCCGCAGTTTTGGTTTCCGACCAGTGCGAATGTCATTTCCCCACCTCCTGCAGCTGGATTCTGGCTGCATCTTCCAGACGCAGGGTCAGCTCATATCCCCGGAGCTGAATCTGAATGGGGTCGCCCATGGGGGCGATTTTCTGTACCTGAACCCGAGTGCCGGGGATGATGCCCATATCCAGTAACCGCAGCCGCAGAGGCCCCTCGCCGCCAACCGTAGTGACGACACCGGCCTGACCGGGTTTTAGTTGATCTAATGTCATAAAATCCTCCTAAGATGATTGGTTAGTATCTTCTAACAATGATAGCACAGCCCATATCCGATTGCAACACTCATGGGTACGATTTTATGGCAGAGAATGAATTTGCAGGTGCCAGATATCGGAAGACTATGTGATTTCACGGCCGGATATTATGGCTGTAAAGGAAATCATGCCTGCATTTTTGAACTTTTTTGAAAATTACGGCATACCCACTGGAACGATCATGGATTGTATGTTATAATGTGTCCAAGTATATCAAAATGGAGCGATAAGTTATGTTGGAATTATTAGCCCCGGCGGGGTCTATGGAGGCCCTGCGTGCAGCGGTTCAGAACGGCGCAGATGCAGTATATCTGGGCTGCGGCACCTTTAATGCCCGTCAGAGTGCCAAAAACTTTACCATCCAAGCCCTGCAGGAGGCGGTGAAATATTGCCATGTCCGGGGGGTTCAGGTGCATTTGACCCTGAACACGCTGGTGACAGACCGGGAAATGGATGAATGTGTGAATTTGATCCGCCAGGCGGCCACCGCCGGTGTGGATGCTTTTATTGTTCAGGATCTGGGTGTTGTGGAGCTGTGCAAGCGGATTGCGCCTTCGGTGGCGATTCACGGCTCTACCCAGCTTACCGTACATTCTCTGCCCGGGGTGCTGCTTTGCGCCGCATGGGGAATGAGCCGCGTGGTTCTCAGCCGGGAACTGAGCCGGGAGGAGATTCGCTATATCTGTGCCAATTCTCCCATCGAAATTGAAGTGTTTGGCCATGGTGCCATGTGTATGTGCTATTCCGGTCAGTGCTATCTGTCTGCTGCCATCGGCGGACGCAGCGGCAACCGGGGGCGCTGTGCCCAGCCCTGCCGCCAGAGCTATGGCTTTGGGCGCAGTGAACAGAAATACCCCCTGAGTTTGAAGGATAACTGCCTTGTCCAATATGTGCAGGATTTGGAAACCATGGGGGTCGCCTCCCTGAAGCTGGAAGGCCGGATGAAGAAGCCGGAGTATGTGGCTACGGTGACCGGAGTTTACCGTCAAGCCATCAATGGGGAGACTGTGACCCGTTCCATGATGGCGGCGCTGATGAATGCCTTTAACCGACAGGGATTCACCGATGGCTATTATTTGGGCAGAACCGGCCCGGAGATGTTCGGCATCCGTGAGGATAAAAAGGAAGATCCCAAGTGGCTGCAAAAGGCAAGAGAGAGCTATGAGACGGTGGAAAACGGTCTGGTGGATGTGCGCTTTTATGCCCTCGTTACCCCAGAGCGGAGCGAGCTTGCAGTAGAAGACCCCCAGGGAAATGTGTGCAGAGCCGAAGGCCCGGTGCCGGAAGTGGCCCGGAATCTGGAACTGACAAAGGATGCATTGGCAGCCCGCCTTGCAAAAACCGGGGGAACGCCCTTCCGCTGTGCCGATGTACAGGCGCACATTGAGCCGGGGCTGACCCTGTCGGCATCGGTCATCAATGGCATGCGCCGGGATGCGCTCAATCAGCTTACGGCCCTGCGTGCACGCAGAGATGGGGTGAAACTCAATCGTCCACGCCGCATCCCTATGGTGTTTGGCCGGCGGGATGTTCCGGTGATGACCGCTCAGATCACAACCCGTGAGCAGATCACCGGACGACTGCTGAAGATGAATCCTGCGGTTCTGTACGTACCCATCCATGTGATTCTTGCAGATATGGAGTACTTTCAGGAGCTGCAAACCAGCCAGAATATCGCCGTGGTACTGCCCAGAATCGTCCATGACAATGAGATGGAGGGGCTGAAGAACTGCCTGCGGCAAATTCGGTCTTTGGGAATCCAGGAGGCACTGGTGGGCAATTTGGGCCTTTTGATTCCTGCCAGGGAGTGCGGATTTGCTCTGCGCGGTGATTTTGGAATGAATGTATTTAATTCCCGCTCTATGGATGTGGTGAAGGAACTGGAATTCCGCTCTGCGATGCTGAGCTTTGAAATGACGCTGCCTCAGATTCGGGATGTGAGTAAGCCCATTGATACAGAACTGATGGCCTATGGCAGAATGCCGCTGATGGTTACGGAAAACTGCATCATCAAAAATCGCACCGGCGGGTGCAGCTGCAATCAGGGTCCTGTGAAACTGGTAGACAAAACCGGCGCAGAATTCCCCATCATCAAAGACGGCAATTCCTGCCGCAGTGTGTTGCTCAACGGCAAGAAGCTGAGTATGCTGGATCGGCAGGATGATTTGCAGCGACTGGGACTGTGGGGTCTGCGGCTGTATTTCACCACGGAAAATAGGCAGGAAGTGGATCGTGTGCTGAGGGATTACAAAGAGCGTACGGCCTTTGATCCCGGTGCCTGCACGAGAGGCCTGTACCTGCGTGGTCTGGACTAAGGAAAGGATTATTTTCATGCAACTGATTTTAGCATCCCAATCTCCCAGAAGACGGGAGCTGCTGGGATTGACCCGTCTGGACTTTGTGGTCCGGGTGGCGGATATCGATGAAACCATGGACCCTGCCAAGGCGCCCTTTGAGGAGGTGGCAAGAGTCAGCCGGAAGAAGGCAATGGCGGTTCAGCGGGGAACAGACGATGTGGTGGTGGCGGCAGATACCATTGTGGTCTGCGGTGACAAGGTACTGGGAAAACCCAAGGATGCAGACGATGCTTTTCGGATGCTGTCCATGCTGTCCGGTCGGGATCATCAGGTGATGACCGGTATGACGGTGCTGCGCGGCGACGAGATCATCACCACCACCGAGGTGACGAATATCCATTTCCGGGAATTGACGGAGCAGGAAATCCGGGCCTATATCGCCACCGGAGACCCCATGGATAAGGCGGGCGCCTATGGCATTCAGAGCGATGCGGCCCTGTTCGTTACCGGCATTGAAGGAGATTATTATAATGTAATGGGTCTGCCCATCTGCCGGCTGGCCATGATCCTGCGCAGTCTGGGACTGCCGATTTTGGAGGAAACAAAATGAAACGAATTTTCAGTGGTCGGGTAAAAACCGTGATTGTTGTCGCATTCCTGCTGACCATTGGTTTGACGGTGGCGGCCAGTGCACTGAATGTGGATCTGCCGGGGCTTGCGGTAAAGAGCATGCTGACACCTCTGCGTGCAGGGGCCAATGCGCTCATCACCCAGGCAGAGCATCTATACAGCTATGCGTTCCGCTATGAGACGCTGGAGGCAGAAAATGCAGAGCTCAAGAAGACCATCGCTGAGATGAGAGCGGATGCGCGGACAGCCGATGCACTGGCTCGTGAGAATGAGCGCCTGCGTGCAGTGGCGCAGATGCAGGAACAGCGTGAGGATTTCAAGCTGGTGGATGCCAATGTCATCGGATGGGCGTCCAGCGACTGGTCCAGCACCTATACCATTAATAAAGATGCCCGTTCCGGTATTGAGGTTGGGCAGTGTGTGGTAACGGCAAATCAGGAGGTCGTGGGTCTGGTGACAGAGGTGGGTATCGGTTATTCGGTATTCAAGTCGGTTCTGGACTCTGCGCTGGAGATTTCCTCCACCATTGCATCCTCTGGCTACAACGGCATGGTGCAGGGTGGCTATGCCACGGGGCAGGAGAATTTGCTGCGCATGAACTACCTTCCTTCCAATGCGGTGATCCGCAATAACGATCAGGTTGTCACTGCTGGTTCTACCGTTTATCCCAGAGATTTGGTTCTGGGGTATGTGGTGGATGCTGGATTTGACGAAACCGGTGTGGCTAAGTATGCGATTTTAAAGCCGGCGGCAGATCTGGGTGCATTGGAGCAGGTCTTTGTGCTGACAGGTTTTGCAGCGGAGTAATAGTATGGCAAAACGGAAATATCAATTTAAGCCGGACCGAAACGGCGTGAATGTTTTAAACAAATTGTATATCCCTCTCAATCTGCGCCTGCGGATTCTGAAATGGACGCTGTACAGCCTGCTGCTGTTGTTTGTTCTGGTGATTCAGGACAGCGTGCTCAGCCGCTATCGCATTTTTGGCGGCGTAATCGATCTGGCACCTGCTGCGATCATTCTGGTGACGGTGTTTCAGGGCTCCTATACCGGCAGCGTGTTTGCACTGATTACATCCATGATCTATGTGTTTGCCGGAACGGGACCGGGCACTTATGCCATTTTCTTGTTGACGGTATATGCCATCCTGGCAGCGGTGTTCCGGGAGGAATTTCTGCACCGCAGCTTTAGCTCCCTGTGGCTGAGCAGCGCAAGTGCGTTGTTTGCCTATGAAATGAGCGTATTTGTTGTGGGGGTTGCCGGTGGTGCTACGCATTGGTCGCGTGTGACCGCTTTTTTGATGACATCCCTGGTAAGTATTCTGATGGTGGCTGTATTGTATCCGGTGATTCAGCATATTGGTAAAATCGGAGGCGAAACATGGAAAGAATAAGCAGATTCAGAGCATTTACCCTGTTGGGCATTTTTGCGGTGATTCTGGGGATATACAGTGTTCGGATGTATTCTATGCAGCTGCTGGGCACTGGCGATGTGGTGGAGAATTCCTTGAATACCTCTTATTATACGGTCAAGGCCGCCCGTGGTGATATTTTGGACCGCAACGGCAATGTGTTGGTTTCTAACGAGGCTACATATAATCTGGTATTCGATAACTTTGTTTTAATGAACAGTTCCGATCCCAATAGCAGCCTGCTCAAGCTTGTAAAGCTGTGCAAGGAGCTGGGGATTGCGTATATCGAGCATTTTCCGATAACAGAAACCACTCCCTATGCATATACTCTGGATCAACAGAGTGCCACTTGGCAGGGTTATTTTAAGGAGTACCTGAGCTATATGGAGATTGACTCCGATATCTCTGCCCCACGGCTCATGGAGAAATTGCGCAGTTACTGTAAGATTCCTGAAAACTGGTCTGATGAGGACACAAGAGCTGTGCTTGGACTTCGTTATGAGCTGGCACTTCGTGCGGACATTACGAATCTGCCCAGATATATCTTTATTGAAAATGTAAGTGACGAGGAACTCAATGCAATTTCTGAGCTGAATGTCCCGGGTCTTGATGCAGAAGTTTCCACACGTCGGGTGTATAAAACCAAATATGCTGCCCATATTTTGGGAACCATGGGACAGATCAATGAAGAAAATTGGCCCGAATACAAGAAAAAGGGCTATTCCATGGATGACTATGTGGGCACCAGCGGATTTGAGAAAGCGTTTGAGGAAGAACTGCATGGAACCGATGGTCAGATCGCCCGGACGGTTGACAAGGACGGGAATATCATCTCGGAGTATTACACTAAGTACCCGGTGGCAGGCAACAACGTAGAAACCACCATTGACCTGAATCTTCAGATACCTGCGGAAGATGCCATGGCCGAGCTGTTTCAGCGGATGCGTGCCCAGGGGGGCATTTACAGGGATGATGGTCTGGGCTCTGATGTAGAGGGCGGCGCCGTGGTGGTGACCGATGTCAACACCGGTGCGGTGCTTGTCAGTGCGTCCTATCCAACCTATGACCCTGCCAGATTTAATGTGGACTATAATGAAATTCTGAAAATGGACTTTAATCCCCTGATTAACCGTGCGCTGGAACTGCCGGAGCCTCCCGGATCTATCTTTAAGATGGCTATGGCCACTGCGGCACTGGAAACCGGCGTGATCGACCGAAACACGCAGATCGAAGACCAGGGTATTTATACCAAGTATAGTGGCATCAGTCCCATGTGTCTGATTTACGCCCGAAGACGGACGACTCACGGTTATATTACAGTGGACGAGGCACTGCGGGACTCCTGTAACTACTTCTTCTATGAAGTGGGCGATGAAATGCCCATCGAAACATCTGATGCCTTTGTGAAGGCCTATGGACTGGGCGAATCCACGGGAGTGGAGCTCCCAGAGGATACCGGACACAGAGCCAATCCGGAAACCAAGAAAGCGCTGTATGATGGCGTAGATAGTAGTTGGTATGCAGGCGATCAGATCCTGGCGGCTATTGGACAGTCGGATCATAGATTTACACCTATGCAGATGGCCAGTTACACCGCAACCATCGCAAATGGCGGCACACGGCACGCGTGTACCTACCTGAGCCGAATTGTATCGTCAGACTATTCAGAGCTTATCCGTGAGAACGAGCCCCGGGTGCTCAGTACGGTGCCCATGTCCAAGGAAACACACGCTGCTTTGGTGGAAGGTATGCGCAAGGTTGTGACAGAGGGCACGGCCGCCGGATACTTTTGGGGATATGACAAGACAGAGGTCTGCGCAAAGACCGGTACAGCGGAACATGGCTCCGGCGGATCGCCTCATGGCTCCTTTGTCTGCTATGCGCCCATGGACAATCCCCAAATCGCCATTGCAGTATATGGCGAAAAGGGCGGAGAGGGCGGTAACCTTGCCAATGTGGCAATCCCGATCCTGGATGCATACTTCTCAGTGGATGAAGCAAGTGATGTGGTGACATATGAAAATCGGGTCGGATGATCCGGAACGCTGCGCCCGCCCCCGTATGTGGGGTGGGCGCAATTTTTAACAACGCAGGGGATGTATCATGAAATAGTACCAAAATAGAGCAACTTTTTGGGTGAAAACAGTGTTTTGGGGCAATGGAAATTGAAAAAATATACAACATAGATGGGAATGTTCGCTATTGCGGAATCGAAAAACACCATTTTTGCACCTTCCAAAAAGTTTTTTACAAAAAATGTGAAAAAGTGCTTGACATTTGGAGACGGGTGTGATAATATATCTGAGCGCTCGAGAGAACGCCAAACAAATTACCTCAAAATCCG
>JAHHRW010000005.1 GCA_020025575.1 Oscillospiraceae bacterium | reverse complement strand
GCATCATCCTTTGGTTCTTCGGTCTGAACGGCAACAACGGTCAGCCCATCTCCGGTCTGAGCCAGGAGTACAAGGACGCCGTCGGCGGTGCAATGTTCCGTATGGATAATGTCCCCATTCCCAACTATGTGGCCTATGCTGTGCTGCTGACTGCTCTGATGTGGTTCATCTGGAACAAGACCACCTTTGGCAAGAACATGTTCGCCGTTGGCTCCAATGCAGAAGCTGCTAAGGTTTCCGGCGTTAATGTGTTTATGACCACCATGCTCGTACATACTCTGGCTGGTGCCATGTACGGCTACTCCGGTTTTATCGAGGGCTTCCGCAGCGGCTCTGTCGCAGCAAACACCGGCATGAACTCCGAGTGCGACGCCATTGCAGCCTGTGTCATCGGCGGTGTCTCCTTTGTCGGCGGCACCGGTAAAATCAGCGGTATCATCCTGGGCGTATTCGTGCTGCGTATCATCTTCGTGGCACTGACTATGCTGAGTGTTGACTCCTCCTCCCTGTATATCATCAAGGGCGCTATCATCCTATGTGCATGTGCTCTGGATATGCGCAAGTATCTGGTTAAGAAGTAATGGAAGAAGAAAAGAACAACGACCTGCCCAAATTTCGCGGACTGTACCAACACGTTCATATCTCCGTGAAGGCTCTGGATACCATCATTATCATCTGCATTGCCGTAATTTTAATTGTCACATTTACATCCACACGTAATTCGGGTTTCAATATTTCCTTCGATTCCCGAGGCGGAACGGATGTGGCAACCGTGCAATATCAGTATGGCGATCTGATGGAGACCCCAGAGCCCCCCACCAGAGAGGGCTATACCTTCGTGGGCTGGTATCAGGATCCCGACTGCAGCGACGAATGGGAATTTGACACCGAGAAGGTAGAGGCCTCCATGACGCTGTATGCCCAGTGGAAAGCCAACTGACATACCGCTCAGGATATTCCATAGCATTTAAGTGCCCCCGGTTCGTATCAAACGAACCGGGGGCTTTGCATTCCGTAATCACAAAAAGAATAATTGCACACAGTGGGATAAAAACACAATGAAAGGGAAAAATTCAAATAACGACAAAAAAGCTCAGAATCATAAGATTCTGAGCTTTTGGTACGCCGGAAGGGACTCGAACCCCCGACCTACTGATTCGTAGTCAGTCACTCTATCCAACTGAGCTACCGGCGCATACACCTCAAGTGCCTGGATATAATAACACATCTTTTTAAAAAATGCAAGCCCTTTTTAAAAAAATTTTTATTTTTTTGTTTCCTTGACACATCTATAAGAAAATGATACCCTAAACTTAATATCGAAACGAAGGAGACTTCTGGTTTTTGGAGAATATCTTGGCGAAACTACCGAGCGCTCTGCTCGGATGGTATGAACAAAATAAGCGGGATCTCCCCTGGCGAAAGGATCAACAGCCCTATCACATCTGGCTGTCGGAAATCATGCTCCAGCAAACCCGGGTGGAGGCCGTGAAGGGCTACTATCAGCGGTTTTTATCCGAACTGCCAGACATCGAATCCCTCGCAAATTGCGACGACGACCGCCTGCACAAGCTGTGGGAAGGTCTAGGATACTACAGCCGTGTCCGCAATCTCAAAAAGGCCGCACAAGTGATCATGCAGGCGTATGGCGGTCAATTTCCCAGCGAACACAAACAGATTCTGTCCCTGCCCGGAATCGGCGCCTATACCGCAGGAGCCATTTGCTCCATTGCCTTCTCTCAGCCCCGAGCCGCCGTGGACGGGAATGTACTCCGGGTTGTGTCCAGACTCTGCCGGGACTACAACCCCATTGATCTGCCCGCCGTAAAGGCACGTGTCCAGCAGGAACTGGAGAAAATCTACCCCATAGACAAACCGGGTGAATTTACCCAGGCCCTCATGGAGCTGGGTGCCACCGTCTGTGTGCCAAACGGCGAACCAAAATGCCAGGTCTGCCCCTGTCGGGACTTTTGCCGTGGGCAGGACGATTGGCAGTCACTGCCGGTTAAACTCCCCAAAAAGGAACGCAAGCAGGAAAACCGCACCGTCTTTGTTCTGAACTGCGACGGGCTTTACGCCATTGAAAAGCGCCCGAACAAGGGTCTTTTGGCTGGCCTGTGGCAATTTCCAAACGTCTCTGGTTTTTTATCCCCAGAGGATGCCGTTACATGGGCCGAAAATGCCGGTCTGCATCCTGCGGATGTGCAACTTCAGATTCAGCGTCACCATATCTTCACCCATATCCGTTGGGATATGCGTTGTTACTATATTCAGGTACGAGAAAAAGGCAACCATTTCACATGGCTCACCCTATCACAAATAGATGAACAGGCGGCTCTGCCCACAGCATTCCGCCAGTTCCGGGAGGAGATCACAAATGTTTGACTACCATATGCATTCCACCGTTTCGTTTGATGGACACAACTCAGGCCTTGAAATGGCACTGGCCGCCAAAGCCGCCGGCATGAAAGAGATTTGTTTCACCGATCATATAGACTACACCACAGAAATGGATATGGTCTTTGACGCCCAGAAATACAGCGCAGAATATGACGATCTGGAAGTCCCCGGGCTTTTGATTCGCAAGGGTATCGAGTTTGGTCTGGCCCCCGATAATCAGCAGCGGCTAAAAACCGACCTCATGGAGCGAAACTACGACTTTGTGCTGGGCAGTGTCCATCTGGTGGACGGAGTCGATGTATATTGGGAGCCATATTGGGCGGGAAAGACACCCCAAGAGGCTACCCGAACCCAGCTGGAACAGACGCTCAGGTGTGTCAGCAGCCATACCGACTATGACGTTCTCGCCCACCTGACCTTTATCTCCAAAGCAAGGGGCAATCCCACCCACGAGCTGATTCGATACGAGGACTATCAGGAGCTATTCGATGTGATTTTGAAGGAACTGGTTCGCCACGACAAAGGCATGGAGCTGAACACCAGCGGCATCAATCGCTGCGGCGGCCCTCTTCCCACACTGGATTTTTTCCGCAGATTCAAAGAACTGGGCGGGAAAATCGTTACTGTGGGTTCCGATGCCCACAGAGCAGACAGGGTGGGCCAGTATACATATGAAATGGTGAACGCACTGAAAGAGATCTTCGGCTATGTGTGTACCTTTGAAAATCGTCAGCCCATCTTCCATAAATAGCAAGAACCGCTCCAGACTGGAGCGGTTCTTTTGGATGCAATTACAGGATGTCCTGACCTGCGAAGTACTTCTTCAGGGGGACGTACAGCACGCCTGCGATGGCCATAGCCATCAGCATATTGGGCAGCATGTACACGCCATTATAAACCAGAGAGTACAGCGCTGCAGAGTCGAACACGCCGATCCCGGGAATTTCCGTGGGCTCATAGATCCGGTAGATGGTCACGCCGCTGATGTAATGAACAATGAAACGTCCAATACAGCCGATGACCGTACCCGGGAAAATGCCCCAAGCCTTGCCTCTAAACAGGCCGGCCAGACCCAGAGGGGTGAACGCTACCAGATAGTCCAGCAGCATGCTCTGCCAACCCCATGCATAGGCTCCGTCAAAGATCAGCTGCAGCAGGCCAAAAACAAAGCCTGCCAACAGGCCCTTGCCCAGACCCCAGCGAACTGCAAAGAACAGAATGGGGAACATTGCAGGGGTCAGGCTGCCGCCGTTGGGCAGCTCCATCAGCTTGACATAGCTCAATACCTGAGCCAGTGCCACCATCATTGCACCCTCGCACAGCGCGCGCACGCGCAGGTGCTGTTTGTTTGTATTTGTTGCCATATTTCTCTTTCCTCCGAAACAAAAAAGTATCGCATTGCACCCCCGTCATAACGAAGACAATGCGATACTGTACATTCAATCCATCCGCATCTTTCCCTACGACGGCATAATCCGTATCAGGTTCGCGGGTCAGCGCTACCAAGCGCCCTCTCAGCCGGATGCATCCGGCTCCCCGAAGAAGAGATATGCTCTGCAATCTTTAGTTATTATACACCTGCATTTGACAATGTCAAGCCATTTCCGTGGACAGGGTCTTGCCGCCCAGCACATGGAAGTGCAGGTGGTTCACCGTCTGCCCCGCATCCGCGCCGCAATTGGAAACAATGCGGAAACCGCCGGTCAGGTTTTCCTGCTTTGCGATCATGGCCGCCACCTCCAGGCAGTGGGCCACCAGTGCTGCATTCTCAGCTGTGATTTCGCTGGCATCCTTGATATGCACCTTTGGAATCACCAGCACATGGGTGGGTGCCTGAGGCGCTATATCCCGGAACGCATAAACGGTTTCATCCTCATATACCTTGGTAGAAGGGATCTCCCCTGCTACGATTTTACAAAACAGGCAATCAGACATGACACTTTCTCCTTTTGATTAAAAGCCCAGCACAGCAAACAAGCCGGTACTTGCAGTTGCCATAATGCATCCGGCAATTGCGACGCCCAAAGTGACAGCAGCGGAGGTGGTCTTCAGCCCCATGCCCAGGAAACTTGCTGCCAGAGTTCCTGTCCATGCACCGGTACCGGGAAGTGGGATCCCCACGAACAGCATCAGTGCCACAAACAGGCCGCCGCGTCCAGCCTTTGCCATCAGTTTCTGACCGCCACGCTCGCCCTTTTCCAAAATCTTGGTAAAGGGTTTGCCGATATAAGGTTTCGTAGAACCCCAAATCAGAACTTTTCGTGCAAACAAGTAAATAATGGGCACAGGAAGCATATTGCCCAATGCACATACCAGAATGGAAGGAAGTGTTGGCAAGCCCATTCCAATTGCAAAAGGCACGCCACCACGCAATTCCAGCAGCGGAACCATCGAGATAAAGAATACAGTTAGATATTTTTTTAACATTTTGTCCACCCTATGTCTACCTTTGAATTTTTTTCAACTTTTTCATCATAGCATATTTATATGACTTTGGCAACATCTTTGAATGGGAAATTGAAACAATTTGCCCTGAGCGTGGGATAAACAAAAAGACCACCTTTGCGGTGGTCTTTTGAATTTCTTACTTGGTGCCGAAAATGCGGTCACCTGCATCGCCCAAACCGGGAATGATATAGGCGTGCTCATTCAGTTTTTCGTCGCAGGCAGCCAGATAGATGTCCACATCAGGGTGTGCATCCTGAACAGCCTGAACACCCTCGGGGCAGCCAATAATATTCATCATGATGATATTCTTGCAGCCGTGTTTCTTCAGGAAGTCAATTGCTGCAACAGCGCTGCCGCCGGTAGCCAGCATGGGGTCAACCACATACACCTGACGGTTTGCCACATCCTCGGGCAGCTTGCAGTAGTATTCTACGGGCAGGTGTGTCTCGGGGTCACGATACAGACCAATGTGACCGATCTTTGCAGAGGGAATCAGATCGACCATGCTGTCCACCATACCCAGACCTGCACGCAGGATGGGGACGATTGCCAGTTTCTTGCCTGCCAGCATATGGCACTTTGCAGTAGCGATGGGAGTCTGTACCTCCACTTCCATGGTGGGCAGATTGCGAGTTGCCTCGTAGCACATCAGGGCAGAAATCTCGCCGATGAGTTCACGGAACTCCTTAACGCTGGTTTCCTTATTGCGCAGGATTGCCAGCTTGTGCTGGATCAGGGGATGGTCAAAAACAACAACATTGCTCATGTTTTCTCGTACTCCTTTATTCTGTCTTCGTTTCCCGGGCAAGACGCTCACGCTCCGCCTGAGATAATCTCAAATAATTGGGCTGCAGGGCAGCACCGTCTCCGGTTTCGCCACGAGCGATGGCTTCTGCCGCCGCCAGTGCCACGCCGGACGCTCTTTGCTGGACACGGTGTTCCATGGTCAGGCACAAATTCTCAACCTGATCTGACAACGTATTATAGCACAATTTTGCACCATCGCCAACAAGAAAAATCTCGCCGCCCAGGGTTTGTAGTTCCGGTTTCAGCTCTTCCAAAGCAATGGCACGGTCCGGGCAGACACGCTCCAGCGCTCCATCCTTCGCCACGAAAATGGCATTGTATACCTGGCTGCGCCGGGCATCCATGCAGGCACAGACATATCCATTGCGGACACCCAGACTTCTTGCCATGGATTCCAGTGTGGACACGCCATATACCGGAATCTGTGCTCCCCAGCCAAAGCCCTTGGCTGCCGCCACGCCGATCCGCACACCGGTAAAGCTGCCGGGGCCAGCCGCCACAGCAACTGCCGTCACATCCTTTACGCTCTTTTGGCAGTTTTTCAGCAGATCCTCTGCCATGCTCATCAGGGTCTGACTATGGGTCAGTCCCGTGTTCTGGTAGCTCTCTGCCAGAAGTGCCTGCCCATCATGCAGGGCAACGGAAACAGCCTTTGCCGAAGTTTCAAATGCTAAAATCAGCAATCTTGTCTCCTCCTTCGATCACGATTTTGCGGGAATCCTCCCCCAGTCTTGAAATGGTGACGATAATGGGCTGCTCCAATGCATTCCATACATTTTCGCTCCACTCCACACAGCAGACACCGCCGCGCTCTAAGTAATCTTCCCAGCCGATATCAAATAATTCTTCCTCACTGCCCAGCCGATACATGTCGAAATGGAACAGCGGCAATCTGCCGGAGGTATATTCATTTACAATGGTGTAGGTGGGGCTGGTAACGCTGTCTTTGATTCCCAGACCCTTTGCAAGGCCCCGGGTAAAGGCAGTCTTTCCCGCACCCAAATCGCCCCGGTAGGCAATGACCGTCCCCGGTGTCAGACACTGTGCCAGTGCCGCGCCCACCGCCTCGGTCTGTGCCGGAGAATTTGTGATAAATTCCATGGTATATCAACCTCTTTCTGACACATTCTACCATAGAAGTTCCCATGTTGTAAAGTGTTTCCCCACAAATTGAAACTACTTGCAATTTTACCCATTGCAAGTATAATAGATACAGAGTTTATAGAAAAGGAGCAATTCGACTATGAATATCGACGAACTGAAGGAAAGCCTGCTGGCTTCCCCCAAAAACGGATACACCAAACTCTCTGAAGAAGAGCGTGCAAAAATGGAAGAATACTGCAAGGGCTATGCAGCATTTATGGATGCCTGCAAGACCGAGCGTGAGGCAACCACCTGGACGGTAGCTGCTGCTGAGGCTCACGGTTTCAAGGCCATGGTTCCCGGCATGAAACTGAATCCCGGCGACAAGGTCTACTACAACAACCGGGGCAAGAGCATCATCCTGGCTGTCATGGGCTCTGAGAGCCTGAACAACGGTGCAAACATCTGCGCCGCTCATGTGGACTCTCCCAGAATGGACATCAAGCCCAATCCCATGTACGAGGAGTCTGAAATCGCATACCTCAAGACCCACTACTACGGCGGCATCAAGAAGTACCAGTGGGCTACCATCCCTCTGGCTCTGCACGGTGTTGTCTATCGCAAGGACGGTACAGTTGTCACTGTCACCATTGGTGAAGACGACAGCGATCCCATTCTGGTGGTTTCCGACCTGCTGCCCCACCTGGCTGGTGATCAGATGCAGAAGACTGCTTCTCAGGTCATTGCCGGTGAGCAGCTGAATGTCATCGTTGGCACCGAGCCTCTGGAAGGCGAAGGCAGCGACCTTGTGAAGCTGCACATCATGAAACTGCTGAACGAAAAGTACGGCCTCATCGAGTCCGACTTCCTGTCCGCTGAGCTGACCATGGTTCCCGCCGGCAAGTGCCGTGAGGTTGGTCTGGATCGCAGCCTGCTGGGTGCTTACGGCCATGATGACCGTGTCTGCGCTTACGCTGAGATCGTTCCCCTGCTGAACATGGGCACCCCCAAGCACACCGCAGTGTGCATTCTGGCAGACAAGGAAGAAATCGGCTCCGTGGGTATCTCTGGTATGCAGAGCCACTTCTTTGAGACATTCATGCAGGATCTGTGCGATGCAACCGGTGCAAACCTGAACCGTTGCTTTGAGAGCAGCTTCTGCCTGTCTGCCGATGTGTCCAACGCTTTTGACCCCAACTTTGCTGAAACCTGCGACAAGCGCAACAACAGCCAGCTGAACTACGGCGTTGCAATCTGCAAGTACACCGGTTCCCGGGGCAAGGGCGGCGCTTCCGATGCCTCTGCCGAGGCTATGGGCCATGTCCGCACCACGCTGGACAACGCAAATGTCACCTGGCAGATCGCAACTCTGGGTAAGGTCGATCAGGGCGGCGGCGGCACAGTTGCAGCCTACATGGCAAACCGCAACATTGTCACTGTTGATGCAGGCGTTCCCGTTCTGTGTATGCATGCACCTCTGGAGCTGGTCAGCAAGTACGACTGCTACATGACCATGAAGGCCTGCCAGGCCATCTATCTGGCATAACTGCTGCCTAAATTCAAAAACCTGAGGGCAATCGTCCACAGCAGATAAGGCTGTCACGAAAAATTAAGAACGGAGTGCACCTCCATTTCGGTGCACTCCGTTTTTTATTCTGTAACGGCCCAATCCATTGGCGTTTGTCTTTCTGCTCACGGAACCTGACATCCACAATGCGGACAAAATTCTTCACCTTTTATGGGCGCAATGCGAAGGGATTTATGACAAAATGGACAGCGATTTTTCATTACAATCACGACAACATCAATTCCTAAAAATACATAACCAAGAATGATCCCCATATGCCAATCAATCATAAAGGAAATGAAAGTAAAGATACATAATAGAATTCCACTGATTCTGCAAATCGTTCTGAATAAATAAAAGGAACTCATGATATCACCTCCCAGGTTTTATATTTGCCATCGACCTGTCCTGCAAAATCTTACAAAAAACCCGAGAGGCACAACAACGCTCCTCTCGGGCATTCATTAGTCTTATACAACCGCTTCCTTAATGACAGCGACACCATCCACCAGATTTGCCATTTCCAGAGTCCCTTCAATGGCCATCTGCCGCTCCATCAGATCCGTCAGAATGACGCAGCCATCTTTGCATTCGATGCGCATGACATTCTTCATGATCACAGACTCAGGAACCAGCTTATTTCTGTAAACAGTAGACAGACACATATCAATTCTCCTTACTTGACATCCAAGCTCGTCAAAATGGCGCTCAGGCGCATATTGCCTTTTTCAAAATCGGATACCGCAGCCATGACCTGCTCGTAGGCAGCATGGTTGCCAGCTGCATCCAGCTGTTTTGCCAGCTCTGCCAGCTCATTGGCATGGGCAGCATTATGCCCCACCATATACTTCATCAGTGCCAGCAGCTCTTCCATGGGTGTGTGTTCACACTTGGATGCACAGCCGCCGCAGCCTCCATCGCAATGGCTGTGGGTATGGCCATCCTCGTGCGTATGCTCATGGGAATGGGTATGGGTGTGACCCTCATGTGTGTGTTCGTGGGTATGTTCATGAGTATGACCGCCCACATGATTGGGATCAATATGCATGCTAAATCTCCTCGTTTCATTTTTTCTTTCATTATAGTTGCAAATCGTCATTCTGTCAAAACAATTATTTTCACCAAATATCCCCCGGGTAAGGTTGCGCTATTTTTGCCAAAATGGTATAATCTTCAAAGAAGAGGTGACACCATGGACGAACACATCCACAATCCCGGGCATATCTGCGCCCACGACAACGAACATGAATATATGCACGAACATGGCATCCCTCACAGCCATTCCCATGTCCACGAAAATCAGAAGGCCGTCATCAATCGTTTGGCCAGAGCCATTGGTCACTTGAACAAAGTGAAAAAAATGGTGGAAGAGGGATATGACTGTTCGGATGTGCTGATACAGTTAGCCGCTGTACGCTCTGCCATAGACAACACCGGAAAGGTAATCCTCAACGACCATATCCGCCACTGCATGGTGGACGCTGTGGCCGCCGGTGACCAGAGCGCCATTGACGGTCTGTGTCAGGCGGTGGAAAAATTCATGAAATAGCAAATGGAGTCTCAATCTGGCATCAGATAGAGACTTCATTTTTTCATGCCAGTGTGATAAACTACATGCATCAAATGTATGAGGTGAATCATGAAAACCTGTGTGATTTTTTGCGCCGCTGAATTTGACACCTTGCTTGCTCCCATTGATGAACACACGCTGGTCATCGCCGCCGACGGCGGATATCGGCACACGCAAAAGCTGGGCATTCAGCCGGACATGATTTTGGGGGATTTTGACTCGCTGGGGTATGTGCCCGACGACTCCCGGGTTTTCCCCGTAGAAAAAGACGATACCGATGCCATGCTGGCAGTCCGTCAGGGGCTTGCCCATGGCTGTGATGAATTTATGCTTTATGGCGCTATGGACGGTCCCAGATTGGATCACACCATTGCCAATTTTCAGACACTGGCCTTTCTTGCATCCCACGCATCACGGGGAACCCTCATCGGAAAGAACTATATTGCCACGGTGATTTCCGGTCACACCATCTGCTTTCCTGAAACGGCTCAGGGCATCCTGTCCCTGTTCTGTCTGGGTGCTGATGCCACCGGCGTCACCATCAAGGGATTGCAGTACCCCCTGACCGACGGGACCCTCAGTGCCGCATTTCCTCTGGGTGTCAGCAATCATTTTACGGGGAAACAGGCGCATATTACCGTAAAAAGCGGCCTTGTCCTGGCTCTTTGGGACAGAGCCAACGGGCTTTGCTCCTGGGAGTGATTTGCCATGCTGACCTATGAACTGCAAAAAGCCCCGGGACTGCCGCTGTATGAATCCCTGTATCGGTGCATTCGGCAGGACATTCTCAGCGGTCGGCTGGCCCCCAATGAAAAGCTCCCCTCGAAACGGGCTCTTGCCACCCATCTGGAAATCAGCAAGGTCACGGTGGAGGCGGCCTACGCCCAGCTAGTCTGCGAGGGATATCTTCGTTCAGAAGAGAAAATCGGTTATTTTGTGGAACCGACAGAACATCTGGTTCCCATATCCGCACCCATTTCTCAGCCCGATCCCCCCAGTCCTGTATGGCCGGTGGATCTGACCGCCAATGCCGCCGCCTCCGGTTTCCCATTTTCCGTATGGATGAAACTGCAGCGGCAGGTCATGCTGGACTATGGGGATAAGCTGCTGGCTCCTCTGCCAAGCCAGGGATATCAGGAATTGCGGCAGGCCATCGCCAACCACCTGTCCGCTTTTCGGAATATGCAGGTAGACCCCAGGAATATACTCATCGGCGCAGGTACAGACTTTCTGTACAATCTGCTGCTGCAATTGCTTGGCAGGGACAAAATCTACGCCGTGGAAGACCCCGGCTATCAGAAAATACGCCAAATCTATGCCGCCGGCGGTGTAAAATGTATCAGCGCCCCCACTGATGAGCAGGGCGTCATCCCCCAGCAGCTGGGCCATGCGCAAGTGCTGCACTGCTCCCCCAGTCACCACTTCCCCACCGGCATCGTCACCCCGGCAAAGCGGCGCCACCAACTGCTGCAGTGGGCATCCCAGCAGCCGGATCGGTGGCTCATCGAGGATGACTATGACTCAGAATTTCGCTTTCACGCCCACCCGGTTCCCGCTCTGCAAGCCATGGACAGGTTCGGCCGGGTCATCTATATGAACACCTTTTCCAAAAGTCTGGCCCCATCCATCCGTATCAGTTACATGGTACTTCCCCCTCGACTCATGGATGAATTCAGACAAAAGCTTGGATTTTACAGCTGTACGGTGCCCAGCTTTGAGCAGTACACCCTGGCAAGATTTCTGTCTCAGGGACATTTTGAAAAGCACATCAACCGTATGCGTAAATTCTACCGAAACCGCCGAAATTTTGTAACCGATGTGCTGCAAAGCTGCCCCTTTTCCGGCAAAATCACCATCATGGAGCAGGATGCCGGACTGCACTTCCTGCTTCGGGTAGAAACTGACCGTTCCGATTCTGAATTGGTTTCCCTTTGTGCGCAGGCCGGAATCCACATCAAGGCCCTGAGTGAATACTATCAGCACACGCCCCCCGATTGGTCTGCCCACTGTCTGGTGGTAAACTACTCCGGCCTTCAGGAGAAAAACCTGCTGCCAGCCATTGATCGGCTGCGTAAGATTCTTGAAAACGAACTACTTTTGTGCTATAATGGATAAGATTTTCAAATTATGGCAAAAAAGGAGCCTTAACATGAAGAAATCCAGCCTGTTTTTGGCAATATTATTGACTTTTAGCTTGCTTTGCGGCTGCGGCAAGCAGAACTCCCCCACCGAAACCACAGTTCCGGTCACCACCACCGAACCTGCTGCACTGCCATCTACCATCCCCATCACCATGCCCACCGAGCCATCTGCGCCCAGGGTGATTCACTTTCAGCTGGAGCAGCCCCAGGGTTTTGAACTGTCCGTGGTGCAGGACAATCTTCAGGTGTTCTCCAGTCCCAAATCCCCCAGAGATCACTCCTACATCTCTATCGAGGTTTTCCCCGTGGATCAATCCGTACTGACCATGAGCACAGAACAGATGATGGATCGGATTGTGCATTTCGGAGCCGCAGAACCTCTGTCCTCTGAAAATACCAACCCCTCCATATCGATGGCTCCGGAAGAAACCACCGAGCCGGAGCAGGCACCCGAGCCCTTTATCAAGGAGCTAAACCCCACCACAGTCGATGAATGGGATGCCGTTATGGTGGACTATGTACAATCCTACGATGACTACTCCAACCGCATCTATCGTTACGAAGTGGTCACAACGGATGCAAACTACGTCTTCTCCTTCTGCGACAGTACCGACGATAACGAGTGGCTGGATGCATACGAAGAGGCAGCCGACACCATCGATCTCATTCTGGATACCGAAGGCATGGAGCTGGATTACAGCAACCTCACCCAATATGCAATGCCTTCCGGTCTGAACATTTATGCAGAGCCCGGCTTGGAAGTTCGGAATGCACCGGGCTTTACCGGTGTCCTTGCCAATCGCAATGTACTGATCCTGTCCATGGCTGATGACAAGCACTCCAACAATCTAACCGGAATGACTCTGGAAGATTACGCAAATCTTGTGGCAGAATCCAACGATTTGGAGCCATTCCAGAAAGATATGTACGGCAATTTGATTACAACTTTCTATTCCACCGACAAAGCGGATCTGTCATACTATAACATGATCTGTGTCAAGGAAACCAGCAAGGATTTTTGGGTCTTCCAAATGGCCTGCCTTGCAAACGATCAGGTTACCTATGCAAAAGATTTCTCCCTGTGGGCATCCAGCATTGCCTAATGCAAAAACGTTGGCCCTGCAGACCACCCATATACAAAACCGGAACCGTTCCTGTGAACGGCTCCGGTTTTTTGATATCTGCGGATAATAACTGGACTATCCCTCCGTAACGAACAGCTGAACCCAGTAAGCACCGTCTGTTGCAACGGCAAGGCCGGTAAACTCCGGATTGAGGATGTTTGCCCTATGCCCCTCAGAATTCATCCAATCTTGCATGACCTCTTCAGGGGATCTCTGCCCCCATGCGATATTTTCACCGCAGCCCCATACGTAGAGCTCCAGTTCATTCAGCACCGTGAACCAGAGGCTGCCATTGGGTCTTGTATGAGAGAATAGCTCCTTCAGCTCCTCACACCGAATATCCACAGCAGGCTGTCCCAGTTCGTAGTATGTAAGCGGTGTCACGCCTGCCTTTTCGCGCTCAGCATTGACCAAATTGAATACTTCTTTCGCCATGTCCAATTGGGCATTGTCTTCCGTTTCGGGTGCGCCGGGGACAGTACCTTTCGCCTTATACAGGAATGTCATGACCTGACCACGGGTACAGGTTGCCTCGGGCGCAAACTGATTGTTGCCCATGCCTGCGGTAACACCGTTCTCCACCGCCCATGCAACAGGCTTTGCATAATAGGCAGAGGCAACCACATCAGAAAATCCCGCATTGGGATTGCTGGGTTCCGGAGCATTTAGGGATTTCCACAGGAAGGTCACAATCTGTGCTCTGGTGCAGGTTTGGTTGGGGCCGAATCTGTTGGCTCCCACGCCGGCAGTAATACCATTTTCCACCGCCCACAGCACAGGTGTGTAAAAATAGTCATCTGTTCCCACATCAACAAAGGGATTGCTGTCGGAACTGGGCGAGGGACTCCCTGCCGCACGCCACAGGAACGTAACGACCTGCCCTCTGGTGCAAGGATACGATGGGCCAAATCTGTTATCGCCCATACCGGATGTAACCCCATTCTCCACAGCCCACTGGACAGGGTTGTAGAAATAGTCACTTTCTTTCACGTCCGTGAAACTGGTTCCCACCGCTGACACCGGTGCCGCCAAACAGCTCACAATAAGTACCAGTGCTGCCATGATGGATAACATTTTTTTCATTGTATTCTTTCCTTTCTGCTTTTTCAAAATATAAATCCCAGAGAATCTTGTTACATTCTATTTTTTCTCTAAGATCATTGGTATGTAGTAAAAATATCGCAGACCGCCTCATTAAAGCGCTGATCGTATTTTCTGCCATAGAACTGCTTCGCATTGCTAATATATGGGAACGCAAACAGGCAGGATTCAAACCCCTGTGTGTATCCGGCCCATGCAGCAAAATACCCCCTGCCGCCTCTCAGCGTCGTATAATCCCCTGACGGGAAGGCATTATGAAGTTCCCGACAGACCTGTCCTGAGCGACTTGTTGAACAAATGATCTGATCGAACCAGCCATGGACATCGATGAGGACATTGTGGCCTGTGCCGCACCAGCACAACAGATATCACCTTTTTCATTCTGTTTCCCCTTGTCAATTACAATTCATGTTCCATCCAGAGAAATATGATATTGGTGATGTTTTCATTGTAATACGGAAATTTCATAAAGTCAAAGAAAGTGGTACAAATTCCCTGCCCTGTCTGTATGTGCCATCCCTTAGAAAAAAACCGAGAAAGGCACTGGTGCCCTTCTCGGTTCCATCTGAGAATCAATCCTCGGAAAATAACTGCTGCTGGCAGTATTTGATGATGGCCCTGCGGGTAACAATACCGATGAACGCCCCCTTGTCATCAATAACAGGGACAAAATTCTGATTTGCAGCGCGGTCGATCAAATCATGCATGGATGTATTTACTTTTACGGGAATATAGTCCTTGCGGTGCACGATTTCCATAATCCGATGTGCTTCTGCCTGGCGCATATCCATGTAACAAAGATTTTTAATTGCCCAGAGCAAATCTCCTTCGGACAGGGTTCCGCAATACTCCCCCCGTTTATTCAGAATGGGCAGCGAGGTATATCCAGCGCTCTCCATCCGCTCTAGTGCCTGCCGCAGGGTATCGTCTGCATGCAGATGGGCACACATGGCCTTGGGTGTAAGAAAAAACAGGATGTTGTTCATAGGTGCTCCTTTATAAACCCGGCTGCTGTAAGCCGGGTGTCACTATTCATATTATAGCACAACACGCACAGTGAAGTACATAAATATTTTATGAATTCCTGCCAGAGTATTCCAAATTTGCCGCCCACTTTTTGTACATATAATCTAACTACTCTGAACTCTCCCCTTGAGAGAAGGGAATTCTACCAGCCGTTCCTGGTAGATTCTCACTAGTAGAGAACCTTTTAGAGGGTTATGTGATAAGATAAAATCATCAAGAGCCCCGGAGGTAATCCCATGCAGAAACGAATCAGACTTTGTGATCGGGTCTTGCCCGACTATACCTTTGCCGAAGAACTGACCAACACATTGACCCACGCCATCGGCGGTCTGGGCGGAATCGCAGCGCTGGTGCTGTGCGTCATCAAAGCTGCCACCTATCACGGCCCCACCGAGATTGCTGCAGCCGCCGTATACGGCAGCTGTCTGATTATTTTGTACAGCATCTCCAGCATCTACCATGCTTGGAAACCGAGCACCACCAAAAAGGTTTTGCAGATCCTTGACCACTGCGCCATCTATTTCCTCATTGCAGGCAGCTATACCATCATATCCCTTGGCGCCATCCGCAGGGCTTCTCCCCAGTTGGGCTGGAGTATTTTCCTGATGGAGTGGACTCTGTGTGCCATCGCTGCCACGCTCACCGCCATTGATCTGCACAAATATCAGGTCTTTTCCATGATCTGCTACATTGGAATGGGCTGGGCCATTGTGCCATTCATAAAGATTCTGTGGCACATCCTGACCCCCACCGGGTTCTATCTGCTGCTGTTCGGCGGAATTGCATACACCATCGGTGCCGTGCTGTACAGCATCGGTTCCAAAGTTCGGTGGATGCACTCCATCTTCCATGTATTCGTGGTTCTGGGCAGCGTGCTGCACTTCTTCGCCTTCTATTTTTACAGCATGTAATCCACAATTTCATTGACCCAGAAAAGGAGCGCTGCTCTGAACTGCCCCCGCTTGTTATCAGCATATCACACTGTCTAACAAATGGGGTGCCGTTCAAATCGAGCAGCGCTCCCTATTTTTATTTTTCCTCGTCTTTGCGGATGGAATCAAACAAAGATGTCTGCGCTTCAGCATCCACCGTCTTGCCTTCCATGCAATCGGCAAACTGCTGACCGGACATGACTTCATGGGCAACCAGGAAGTCCGCTACCTCAGTCAGCTTATCCGCATTGTCCGCAAGAATCTTGCGGCACTGCGCATAGGCCTGATCCATAAGCTTTTTGACTTCATCATCAATGATGCCAGCCACTTTTTCCGAGTAACTCTTGGTCTTGCCATAGCTGCCGCCGATGAAGACCTCATCCTCGGAATTGTAAGAAACGGTACCCAGAGCCTCGCACATGCCATACCGGGAAACCATATCCCGAGCCAGCTGAGATGCTCTGTCAATGTCGTTGGATGCGCCGGTGGACACATCCCCAAAGGTCAGATCCTCAGCCACACGGCCGCCCAGCAGTCCCACAATGTCCTCATACATCTCGTTTCTGGTCACATGGGTGGATTCTTCCTTGGGCATGCTCCAGGTCAGGCCCAGAGCCTGGCCCCGGGGAATCACACTGATCTGATGCACCGGATCGTGTGTGGGCAGGAAATACATGGCAATGGCATGGCCGGCCTCATGCACAGCAGTCAGACGAATATCCCTTGCATTGCGCAGACGGCTCCGCTTTTCGGGGCCTGCAATGACCTTCATCATGGCCTGGTTCAAATCCGCCATGTTGATTACGGGGCGGTCGGCACGGGTGGCAAGGATGGCGGCTTCGTTCAAAAGATTCTGCAAATCTGCACCGGTAAATCCGGTGGTTGCCATGGCAATGGTCTTCAGGGACACATCATCCCCCAGACGCTTGTCCCGTGCATGAACCTTCAGAATGTCTTCACGGCCCTTGGAATCGGGCACACCCACATAAATCTCACGGTCAAAACGACCGGGACGGCGCAGTGCCGGGTCAAGGATATCCGGGCGGTTGGTTGCAGCCAGAACAATGACGCCCTCATTTTTCCCAAAGCCATCCATTTCCACCAGCATCTGATTCAGGGTCTGTTCCTTTTCGTCGTGACCGCCGCCCACTCCGGAACCACGCTTACGACCCACGGCGTCAATCTCATCGATAAAGATAATCGCAGGCGCAACCTTCTTTGCCTGATCGAAAAGGTCACGCACACGGCTTGCGCCGACACCTACATACATCTCCACAAAGTCTGAACCGGAGATGGACAAGAATTGCACATCCGCCTCACCGGCTACCGCCCGTGCAAGCAGGGTTTTGCCCGTGCCGGGAGGGCCGACCAGCAGAATGCCATGGGGAATCCGGGCACCCATCTGGTTGAATTTCTGGGGATTTTTCAGAAAATCCACCACTTCCTGAAGTTCTGCTTTCTCTTCATCGGCACCGGCCACATCATCAAATGTAACCTTGCGTCCGTCGGGTATGCCCAAAACGGTACGGGCCTTGCCAAAGTTATTCAGCGGATTGCTGCCGCTGATTCTGCTCATCATCAGGAACCAAACCAGCAGCAGGATGCCGCCCACGATCAGCAGCGGCACCACATAGTCATAGGGGCTGGTTGTCTGGGCCGGTAGGAATGTGTAGCTTTCCAAAACACCGGATGCACGCTGCTGATGAATCGTTCCATCCAAATCTGCGTGGAATGCATCCAAATCGCCAAGGGTGCATACAAGTTTTTTGTCTCCATTGTATGGCTCATGCAGCTCCAGCTGGATCTTATCGCCCTGAACGGTAAAGCGCCTGACCTGCTCATTCTTAAACAATTCAACAATCTCGGAATAAGCCAGATTGTCACGCCCCATTCCAAAAGCGCCGGATATCCAGCCGAATATCAGGAACAATACAACGACATATACTACAAAGGGTAAATATTTACGCATTTTCAAATTGAATGTTGCTCCTTATTTGTTTTCGTATGCCTCGGGCTTGAGAATACCCACATAAGGCAGATTGCGATAGTGCTCGTTGTAGTCCAGGCCATAACCAACCACAAACTCAGGTGGAATCACAAAGCCGGTGTAATCCGCCTTCAGGGTGATTCCGGGCTTTCGTCCGGCAGGCTTATCCAGCAGGGTGCAGATCTTCAGCGATGCAGGATTCTTTGCCAGCAAGTGGTGATAGGTATAGTCCAGAGAACTGCCGGTATCGAAGATGTCCTCCAGAATCACCACATGACGACCGGTAATGTCCGCGGAAACATCCTTCTTTACTACCATCTTGCCGGTAGATTCCGTGCCTGCATAGGAAGAAATCCACATAAAGTCCAGCTGGCATGGCACATCAATGGCACGAATCATATCCGCATAGAATATCACAACACCCTTGAGAACACCCACGAAAATGGGATCTTTTCCGGCATATTCCTTAGAAAGTTCTCTGCCCAGTTCTGCAATACGGGTCTTGATCTGTTCTTCGGTGAACAAGACTTTCTGAATATCATTATGCATATACTTTAGCCTCACTTTGTTTCTAGTTTGATTTATATATTCCCCATAGGGGGTATTTTCTGAAAGCGGATGGTAACTGGATGCCCCCCCTGAATACGATCCAGATTGGCACCCATGCCCCATACCCCCAAAACACCTGTTTCGTCCGCAATCACGGGAATTGCAAGGCGTTCGCTGGCTGGGATTTTCTGGTCTACGAAACGTTTTTTTAAAGATTTGGTGCCGCCGGGCAGCCGAATCTCGTCCCCCGACTGTCTGCACCGAATCATCATTTTACCCACAGGGCACACCGTAAATTCATGGGGGGTGTTTACAAAATGCTCCGTGCTTTCACAGCTTACCTGTAATCCGATGGATTCCAGTATAACCGACCCGGAAATTGGCAGTTCCGCCGATTCCAGTATCACAGGGTTTCTGCCCGATTCCAACCGATCATAATTCCGGCGCAATATGACACCGCCGGGGAAAACGGAAAACGCAGATGGCCTCTGGGTCTGCACAAGCGTCTGAGCCTGCGCAATATGGCTGGCATTTGGTTCCGGCATCCCGGATTCTTTCAAAAGGTGCTCCAAAGCACGGCGCTGAATGGCCGGATTCAGGCTCCGCAGCTGACAAACGCTGTGAATGTCCACAGCATCTGCAAGCTCCTGCAAGACCGCATCCTCCTGGCGAAGACGCTGGGCCATCGCAGAAAGATTCTGTCCGATGCTTGGATTCTCCCCCTGCAGCAAAGGCATGATGTGGTGGCGAATGCGATTTCTCAAAAATGCATCGGAGCCATTGGAACTGTCCTCAATGTGATTGATCCAGTTCTCTGCCAAAAAAGCCTCTACCTCTTGCCGGGTAACATCCAGCATGGGACGAATCAGATTCTCCCCTTTTGGGGTGATGCCGCCAAGCCCCCGAAGGCCTGTGCCGCGGATCAGGTGCATCAGCACCGTTTCTGCATTGTCATCGGCAGTGTGGGCGGTGGCAATGATCCCATCCAAACTCCGCAAGTAGCCATAACGGGCATCCCTTGCAGCCGCTTCCAAACCTTTGGCACCGCTGACCACCTGCGCCTGCCCCACATGGAGCGGGATATCGTGAAAGGCGCAAAAGCTACGGACAAATTCTTCATCACGAAGAGATTCTTCCCCGCGAAGATGATGATTAAAATGGGCCGCTTCCACCTGAATGTGGAATTTATCCTTCAACAGCCACATTCCGCACAGCAATGCCATGGAATCCGCCCCGCCGGAAACGGCACAGATCACGGTTTCGCCGCCGGAAAGCATCCCATACCGGGTAATGGCAGCGCTCAGCTTACTCAGCATGCTTCCACTCCCGATCTGCGAATGTGGTGAACTGGGGCAGCCACTGGAGCTTTACGGTTCCGGTTTCGCCGTGGCGGTTCTTTGCCACGATACATTCAGCCACATTCTTTTCCTCAGAGTTTTCATTATAGTAGTCATCACGGTATAGGAACAGAATGGCGTCAGCGTCCTGCTCGATTGCACCGGATTCACGCAGATCGGACATGATGGGCCGCTTGTCCGTACGGCTTTCCACCGCACGGGACAGCTGGCTCAGACAGATGACGGGAACATTCAGTTCCTTGGCCATGATTTTCAGGGATCGGGAGATTTCACCAACCACCTGAACACGGTTTTCAGACTGCTTGCCATAGCCGGAGCCGGTCATCAACTGCAAATAGTCGATGATGACCAAGCCCAAATTCTCCACCCGGCGCAGTTTTGCATTCATCTCTGCAACCGTGACAGCAGGGTTATCATCCACCCGAATATCCGTCTGACTCAGGGATGCCGATGCCATAGCCAGTTTTCCCCAATCCTCATCGGACAGCTTGCCGGTCAGCATCTTCTGGCTGTCCACAAAGCTTTCACCGGACAACAGACGCATGGCCAGCTGCTCCCGGGACATTTCCAACGAAAAGATCGCCACGGTAGAACTATACTTTTTGGCGACATTCAGGCCGATGTTCAGCGCAAACGATGTTTTACCCATAGCAGGACGAGCGGCAATCAGCAGCAGGTCGGACTTATTCAGACCATTGATTTTGGTATCCAAGTCCCGCAGACCGGTAGAGAGTCCGGGGATGGCAGAATCCGACTCGCTCAGCTCCGTCAGGTGGTCAAAAACCTTATACAGAACCGTGCCGATATGCTCCAGAGAGTCCGTTCGTTCACCCTTTCGCAGGGCATAGATTTTCTTCTCCGCTGCCTCCAGGATTTCGCTGGGCGTGCCCAGCTGATCGTAGACGATTTCGGAAATATCCGCCGCCGCCTGGGCAAGACTGCGCAGCATAGCCTTTTCCCGGACAATCTTGGCATAACGCACCACATTTGCTGCAGTGGGCGTGATTTCCATGAGCTGCAGGATATAATCTCGGGAGTTGTCATGGTAGTTGCCAAGCTCCCGCATCTTGTCCAAAACGGTGACGGGGTCAATGGTCTGGGAGAAGTTAAACATGGTATAGATCGTTTCAAAAATCTCCCGATTCTGTTCCAGATAGAAATCCTCCGGGTGCACCACGCCAATCACATCTGCCACGCAGGTGCTGTCAATCAAGATTGAGCCCAGAACCGCCTGCTCCGCCTCCAGTGACTGGGGCTGCTGCCGGCCTACCAGTTCTTCATCCATGTATCCCCCTCCTCTGCGGCATCCAGCCGCGGCATATTTTTCGTAAAATGCTTATGCTTCTTCGATCTTAACGGTCAGCTCGCCCACGATCTCATAGCCCAGCTTGCACTTAACGGTGTAGGTGCCAACATTCTTGATGGGCTCATCAATGACGATCTTGCGCTTGTCGATGGTGATGCCGGCATTCTTCTTCAGTGCCTCGGCAATTTCCTGATTGGTCACCGCGCCGAACAATCTGCCGGTTCCGCCGCCCTTGGCAGTCACGGTCAGGGTCATCTCCCGGAGTTTCTTGGAAATCTCCAGTGCCTCGGCACGCTCCTTGGCCTGACGTTCCTGGGTTGCCTTGTCATTCATGCGCTTTGTATTGACCGCATCCGCAGTTGCCTCAATGGCCATCTTACGCGGCAGCATATAGTTTCTGGCGTAGCCGTCAGAGACCTCGATCATCTGACCCTTTTTTCCTTTGCCTTTTACATCAGTCAACAAAATAACTTTCATATCGTATTACTCCTTTTCGGTTATGTTCTATAATAATCATCAATGGATGCAACCAGCTTGTCCAGCACCTCATCCACGGTGGCATGATTGACCTGCGCGCCTGCAGTGGCCGCATTGCCGCCGCCGCCCAGAGGCTCCAGAATCACCTGTACATTGGCCTCACCAATGGAACGGGCTGAGATAATCACCATATCATCCTGGGGATACAGCACAAAGGACGACTGTATGCCAGTGATATTCAACAGCTCATCCGCCGACTGGGCAGCCAGTGCCCGGGAAGTCGTGGTATCCAGCGCCGCAATGGCGATTTCGTTGCGATACAGCTTGGCGGATTTGATGATCTGATAGCGTGCCATGGTATTTTGGAAGTCGCTCTGCATCAGCTTTTTGACCTCCACCGTTTCAGCGCCCAATCTTCTCAGGAATGCCGCTGCCTCAAAGCTGCGCTCTCCGGTTCGGACATTGAAACTCTTGGTATCCAGGAAAATACCGGCAAGCAGGCCCTTGGCCTCCACAGGCAGCACATCCTGCTTTTCCACCACATACTCCAAAAGCTCGGTTGCAAGCTCTGATGCAGAAGATGCATATGGTTCATGGAAATTGACAACCACAGGGTTGATGTAATCCGCAGCACGGCGGTGGTGGTCGATGACACATACCTTGGGGATTGCCTCCAGCAGGGAGCTGCACTCCACCTGATTGGGACGGTTGGTATCCACCACAATCAAAACGCTGCCCGAATCCGCCATAAGCAGGGCATCCTGACCGGAAATGATGCGGTCTGCGTACTCCGGAACCTGGCTGACCTCTTCCAGCAGCTTTTCTGCGGAATTATGCTCCTTGTCAATGACAAGGAAGTGCTTTTTTCCCTTTTTACGGCACATACAGCACACACCCAGCGCTGCGCCGACAGCGTCCATGTCTGCATTCTTGTGGCCCATAACAAACACCTGTGTGCTCTGGCCGATCAGCTCCATGAGGGAGCTGGCTGTCACACGGGAGCGAACCTTGCTCCTGTGATCTACTTCCTTGGCTCTGCCGCCATAGAAGTTAAAGTTCAGACGATCCTTGATAACCGCCTGATCACCACCCCGGCTCAGACTCATTTCGATGGCCAGTGCCGCAAAATCATAGCACTCTTCAAAGCTGCCGCCATCCACGCCCAGACCAAAGCTGATGGATGCCGCTACCCCAGAAGGGCTGGTGATCTGGTGAATATCGTCGAGAATGGAGAATTTATTCTCCACCGCACTTTGCAAATCCCACTTTTCAAAAATAAACAGATATCGATTCCGTTCCAGTCTGCGCAGGATTCCATGGTAGCCCTCCACCCAATGGGTGATGCATTCATTGATCCGGGCATTCAGCGAAGAGATCCCGCTTTCGGACAGGTTCTTGGTGAGCTCGTCATAGTTATCCACCACAATCAGCGACACCACGGGTCTCGAGCGGATGTATTCATCCCGAATCTGGTATAAATCCGTCAAATCCGAGAAATATAGTGCTGCCAACAGCGTTCCCTGAGGGTCATCGGCATGGATGGTGGTGCCGTAGATCCGGTAACGGCGTTCTGCCAATGTCACATCATAGGGATATTCGCTCTGTCCGGCAACCAGCCATTCACTGGTAAAATTGGGCAAAAGGTCTGTGATCTTCTGCTCATACATCTTATCCTTAAAGCCGGACATCTGCGCGAAGGGCTCATTGAACCAAATGATGGCACCGTCCCCCAACCGTGTCAAAACCATGGGAAACGGCGTCTTGCCACCATCGGTGGTGCCAAGTGTATTGGTTGCCGACTGAATAAATGACTCCAGCTCTCTGCGGCGGTATACTTTACTAAACTGATAGAATATGAACAGCACTGCCGTAATTGCCGTTTCGACAATGGCATAAATCGGCCGATCCATCAAAATTGCCGATAATGCAAATGCAAGCATTACCACAAAATACAAACCCATTCCGGGCTGAATCAATCTGCCGAGTTTTCGGTTCATCCTGTTCGCCTCCATTTTAGGGCATTTGTCCCCATTGTTCTCAATTATAGGGGATATTATATCAAACTCCACTGCAAGGTGCAATAGATTTTAACCGTTTTTCCCGAATTTCTAGCATCTTGGGCGGCATGAGAAATTACATGTGTACTTTTTTATAAAATTGTGGTATAATCCATTACAGCATGCGCCGGGTGGGCAGACCCGCGCAGACCATCGATCGGCAAAACCCAGTCGATTACACAAAAACGTAAAATAGCTTACAGGCACAGTTCCATGCCAATGGACGATACAGGGTCCGGCGGATGGCAACACATTGGTCTGTTTATTGCTGCATTTTCGCAGCGTTCACAATTTGAAAGGAGAATTGATTTAAAATTGGCTGAAAAATTGAAGATTATCCCTCTGGGCGGTTTGGACGAAATCGGAAAAAACATTACCGTCTTAGAGTATGGCAAGGACATGATTGTAGTGGACTGCGGTGTTGCATTCCCGGATGATGAGATGTATGGTGTGGATCTGGTGATTCCCGACTTCAGCTATCTGGTCAAGAATGCAGACAAACTGCGGGGTATGTTCATCACCCATGGTCACGAAGACCATATTGGTTCCATTCCCTATTGCATGCAGCAGGTCAGCTGCCCCATCCATGGCACCGCCATGACCAACGGTCTGATCAAGCTAAAGCTAGAGGAGCATGGCCTTTCACAAAAGGTAAAGCTCGTCACCCACAAGCCCGGCGATGTGGTAAAGGCCGGCTGTTTCAGCGTGGAATTCATCCATGTGAACCACTCCATCGCCGACGCTGTCTGCTTTGCCATCAAGACCCCGGTAGGTACCGTGGTCATGACCGGCGACTTCAAAATCGACCCCACTGCCGCAGACGGCATGATTGATTTGGGTCGATTGGGTGAACTGGGCAGACGCGGCGTGCTGGCTCTGCTGGCTGATTCTACCAACATCGAGCGTGCGGGCTATACCCCCAGCGAAAACACCGTGGCAGAAGGTCTTGACCGTCAGTTCAAGAACTGTGACCAGCGTATCGTTGTTACCACTTTTGCCTCCAATATGCACCGCATTCAGGCCGTTCTTGCCACCGCCCACCGCTACGGCCGTAAGGTCGCTGTTACCGGACGGAGCATGGAGAATGTGCTGAAAGTTGCATCCGACCTGGGCTATCTGAAGGTGCCCGCCAACACCATTGTGGATCTGGCCGCCGTAAAGAGCCTGCCCAAGAATAAGGTGGTTATTGTTTCCACCGGCTCTCAGGGTGAAAATATGTCTGCGCTGTATCGCATGGCATTCAGCACCCACAAGTTTATCGAAATTCAGGCCGGTGACCGCATCATCATTTCCGCATCCGCCATTCCCGGCAACGAGAAGGCTGTCAGCAAGATCATCAACGAGCTGTACCGCAAGGGTGCAGATGTGGTTTACGAAAAGAGCGAAGGTCTGCATGTTTCCGGACACGCCTGTCAGGAAGAGCTGAAGATTGTCCACGGTCTGTGCAAGCCCAAGTTCTTTATTCCCGTTCATGGCGAGTGCCGCCATCTGCAGCTCCACGCCCGTCTTGCAAAGCAGATGGGTATGAAACCCTCCCACATCATCGTTGGCGAAATTGGTTCCCAGATTGAACTGAGCAACCGCAGCTGCAAGATCACCGGTGTGGTTCCCGCCGGCAAGGTCTTTGTGGATGGCGCCGGTGTGGGCGATGTGGGCAGCGTGGTTCTCAGAGACCGCAAGCACCTGGCCCAGGATGGCATGATCGTTGTGTGCCTGAATCTTTCCAGTCAGGATGGTGCTGTGATCTCCGGCCCCGATATCATCACCAGAGGTTTCGTCTATGTCAAGGAATCCGAAGAGCTGATGGAGAACCTGAAAAAGGTTGCCGAAGAGGCTGTGGAGCGCTGCCAGCGCAAGCACATCAAGGATTGGAGCACCATCAAATCCGCAATCAAGAACGACTTGAGTGGTTACCTGTACAAGACCACCAAGCGCAACCCCATGATTCTGCCCGTAATCATGGAGATCTGATAACGCAAATGACCCGTCCACCAGTTTTGGTGGACGGGTTTTTTGATTCGTGGACGGGGTTTTGATTACATGCGCTCTCCCAGCAGGATACGCACGCAGTTGGCCCGCTCAAAGTCCTTCTTGCCCATGCCGTATCCAATTTGGGAAACCCTCATAACCGGCATATTGCCGAACTCTGTCACAAAATGCTTTAGCAGAGCCGCCCCCGTAGGTGTGCACAGCTCGCTGGGAATGCTGCCGCCGTAGATGGGAACATCCTTGAGAAGAAACGCCGTGGCAGGTGCCGGAACGGGCAGGATTCCGTGGGCACAGCGGACGGTTCCGCTCCCCACATGAACCGGAGAGGCCACGATGCACTCCGGGCGCAGTTTGTGCAGCAGCAGGCATACCGCTGTCACATCCGCAATGGCATCCATGGTGCCCACCTCGTGGAAGTGAATTTCTGAGACGGGAACGCCATGGGCATGGCTTTCTGCCTGTGCAATCAGCCTGTATACCGTCAGTGCGTCCTGTTTCACTTCTTCAGGCAGCGCAAGATGGCTGAAAATATGCTCGATATCATGCAGGCTGCTGTGATGGTGGTGACCATGATGCTCATGATGGCGGTCATGATGATGGGAATCATGGTGGTCATGATGCAGTTGTTCATCCTCTTCTGCATTATGCACTTTTACAACCATGTGGGTTCCGTTTATGCCGCATTTGACGCTTTTTTCCATGGAAAATACAACGCCAGGAATCCCCAGGGCGTTCAGCTCCCGAAGGGTTTCTTCCGGATCGGGCATCAGTTCCAGCAGGGCAGCGGTCAGCATATCCCCCGCCGCACCCATGCCGCAGTCAATATAGAGCATTCTCATGGATGCACCTCCATATGGTTAATCATGTTGGCAAGATACCCAGCCCCGAAACCATTATCGATATTCACCACACTGACACCGCTGGCGCAGGAATTGAGCATGGACAACAGCGCCGACACACCCCCAAAGGATGCACCATATCCCACACTGGTGGGAACTGCGATTACAGGGCAGTCTGCCAGCCCACCAATCACACTGGCAAGCGCACCTTCCATGCCCGCAATGGCAACAATCACGCTGGCGCCCATAATCAGTTCCATGTGAGCAAGCAAACGGTGAACCCCGGCAACGCCCACATCATAGAGCCGCTCGACCTTGCTGCCAAGTATCTCGGCAGTCAGTGCCGCCTCCTCCGCCACCGGGATATCGCTGGTACCGCCCGTGGCGATAACCACTTTTCCAATGCCACTCGGCTCTGGAAATCCGCCCACAATGCCCACTTTGGAATCCTTGCGGTAGTCCAGTTCCACCACTTTTTCAACATAGTCTGCTGCTTGCTGGGACATTCTGGTAATCAGCACCCGCTCCTGCCCGTTTCTGCGCATGGATTCTATAATACCAGCAATCTGCTCCGGGGTTTTCCCTGCACCATAGATGACCTCTGCAGCCCCCTGCCGTATTCTCCGGTGCAGATCCACCTTGGCATATCCAATATCTTCAAAGGGAGCCGTTTTCATTTCCATCAGTGCATCATCTACTGATGTTTCTCCAGACTGGACAGATTCCAGTAATTTTCTGATATCGCTGTTCATTTTGTGCCTCCAAAAGTCAAAAGCTACCCGTCTTTATCATGGGAACCCATGTGCCCATGACACATCAATTATCTTGACTCATTATACAGAAAAAGCAGAAAATGAGCAAGAAGGATATCCAATTTTTTCATCAATTGATGCAGCGTGATCCCAAGCAACTGTTATGCTTGCTGAGGCACTGCATTGCCCTTCAGGAAAACCTTGGCAATGTCATTGTGCTCATCCAATATAACCAAATCCGCATCCATGCCATCCTCGATAAATCCGATGTGGTCATCCACACCCAGAAGTTTTGCAGGATTCTCTGTCAGCGCAGGAAGGGCCTCTTCCAGGGACTTGCCGGTGAATGCCAGCAGGTTCTTCAGCCCCCGATTGAGGGTCAGGGTACTGCCTGCTCTGGTGCCGTTGCTTGCCAGCTTTGCATCTCCGTCCTTCACCACCACATCGTTAACACCCAGATGGTAGTTGCCATCGGGCAAGCCCGCTGCCATGATGGAGTCCGTGATGCCAATGACCTTGTCCATGCCCTTAATCTTAACCAGCAATCTCACCGTGGCAGGAACCAGATGCAATCCGTCACAGATCATTTCACAGTACACATCATCGTTTTCCAGAACAGCACCCATGATGGCAGGCTCATGCTGATGGAACAGGCGCATTGCATTGAACGTATGTGTAGCCAAATCCGCACCGCTGTCAATTGCATCCACAGCCTGCTGGTAAGTCGCTCCAGAATGGCCGATGCCCACCCGAATGCCCATTTTTTTCGCCTCAGGAATCATCTCAATTACGCCGGGAACCTCAGGAGACACCGTGAGGTACTTGATTCTCCCCCCTGCCAAATCCTGATAGTGCTGCAAAAGTTCTGTATTCCCCTGCTGCAGCAGATGCTCAGGCATTGCGCCCTTGTATTGGCTGGCAAGGAAAGGGCCTTCCAGATGAACACCCAGCAGTTGGGCTGCATCAGGGGCATGGGTTTTGTCGTATTCCTGAAACTGATTGATGCACCAGTCTGTCTGCTCCACCGTATCGGTCAAAACAGAGCCAAGCCAAGCTGTTGTACCATTGGACGCAAAAAACCGCCCGATTTTGCGCAGATCCTCAGCCGTTGCGCTGTTCACATCCACACCCACAGCTCCATGGGTATGAATATCAATAAATCCGGGGACAACCTTCATGCCCTTTACATCATATGTTTCTGCCCCCGTGGGCACTTCCTGATTGGTGCAGAGCTTGATTTTGCCATCTGTCACATGAATGACATGTGGCTGGAAGGAATGCTTGTGATAAACCTGTGCATTAATCATGTAATAATCCATTACGTTTCATCCTTTCATAAAAGCCGAAATAAGGGGCCGCTTGCGATGCAAGCGGCCCCTTTTAGCAAGCGTAGATCGTATGCAGTTGATTGGCCGGAGGGATTAACCCAGAGCCTCTTCGATCACGTCGAACAGAACATAGTTTTCCAGATCAACGGGAGCCTCAACAGCGCCGCCCTCGATGAACATTTCCTGCTGACGAGTGTAGTAACCCTTCATGGTGCCATCAGCCAGTCCGGTCTTGATGTCCTCGGGGGAGAACCACTTGGCATCCGCAGTCTCGACCTGGCAAGCCTCGGGATCCTTCGCGCACTCCTTTGCGTACAGATCGATTACATAGGGCCAGTTCTCTTCCTTAGAGGCAAACTCCATGCCCTTGAGCAGTGCACGGGTGAAACGAACCAGAACATCACGGTTCTCTTCTGCGAACTTGGGCAGGCAGATCCAGCTGGACAGGTTTACAGAGTCGGTGGCAAATTCCAGTTCCTTGGCGCCTTCGCAGTTCTCCATAATCTGGTTGGAGTAGGGGTTCCATGCAGTACATGCATCAACGCTGCCGGACATCATGGATGCAACCATGTTGGAAGGATCCATCTCAAAAGCCTCAATATCGTCTAAGGTCAGACCGGCAACACCCAGAGCACCATTAAGAGCAGTTTCAGAAGAGGAACCGCCGTTGTAAGCGATCTTCTTGCCCTTCAGGTTTGCCAGTTCCTCAGCGGAGTTGACGCCAGCAGAAGGCAGGACAATGATGCGGTCGGTACTGTGGACGGAGGAGGGCAGAAAAATCTGAGCCTGACCGTTGATGCACAGCTTGTGTGCGCCATGGCCGATGTAAGCCAGATCGATGCTGCCGCCTTCCATAGCGGCGATTTCAGAAGGGCCGTCGTTGAAGGGCCACAGGGAGATTTCCAGACCCTCTTCGGCAAAGTAACCCTTGTCGATTGCGGTCAAAACGGACCATACGGAAGCGTAGTTGGGCATATAGCCAATATTGAGCTTGACTGTTTCCTGAGGTGCGGCGGGTTCACCAGTACCTTCGGTGTCAGAGACAGATTCACTACCAGCGGGGGCGGTGGTTTCGGTGTTGCCGTTTCCGCCGCATGCGGCCAAAGACATGACCATGCACAGAGCAAGCAACAGAGCCAAAAGCTTTTTCATTTCATTTCCTCCATTTTTCATTTTGATTTTTTACCGATTCTCCTCGGCAGATTACTTATTTACGGACTTCCAGGAATTCCTGATAGACTTCGTTCCAAATTTCGGTCTTCAGTTCCAAGAACCGGGGATCATTCTTGGTTGCCTGGGTTCTGGGATAGGGGATGTCGATATCCACAATTTTCTTGATGCGGCCGGGACGGGCGCTCATGATGATGACGCGCTGTGCCAAAATGATCGCCTCATCCACATCGTGGGTGATGAAGAAACAGGTCTTCTTCTCATGTTCCCAGGTGTTCAGCAGTTCCGTTTGCAGCTGCACACGGGTCTGTGCATCCAGTGCGCCGAATGGCTCGTCCAGCAGCAGGACCTCGGGGTTTACTGCATAGGCACGGGCAATGGCAACACGCTGACGCATACCGCCGGAAAGCTCCTTGGGGTAGGAGTTTTCAAAGCCCTCCAGGCCAACCGCCTTGATGTACTTGCGCGCAATCTTCTCCGCCTCTGCCTTGGGAACCTTTTTGATTTCCAGACCGAACATCACATTCTTGAGGACGGTTCTCCAGGGGAACAGGGCGTATCCCTGGAACACGACACCACGCTCAACGCCGGTGCCCTCGATTTTCTTGCCATCCAGGTACACTTCGCCGCTGGTAGGCTCCAGCAGACCGGCAATGATATTCAGCAGCGTGGACTTACCGCAGCCGGAAGGGCCTACCACGCAAATGAACTCATTTTCCTTAATATCAAGACTTACGCCGTTCAGGGCTACGGTCTTGCCATTACGACCAACGTACTCTTTGTAAACGTTGTCGATTTTCAGCTTAATCAAATTTTCTCCTGCCATCCTGTGAGCTTCCTTTCAATAATATCAACGATCTTTACCAGAACCAGACCAATGATGCCCAGCAAAATAATATACATCAGCATCGGAGGCGCATCAAAGGAGTTTGCCAGCGAGCGAATTCTCATACCGATACCAGCCTGTGCACCGGTGGACTCTGCAGCCAGCAGGGTGGTCAGCGCAGCACTGAGGCCCAGTCGAACAGCGGTAATGATGAACGGAACCGTTGCAGGACAGATAATTTTTACGAAAATGTCGAAATCATTTGCACCCAGAACCCGAGCCGCCTTCAGGATGGTGGTATCAATGTTCTTGATGCCCTGATAGATGGTGATGCTCATGGTCATGAAGGTGCAGATCCAAATCAGGATGACTGCGGGTTTCTGCCCGACACCGAACGTGATCACCAACAGCGGCGCATAACCCAGTGCAGGAATGTTACGGATGAAGTTGATCCATGGCTCCAGAATCTTCTGAACCGGCGTGTACCAAGCCATCAGGAAAGCAATGGGCAGGGATGTTACAAAACCCAAGCCAAAGCCCATGCCTACACAGGCCATACTGCTTGCGATATCCTTCCAAAATGCGCCCCGATCGATCATGGTCCCAACAGCGGGAACCACCTTGTCAACAAATGGGAAACTTCGGCTTGTCGATTCCCCAATTGACAGCAAATACCACACAGCCAGCGCTGCACAAAGGGAAATCAACAGCCACACTTTGTTGCTGATGTACAGCCCTTTCTTCTTCTTTACCATAGTCACAACTCCTTAAATCTGTATTCACCGTTCTGTTAGTCTGGCCGTTATTGATTATAAGTTATAACCAAATGAATCCGGGTCAACTAAGTTTGAACTGAGCATAACAGAAAAAATTATTGATTTCAAGCAGAAAAATAACCACAAATTAAAGTTCGTATATGTGACACAAATCACATTCGGTTATTTCGTACAATTTTACCTGCCGAATTGCAGTTGACCTTTGGGCTGTTTAATTATAAAATATAATTATAAAATAAGGGACAACTATATCAAAGTAATGGAGGATATACATGAGTAAAATGGTGATTGATCCAAATAATCAAAACCCCACCCTGGCATTGGCAGGGCGTGAACTCATCTCTCATTTGGATATGCTGCCTGCCGGAGCTGCACATTTCATAGAGAACTACACCGTATCTTTACGGGTCGATGATACAGCTGCCCAAGATGCCGCCACCGATCACTTCAGCTATGAATTTACAAAGCTTGGTGGTTTCGTGATAGGCAGCAACCCTCGCAGTGTCCTGATGGGTGTATATGACTACCTGAAGACCATCGGATTTGTTTTTCTCCGCCCCGGAACCGGCGGTACCTTTGTTCCAAGTCTTTCTTCCCCAGATGAACTGCTGTGCCCCAAAACAGAAAAAACAGCGGATTTTCGCCACCGGGGTGTCTGCATCGAGGGGGCAAATTCTCTGGAGAATGTATTGGATTTTATTGAGTGGCTGCCCAAAAACGGCTACAACACTTTCTTTGTACAATTCAAAAAGCCGGATATTTTCTTTGAGCGGTGGTATAACCATACATTTAATCCAACGCTTGCGCCTGAACCCCAATCCCGGGAGCAGATGGATCATATGGAAACCGCTGTCACCGAGGCAATGGTGCTGCGGGGTCTGTTGGATCACAGGGTTGGCCACGGCTGGACGGCAGAGGCAATTGGTTTTTCCAATACCGGCTGGCGGGAGGAAGATCACGATCTGCCCCCGGAAATGAAAGAACTGCTGGCAGAGGTCGCAGGAAAGCGAGAACTGCACGGCGGCATTCCAACCAACACCAATCTATGCTATTCCAATCCCAAAGCCAGAAAACGCCTCATTGATCAGGTCATTGCCTATGCAAAGGAGCACAAGAGTGTCAACTATCTACACTTTTGGCTGGCTGATGAACATAATAATGTATGCGAGTGTGAAAAATGTGCCCAGACCACATTGTCCGACCAGTATATCGAACTTCTAAACGAACTGAATCAGCGGCTGGATGAAGCGCATCTGGACACCAAAATCGTTTTTCTGCTGTATCAGGAGCTGCTGTATGCTCCGCTTTGCAGCAAGCTGAACCACCCGGAGCGCTTTTGCCTGATGTTTGCGCCCATCAGCCGCACCTTTGAAAAGCCCTACCCCCACCGGGCGGTAAACGCCCCCATCAATCCCTATGTGCGCAACCAGTTCCGTCTGCCCGAAACCGTAGAAGAAAACCTCACCCACTATTTCAACTGGAAAAAAACGTATTCCGGAGACAGTTTCTTCTACGATTATCCCCTGGGCCGTGCCCACTACGGTGATTTCGGGTACATGAAAATCGCCAAAGTGATTTACGACGATATTCATGCGCTCAAGGATCTGAAAACCGATGGCTATATGAGCTGCCAAGAGCTGCGAGCCATGACCCCCAGCGGTTTCCCCAATTTCGTCATGGGGCAGGCATTGCTGGATCTGCGCATTTCCTATGAGGAGCTGAAAAAGACCTATTTCCGCGGGATGTATGGCAATGGATATGAAATGGTGGTAGAATATCTGGAACAGCTCTCCGAGCTGAGCGACACCGACTACTTCAACGGCCACGGCCCCAGAAAACAACCTGATAAAAAGGTTCAGTTCCACCATCTGGCCCAGACTGCACTGGCATTCCTGCTGGATATTGACGAATTGCATCCGCATTCTTCCCAATATGATGCAAACTGGGAGTTCCTGAAATTTCACGGCCGCTACTGCATCTTGCTTTCCTCTGCCCTTGCCGCACTGTGCGAGGGAGACCAAGCCACCGCAGATGCGCTCTTCGGCGAATTCTGTGACTATATCCAGCAGAACGAACTGAAGTATCAATCCCAGCTTGATGTATATCGAGTCATCGAGGTCGCTACAAAATACACCGGATTCACCCAAATCGAATAATTAAGCAGAGGTAGCACCATGTACAAACAGAAAATCATCAAACTTTCCAACTTCGATCGAATTTTGGAATGTCTTTATAGAAACCCGGGAATTTCCCGAAAAGACATCAGCGATTTGACCGGAATCACCCCGGCCACTGTGACAACTACCGTAGCCGCCATGACAAAAGACGGGCTCGTCAACGAGCTGGGACAAATCGAGGAAGACCGTGGCTCCATCGGCAGGAGCCGAATCGCTCTGGATATCTTTGGCGGCTCCGGCTGCACCATCGGTGTAGAGGCCACACTGACAGGACTGACCACCTGCGCTGCCGATCTGCACGGACGCATGCTGTACCGCAAAAGCAACCCGTTTTCTTCCCATATTTCGGACAATGTCAATGCCTTTATCATAGCGTGCATTCGTGCCTGCATCGACAGCATCGATGTGCCGAAAGACCGGATTCTGGGCATCGGTATTGCCATTCCGGGTCACATGGACCATAACAATCAGCACATGATTGCCAGCAACGATAAATGGCAGGATTTTGACGGTCTTTCCATACAGGCTGCATTTGATTATCCTGTGGTTTTTGAAAACAACATTCGCTGTATGGCGGTGGCACAGTACCTGCACTCCCCTCAGAATACACCTTCTAACTTCGCACTGTTCCATGTGGGGCTGGGAATGTTCTGTGCCAATATGACAGAGGATGGCCTTTATATCGGAACCACCTATGGCTCTGGGGAAATCGGGCATACCATTGCCGTCCCCGATGGTAAACGCTGCGAATGCGGCAAGCGCGGATGTCTGCAAACCGTAGCCACAGAACCGGCACTGCTAGAAAGCGCCGCCTTTATATTTAACCACAACGATACTTCACTGCTGCACAATTTCGCCCAGTGTCCGGAGGATCTGACCATCGATCATGTGACGGCAGCTTACACTCTGGGCGATCCGGCAATCCGCCAAATCGTCACGCAGGCACTGAAATACCTGTGTATTTCCATACTGAACATCGCCATCTTGATGAATCCGGAAAAACTTTTTCTCCACGGCAGGCTATTTAACAACGAGGACATTCGGCAGGATTTTCTGGAGATGATTCTGGAACAATTTGATTTCACAAAAAAGAATTATCGACTGGGAACTGTAGAATTTCTTACCAGCGATCCGGCAGATGGTGCCCTGGGCGGTGCCGCACTGGCAATTTTGAAATGTGTAATCCACGCATAAACGATTCCAAATACAATACTACAATAGGAGTGTATCAGACATGGGTAATTATTATCAGATTTCCGCACAAGATCTGGGCAAGGATGCCAAGATTCCTCTTCTGAAACTGGGGGATTCCGGCGAAGTCTTCTATGAAATGGCGCTGGAAATGGTCAACACCATCAAAGAGCACAACGCCGCAGGAATGCGAACCGTTTTTATCTGCCCCGTGGGCCCCGTGGGTCAGTATCCCATTTTTGTTCGTCTGGTCAACCGTGAACGCGTCAGCCTGAAGAACTGCTGGTTCATCAACATGGACGAGTACCTCAACGATGACGAGACCTACATTGATTTTGAAAGCCCTCTGTCCTTCCATGGTTTTATGAACCGCACCGTTTACTCCCAGATTGATCCGGAACTGGTCATGCCCGAAGAGCAGCGCATCTTCCCCGACCCCAAGGATCCCGGCCATGTGGCCCGGGTGATCGAGCAGTTGGGTGGTGTGGATATCGCTTTTGGTGGTATTGGCATCAACGGTCATCTGGCCTTCAATGAGGCACAGGACGAACTGACCGCCGAGGCCTTTGCAAACCTGCAGACCAGAGTGCTGAACATCAGCCGCGAAACGCTGACTTCCAATGCCATCGGCGATTTGAACGGCGCCATCGATGCAATGCCTAAGAAGTGCGTCACCATCGGCATGGCACAGATTCTGGGTGCCAAGAAGGTGCGTCTGGGTGTATTCCGTGACTGGCACCGCTCCGTTGTCCGTCAGGCTGCTTACGGCGAAGTCACTGCGCACTTCCCCGCCAGCCTGCTGCAGAACCACAAGGATGCTATGATTTATCTGAATGCAAATGCAGCAAAGCAGCCCTTCTGATGATCTCTTGTCATAAATCGCATCGTCAAAACGATGAAGTAAAGGAGAATAGATATGTTAGTACCAATGAGAGCCATTTTAGAGGCTACCGAAAAGTATAACTATGCACAGGGCGCATTCAATGTCAACGCCGTTGCACAGGCAAAGGCCGTTATCCAGGTCCACGAAATGTTCCGCTCTGCCGCCATCATTCAGGGCGCAGATCTGGCAAACGCTTTCATGGGCGGCCGCACCGATTTTGCAAACGGCACTCTGGAAGACAAGAAGGTCGGCGCAAACAACATTGCCAAGGCCGTGAAACTTTACGGTGAGGACAGCCCCATCCCCGTTGCCCTGCACCTGGATCATGGTAAAAACATCGATTCCTGCATTGCTGCTATGGATGGCGGCTACACTTCCGTCATGATCGACGGCTCCAGCCTGCCCTTTGAGGACAACATCGCCCTGACCCGTGAAGTGGTCAAGCTTGCTCACGAGCGCGGCGTTACCGTAGAAGGCGAGCTGGGCGTTCTGGCTGGCGTAGAAGACCATGTTTTCAGCGAAACTTCCACCTACACCAACCCCATGGATGCCATCGAATTTGTAAAGAAGACCGGCGTGGATGCCCTGGCAATCAGCTATGGCACCAAACACGGCGCAAACAAGGGCAAGGGTGCTAAGATTCGCAAGGAGATTGCCATTGCCACCAAGGAGTGCCTGCGTCACGAGGGTCTGTTCTGCGCTCTGGTCAGCCACGGTTCCTCCACCGTTCCCCAGTACATTGTTGAGGAGATCAATCAGCTGGGCGGTGACATTCACAACGCCTACGGCATCTCCAAGGAGCAGCTGAAGGAAGTTTCCCGTCTGGGCATTGCGAAAATCAATGTTGACACCGACATTCGTCTGGCTGTTACCCGCAACATGCGTGAGCTGTTCTGGAACAACCCCGAACTGCGCACCAGCGAGTCCATCGCCCCCATCTATCAGCTGCTGGAAACCAAGAAATCCGACTTTGACCCCAGAGCCTTCCTGACGCCCATCATGGATACCGTTATGTATGGCAACGTGCCCACCGAGGATGTTGCAAAGATCGTTGACTGCATTGAACGCGGTGTCAAGGAAGTGGTCGGCACGCTGATCGTGGAATTCGACTCCGTAGGCAAGGCCTCTCTGGTTGAGCGCGTTACGCTGGATGAAATGGCCGAGCGCTACAAAAAGGCCGGCATTTAATGGATCGAGGTAAAAAATAATGGGTCTTAATATTCTGGTCGCCCACGGCGGCGGCCCTACCGCAGTCATCAACACCTCCCTGCAGGGTGTGGTGGAAGCTGCCCGCGAAAGCGGCAAAGTTGATAAGATTTACGCCGCCCGGTTTGGTGCAGAGGGCATTCTCAAGGGCGATCTCATAGATCTGACCGATGTGCCTGCCGCTACCATTGCCCGCCTGTCTCACACCCCTGCCTCTGCAATCGGTTCCTGCCGCAGAAAGCTCACCGATGCCGATTATCCCACCGTCATTGAAACCCTGAAGAAGTTCAAAATCGACTGTTTCTTCTATAACGGCGGCAACGACTCCATGGACACCTGCAACAAGGTCAGCAAGCTGGCTCAGGCAGAGGGTCTGGATGCGAAAGTGATCGGCATTCCCAAAACCATGGACAACGATCTGGACATCACCGACCACTGCCCCGGTTTCGGCTCTGCAGGCCGCTATGCAGCAGAATCCGCCTGCGAGCTGGCTCTGGATGCCTCGGGGCTGCCCATCCACGTGGTGGTTCTGGAACTCATGGGGCGCAACGCCGGCTGGGTCACCGCAGCATCGGCTTTGGCAGCACGTGCAACCAACTGTGAGGTACTGACCTACCTGCCTGAGGTTCTGGTAGATGAGCAGAAGATGCTGGCCGACATTGAAAATGCCTGGGCAAAGGGCAAGGGTCTGCTGGTCACCGTCAGCGAGGGCATCTGCGGTCTGGACGGAAAGCCTCTGGCCTCCACCGGCATTGTGGACGGTTTTGGTCATATGATTCCCGGCGGCACTGCCCAGCACGTCACCGACAATATCATCCAAAAATTAAACATCAAGTCCCGTGCTGAAAAGCCCGGTCTTCTGGGTCGCGCTGCCATCCCCTACGCCTCCCGTGTAGACCAGACGGAGGCCTACGCTGTAGGTAAGTTTGCTCTGGAATCCGCCATCCGCGGTCAGAGCGATTATATGGTAGCCATCGATGCACACCGTGGTGAAACGTACTCCTTCGACCTGTTTCTGGCACCGCTTGAGCGGGTTGCCAATGTAGAGAAGAAGTTCCCTCTGGAGTGGATCGTGGAGGGCAACAAGATCGATGATAAATTCTTCGAGTATGCCAACCCCCTTATGGGCGGTAACTTCCCCCAGTATGCAATCTTGAGATGAGGTAACACATCATGAAACATATTTTTCTGAACCTAAAGCGTTTTGATGTCCCCGTGGAGCTGGGGGGTGTCAATCGCATTGCACCCCTGAACCAGTGGGGCAGCTACATTGTTTCCAATACCCAGGAGGCTCTGCGCAAGTACGATGCAGCCGAAGTGGAATTTGTCCAGTATTTTCCCGAGGCACATCTGCTGAATGCAGTGGATGCACTGACAGAAAACAGCCCCGTTCAGGTGGGATGCCAGAGCGTCTACCGCATGAATACCGCTGTGGGCGGCAACTTCGGCGCATTCACCACCAACCGCCCCGTCTCCGCCATGAAGGCCATGGGCGTCCATTCCACCATCATCGGTCACTGTGAAGAGCGCAACGACAAAATGGGCGTTCTGGCTGAGGCAGGTGTCACCGACACCAAGGCAGTGAACCGTCTGCTGAATCAGGAAATCCGTCTGGCTGTGGAGCAGGGAATGACCGTGCTGTACTGCATCGGCGAAAAGGAAGAAGAACTGGATCGCTGGCAGGAAGTGCTCCGGGAACAGCTGGAGATCGGCCTCGAGGGCGTGGACAAGAGTAGAGTGGTCATCGGATACGAGCCAATCTGGTCCATCGGCCCGGGCAAGACTCCTGCCGGCAAGGAATATATCACCAAGATCGCCCGCTTTATCAAGGAAGTCACCGGCGGTATTGATGTGGTCTACGGCGGCGGTCTGAAGGTAGATAACGCCCAGATGCTGGCCTCTATTGAAGAAATCGACGGCGGTTTGATTGCGCTGACCCGCTTTCAGGGCGAAATTGGTTTCTATCCCGACGAATACTTGGAAATCATCCGCACCTATCTAGGAAAGTAAGGAGAAATACATATGAAACTGGATTTTGAATATGGCCAGGGCTTAATGAGTGCAGAACTGCCAGACAACACCGATGTTTTTATCCCCGGCAAAACCGTGCCGGATCCTGCGTGTCTGCCCCAGGACTGGGACAGCCTGTACAACGCAACTCTGGAGAGCATCCGCAACCCCTACGGCATGCCCGCTCTGCGGGAGCTGGCTGCTCCCGGCAAGACCGTTGTCTTCGTTATCCCCGATATCGTTAAGGGCGGATGCCAGCCCACGTCCCATCGCAAGGTGGCAATCCGCGCCTGTCTGGACGAGCTGTACGCAGGCGGCGTGCGCAAGGAAGACATTCTGCTGCTGTTCTCCAACGGTCTGCACCCCCGCGCAACCGTTAAGGAAATGAAACAGATTCTGGGCGATGATCTGTTCAACGAGTTCTACTTCACCAATCAGATTACTTCCCACGACTCCGAAGACTACGACCACATGGTGGATCTGGGCACCACCCAGCGGGGCGACCCCGTCCTGATGAACAAGTACGTCTTCGACTGTGACATTCCCATCCTCATCGGCCACACCCAGGGCAACCCCTACGGCGGCTACTCCGGCGGCTACAAGCACAGCGCCACCGGTATCACCCACTGGAGGAGCATCGCATCCCACCACGTTCCCAAGGTCATGCACCGCGGCGACTTCACCCCGGTTTCCGGCCACAGCCTGATGCGTACCAAGTTCGACGAGATTTCCATGCACATGGAAGACAAGATGGGGCATCCCTTCTTCTGCTGTGACGCAGTTCTGGACACCTACTCCCGTCAGATTGCTCTTTTCTCCGGCTACGCAAAGATCATGCAGCCCCTGAGCTGGAAGGTGGCCGACAAGCGCACCTACGTTCCCTTTGCAGAAGAGAAGTATGATATCATGGTCTTTGGTATGCCTCAGAACTTCCACTACGGCGACGGCATGGGCACCAACCCCATCCAGATGATGCAGGCCCTGTCCGCTCAGGTCATCCGTCACAAGCGCGTGATGAAGGACAACTGTGTCATCATCTGCTCCTCGATCTGCAACGGCTACTTCCACGATGAGCGCTGGCCCTACCTGCGTGAGCTGTACGAAATGTTCCAGCACGACCACATGAACATTCTGCCCGACATGGATCGTTACGGCGAATATTTTGCTACCAACGAAGAATACATTCGCAAGTACCGTTTTGCCAATGCATTCCATCCCTTCCACGGCTTTTCCATGATGAGCTGCGGTCACATCGCTGAGATGAACACCAGCGCCATCTATATCGTGGGCGCACAGGAGCCCGGCATTGCCCGCAGCATGGGTCTGAAGACCCGTGCAACCTTTGAAGAGGCTCTGGAAGATGCAAAGAAGAAGTTCGTGGGTCAGAACCCCAAGATTTTGGCTCTGCCCCAGACCTTCAAAGTGGGCGCTGTCCATCTGTGCATGAAGGACGACGACCTGTCCAATGTCTGATCAGACAGGAAGTTTCATTCTTTTCTCACCTAAACTTTCTCCAAATATAGAGAAATCCCGGTTCCGTCTTGTATGGAACCGGGATTTCGTTTTCCGCCGATGCCTGCGGCAATGGCAAAACGCCCCCATTTCCAAACCCGGAAACAGGGACGTTCATCAAATATCAGGGATTGGGCACGGGGTCAGCACAGTAGACCCATGCGTTGGGAAGTCTTCTGCCCTCGGGGATCAGGTTGCCGTTGGAGCAGCGCATGATATACTCGCCCTCATACCATAGGCCGGCGCTGGTACCGCCGTCCAGATTCATGGCCTGGTAGGCGCCGTAGCGCTCCAAAATACTGGCACATTCCACCGCATTACAGCCGATGGAATCCACCTTACGGCCCTCGATGCCCAGCATCAGGATGGATTCATCCTTGGTCTGGCCGATACAGGCTCTGGGGTTCATGGCGGTATAGGTGTAGTCATCACCTGCCACATTCACGCCATCAATAATCAGCGCAGGCGTAAATTCAACCGCATCGGTACAGTCATCACCAAAATCCATATAGGAGTCCACAATATAGAATCTGTTATCCTTACGCAGCTCGATGCGCTTGCCATCTCTATAATGTGCACCATAGGAATCATAATAGGTCTCGCCGCTGCACATGGCAGCGCCTGCTTGGTCCGCACCTTCGGCAACATTGGCAGCATCACCAAATCCGGAACCGGTCATGGCTACCAGACCGTTGTTGTTCTCGGCAATATCGCCGATCCACTCGCCGGATGCACCCCATTGGGAGGACGGTGCACACTTCAAACGAGAGGCATCTTTTCCAATCACCAATACACCGCGATAGGTGCTGCCGGTCACACGAATCACCATCAAGCCGTTTTCTGCGTCAATTGCCAGAACCTGATCACCCTGCTTGGTGTAGATATCGGTTCCGTCATCGTCAAGGCCGGCCTCATGAACCCAGAATTTATCCCAGCCATTGGCAATGACCTCGGGATTTTCCTTGGCATACGCCCTGGTGGATTTTTCATCCAGCTCATAAAACTTCTCGAAGAACAGGTCTTCTTCATTGGAAAATCCCACATCCTGGGCAAGTTCGCTCAGCATGGAGGCTGCAGCATCCTTGCTGAAACCGGAAGAGGGAGACTTGGTGCCGGGCTTTTTATCCATGCCGCCCCACTGGGAATTGACACCCACCTGCGCTTCCCTGACCGCATCGGCCTGATGTATCACCTTCTGCACAACATCGCCGGGAATCAGCGCTGTTGCCAGCCACTGGTGTGTCATGGTCGTCATAGCGGTATCGATATAGATGCTGCGCAGTGCCGCCAGCGGTTTAATCCAGTCTGTAAAGATAATGACACAGTATGCAGACTCAATGGCCAGCAGTACCGAAAGCAGCACAGCCACCGTATGAAGCACCGGTTTCTTCTTTTTCACCTTTTGGGTCCTGTGTGCCTGTTTTGTCTTTGGCGCAGGAGTCGATTGTCTTGCATGGGCAGGCTTGTTCCCAGAATTGCCGCATCCGGCAGATGCATTCCGCTGAGGGGATGCCTGCATCATCTGCTCCGGCAGATCCAGCTCCGCCATGGCATCATCCAGTTCCAGCGCAAAATCCTGAGGCAGCACATCATTCATGAAAGAGGAATCTTCCAGTTTCTGCAGATCATCGAACTGCAGCTCGGTGCCAGGCTGCTCCTGTTCCTGCAGCGGATCACCAGCCGACTCCGGCATCTTTGCTCCTGAAAAGTGTCCGTTTCCCTTTCCACCGAATAATTTCTTGGCCATATTGTCGATTCCTCCAAAATGTTTAGATATTGTCCAACAAGTAATGGACCGAACCGATCACGCGCCCACCCTGATAATACACCCGGGGCACACGCCGGCTGATTCCGCAAATAAACTCATAGTTAAAGCTGCCCGCCTGAGCCGCAATCTGTTCCACCGTAATGGTTTCGTCCCCATCGGTTCCCACCAGTGTCACGCTGTCTCCAGACTGAACCTCGGGGATATGGGTCACATCCACCATCATCTGATCCATACAGACCCTGCCCAAAATAGGGGCGCGTTTGCCATGAATCAGCACATAGAATTTACCGGAGAGATTTCTCCAGTAGCCATCGGCGTAACCCACTGGAATGGTGGCTACACGGGTTTCCTTGTCCGTTACGTACAGACCGCCATAGCTGATTTCCCGTCCCGCGGGCAGTGTCTTCACATGCGAAACGTGGCTGTACCAGCTGAGGGCAGGCTTTAATCTCAGTAATTGCGGACTCACTTCCTCGCTGGGATACAGGCCATAGGTCACAATCCCAGAACGAACCATCTCATACTGATTTTCAAAATTCATCAGTCCGGCGGAGTTATTCATATGCCGGATGGGGATATGCAATCCCCTTTCTTGCAGCATTTCGTTGAAACTGTCAAATTTTTGCGACTGAAGTCTTGCTTTTGACAGATCTGCACAGTCGGCTGTGGCAAAATGGCTGAAGATGCCCTCTGCCCGAATGCCGGGAAGTTTTGCAATTTTACAGCAGAGATCTGCAGATTCTTCCGTGGTCTGGAAACCAATTCGGCTCATACCCGTATCCACAGCAAGATGGAAACAAGCCGTTTTTCCCTGTTTCTGAGCCTGCTCCGACAGGGCAACGGCATCCTCCCAGCGAAAAATGGCCGGGCGAATCTCCAGTTCAATCACCTGCGGGAATGCCTCAACCGGAGTATGTCCCAAAATCAAAATGGGGCGATCCAGTCCTGCCTGACGCAGTTCCATAGCCTCTGCCACAGAGCTAACGCCAAAAAACGCACAGCTATCCTGCAAAAAACGCGCCACCGGAACGGCACCATGGCCATAGGCATCGGCCTTTACAACCGCCATCACCGGAACCCCGGTTTTCCGGCGAACAGATTCCATATTATCATGAATCGCATCCAAATCGATGCGAACATAGGTGTTATCGAAATTCAACCAATCATCTCCCGTTATACCAACCACGGAAAATCAGAACCATGTCCGAAAATTCACATAATTTTAGTCATTTTATCACAAATCCCGCCGAATGTAAACCATTCATAAAAAACTTCATATTTACAGTTTATTCTTGACCTTGTAAAAAAACATTTCTATAATACGAAAACATCCAGTACCGTGCTTATGGAGGGTTTGTCATGGCTGATGGTCGTTCTTTCAACATACGAAGGCTCAATGAGCCTCAATTCTCTCACCTGAAACTGCTGCTGTTATGGCCCATCTATTTTCTGGTTTTTCTCATCACAGAGCGTTTTATCCCCAGAACTTATTACCATCCGATGTATCATCCCCTGGACGATCTGATTCCCTTTCACGAGGCTTTTTTGATTCCATATGTGTTTTGGTATTTCTTCATGGCTGGCTCAATCATCTACGCTCTGGGCACCGACACCAGAGCCTTTCGCCGTCAGGGCTGGTTTATGATTTTTACATTCGGGACAGCCTCTGTCATTTACCTGCTGTATCCCACCTGCCAGCAGCTTCGTCCGTCGGTTTTCCCCCGGGATAATGCACTCACCCATATGGTGCAGCTGCTTTACTGGATCGACACCCCTACCAATGTGTGTCCATCGCTGCACGTATGCGGTTCTATCGGCAGCGCCTTGGGTCTGACGGACACCAGACGCTTTGGAACCACCGGATGGAAAATCGTCATCTGGGTCATAACGGCGCTGATTATTCTGTCCACCATGTTCCTCAAGCAGCATTCTGTGGTGGATGTGTTCTGGGGGTTGGTGCTGAGTGCTGCAGCCTATATTCTGGCCTATGGCCATGCCCGCAAAAGATAGCCCAACAATTTTTCCGGAACCACTCATTTCCGATTCTAGGGAATAGACAACCGCCGAATTTAACAAACGCTGCCCACATGCGTTCAGCCGGCAGCGTTTTTATTTCTTGGCATAGTAATATGCCATTTTATAGTCTTCCAGTTCCCGGTAGCAGATTTCCAGACGCTGCCGGCATTGTTCCGGCAGTTCATCCTCTGCCCGATGGTAATGGGTCGTCGCTTCCTTATATTTCCCCTGACGAAACAACAGCTCTCCCATCTGATAATTCCAAGATGGGGCATTCCGGTTTTCCGCTGCATTCAGATAACGCTGTGCATCCGCAAATCGGTTTTCTGTCAAAGCGGCCCGGGCACGAAGCAGGAGCACCTCATCTTCGTCTGAGATTCTCTGCACAAGCTCTGCAAGGCAGGATTCCTGCTCCGGACAGGATGCCTGCAAAATCCGCAAATGCCGCACCATCCATTCGTCTGCATATGCGCATTGCTCCATGGCCGCCTCTGCCCGGCTTAGAAGCGTCCGGGCATAGGGCATTCTATCTTGCGCTATAGCCTGCTGCGCAAGTCCCAGAAGAGAGCGCACCGTGAGCAAGGAAACTTCCCGGTCCAGAATTTCCCCGACTGTCTGTAATTTTTCCAAAGATTCCAGACACCCCTGAAAATCCCCCGCGTCAAAAGCACTGCGCGCCTGTTTCACCAGCGGATACTCGGGGATTTGGGGGATATCTTCCCCCAGAAAATAGCTGATGGGTTTCCCCAGTCTATCCGATAGATACGCAAGGGTGGCAATGGAAGGGTTCGCCCCATCGTGCTCCAAGGCTGACAACATATTCCGCGTGATCGCATCTCCAGCCAGTTGTCGCTGAGACAGGCCTGCCTCTGTCCGTGCCTGATAAATTCGCTGTCCCATGGTCATGGCAATTTCTCCCAGTAAGTTTTATTTACCCACAAATTATACCATGTTTTTCTTGTTCTTTCCACAGTTACAAAAAATTCATTTGCTATTTCTTCCCGTTTGGTTTATAACTAGTTGTAGTAATTTTTATCGTCGAGGGGTATGCATATGGCAGTATTAGATTGCAAAAAATTAAAATCCAGCGCCCAAAACCGACTCGGGCAGGTCACTGGAGATCCGCGGGTTCTGGTTCTGTTAAACACAGGCGTCATCGTGCTGCTGAATCTTTTGGTGAGCGGCCTGAATATGTTTCTGGATCACCAAATCGGCAGCACAAGCGGCCTCAGCGGTCTGGGAACCCGTTCTATCTTAGAAACCATCCAGAGCCTGCTTTCCTATTTCACCATACTGTTCACGCCTTTTTGGTCTGCCGGTTTCCTTGCCTGTGTGATCCAGATGGTTCGCCAGCAGAAGGCTGACCCCAAAACCATGGCTGCAGGCTTTCACCGTTTCCCCAGCATCATCCTGCTGAACCTCAACAAGCTTTTTCTGACCATTCTGGTCATCACCAGCATCACCTATCTTTCTTCCACAATCTTCCTGCTAACCCCCTTTTCCGGAGAACTGAGCAAAGTAACCGAATCTTTGCTGGAAAGCGGCAGTCTGCTGCTGGCGGATGGAACCATCAATTTACAGGCCATCCCGGCTGATGTGCTTTTGCACGCATGCATTCCCCTGTTCATCATTTTCTTCGCTTTGTTCCTGCCTGTGTATGCCTTTATCAGCTATTCTCTGCGTCTGAGCACGTATCTGGTGATGGAAGGCCGCAGAATCAGCGGTTTCGCCGCCATCATGATGAGTTTCCAGCTCATGAGGGGCCATCGTTTCCAGATGTTCAAACTGGACCTCAGTTTCTGGTGGTACTATGTCGTTGACGCACTGCTGACCGTGGTGCTGTATCTGGATGTGATCCTTCCGCTGATGGGAATCCCCCTTCCCTTTAACTCGAATGTGGCATACTTCCTGTTCCTGATTCTCTATAGTATGCTGCAGACCGCATTCTATCTGTGGAAGAAACTTCCCGTTGATATGACCTATGTCGTATCTTATGATGCCATCGCCCATGAGGATCAGGATACACCCAGCCTTTAATCCAAAAGCGCCTTCTGCTCTTGCAGAAGGCGCTTTTTCTATGGTTTGTCAATCTTTTTGATCTGCCCCTTTTTGGCTGCTGCCAGCAGGTTGCTGAATTCGCTGGAAATCAGTTTCTTTGCTTCCACATCCTCTTTCAGGTGCTTAAATAACGCAGCCAGATTTTTCACTCGGAAAAGGTCTTTCGTATTATCCACACCGCTGGCCGCAATCACATCGAAAACCGTATCCACAAAGGTGTTGCGTTCTTCGATGGTCATATCCGCCATCCATGCCTTCAGCGCCTTATCCACAAATCGAGCCTCTGCCGTCAATTCCTCTTCACAGACAAAATCTCCCCCAAGAATCGACCAGCTGTAAGCGTCATGCTGCCACAGCCCCACCTGGGTACTTTTCACAACCGTATAGGGTTCTTCGTGCTCCAGCAGCATTCCAATCACAGAGGACTGGGGTACATAGGTGTGGATTTTCGGAACGACAGCCAAATATCCCGGGTGTTCCATCATCGCCTGGTGAAAACCGGGGCCGTCGTTGTTATAAACGCCCACGATTCTGTGCTGAATCTGCGGACCGGATTTGGATGCTGCAAAAACTGCCAGATTTCCGCCCTTAGAATGACCGCAGATATGCAGGGGCATGGCGGTGACGCTGGAAAAGGTTTCCACGTACTCCAGCGCCGCCAGCTGGGCTGGCACCGTGTCCTGATAGCTCATGTTAAAATCTTCTTTCCATCCGGTCAAGGAAAAATCCGTCCCCCGGAAAGCAAGAAACGCACTTCCATCGCTGAGCAGGAAGGTCATCGCAGCAAACTGCGTCTCCTGTTCGGGCACGAGAACGTCCTGATAAAATCCCACGCGGCACGAGCCATACCGCACCGACCCAGCGCACCGCTCAAGCAGGTCCAGGTCCTGTTCCACACGCAGGCGTTCTTCTACATTAGAGGTAGCAAACAGTCCGTCGGCCGCCTCCTGCAGGCTCACAGAGGAATTGACACCTTCTGGGATAATCCCGGAAAAGTTGATATAGGCCAAAGTAGAAAACAGCAGCGCATCCACCGGATTGGGTGGAACAGCCCTGAAATCCAGGTCTCCCCGCCAATCTACATAATCAAGCAAATTTGCCACGAAACCACCTCCTGCAAAACATCAATGACAAAACGCCGCCACATGGGATTGGCATCCCAATTCGGCAGCGTTTTATCTCTATACAGAATTTATCGGAAAAAAAATAGCCAGGTCAGCAGACATATGCCTGCAATTGCAGCTAAACAGATGGGAAAGACTGTGGCAAAACCAGACAGAATCATGGCAAACACATCTTTCTTCTCGATGGGCTGCTCTTGCAGCAACTTCAGCTCTTCGGCACGGAGTTCTTCCATAGAGGGAAGGTCTTTGCCTTTTCCCTTGCCATGGCTGGCCACTTCGGCATCCAGTGCCTCCTGCTCCGGATCCCGTCCGTCGCTGCGCATCCGGCGCTCTCTGGACCATTTCATGGCCCGATCAACCTTACGCTGCAATAACATGGTTTAGTCCTTATTGGCCTCAAGAATGTGATGGCAAGCAACAAAGTGATTGGGACGAACTTCCTCCATCTGGGGAACCACGTGGGTGCATACCTCCGTGCAGTACTTGCAGCGGGTATGGAACTTACAGCCCTTGGGCGGATTGACAGGGCTGGGGATATCGCCTTCCAGAATAGAAGGGCCATCAGCCAGCTTCACATCGGTGGTGGGGATCGCATTCATCAGCGCCTCGGTATAAGGATGCAGCGGATGCGCAAAAATCTCATCAGAAGGAGCAGTCTCCACCATGTTGCCCAGATACATAACGCCGATACGGTCGGAAATGTACTTTACAACAGACAGGTCATGGGTAATGAACAAATAGGTCAGATTCTGCTTTTCCTTCAGATCCTGCAGCAGGTTAATGACCTGTGCCTGAATGGAAACGTCCAGTGCAGAAACTGCCTCGTCACAGACCACGAACTTGGGTCTCAGAGCCAGACTGCGGGCAATGCCGATACGCTGGCGCTGACCACCGGAGAACTGGTGGGGATACCGGTGCAGGAAGTAAGGTGCAAGGCCGCACTCTTCCATGACGCGGATGATTTCTTCCTTCATGCGGTCATCATTGCGGCGGAAATACTTGTGGGCGATCATACCCTCGCCGATGATCTGACCGACAGTCATACGAGAGTTCAAAGAAGAATAGGGATCCTGGAAAATCAGCTGCAGGTCGCTGCGCAGATTTCTCATCTCGGTATAGGTCAACCGAGCCAGGTCAATGCCGCTGCTGCGATATGTCTCATACTCAGCGTAGCCAGGCTCGTTGCAATACTGCTCACGCAGCTTGTCCATCTTTGCATGGACAGCATCAATACGGCCATTGATGGAAACAATCTTATCTTCGACTGCCTTCATCTTTGCATTGGCCTTGTCCAGCTTTGCCTTCAGGGAGTCGGTGGACTTCCCGGCTTCCTTTGCCTTTTCCAGAGCATATGCTGCATCGTCAATATCCAGCTGAATATCCTGACGCTGTCTCTCTGCACTGCACAGTTCCTTAGAGATGCCGTACTCTTCCAGACAGACCTGCTCCACAGGCTTCAGATCGGGAGCCACGATCAAACCACCAATCAAAGTGGTCACATCCAGCATGGCGTCGGTTGCTTCCTTTCTCAGGCGCATCAGCTCGTCATGCATGGTGTACTGCTCTTGCTCAGACTTGGAATCATACTCGGCCTGATAAGCCTCAAACTTCTGGCGAGTGGTGTGCATATGCTCACGGCGCTTGCTCAGCGTACGATAGGTTTCCTGCACATACTTCGGTGCCACTTCATCAATGGAGCGGCCAAAGTACATGGTACGACCGTCAGTCTGCTTGTAAAGCTGCAGAATGGAACGGCCCAGAGTGGACTTGCCGCAGCCGGACTCACCGACCAGACCAAACGTCTCACCCTCATAAATATCAATGCTGATACCGTCGTTGGCCTTGACAAACATGCCCTTCTTGCCAACGGGGAAATACTGTTTCAGATTGGAAATCTGCAGCAAAAGCTTTTTTTCATTATTTGCCATGGCGAGCCTCCTTCTCCGGATAGAAACACCGGACTTCATGGCCCTCGCCTACGCTGACCAGCTCAGGTTCCTGCTCCCGGCACTTTTCTGTGCAGTATTTGCAGCGGGGTCCAAACTTACAGCCCTTGGGCAGGTCCAGGGGATGGGGAACTGCGCCAGGAATTGCGTCCAGACGCTTTGCTTTGGTGTCAAGCTTGGGCACAGATGCCAGCAAGCCTTCTGTGTAAGGGTGCAGGAACTTGGTTGTGCCGCCGAACAGATCTTCGGCACGGACATGCTCTACAACCTGTCCACAGTACATAACAGCCACATCATCTGCCATCTGGTTGATAACACCCAGGTCGTGGGTGATGAACATAATGGAAGTGCCGTGCTCCTTCTTCAGGGCGTTCATCAGGTGCAGAATCTGCGCCTGAATGGTAACGTCCAGTGCGGTGGTGGGCTCATCTGCAATCAGCAGCTTGGGCTCACATGCCAGGGCCATGGCAATCATAACACGCTGACGCATACCGCCGGAGAGCTGGTGGGGATACTGCTTGACCACAACCTCTGGGTTGGGAATCTTGACGTCTGCCAGCATCTTCACAGCAGCAGCTGCTGCCTCCTTCTTCTTCATACCACGGTGGATGATGAAGGGCTCAGAAAGCTGACGCTCGATGGAGAACACGGGGTTCAGGGCCGTCATAGGCTCCTGGAAGATGACGGAGATATCATTGCCACGAATGTGGTTCATCTCGCTGGTGGAGATCTTGGTCATATCCTTTCCGTCGAAGAGAATCTCGCCGGAATCAATGTAGCCGTTGCCGTCCAGCAGCTTCAGAATGCTCATTGCAGAAACAGACTTACCGGAGCCGGACTCACCAACGATGCCCAGTGTTTTACCGGGCTCGATGGAGTAGGATACACCGTTGACCGCCTTGACAGTGCCACGACGAGTCGTAAAGAAAGTATGCAAATCTTTTGTTTCAAGTAAAGCCATTATTCTACCTCCTTAACGACCATTGCTCTTGGGATCAAGAGCATCACGCAGGCCATCGCCCATCAGGTTGATGCAGACGGTACACAGGCCGAAGATTGCAGCGGGGAACACCCAACGCCACCAATACTGCTGAATGACGATGGAGTCATTACAGGTATTGAGCATGTTGCCCCATGTGGGAGTGGGCGCGGTGATACCAAAGCCCAGATAAGACAGGCTGGACTCGGTCAGCATACAGGTTGCAAATTCCAGAGTGATGGAAACCAGCAGCACGCTCATCACATTGGGGATGATGTGCTTACGCAGGATGGTAGCCTCAGAAACGCCCAGAGCCTTTGCTGCGGTAACATACTCCTGCTCTCTCTGGCTGAAGATCTGTGCACGAACCAGACGGAACGTACCGACCCAGCTCAAGACACCCAGCACGCACATGATGATATATGTTCTCTGGGTAACCGTAACTTCCTTTGGAATAATCGAAGACAGGATCAGTGCAAACGGCAGGAACGGCATACCGCCCAGGACTTCAGCCACACGGCTCAGCACAATATCAATATTGCCGCCGAAGTAACCAGCCAGACCGCCCAGTACCACACCGATGATGGTAGAGATCACAACTGCGATACCACCGACGGTCATGGTGGTCTTACCACCGTTAATAATACGAGCCAGCAGGTCACGGCCCTGCTCGTCCGTACCACACAGGAAACCTCTCAGGCCCCAGGTGTCAACATCTCCATCGGCGGTGATAACATAGTTCTGATAACCGCCGCAGAACAGATCGACCACCTCGGCATTATGGACGGAGGCAGGAACTTCGGTCTGACCGTACATGTTATCGCCCCAAGAAATCACATCGCCATTTTCAAGCAAAGCGGTGAAGTGGAAACGTCCACCGTAAATCTTCACAGGCTTGGAGGACATCTCAGGAACGACCTTTTCGCCATGAGTGGCGACACCCCAAATCCATACCTTACCGGTTTCATCAACAGCAGCAACTGCCTGGGAGGAAGCGGCGATATCCACGACCTTAATTGATCCATTCATCAGCTCTTTGGGCATATTGGAATTCAGAGGAGAATCACCCTGATATCCGGTATATGCTACAGTGCCATCCTTCAGCAGTGCAATATATGCATTGGAGGTAACTGCGACCTTTTCAACGTTGCCCTGGTACTTACGGGGCTTGTGATCCATGCCCTCTACTTCACGCTCGGATTCACGGCAGTCAAGATCAGTGGTAGAGGGATTGCCCCACAGATACACATTGCCGTCTGTATCCAGCAGAACGGTGAACTGGTTGCCAGCCTCCAACTGCTTGACTTCCAGATTGCCCAACTTCAGCGCACGCATCAGATCGGCGTTCTGCTCGTACTTGCTCTGGAACAGACGATCGTTGCCCCAGAAGTAGAAATTGTTGTCTGCATCGATGGCCACAGCGTGGTCATTACCGGCAGCCATATGCTCAACATCAATTTCACCCGTGGTCAGTTCCTGGGGAACATTCTTCAGGTCAATGGTGTTGGAAACTTTGGTATAGCCCCAGGTATAGATCTTACCAGCCTCGGACAAGCCCATGCCGTAGGTCTGACCGGCGGTGATATCGGCAATGCCTTCCTTGCGCATCTGGCTGGGAATGGACATCATGTTGTAGCCGGGAGCAATATTCGCCAGATTGGAGTCTGCATGGCCCAGATCAATGGGCATGAAGTACGGTCCAATCATAACGGAAAGAAAAATTGCCAGGAATACCACCAAACCGAACACAGCGGTGGGACGGTGGAAGAAATTGCTTGCAGCAACACGGCCGGGGCTCTGCAGAGCCTCTTCCTCCATGAAGTTGCGCTCAACTTTTTTCATGCCAAACATACGGCCCAGTGCGGCGCCGATGGTGCTGGTTTTCTTGTTTTTAGCCATTTATCGGCACCTCCTTATTTATCCACGCGGACTCTGGGATCCACGAAGCCATATGCCAAGTCAGTAACCAGGTTACCGAGCAGAGAAACTACTGTATAGAACATCTGAATTGCCAGACATAGCTCTGCGTCGTTACCATTCAGAGCCTTGATGTAAAGAGCACCCATACCGTTCAGTCCAAACACATTCTCAAGAACCAGAGAACCGGAGAACACGCTCAGGAACCAACCGATGATTGAAGTGATGACAGGCAGCAGTGCATTGCGCCATGCATGAGAGTAAATGACAACACGCTCTTTCACGCCCTTTGCACGGGCAGTACGGATGCAGTCCATGCTCAGCGCATCGATCATGGATGCACGAACATAACGGCTCATTCCACCCAGTGCACCGAAAACGCTGACGATGATGGGCAGAGCCATGTAGTACAGGCGGTCACCCAGTTCCCGAATACCGGTGTACATGCTGCCGGGCGTTGCTGCACCGCCAACAGGGAACCAGCGCAGAAGAACAGCAAACACAAAGATGAAAATCAGCGCAATGATATACTGGGGCAGAGAATAGCCGAGAATTGTAAATGCCTGAACGCCCTGGTCCAGGGTGCTTCCCTTATGCACTGCACACCAAATACCAACTGGGATGGTAATCGCCAGTGTTAAAATGGTTGCAAAGACATTGAAGAGAATGGTATTGCCCATAGGTGCCTTGATAACCTCAATACAATCCTTCTGACGCATCATGGAATAACCGAAGTTACCCTGCAGAACGCCATCGAATTCGCCGGACTGCTTGTCCGGTGCAAAACCGATCCAACGGGCATAGCGAATCAGAACGGAATCATCAAGACCCATTTGATCCCGAAGTTCCAGATACTTCTGCTGATAGACTTCAGGTTTCAGGGTGGTCTTTAGGGGTTCCATCTGCGCACGGGCAGGGTCTGAAGGAATCAGACTGAACAGGCCATACATCAGGAAAGAGGTGATGAAGAAAACCACCACGATGTATGCAATACGTTTTACGATATATTTAGACAAATAAATCACCATCCATTTTCGGAATAATGCGGCCCAAACCGAATCAGTCTGGACCGGAGCAGGGGTTATCTCTTTCGAATGGGATCCCATTTTCATACCGCAGCTGCCTCCGATTTTCTCGGAAACACCTGCGGTACGAAAATGGGGACGGACTTTTTTGCCCGTCCCCATCCGGTCATACAGGGATTAGATTAACTGGTCAGACAAATTACTGAGCGCTGGGAATGGAAGCGTAAAGGATTGCATTCTCAAAGCTCCAGAAAGAGTTCTCCTCGTAACCTTCGACCCAGGTGGGAACAGCGGAGACGCAGATGTTGGAGTACAGAGGAATTTCGGGAAGCATTTCGTTCCAGCGGACAATGTACTTCTGCCACAGATCCAGGTAACCTTCATAGTCGCCGGGCTTAACATCGTAAACCATTCTCATGGACAGGTCATCCAGACCGCCCTCACCCATATCGAACAGGTAGTTTTCGTTCAGGCCCATGCTGACGTACGCAGGATCGTCGCTCCAGTTGAAAGCCTTGTCATAGACAGAGGAAGTAAAGCTGGTAGCCAGGTTCAGCATGCCAAACTCAGCAGGAATCTTGTTGCCATCGGGATCCTCGTGGTAGATTGCACTCAGAACACCGTCAAAGTTGCCGGTAGTCTTAACAATCTCCATGCCGGACTTCTTAACAGCTTCGGACTCAACCAGCATGATGGAAAGCAGGTCGGTAACGGCATTCTTTTCAGTGCCGTACCACTGAATACGCAGAGGCATCAGGGTCTTGCCGCCAACTTCGACACAGCCGTCCTTGTTGACATCCAGATCGGTAACATCCTTGTGGCGCAGGCCGTTGCCGTCCCAAGCACCGCCCTCGGCATTCAGGTTCCAGCCGTTGGCATCCAGTTCAGCGTTAGCAGCATCCACGTCGTAGGTGTAAGGATTCAGGTTATCAGCCAGGAAGTCCTTGGAGTCCTTGTACATCTGCATAGCAGTTGCGTAGGGAGCGTTGACAACGTTACCCCAGCCCTGGCAGAAGGTCTGAACGAACTCTTCACGGTTCAGCAGCTGAGCGACTGCGTGACGAACCTCAACAAACTGAGTGGGGCCCACATCGCACAGGAACTGAATCTTGCCGTAGCCGGCGCGGTCATACTGGACAGCCTGGAAGGGAGCGCCGCCCTCAATCATATCCATCAGGGTGTTGATATCGTCGCCGTCGACCAGGCCAGCGTACATATCCATGCCGCCGGTCTTCAGCTTATCGGACCAGGTTGCATCCTCAGCACGGATGATAACGATGGTCTGAATGGAAGGCTTCTGGCCTTCAAAGTTACCAGCATAGTTGGGGTTGATGTCCAGAGTTACCTGGGAAGTAGCGGCATCCCACTTGGTGATCTGGTAAGGGCCAGCGGAAACAAAACCGTTGGTAGCGGACAGGGACTCACGGAAATGCTTTTCGATATCAGCTGCCTGCAGGACAACAGGCTCGCCGTCCTTGGTGATGCAGACGCCTTCGCCGTTATCAGCAACGCCGTAACCTTCGCCGATCCAGAACTCAGCATTCCAGGGCTTTGCCTCAGCATTGGTATCAGCGTAGTAGTACTGAGCGTAATCAGGAACGATCGTCATGCTGAAGGTGTAATCATCAATCAGGCGCAGGCCGGAAACATAAGGAGTCTCACCTGCGTAAGATGCAGCAGCGCCGGCCAGAGTGGTCTGAGTTGCAGTCTTGAACTTCAGGCCAGCAGCAGCAGGAGTACATCTCAGTGCCAGGGGGAAGACGTAGTCAGCAGCGGTGATGGGATCGCCGTTGTTGAACTTCAGGCCCTCGTTGATGCTAACGGTGTAAGTAGCAGAACCATCTTCATTGTCGGTACGGCTCCAGTCCTTCATGACAGAGGGGTTTTTGACATAGACGCCTTCACGGTTACGCACCATGGTGCCGTAGTCGTTTACAAGTCTTTCAACCAGCATATCGGAAGCACCGTTGGTAATCAGGCCACCGGAGAAGTCGCCGGTCAGTTCGGTCAGGTCGCCCAGAACAATCTTGTTCTCGCGCTTCTCCGTGCTAACGGGAGCATTTGAGGCATCGGGTGTGGAAGCTGCGGGAGCGTTGGTTGTTCCGGGGTCGGTATTGCCGCCACAGGCAGCCATGCCAACAACCATAACGCCAGCAAGCAGCAGCGCAATGAGTTTCTTCATTTTCATTTCCTCCTTATTTTTCCGACCGATAAATCGATCTAATATAATAACTGTGTCTTGCAAAAGCGTCCACAAATTATTATTGATGTAGAGTATATGCACTGCATGGTTAAAATACAAGTGAAAATACGCACTTTTTTGTGATAACCATTCATTTTGCTGTGCTTCTATAGATATAGCAGGTTTGCTTTCGATCAAGCATCTGTTTTTATGCAATCTGCCATTCACAGCACATCTCAGCAAGTACAATTAATCAACTCTAACTTTCTAAGAATTGCTCTTACTATACCATATTATTTTTATGGAATCAACCATTTTTTGCAATTTCAAATCTAAAAATTGCGAAGTCGTTTGTTTGCACGAAAGCCGCCACTTTTCACCATTCCTTTTTAGTGATTTCGCACACACATTTGCATACATATCTATGTTTTACTAATATTTCATCCATTTTTCACATTTTTCCATGGTTTTATATTCAAGTAAATTGATTTTCTTCGCATCATTTTTTACATTTTATCCTGCATAACACCGTTTTTTTCGATGCAGTCTGCAAGAGTAATGCACTTTGCATTCATTTGTCCCTGCTGAAAATACATTTTTGCAATTTCATGTACACCATTCTTGCATTTCAGCATTCCCCGAATCAGATATCCCCCAACATCTTTACCACAAGCACCATATTTTGTATATGAACTGCTCCTCATACGCCTCTTTGCGCCCACACAGCCGCTCTCCACTCTCGCCGCAGCACTATACTATATAAATATAAGAAAAGACCGCCCTCTCGGGCGGTCTTTTCACTTTGGATCAATGGGTCAGGAAGAACATTGCCGTAAACAGCGCTGTCACAACCCAAGTGCCGATATTGATTTTCTTGATATTTCCGGTGGCGGACTGCACGACCACATAGGAAATCATGCCGAAGCCAATGCCGAAGGAGATATTGTACGTAAATGGCATCATGGTCATGGTCAAAAACGCAGGAACGGCTTTGCCAGGATCGGTCCACTCGATATCTTTGACACAGCCGATCATCAGAATGCCCACATACACCAGCGCAGCAGAATAAGCACACGCAGGAATCAGCGCCGCAATGGGAGACAGGAACAGCGCAACGAAGAACAGCCCCGCCGTTACCACCGCAGCCAGACCACTTCTGCCGCCGGCTGCCACACCTGCGGACGCCTCCACGAAGGTGGTCACGGTAGAGGTACCGCAAACTGCACCGGTACAGGTAGCGATTGCATCCGCCATCATGGCCTTGTTCATGTTGGGAACTTCTTCTCTGCCGGTTTCATCCTTGATGAGCATATTGCCGCCCCGGCAGGCACCGTACAGAGTACCCATGGTGTCGAACATATCCACCATGCAGAATGCCAGAGCGCATGTGACAAAGGCCAGGATCATGCCGCCCACGCTATGCCCCGGCACACTCAGGTAGCTGGAGAAATCAAAGCCCTTGGTAAACACCACGCCAAAGGACTCCCGGAAGAAGGCCCGGAATGCATCCAGAGGATTCAGGGATGCCCCCGCCAAAAATCCATCATAAAAGCCGGGGATGGTGAAACCAAGCACATAGTACACAGCAGTACCGCCCAAAATTGCCCACAGAATTGCACCACGAACGCCCTTTTTGGACATAACGCCAATGGCAATCAGTGCGCCGACCGTCACCAGACATGGCATGATATCTGCCCACTGGGCACTGCCCAACACATTAAAAGATGTCAAGCCCACACAGGTGGCCGAATTGTTTACCACCAGGCCAGAGTTCTGCAGGCCAAGGAATGCGATAAACAAACCAATACCGGCAGGCACCGCATGCTTAACCTCTTCCGGGATTGCATCAAAAATCACACGGCGCAGGCCGGTGACCGTCAGCAGCACAAACAGCAGGCCATCCGCCAGGACGAACAGCAGTGCATTTGCATAGCTGAACCCCAGTCCCATACAGACGGTAAAAACAAAATATGCGTTCAGGCCCATACCGGGAGCCTGGGCCAAAGGCAGACCTGCCATCAAACCAATCAGCAGCGTGCCAACCACCGCAGGGATTCCCGTTGCAATGTAAGCTGCGCCAAAGGAAACACCCTCCAGCTGAGAGAACATGCCAGGGTTGACCATGAGAATGTAGGCCATTGCCATAAACGTTGTGACACCTGCCGCAATTTCCGTGCGCACATTGGTGCCTTTTTCTGAAAGTCTAAAAAACTTCTCCATGATTACCTCCATATGATTCGTTTCGTACAGGGCAAAGTATATCATGCAGGCATTTTAATGTCAACGACAGGCCCTGCCCCGCCAAAGAATGCAGCTTTTGCTTGACGCACAGATACAAATATGATAGAATCACAGTTAAGCTGCCGCTGTGGTGGAATCGGTAGACACAGGGGACTTAAAATCCCCCGGTAGCGATACTGTACGGGTTCGAGTCCCGTCAGCGGCACCAATTGAGAGCCTGAAAGCGCGTTTTGCGTGAGGGGCTCTCTTTTTTTGCGCCCATATTGGCAGAAACAGCACTGCCGGAACAATTCAGCAGCAAATAGACGCAAACGTTCCGTGGAGACAATTCTTAAGATTCTTAAATCATCTTTCTTTTATAGACAGCAGTGAACATTTATGAGATAATATCATAAATTCCCACAAAATCATAAGGAGCGTGACCATGTATGAAAACCTTTTTCAAATCAATCGGCAAAGCTGCTATGTATTTTCTGATCTATTTGCTGATTCAGGGCCTTACGGGAGCAGTATATGGGTTTATCCTGTCCTTTTCACTGCTGGCAAGCAACGGTTCTGTCGATCCCGCACAGCTGAACGAATTTCTCACGTCAAAGCTCAATCGTGACACATCTCTCATTCTTCTCATCAGCAATTCTCTGACGTTGCTGGCCGTATGGCTGTTCTTTGTGGTGCGCAAGAAAAAGCTCTCTCACGAAATCCAGTTAAATAAATGCAGCAAAGAGAATATCCTTGGTTCCTGTCTGTTTGCCTTGGGCGTTGCATTCGTGCTGGCCTTCCTGATTGAGTCGTTTCCCTTCCCCGATCATCTGATAGAAAGCTTTACACAGAGCCACGACTCTCTCAGTGCCGGAAACATCGCCATCAACTTTATCGCCGTGGCGCTGATTGCTCCCATCACCGAAGAGATTCTGTTCAGAGGCCTCATCTATACCCGCCTGAAAGCAGGTATGCCCACCATCGTAGCTGCGGTGATTGCCTCCATCCTATTTGGAGTCTGCCATGGTGAATTGATTTGGGTCATTGATGCGTTTGTCTTCGGTCTGGCAATTATCTGGGTGTTTGAAACCACAAAATCCCTATACGCCTGCATCGCCGTGCATATTACAAACAATACCATTGCCCAGATTACCCAGTATCTTCCCGAAAACGGCCCAGTGGTAGATGTGTGTATCACAGTCGTGTGCACCATCATTCTGGTCTGGTCTATCCTCTATCTCAAGAAAAATAACATTGCGCAAAAGGGCGAAACCGAATTACCCCAATGATCATAAATGCATGATACGGCACCCCAAACGGGGTGCCGTACTTTTTTAGAATTTAGAATAATGGGTCAGGATAGTTCCCTGCATCTGCCATTTCTTTCAGTGCCTTGCGCACAGCAGGGGTATCCTCTGCATAGGTCATACCAAACCATTGGCCGGAAGTGCAGACGACCTTCACACGCACTTCCTGTTTCTCAATCATTTCACCGATCTGAACGGGAATCAGGAACTCAGAATCTAATGTTTCCAATCCGCCATTGCGCAGGAAGGTTGCAAACTGTTCCTCCAGCCGCTCCAGAAGGTCAGGCGTAAATGCCCACATGTTCATGGAAACAGGGATATCTCCATCCAGATGCACCTTCTGCTGGTTCAGCTCCACTGCTGCATCGTTACCATCCCTCACAATATTCTTTGTTTCGGAAATCTTTGTCAGCATACCCTCTGCATCGGTTTGGCACACGCCTCTGGTCACGCCGCCGTTCTCACTGAGGGTATTGCGCAGGCAGAATCCAGCCAACCCATAGACCCCTTGTGCATCTGCAGGCAAGCGATCCAGGAAATCAGACATCAGGCGATAGGCCTCTTTGCCGTAAAAGTCATCTGCGTTGATGACCACAAAACCGCCATGCAGCATTCCCTTGCAGCTGAGCAATGCCTGAGCGGTTCCCCAGGGTTTGCTGCGCTCTGCAGGGCAGGTAAAACCTTCGGGCAGATTCTGTTTGTCCTGATAGGCACAAACCATCTCTACCCCCTTTTTTTCACAAATGCTGCGAATGCGATTGCCCACCGAATCATTGAACAGCTGCTCAATGTCCCGTCGAATAATAAACACAACTCGATTGAATCCAGCCTCAATTGCATCGTACACTGAGTACTCCATGATACATTCCCCGGAAGGACCAACGCTTTGCAGCTGTTTCACACCGCCCTTAAATCTAGATCCAATGCCAGCCGCCAAAACGACCAAATTCTTTTCTCTCTTTTCCATAAGAAAACCTCCAACTAAAAATTACTTACAAATCTCTCTTATATATTTCTGACATTTCATTTGAAATGCCGCAAGATCCGCATCATTGCGGAGCTCCACATCACAATGCGTCACGAAGAAATCCTCACGCTTTTGGGCAAGAATACGCTTTTGGGCATATTCCCGTGTGATTCCATCGCGTTTCATCAGACGCAGAATTCGCTCCTCCAACGGTGCGGTAATTGCCACTGTCACATCGCACAGTTCCGCCAGTCCCCCTTCAAACAGGGCAATGGCATCAATGGCCACCAGTTCAGGGGACTGTTCCAAGCGACGCAGAACCTCAGCCTTGACTGCACCATGGGTGATGGCGTTTAGATCCAGCAGTGCCTGCTGGTCAGAAAACACCAGCGCCCCCAGTTTTTTCCGGTTCAACTCACCGTGTTCCACGGTTCCGGGAAATCTTGCATTGATTTTAGAAAGCAGCCCCGGATCTGTATGCAGCAACTCATGGTAAATGACATCGCAGTCCAGAACCAGTCCGCCCTTTTGGGCAATCTCATTTAACAGTGTGGTCTTGCCGCAGCCGGTCCCCCCGGTGATCCCGATGATCATTGTTCCGCCTCCGCATCCACAATGTGGAACGCAGCCGCCTTTTTCAGACGATTCTGCACCGCATAGGCCACACCGCCGCCCTCGGGGCAACGGGCAAACACACGGTGGATGCCGGGGTCATCCAAAATCCGCAGGGCATCAAACAATCCTGCCGACAGCGTATTGACATCCGATTCCCTGCCATAGGACAATGGGTTGCAGTCTGCATACAGGGGAAGTTCCTCCTCAAAACAGAGTACCCGATCCTCTGGCTCATAGAATTTATGTACATATTCTGCCGCTTTTTCCCGACTCCCTGCCACAATCACCACACTGGCACAGGGCGCATAATGGCGATACTTCATTCCCGGCGCTTTCACCACCTTGGTGGGGTCAATCTGGGAAGTGACCGCTTCATCAATGGTCAATTCCCCAAGCACCTGGGTCAGCTGTTCCGGTGTGATTCCGCCGGGGCGCAGCAATCTTGCCGGTTTCTCCGTCAAATCCACAATGGTGGATTCCACGCCCACACTGCACGGCCCTCCATCCACCACCGCATCGATTTTGCCGTCATGGTCATGGAGCACATGTTGGGCAGTGGTGGTAGAGGGTTTCCCCGAAAGATTGGCAGAGGGCGCTGCCACAGGAACGCCAGCCAGACGAATGATCTCTCTGGTCACCGCACTGTCGGGGCAGCGAATTGCCACCGTGCTCAGGCCGCCGGTGGTGCGCTTGGGCACCACATCCCGGGCAGGCAAAACAATGGTCAAGGGGCCTGGCCAGAATTTCTCCGCCAGCAGATAGGCCTCTTTGGGAATATCATGGCAGAAACGCTCCATCTGGGCCGGTTCTGCCACATGAAGGATCAGGGGGTTATCCTGGGGACGGCCTTTGGCCTCAAAAATCTTGGAAACCGCCTGCTCATCCAGTCCATTGGCACCCAGTCCATAGACCGTTTCCGTGGGGATGGCAACCAAGCCGCCATCTTGAATGATCTTTGCCGCAACAGATGCCGTTTTCGGGTCCTGCGCGGACAAACGCAAGGTATTCATTGTGCAACCTTCTTTATATAATAGTATATCAGTTTTGGGCATTCTTCAGCTTTTCTGCCTGATCGGCAGTTGCAAGACCATCGATGATCTCATCCAACGCCCCGTCCATGACCGCGTCGATTTTGTACAGCGTCAGACCGATGCGGTGATCGGTGACCCGACCCTGAGGGAAATTATAGGTACGGATTCGCTCGTTGCGCATACCCGTGCCAACCTGACTGCGGCGCATACCTGTAACCTCGGATTCCACACGCTCCTGCTCGATTTCATAGAGCTTGGATGCCAGCATCCGCATACATTTTTCCCGGTTCTGCACCTGACTGCGCTCTTCCTGGCAGGAAACCACAATCCCAGAGGGTTTGTGAATCAGACGAACCGCCGAACTGGTCTTGTTCACGTGCTGACCGCCGGCGCCAGAGGCACGAAAAACCTGCATTTCAATATCCGCAGGATTGATCTGCACATCCACCTCTTCCATTTCCGGCAAAACCGCCACGGTAGCGGTAGAAGTGTGAACACGACCGCCGGACTCGGTTTCCGGCACACGCTGAACCCGGTGGACACCGGATTCATATTTGAGGCGGGAATAAGCCCCACGACCGTTGATGACAAAATCTGCCTCTTTCACGCCGCCCAATTCCGTATCGGAATAGTTTAAAAGTTCCACGCTCCAGCCCTTTTGGTTTGCATACATGGAATACATTCTGAACAAACTGTGGGCAAACAGGGCACTTTCTTCACCGCCGACACCGCCGCGGATTTCCATAATGACACTCTTGTCATCGTTGGGGTCTTTGGGCAGCAGCAATAGCTGCAGCTGGCGATAAAGCTCTTCCTGCCGCTGTTTTGCCGCCTGAAAGGTCTCCTGACAGAATTCCCGCATCTCCGGGTCGCTCATCAGTTCTTCTGCCTCTGCCTGCTCCTGCAAAGCGGAATTGTATTCCCGAAAGCAATCCACAATGGGCTCTAAATCATTTTTTTCACGCAAAAGCTTTGCGGCTTTTTTGGGGTCAGCGTAAAAATCCGGTTGTTCGGATTTGGCGCAAAGCTCTTCAAAGCGATTTTCAACCGCCTGTAATTTTTCCAGCATTTCTCAATTCTCCAATGTTTTACAGTATCAAATCCCTGTGCCCGGGCAAAGTAACAGCGTCAGACAAGCTTGTAGACATTCACAACACAGCTGGCCCGGTCATGAAGTTCCGTTGTCTGAGCCAGACGAGCTGCGCCATCTGCGCTGATGCGGAACACATGGGGCGTCATGGACAGCAGATTGTGCACCTGTTCGTCCCGAACGGTGAAGGAGAAGGAAACCGGGATCGACTCCACCAGTGTAAATCCATCCAGCTGTGGCACGCTGTCCTTTTCTTTCAGATGCAGTTCCGGGTAAATAATGGATTTCAGCCCCAAAAGATGATCTTGCGCCGCCAAAACCTGGATAAAAATTCCATCCTTCTTCAATGCCCGCTTAAACTCCGCCGGCATGGTGAGCGCAAACATACTCATCAGCAGTCCCACGCTATGGTCTGCCACCGGCAGATGGGATGCCGTTCCACAAATCCAGGTGGTTCCTTTGTATTGTGCCGCTGCACAGCGCACAGCCTCTTTGGAAATATCCAATCCGATCAGTTCTGCGCCAAGGGCCTGCGCCACACGGGTTGCATAGTACCCTTCGCCGCAGCCCACATCCAGCACCGGGCCCCTTGCCCCGTGAGAAATTGCAGCAGACTTGACCGCCTCAACGATTGGCGCATAAGTCTGCGTCTGTAAAAATGCACGACGAGAAAGCACCTGTTCCCGGGTGTCGCCGGGATGAAGGGAATGTTTCTGCTGAACCACCAGCAAATTCACATAGCCCTGCCGGGCAAGGTCAAAACCATGGCCGCTCTGGCAGCAATAGCTCCGGTTCATCAATTGCAGTGGTTTGGCACAAATTGGACAAATGAGATCCAAGGATTTCCCTCCTGTCTTTTCGTTATTAAATATATCATACCCCATTTTTCCCACTTCGTCAAAGGGTTTTAGAAAGGAATGGATGTTTTGCGACGATTGATTGCTTTTATAATGGCTGCAATTTTGTTTTGCCCGCCGGTTTCGGCTGCTTCCGAGACAAAATATGTGGCTTTAACATTTGATGATGGCCCATCCGGTCGGTTCACCGAGGCCCTGCTGGACGGCTTGCAGGAGCGCAGCACCCACGCCACGTTTTTCCTGTGCGGCTATCGGCTGGAGGACTTTTCAGAGCTTGCCCAGAGAATTGCCCAGGAAGGCCATGAGATTGGGCTACACGGCTATTCCCATGACTCCATGGCAGATATGAGTGCCCAAAAACTTCGCACGGAGCTTGAAAACACCCTTGCGCTGCTGCCGGAAGGGTGTGAAGTCACCCTGCTGCGTCCCCCCGGAGGCGCATCTGCCCCTCAGGTCAAAGAAGTCTGTCTTGACATGGGCCTGTCCATCATTACATGGTCTGTAGACCCGAGGGATTGGGCGGTTCACTCTGCATCTCAGGTGGAACAATCCGTAATGGACCAGGTGGGCGACGGCGACATCATTTTGATGCACGATATGTATGACAGTTCTATTGAGGCTGCACTTGATGTGGTAGACAGGCTCCATGCAGAAGGGTATGAATTTGTCACCGTTTCGGAGCTGGCGCGGCTGCGTCAGTGTTCTTTGCAGCCCGGCAGCATCTATACCTGTTTCTCAGAAAACTAAATTGTAAAGCATTTCTAAACTTTGCAGGCACCTTCTTGCTAACATTGGCAATCATGGTATAATATAGGCACTATTCAACGTGAAAAGCCTATTTCACCACCAATTACGAGGTGCTTTTTTATGCAGAAAATGCTGTTTATCATGAATCCCTGCGCAGGTCTGCGCAAGGCGAATAAATACCTGCCCCAAATGATTTCCATCTTTAACCAGGGCGGCTACGAGGTCACCACCTATATGACCGCAGGCCCCGGGGACGGTACCCAAGTCGTAAAGCGTCGACTGGAAGATTTTGATTTGGTGGTCTGCGCCGGCGGTGACGGCACACTGAACGAAACCATCAGCGGTGTCCTGCAAACCGGAATTGACCGCCCCATCGGATATATTCCCTGCGGCTCCACAAATGATTTTGCCACATCCCTAAAGCTATCTGGTAATATCCTTCAGGCGGCTCAGGATATTGTTGATGGCACTCCCGTTGCCTATGATGTGGGGCAATTCAACCACCGTTATTTTAGCTATGTAGCCTCTTTCGGCGCATTTACCAGAGCATCCTATTCCACGCCCCAGAGTGTCAAAAATGCATTGGGCCATTTGGCCTATATTTTAGAGGGCATTCAGGAACTGCCCCAGATTCGCACCACCCATATGCGTTTGGAACTGGAGGATGAAGTGATCGAGGGGGATTTTATCTTTGGCGCTGTCAGCAATTCCACCTCTGTTGGGGGAATTTTGACCCTTTCCCCGGAGCAGGTGGATATGTGTGACGGAAAGTTTGAAATTTTGCTGGTGCGTGTCCCCAAAGACCCCCTGGAACTGCACGAATGCATTGTGGCACTGCGGAACCAGAAATACAACTGCAACATGATCACCTTCCGTTCTGCCCCCAGTCTCACCATTTTCCCCGAGCCGGATATGCCATGGACCCTGGACGGAGAAAAAGCCGATGGTCAGTCCGTGATTCAAATTAAAAACCTTCGCCAAGCCGTCAGGCTGATTCAAAACGGAAACGACCACGCTGTCAAGCAGATTCAGGACGGAGGTGCATCATGCTAAACACAACACTGTGCTATATCACTCAGGGGGATCAGGTTCTGATGCTCCATCGGGTGAAAAAGAAGAACGACATCAATCAGGATAAATGGATCGGCATTGGCGGTAAATTTGAGGGGGAAGAAACCCCGGATGAATGCCTGCTGCGGGAGGCGAAGGAAGAAACCGGCCTGACCCTGACCCAGTGGAAATGCCGGGGCGTTGTGACCTTTCTCACAGAAAATCCCGGGGACTGCCAGTTCATGTACCTGTTCACCGCAGATGGCTTTACCGGGGAATTGAAAGAATGTGACGAAGGCGATTTGCAGTGGATTTCCAGAGATTTTCTGGACAGCCTGCCCAAGTGGGAGGGCGACAAGATTTTCTTAGATCTTCTGTGGCAGGATGCCCCCTTCTTCCTGCTGAAACTGCGTTATCACGGTGACCGCCTGATTGAGGCCGTCCTAAACGGTGAAAAAATTCGATAAGTTCACCGTTGCGTGGGCAGGCAACGGTCTTCTATGGGATTGCCCAAGGGGATGCCCCGGTAGACCAAACCGTGTCCGCTCCCGGAACCCACGGCTCATACATCAAAACCATGCGTGTCGGAACATATGTTTCGGCACGCTTTTTGTTGCAATTACGCAAAAAAGGCAGTATGATATATTTGATTTGATTTGGCTTTATTTATCCTAGGGAGGACTTATATTATGGATCGATCTGAGGCTATTGAACAATATAATCGTGCCCTTCGCTTGGGCAAGGCCGAACAGAAGGAACGGCTGATGAAGGGCTTGGACCCCAACCCCGCCGTTCTGGACGATTTAGTTGCCGATTCCATTGCAGAATCCAGCCAATATGTGGGCTTAGTGGATATCCCAGTGGAACGAATTGTGGGCACAAAAACCGCCGGACGAATTTCTGCATTCACCGCAGGGTTCCTGCCCCTGCTGGACGCAAAATCCGAATTTGCGCTGAAATGGATCAACCTGTGTATGGCGCATTTGTCTGAAGAAGGCATCCGTGACCCCATTACCTGCTATGAATATCTGGGAAATTTCTATGTGCAGGAGGGCAACAAACGGGTCAGCGTCCTCAAATACTATGGTGCGACCCGAATCCCCGGTAATGTCCACCGAATCATCCCCGCTCCCAGCGAAGACCTGCACGTGAAGGCCTATTATGAATTTTTGGACTTTTACAAAGCCACAAAAATCTATGATATTCAGTTCACCCACCCCGGCCAGTACGCAAAATTGCTCAGCGCGGTGGGCCTACCCCAGGGACAGGTCTGGGCAGAGGAGGATTGCCGCCGTTTTCGTGCCTACTTCCAGTATTTTAAGGAAGCCTTTTACGCCCTTGGAGGCAAATCACTGTACAGCCAGCCGGAGGATGCCCTGCTGTTATGGCTGGAACTGTATCCCTATTCCGATTTGGGAAAAATGTCCACCGGTGAACTAAAAACTTCTTTGGAAGAAATGTGGGATAATGTCATCGCTATGGACTCCCCCATCCCAGTGGTTTCCACCGAGGCACCCACAAAAGAAAAAACCGGCATTTTCAGCAAAATCATTCGAAAAGACTATATTAGTTTGGCCTTTATCCATCAGCGTACCGTTGAAACAAGCCCTTGGACCATGGCCCACGACAAAGGCAGGCAGCATCTGGAGCAGGTTTTTGGCAAACAGGTCTCTGTCCAGAGCTATTTCGGTGCCGATACGCCAGAGCTTGCTGAGCAGATGATGGAGCAGGCCATTGCATCTGGCGCCGATGTGATTTTTGCTACCACCCCCCAGCTGATTGCCCCCTGTCTGAAAATCTCTGTAAAATATCCCAAAGTCAAGGTGCTCAATTGCTCGGTGCATATGCCCTACTCTACCGTGCGCACCTACTACAGCCGTGTTTACGAGGGCAAGTTCATTACCGGCGCCATCGCAGGTGCAATGGCGAAAAATGACCGCATCGGTTATGTGGGCAGTTATCCCATCCACGGTGTTCCTGCGGCCATCAACGCATTTGCTTTGGGCGCGCAGATGACCAATCCCAGAGCAAAGATTGAGCTGAAGTGGTCCTGCCTGCCGGGCAATCCCACCAGAGAATTCTTCACCGATGGCATCCGTGTGATTTCCAACCGCGATACCCCCGCAGAAGACCGTATGTTCACCGATTCCGGAACCTTTATGGCGGATGACGACGGAACCTTCATTTCCTTGGGCTCCCCAACATGGATTTGGGGTAAATTCTACGAAACTATTGTCCGTTCCATGCTCAATGGCTCTTGGGACACAGAAAAAGGCGGAAAAATCGTAAATTACTGGTGGGGCATGAGCAGCGGTGTCATTGATGTGACCCTGGGTGAAGAACTGCCCGACGGCGTTCGGATGCTGGCCACAATGCTGCGCACCGGCCTTCGGCAGGGACTGCTCGATCCCTTCTACCGTAAAATCGTTGCACAGGATGGTACCATCATCAACGATGGCACACGGAGTCTGTCACCGGACGATTTGCTGCATATGGACTGGCTGTGTAATAACGTCCACGGTTATATTCCCAAATATGAGGATGTGCTGCCCATCTCCCGTCCCATGGTGAAATTATTGGGTATTTATCCCCCGGAAAATCCAGAGGAGGTATCCCCGTGAAAATTCTCGCAGTTGCAGATGAAGAATGCAGCGCCCTGTGGGAGCACTATATCCCCGGACGCCTAAAGGATTATGACCTCATATTATCCAGCGGTGACCTGAAAGCATCTTACCTATCCTTCTTGGTAACCATGGCAAGATGCCCGGTCATGTATGTCCACGGCAACCACGATACGAATTATGAACAAAAACCACCGGAGGGCTGCGACTGTATTGACGGCAAGCTTGTCACATACAAGGGGCTTCGGATATTGGGACTGGGCGGATGCTATCGATACCGCCCCGGCAGTTTTCAATTCACCGAGCGTCAGATGCGCAGCCGTATCCGCAAATTAAAATGGCAGATCAAACAGGCCGGCGGCGTGGATATCGTCGTTACCCACGCCCCACCCCTGGGCGTTGGCGATGCAGAAGATGCCGCCCACCGAGGGTTTGCCGCCTTTTTAGAATTGATCGACAGTTATCACCCCACATATCTGCTCCACGGGCACGTACATATGCGCTACGGCCAGAATATCCAGCGGGAAAAAGAATACAACGGAACCAAAGTAATCAACGTGTGCGAGCGCTATACCCTGGATATCCCCGATCCTGAGATCTCCACCACCAAAATGCAGGAATTTTGTAATATTTTTCTGAAACTTACAGGAAAAATGTATTGACAAATTGATTTTTTCCCGATATAATGAATCAGTCTGAAAATTAGACAATCCTTGCTCCCAGTGTGCCTGGGGGCCAAACGTCCAAAAGGAGGTGCAAACAACATGGCTAAGATTACCGGTAAGTATGAGGTACTCTACATCATCGATGCTACCATCGGCGAAGAGGGTATCGCAGCACTTGTGGAAAAGTTCAAGGCAATGGTGGAAGCGGAGGGTACTCTGACCAACATTGACGAGTGGGGCAAGCGTCGTCTGGCTTATCTCATCAATGACATGGCTGAGGGCTACTACGTTCTGATGAACTTCGAGTCCAAGCCCCAGTTCCCCGCTGAGCTGGAGCGTGTGATGAAGATCACCGAAGGCGTTATGCGCTGCATGACCACTGCAGTGGAAGAGTAAGGAGGAGTTCTTATGCTCAACCACATCACCATCATGGGTCGTCTGACCCGTGACCCCGAACTGCGCCGTACCGGCAGCGGTGTCGCCGTAGCCAGCTTTACTCTGGCTGTGGATCGAGACTTTGCTCCAAAAGACGGTGGCGAACGGGAAACGGATTTCATTGACTGCGTTGCTTGGCGTCAGACTGGAGAATTTGTCTCCAAGTACTTCACCAAGGGCCGTATGGCAGTGGTATCCGGTCGTCTCCAGATTCGTTCCTGGAACGACAAAGATGGAAACAAGCGTCGCACCGCCGAAATCGTGGCAGACAATGTCTACTTCGGCGACAGCAAGCGTGATGACCATGGTGCCAGCTCTTTTGGTGGCAACACCTACGGCAGCAACTCCTATGGTCAGGCTCAGAACAGCGGCTTTGGCGGCTACAGCGCCCCTGCCTCTGCACCTGCATCCGACTTCGCTATGCTGGAAGATGACGATGCACAGCTTCCTTTCTAATTCTTGAATTTTCTACAATGCTAATAAGGAGGAATCATCATGGCTAACGAACAGCGTGTCCGTCCCCGCAAGCGTAAGAAGGTTTGTTCTTTCTGCGTTGACAAGGTGACTGTTATCGATTACAAGGACACTGCAAAGCTGCGCCGTTACCTGTCCGAGCGTGGCAAGATCCTGCCCCGCCGTACCACTGGTACCTGTGCTGCTCATCAGCGTAGTCTGACCACCGCTATCAAGCGTGCTCGCCAGATTGCTCTGCTGCCCTATGTTGCAGACTAATTGATAAGCGATACACCCCGAAGGATTTTCCTTCGGGGTGTTTTTTATCTTTCCGGCTGATTGAATGATTTATCCACACAACGGCCACATCCTGTGGATTGTTTTTTATTCCAACCGAACTATGTCAAAAGTTTTCTTCAAAACGAAAAATTTGTCCACAGAATGTGACCACACTGTGGATAATTGAGATTTTTCCAAAAAGCCGGTGCTGCAGGATGCAGCACCGGCCTCTATTTTCACACACGTAACCTGTTTATCGGACAGATTTTGCATATTCCGTCGGTGTAATACCAAACTTATCCTTGAACTGGCGCGAAAAATGATGCACCGTGGAATATTGCAGAACCGCCGCAATCTCCGTAAAGTTCATGTTATCTTCCCGGATCATCTGCTTGCTTTCCTGAAGTTTTACGCGGCGAATATACTCTCCCGGGGAAATCTGCAAATTCTTGCGGAATAACGCCGTCAGGTAACTGGGGCTCACATCCACATGGCGCGCAACCACCGGCACCGTAAGCTTGTCCCGGACATGGGTACTGATAAACTGCTGGGCACGGCGGATGATCTCATTCTCAGAGTTCACCGCATTGGTGGTGCGCAGTTTCACCTGCGTGGGACTTGTCTGCTCCCGCAGCAGCGTCAGCAGCAGAATCTGCAAATAGCAAATCATCATGTCCTCGGAATAGGAATCCACCTGATCGTGCTCCCAGAGCAATCTCTGTAACATAGGAACCGCAGACTGCGGGATGGAAAACTTTCGATTAAACAGACTCTCCGGGCACACTCCATCCAGATCAAAGCTGATGGTGATATAACTTGCAGACACATCTTCGTCAGCATACTGCATATGCCACTGATTGGGCGCATAGATCACCAGATCCCCCTGATTCAGCAGAACATCCATACCATCGGCCACCGAATGAATGGCGCCATTATCTACATATGTCAGCTCCAGAGGCTTATGGGCTTCCCCCGGGAAGATAAATCCCTTCTCCTTTTCATGGTAAAAAAAGGTATAAATGCTGTTCACCGCAATATTTCGTTTCATCCGATAATTATTGGCAGAATGATCCGTTGTCACCTCCTCAGGCATCTGTTCCCCTGCCAGCTCCACACTGGATGCATCCTGATACGGGCGCAGAGAAAAGTAGACACCGGGCTTAATACAAATCACTTTATCCAAATAAAAATGCTGATAGGTTTCACCATCCAGCGACACAGAGAGCACCGTCATATTTTCATGGTTGCGCACCCAAATCTCACGGGCACAGCGATACACTCTACACGCTTCCCCAGAAAGCGCCATCACACGGTTCTCAGCAGCCTTGTCCAGCAAATCCTTAGCCAGCACACGCTCCGATTCAATGGTACCGTAGGATTGAAAAGATAAATGATTCAGATTGCAGATCATACTTTAGACCTCCGGAAGTTACAATTACAAAAAAATGAAGGGAACGAACCTTCGTCCCCTTCATTATACTAAACAGAATCGAAAATGGCAAAGCTTTTTTCCAAAATATTACAAAATCCTCTATTTAGCGCTGATATTCGAACTGGAAGTCATAAATATCTACGGTGTCGCCATCCTGAATTCCCATCTGCTCCAGCCGTTTGAACAAGCCGCTGCGCCGCAAGAGCAGGTCAAAATGGTTGCGAGCCTCATAGTCATCAAAGTTGATATCCATGATCAGATTCTCAAGCCACTTTCCGGTAATCATCCAGGTGTTGCCATAGTGATCGATTTCCAGCTCCTCCGGGCTGCCAGCTGCCGCCACAGGCGCCACATATTCCGGCTCATAGATGGTCACAGGCGGCAGTGTACTCAGCCGCTGCGCCACCACACGCATCAGGTTCTTGGTACCCTGGGTGGTGCCGGCAGAAATCTCGTAAAACGCACAACCGGCAGCCTCCACATGGGCACGCAGACGCTCCAGGTTGTCGCTCTCCGGCATCAGCAGATCGATTTTATTGGCAGCAACGATCATGGGCCGGTTGCTCAAATCTACGGAGTAGTTCTCAAGCTCAGCGCAAATGGCGTCAAAATCTTCCACAGGGTCTCTGCCCTCACTGCCGGAAACGTCGATTACATGGACAAGCAGACGGCAACGATCGATGTGCCGCAGGAAGTCATGGCCAAGACCTGCACCATCGGCAGCTCCCTCAATGATGCCGGGGATATCCGCCATAACGAAGGACACACCTTCATCCACATAAATAACACCCAGATTGGGGAACAGCGTTGTAAAATGGTAGTTGGCAATCTTTGGACGGGCATTGGATGTCACAGACAGCAGAGTAGACTTGCCCACGTTGGGGAAACCAACCAGACCCACATCTGCCAAAAGCTTCAATTCAAGGATAATATCCCGCTCCTCGCCCTTACGACCGGACTTGGCAAATCGGGGAATCTGACGGGTTGCGGTTGCGTAGTGGGAGTTGCCCCAGCCGCCACGACCGCCTTTGGCGATGACAAAATCCTCACCCGTAGACATATCCACGATGATCTGATTGGTTTCCGCATCCCGGACAACCGTACCGCGAGGAACCTGAATCACCAGAGGCTCACCGCGCTTACCCGCCATGTTCCGGCCCTGGCCGTTGGCACCGGCGCCCGCCTGATACTTGCGCTTATAGCGAAAGTCCAGCAATGTGGTCATATGGTCGCTGACCCGCAGGATGACACTGCCGCCATGGCCGCCATCGCCGCCGTCAGGGCCGCCAGCCGCCACATATTTCTCCCGGTGGAACGCAACAGCGCCGTCGCCGCCGCGGCCACCAATGACTGTAATTCGTACTTTATCAACAAACATATCCGTAAATCCTCCTATTGTGAGATCAGGGTATGAAACATTCAAACACAAAACGATGCATGGCACCACAAAAGACTGGTTGAAAAAAAGGGCTGCTACAAGTGTTTGCAGCAGCCCTTCGCTTTATGAATCCATTACTGTGCTGCGTAAACGGAGCACTGTCTGCGATCCTTACCCTTGCGCTCGAACTTGACGGTACCGTCAACCAGAGCAAACAGAGTATCATCGCTGCCGATACCAACATTGACACCGGGATGGATGTGAGTGCCTCTCTGGCGAACCAGAATGTTGCCAGCCAGAACGAACTGACCGTCAGCACGCTTCACGCCCAGACGCTTAGCCTCAGAGTCACGGCCGTTCTTGGTGGAACCGCCGCCCTTATGGTGAGCGAAGAACTGAATACCAATCTTCAGCATGGTGTTACACCTCCAAAACTTCGATATAATCAGGATAATCATCCCGCAGGCTGCACAGAGTAATCAACATCCCGGCAAGAACTGCCTGAACGGATTCCTCCTCATCGCAGGATACGGGCAGGGCCAACGTGATGCGAGCATCCTCGTTCTTGACCCGAACCTTGGCCTTAGCGCCACACACATCATTGATGGTGGCCTCAGCCATGGTAACAACGGCGCTGACTGCTGCGCACACGATATCGGTGCCAGCCTCGCCGTAACCGCTATGACCGAAAACGGTGAATCCTGTAATTCGATCGTCTTCGGTAAAAAATTCACATCTGGTCATAACTTACAGAGCGATCTTGGTGATCTCGACCTTGGTGTAGGGCTGACGATGGCCCATCTTCTTCTTCTCGTTCTTCTTAGCCTTGTACTTGAAGATGGTCAGCTTCTTGCCCTTGCCGTTCTTGACGACCTTAGCCTCGACAGCTGCACCCTCAACAACAGGAGCGCCGATCTTGGAGTTCTCACCGTCCAGGACAGCCAGAACCTCGTCGAACTTCACGGTAGCGTTCTCTTCAGCGTTCAGCTTTTCGATGAACAGAACATCACCCTCTGCAACGGTATACTGCTTACCGCCGGTAACGATAACTGCTTTCATTTGTTTTCACCTACTTTATATTGTGTAGTCTCGCTCTTGAGGCGCGGTGATTGCGCACCAACTTAAAGCCCCTTCGATGCGGCTGGAATATTTTATCATGGGATTTTGAAAAAGTCAATCACTTTTCGCAACTTTATCTTGATGTTTTCCCGTTTTTTTGCTATCATAGACCTATCTTTCCCGGAGGTATATCCGTTTATGAAAACTAAGTACTGGCTGATTGGCTTTGCACTGCTGGCAGTCATCTGCCTGGCGTTCAGCATTCCTCTTTTCAAAACCGAACCTGCTTCCACAGCAGAGGTGTATTCTGACGGCAAGCTTGTCAAAACCGTTTCTCTCCACATGGACCAGGCGTTTTCCGTTGCCGGGCACAATACCATCACCGTAAAGGACGGCACCATCGCCGTTACCGATGCCGACTGCCCGGATGGCTATTGTATGAAACGCGGTTTCTGCTCTGGCGGTGCCGATATCGTGTGTCTGCCCAATCGTCTGGTCATTCATTTTCTGGCTGAGTCTGAGGTCGATGGTGTTGTCGGATAAAATCTTTAGAATTTTGTAAAATACATGTTGACAAACGGTTGTTTATCTAGTATAATACCAAATGTTCCGAGCCGAACAAATTAACTTGGACGATTAGCTCAGCTGGTAGAGCATGCGCTTGACGTGCGCAGGGTCAGCGGTTCGAGTCCGTTATCGTCCACCATAAAACCACCATCAAACGATGGTGGTTTTTTCTTTTTTACGTGTGTTTTCATAACTTTTGGGTGCTATTTCCAGCAACACTTTATAATGAAATTCAAACCAAATCTTTTTGTACGACAAGAATACGACACTTTTAAAACAAGCAACGCCGAACCAGAATACTGGTTCGGCTTATTTTATTCAGTACTCATCCCTGCATTTTTGCATCTTCCAATACTTTTCGTAATGTTCCCTCATCCGTGTGATCGTAGATTTTCATCAGCATCTTCGTGTCGCTGTGTCCCAAAAGCCTTGCTGTTAGAAATGCCGATACGCCCTGTGCAATCCACAGTGTGGCCCTGGTATGTCGCAACTCATGTGCAGACAATTGAGGAATATCTGGATAAGCCTCATGTAGTGCTTTCATAAATGGTAGAAAGACTCGGTTATTCCAATTGTTAGGCTGGTACGGTTTCCCTGTAGGACTATGAAAAACATACCCCGTATCTACTACTACCGTGTCATGGCCTTCCGTATAATTCGGATTATAACTGATTCGTCTAGGCTTTGCTCGCAAACGTCGCAATAACTCAGGGTCTACAATCGGAATAGCCCTTTTTCTGTATGAGTTTTTCAACCCTTCCGACTCTGTTACCCATTGCCCATTTGCGTCTTTATAGGAAACTAGCCCCTGGTTAATGAAAAGCGTCCCCGTTTCCAGGTCTAGATCGTCCCATCTTAGACCAAGCAGCTCACTTCTGCTAATACCCGTCTCCATCAGAACCATGATTGACAGGCCATCTGGATACTTTTTGCAGAACTCATAGACCTTGTTATATTCCTCTTGTGTATAAGCCCGTTTTTCCGCCCTTTCAATTCTAGGCAGCTGTATCGTCTTGGTGACAGGGTTTGTTTTACAGTAACCATTTTCCACCGCATGTTCCATGATAAACGCAAGTACCGCTACATCCTTCTTGATTGTCTCGGGCTTGTAACGCTTTATCATTCGATTTACATAATCTTGCACATGCACAGGAAGAATATCTTCTAAAACTGCGTCTCCAAAGGTAGGCATTAGATGATCCCGCAACGGGTGAAGGTAGGTCCCCGTGTAAGAGTTTCCTTTCACAAACGGTCTCTTGTATTTTTCTAGGCACACCTCTGCCCAATCCCTGAAACGCACTCGCGGTCTTGCCGCCTCCCCACCGCAAAGCAGATCCAGTTCATATTGTGCACGGTACTTTTCTGCTTTTCTTTTCGCATCAGCCTTACTTTTTGTGCTGTAGAACGACTTGCGAATGAGCGTACCTCGCCAGTCTTTTCCAAGTGTGATTTTGTGTTCAAAGCGTTTTTGTGCTATTGTAATCATCCTTTCTAAAAGCCATGGGGGAGATCGCTCTCCCCCATGAAACAAAATCTAGATATCCAGCTGGATCGTACCTTTCGTAATCCAGCTCACAAAGGCCAGTGTTGGGACCTTATAGCCCGAGCGGGATCCGAGTGTCCATGAAAAGCCAAATGGGCAACGTCCTTGGTCTATTGAGGCTCGCAGACCGGTTTCGGAGGCCCCTAAGAATTTGGCGACCTCTCGTATTGGGATGTAGACTGGGTGTTGATTGATCAGTGCTTTCAGTTCGTTGATATTCATAGCAATCACCTTTCGATTGAGATTTTGGCAGGTACTAGACAGTTCTAGTAGAGTAGGATGGACATGTTGCGATTTTAATCACATAGAGGGAAAGTCCCTAGGTGCTCATGGCATATTCTCAAAGATAATGGGCGCTGTACTCAAGTCTGTCCCAGGTTCTTTGATCCCTTGGGATTGCTTTATTAGCTTGTTTACCGTGATCATAACATCGATCTCAATACGATCAGGACACTTGATGTAAGGGGGGGTAATGGAGCAAATATGCTCGATAGCGGCCTGTTCCGCTGATGGAAAATCAGAATATTTTCGTACAATAGCCTGTGGCAGATACTTCCGGCAGTACAAAGCTGATTGATAGTTGGTCTTGATAATGGCTCCGTTACGCCCAGCTGTAACGTAATAGTTCATGATAGATTCCTCCTTAAAAAACGGCGTCTCTTGCCCTGACTTAGCTACAAGTATCACTCCGATCATTATTCTCACCTTCTATAATCCAAGCATCAGATCGAATCATGTAGGGGAGCTCGAGCCTTTGCAAACGGTTATTTAGCGCTGCTTGTTTCAACGTATCTACCCGCTTAGGTTGAGGCTCCGAATGTCCACGTTGTTTGAGTGCTCGGACTATGCGTTGCCTAAGGCTATCAACCTGCACGTCGTTCAGCTCGATTCCTTCAAATTGCTCACAGAAGTCAACTAACTGCGCCATGCAGTCGTCATCATCTGTCTCAGTTTTTGCTTTATCGAGCCAATTGCGTATAACATCTTCGAATTCTATTCCATCGTCTTTTAGATGACGGTAAAATTCCAATCTTTTTCGCAGCTTGAAAAAAGCGAGCTTATTGGGGTATAACATCTCCTTCCCAGGCCGAAATAATTGCCGCAGCATAGGATCATCCGCATTCCATATTTCGTTCATTAGTTGACTTAACTCATGCTTGTCGGCGTTTAGATAACGATCATACAACCGACAATGTCCTCTTGTACGCCAGTACCGGTCGTTTATATGCTTCCTGGTTACATTTTTGACATACAACTCAATTTTCTCATTGGGTGCCAATCGTTTTCGTCCTAGCATTTGTAACAGCGTCACACGATCGTCAGAAAGAATCACCAGGTGCTTTAGTGCAGGGTCAATAATGTCAATTCCGCAGTCCAGTGCCGCAGTAGTAACGAGTACTTGTTTATCGAACATATGATTGCTTAATAACGAGTTCCACTCAGGTGTTTCTTTCGAGTCTGCATCCAAATACATCGCTCGGTCAGGTAAAGAATTCACAAACTCCCGCCCACGTTGTTTAGAGTCAGAAAATATAAGGAACTTATCTTGGGAATTCATAATGATTTCCTTCATCGCCTCCAGATTGTCAAAGAAATTCAGGTTGATATGGCTATAATCAGGCTCAAAGAAATACCTGTAGCAGACACGGTTTTCAAGAGGTGAATTCATAATAACCCTGGAAATATCGCGGTAATTATTAAGCTCTGCCTCAGCTAGCGGCTCTAGAATATCCCAACTCGTTCCCGTCATGAAAATTCGTACGGCGTGCTGGAACTTTGTTGTGATAAGTTCCAGTAACCCATCGCACCCATTATTAAATTGGGCATCAGATGTAAAAAAGTGTGCTTCGTCCATTACGACAAACCCTAATTTATTGAGCCATGTTTTGTTTTCAGGATCTGAAAGCAATGCAGGGATGCGGTGTATCGTAGTGACCCACACTGGACCAAACTTCTCTGTCTTACGCACACCGTAATCAGTCAGACAATCTTGTAATGGACTGTCAATCGCTTTCATAACATCTTTTTTCTGCTGTGCAGAAAGTGCTACACGATTGCTGATGAGAAGTACATTGCGTTTCAGCGACAAGGCATACGGTAATACTTTTTGATATACGAATGAACTTTTGCCACGCCCAACTGGGGCGTCTATAAAAACGGGATTCCGCGGAGTCCAACGCGGAATTTCCGTTTCAAGATCATCACCCACCCATCGAGACGCACAAGGAATTGTCTCGTAAAACCTAGGTTCAAATTCGTCGTTAAATTTTGAAACAAGTCTTACTTTCAATTCAATTGGTTTCATTTCCGAGCAAAGCATTTTATTCCTCCTTTACAGTAATTCCTCTCCAGTAGGCTAGCAGATTTTTCTAGATATTGCTATTGACAAAAACACTGAACAAGATTAGAATTTTACTAGCTGAGAAAGCGTTTAAAAAAGGGGTTAATGAGATGAAAGGCAGAACTTAACATGGACAAATATGATTCTGATACATACTCTATCAATTGGCTTATGACATGGCCTAAAGGGTTTTCAAAGCATGATCCAGAACGAATCAAATTATTTGCCGAACGGTTATGTGCTCTACGGGAAAATGCTTCACAACGCGCAAAGGAAGGGACCGATATTAATGGCTCAAAGTACTGTGGATCAACCTGTAGTGACATAAAAACGCAGGCACAACTCGCCAAGAAATTAGGTGTTTCAGTACAATGGGTCTCAAATTATGAAAAAGGCAGAAAAAAATCTATTCCAATGGAAAAATTGCCTGATATTTGTAGTATTTACGATGCTACACCTCACTATGTTCTTGGATATACTTCCAGCCCAGATCTAGTATTGTCGTTTGATAAAGATGGAAATGTAGAATGTGATGATGATGGTAAATACATTGAATTGAAGTCACCCTTTACAATTCCAGAGAAACAACATTTTATTGCAGAAAAAATTTTTAACAGCTTGTCCTTTACAAATCCAAAACGATTTAAGATGCTTTGTAATTTGCTTACCTCCCCTGAAAAACACCAGAAAATATACTTCTCAGTACTAGAAGCTTTGTATGATTCCCTCTAAGGTACTGAATGCTCAAAATCTCCCAATAGAATTCCCTATTTCTTGGTATTTATTTACAAAATTGTGGTCTATTGTGCATTTTTACCATTGTTATCCCATATTACGGCGTTTAATTTTGGGTTTTGTCGCCAAAATGCTATTTTCCTGGTGAGTGTCAGCCTTGTCAGGCTTGTCGAAGCATAGATATAGAGATAGGCTTGTCAGACAACTGACAAGCTTCTGTGCCCCCAGAGGATTACCAAAAAGAAAATCTACATCGCCAAGATGAATACAATCAGCATCATCCTGGCGATGTAAATATCTGATTTACTTTTGTCTGCGGTTGTGTCTGCCTCTTTACACTAACAATTCACCAAAGCCCTGTGGCTCTCGCCACAGGGTTTATATTTTTTTATAAATACGGTTTATATCTTTTTGTAAATATAGTAAGTGGTCAAAGCCAGGCTCGCACCTTTTGCAAAGCACTCAGCCAGGACCAGAAAGGAAATCATTTTAGCAGCAGGGCATTTTCAACAACAGCATCGGCAACGCAGACGATTGCCAATGTCACCGTAAAGCCCAAAACAAAAAATCCAATCTCACTCATTATGCATCTCCCTCACTTTCCTGTAAAATGTTGATTTTGATAAATTAAGTTGCTCCATGGCAGTGACTGCCGATATTTCCCCCCTTTTCCATGATGCCGCCACTGCATCAAAATCAGGACGCGCAATGGGTTTGCGACCCTTATACTTACCCTTTTGCTTGGCAATGGCAATCCCTTCTTTCTGCCGTTGCAGGATGTACTCCCGCTCCAGCTCCGCCACCGCACCGAAGATGGTCAGGACAAATCTGCCACTGGGGGTAGCGGTATCCAGAGACTCCTTCTTCGAAACAAACGCAACGCCCTTGTCCGTAAGCTGTTGAACCAGTTCCAGAAGATCCCGGGTATTACGGGCAAACCGGCTGATGGATTCCACAATGAGCGTGTCGCCCTGTCTGACAAAGCCCATCATCTTTTTCAGCTCCGGCCTTTCTAAAGATTTGCCGCTCATCCTGTCGATAAACACTTGGTCAACGCCCAGCTCCTGCATCAGCACTTCCTGCCGTGCGGTGTTCTGGCCGGCGGTGCTGGTGCGGATGTAGCCGATTTTCATAATGTACACCTCCACCGTCCCAATAGGGTCAAATTTTTCGTGGCACGTGCCAAAATTCCGAAACCAACTTTATTGGCACGCTTTTTGACCACATTTTGAAGTCCCGTTAGGGTATAGTCTATTGGGACTGTTCTACCTTGGAATAAACAGCTCCGGATAATGAAACACCTCCTCATATTTCTGAATTAGCGCCCCACTGAGTGAAGCAAAATTGTCATCCCCCAAACCGCAGAGGAAGAACGGCCCACAAAGAATATCGTACACTTGGCCGGTGTCCGGGTGCCGCAGGGCACGGTTCGGTTCCATTCCCAGCAGTTTTCCCTCATCATTGCAGACCAGTGCCACCGGGTCTACAAATGGAAAAACCGCCTGAATTGTTCCACCCACAAGCCCCTGCATGGATTTCAGACTGCCGTCAATGGTCACCACCTTTGGAACCTCTCTCGGATTGATCAGCAACACGTTCATGGTCATCACCTCCTTAAAAATATCCGCATCCGCAATGGAGAACTTCCTCAATCTCTTCTGCGGAAAATCCCTCGTCTAAAAGCTCGTCGATCTGCTCCGGATCATAGCCGTAGTAGGGCGCCACAGCCTTCAGATCCTCCACATAATTGTCTTTGACAGCCGTGCTGGATTTTCTGGGCTGGTAGCCGGGCCACCGGTACCAGGAAGGATTGGAAAAGCCGTCAAAGAGCTTGCTGTCATCGAAACTGCTGCGGCTCTGGTGGCCTTCTGCGTCAATACACAGGATTTGACCGCAATAGAGATCAATCCGCTCGGGCTTGCCCAAGGCGAAGGGCATCTGTTTCAGTGCCTTCTTCAAAATTTCCTCGGTGCTGGCATACAGGTACAGCCCCAACTCCGGATAGTGGTAGATGCACATGGGATTGTCGCCTTTGACGAAGTACAGTTCGTTTTTCTCCGACAGGACCGTGATGGTGAACGTGCCTTCCAATTCCTCTGCCATATGCCGCAGGCTGGAGAAATTCAGTTCACCGGACTGCTCCAGCAGCTGCACCGCCACATAGCTGTCCGTCTCAATTCTGGATTCCGGCAGGCGGTGTTTTTTCTTCAGATCCCTGTCGTTGTACAGGACGCCATTGTGCGCCAAGGCAAATCTTTGATTTTTAACCTTTCCGGGGAAAGGATGGTTGTTGGGATTCCATTTCTCCGAGCCTTGCGTGGTCATCCGTGTGTGCCCCATGATGATATTGGCGGTGTCAGGCACACGAAACCGCATCAGATGGGCAGGTAACGGACGCTTGTAGACTTTCAATCCGTTTCCATCGTGATAGGAAATGCCGGTAGCGTCCGTTCCACGTGCTTCACAGGCGGTGGACAGTACGGACAGGATTTTGTTCTTCTGCTTTTGGGACAGGGTATTCTTGTAGTTATGTAAACCAAACAGACAGCACATATTATATTTCCTCCTCTGTTTCCACAGGCTCGTTCACGTAGAGTCTGCGCTCTTTCAAATACTGGACAAGCTCCGGATAATCGGAACAACCGGCAACAAATGTGGACCAGGTCATGGCCTTCATCTCGTCATCGGACAAATAAAGAGCCACGTCGCAGACCCGGTGGATCATTTGCAACGTGGCAATTAAGGTATTCAATTTCAGGGTCCCCCGGAAAATCCGGAACTCAATGGTGTAGGTGTTGCACAGGTTCACAGAAGTGTACCGCTCTCCCCGGTATCCCTTTTTGACTTCCTTCAATAGCTCTTTGGGGTGGTCCTTGTAGCCATAGCGCATGGCCCAGCGCTCCAGCTGCGTCCGTGTCCGCCGGCTGAACCGCAGCAGTTCTTCCCAATTCTTCTCAAAGAAATACAGCACTCGGGCAATGCACTCGTCCTGGGCTTCTTCCGTTTCACCGAAAGCGGTGCGGTTCACGTGGATATGCAGACCACAGGTTCTGGCCTGGTGGGATGTGTAGCCCATGGATTTTGCCTTGCTCAGAAGTTTATCCCAGGGAAAGTGATTCAGGTGGTAGTCCAGAGTCATGGGATGGGTCACCAGTTCAAAGCCGTCCTCCAGAGAACCATCGTGCTTGCAATAGAGATGCTCATCCTTTGCATTGGCGATTTCCAGAACCTTTCTGGCGGCTGCATTGCTTTCGCCGGCTCCGTCGATTTCCAGCTCCACACCGAAATAACGGCTGCCGTCGCCGTAAAAAATGGGCTCTGGCTTGTAGTAGTAATCGTGAATTGGGCGGCTGTCCTGATAGTGGGTATTACATTCCTGGCACAGCGCTTCGTCACAGTCGTCATCCTGGTAGAAGGCATCCATCTCGCTGATGACCTGACCGCAGCGTGAGCACCGGGTGTAGTAGCGGTCATAGCAGCTCTGGCACAGGTGAATGTGCTCATCCCCGGCGTTGTCGTCTGCCCAGATCCGGTCACCGCACCGGTCGCAGAATGTGGTTTCGCTGGACAGGCAGTCATCGCACAGCAGCTGATCGTCAAACTCGTACAGCTCCTCCATCGGGTGCTGACACTGGCATACGCCACAAGGTATGATTTCCATTTATACTTTACCTCCATAAAATAAGATAAGCCCGGAGTTTTTTACTCCGGGCTTTCATAGAGATAATATGTGGTTGAAATACGGAACTTTTGCATTTGTTCCAGATGATATATCGTTTTCTTCCTGAAAGTTTAAGCTTTCCCAACTTACCATTCAACAGCCAAAACATGAGCAAATTTCTACCAAATAGTTTTGTACACGCTTCTCGGTCATTTTATATATACCTTGTACCGCTTTAATCGTGCTTCGATTTCTCTACGGCATTTTCGATTTAAAATGGTGTTACCTGCCAAATCACTTTTGTTTCCATTGGGTAGTAAATCACGAACTGTGACGTACCCTGCTAACGCTAATTGTTCCTCAATTTTTTTATCAAGCTTTAGTTCAGACAACTTAATTGTGGCAATATCCACATTGTTCTTTCCGTTTGCTTTTGATGGAATTTTTATTGCTGAATTAGGAATTGTTAGGTTAGTCTGAACCGTGTGTCGAACAGAGGATTCATCTTCTCTAAACTCGGTAGTTTCTGTAGCACCTTGTTGTGATGATGTGGATAAATCTGTTACGACAGGAGTTTCTACCTGATCCATTCCCGGAAGTTGTGACTCCGTATTGGCAGGGAGTGGCACTATTTTTTGTGGAATTTCCGTAGTATACAATCCGACCGAATTTCTTAACAGTGCTTCGTGTAGTTCTGCATTGTTAATTGAGTTTTCAGTCAAAGTCACAATATCTGCCCTTGGCGTTATACGCTGGGTCAGTTCATGATCATAAATATTGGTATATGAATCTGTGGCTATATCCGATTGACCGTTAAATATGCACAAACCTACAATTAGATCATCCTGTGATACTGGGGATATTGAGAACAAATATTTATATGCTAGTTCTGCAACTTCTCGATTCTTTACGGTCTGCAGTCTACTAAATTTGGCATCTGCTATAAGATATCTAGCTGTTGAAACATTAGCGTACTCGTACTTGATCACAAAATCTGGCGTGTAATACCTCCCCCCATAATTCCCACTACTCTGTAATTTAGGAAACGAGATAGAAGTGTTCCGATATAATCCAATACCACTGATTGACTGCCTATTTGTATTATAAATAACAGGCTGATAATATAACGTCACTTGTCCTGCATCATTTTTAAATACGAAACAATTATTGCAATAAGTATTTTCATAATATCTGCCAGGGGATGGATATGTAATCTTGTTAGTACTAATAAGTGCATATCCAATGCTATGAAAATAATTTATCAACTTCGTCAATACATAAATTTCATACAAAGCACTAGTTTTGATAAACGAAAGCATAAATTGTTCTTCGCATATCGTAAACATCCCCTTAGAAAACCATGCAGATACACAATCATAAACTTGATGATATTGAGGGATTGATCTAAATAGTGGAGTAAATTGTGGGGTATTCATAACGATTTCTGGCTTTATTGGTAGTATCTTAGAATACAAATTGTACAGTGTGGTATATTTGCGGTGTAAGTTTTGAATGTCTTTCAATATAATTTTCACTGACTCTATCGTTTTTGCGTATATAAAGTAGGATGATGTAATATAATCGTCAGTTTCCATTAATTTTTGAGGAACACCATTCACAATAGATGTTAGATCTTTCTGTATACGCTCCACTTCATGGAGAAGGAAAATCAGAAACCCTAAAACAACTCGGTTTTCGTAAATGTTATATGACTTAGTATTGTCAGTGATTAATGTTTTATTTGGCTGATATCGAAAATTTCCGACTTTTATGCCAGAAGAATCCCAAACCTGCTGAAGTTCTTCTGGATGTTGAGCAATATACTGCAAGGTATTTCTTGAAACATATTGGAGTTTTTCAAAATGATCAACACGTTCCTTAGGAGTTGTTACAAATCTACTATTCATTTTAAAGTATCGGTAGTTTTCTTCATAAATAACGGAAATTTGCTCTAACAACAAAATTTGCGACTCTATGGTCTTTCGCGCCGAATCTTTTAAACCTGATATATCTTTGGAATGTGTCTTGTCACCGTTTAAAATCTCAGAATTATATTTGTATATATATTCTGTCATGCGCCGGACAGAATCATTCTGCCACCCCTTTCGAACCATGACCTGTATATATTCTGTTTCTTTTACCTGATGAATCCCTTGCTCATCATCAAAAACTATTGTGATCTGGACAAAACCATAACATTCAAGAAATATTCGTTGCCCAAACGATAAATCTTGAAATGTAATCAGTCCACTTTCCTGAGAATAAGTAACCTTAACTTCCTTGCCATTTAAAAGAAATATCAAATTTCTGATTTGAGTATTGGCATTGACAAGTTGGGCGCGATATTTATAATCGTTAAATACATATGACAAGGCCGCAGTAGCTGCATCTAAAATTGAAGTTTCCAGCCGATGTTGTTGAAGAACAAGCTCCTGCGGCTCTTGATTATCTGGTAATAGCCGCAAGACTAATTCATCCATATTGTACCTCTCTTACCCAAAAAATTGGAAATACTGCATTGAATTCTCTCCATTTCGGATGATATCTGAAAGAACTTCTGCTGACACTAGGAGATTTTTAGCACTACAGAATTTGTGAATTTCTTTCAGTCGATCACCATACTTTTCACCACTACCATCAATATGTGGCAGAATCCTCTGAGCTACAGCGTAATCCAGTGCTACAATGGACGCATCTGTACCATAATCATTTTCAAACAATTTTTGTGCAGTAGACCAATAATAGCGGATTGCGGCATCAGCACGTGCACTAACGCTTATCTTCGATATTCTACATTTGTTGATCAATTCCTCGTATATATCTTTGGCTGTACCGTTTAGAGGATTTAAATCATTGATGTTTGCACCAAATGTAGAGACCAACGCACTCCATGACACAATTTCATCATCACCCGCATTCACAGTTACCGGGCTTGCCATTCCAGATTTTACTTTTGGAAGCCTAATTATCCAAGCGCGATCTACTAATCTGGGTGACAGCGCCTCCGTAGTATGATCGTTATTAATCGTCGCCACGAATCGAAGTTGATGTGGTACCTGAAAGTAGAAATCGTCACCAAGGTTAATGATACTGGAATTATCAATTCCATCGCAAATGTTCATAAAATCTGCCCAATAATACTCCATAGGGCTAAGATTGGCCTCATCAAGCAAAATCATAAACGGCATATCGGTGCTATCACCTTTGGCTTCCAAATCCATAATATTCAAAGCATCAAACATTCTTCGATTACTCCGATCAAAAGCTTTCGTTAGAGGATTATAATAGCCAATAAAATCACGTTTGGTCGTCCAGCCTCGCTCGACAGATACAGGAGTAAACCTTGTTGCGACATAACCATCTTTGTATCTAGGAATTGCTTTTTCAGGAACCAGAAGACCTAAGGCCGATGCTAGAATTTTACATATTGAAGTTTTTCCTGTTCCGGGTTCACCAGAGAAAACCGTCAGAAATCCTTGTGTATAGCAAATAAGAATATTCAAGATAGTATTTTTATCATAGTTTGGTCTATATTTTTGAATCTTCGTTACCAGACTATCAATCAAGGCTTCTTGACTTGTATGCGAAATAGTGAGGGATTTTAAATCTGCTATCTTTTTCGAATAATTACATGCATTTTGTTGATTTTCCCATTCAGCAGCTTGCTGTAGCATTCGATTAGCTAACATTCCATCAAAAGAAAGTCTCATTGCCGTTTCCGTGCTATTAGCGAAGATTGAATCCAGTTTGTTATTGAGAGTCTGTAGTTTCGTGTCGAGCTCTCGCTCACGACGTTCCTTATAATCGACTTGCTCTTCCAGTTCCGCTAGTTTCTTTTTTAAAGTAGTTCCACTCTGGATAATCTCTAGCTCACTTTGCAGTTCAGCGATATTTTTGTTCAATTCCTCTTTTTGAATGCGTAAATCCACAATTTGTGATTCATATTCGCCTAAAAAATCAGATGTATATTCCTGCTTTTCTCCCCCTATCAATTGCTTTTCAACTTCTGCGGCTTGCGCAGTTAACTCATCAAGTTTGGTCTGTTTTTCCTCAATGCGGTCAGTAATAATTTGGAAACGTTGGATTCTTGACATAAAATCAGGATCATCAGCAAGTGCTTGTACCATTTTGCTGTATTGCTCATTACCTTGATACTTATCGAGTAAACCTGTGATAGTTGTAGAAATAAATCCAAAGGTATCATTCAATCGCTCTTCATCAGTTAATAATGTATCGATCGCGTCAAAACGGGCCTCACGAATTTCTTGCGGAATACCATCACCAATAAAGAGAGAATCTGTATGAGTAGCAACCAATTCTCCAATATTACTAAGATCAATTTTCCCATCAATGAAGCTATCCTGATTTAAGGTGTTTCGAAAAGAAGCGAGTAATTGTTCCTTGGTAATAACATCAATAGGTACTTCTTCACATGTTGTCTTATCAAGATGAATAAATGTTTGTTCATCTCCATAACGACCAATTTGTATTTCATATTTACGCAGGTAATCCGAGAAACGATAGCCATGCAAAATATATTTCTGTGTCGATAATCCAGTTCGAACTATTCGTTTGCTATCTTGATCTCGCCATTCAACTACAAACGGTCCAATTACTGTATTTTTATCTTCTGTAATAGGTATTACAACTTCAAGTCCCTCATACGCATATGGATCCGTAATCACTAATGTCGGATTAGTTCTATAGCTCCCTTCAAAATCATCATCAGATAAAACATAATAATAATCTATATCTTTCAATTCACGAATTCTTCCAGGTTCTAGGTTTGTAATTTCGATTTTATATCCAGTTTGATTTCTAACGCCTTGACTTGTATAATTGGGTTCAAGATCTTCTATTTCAAAGTCAAGCAAACAATATGTATCAGAAATAAACATCTCATCAACATGCTGTCTGCTATCTTCACTGTAGAAATTGATATCACCAAAAGAAGATTCTGGCAGGAGAGCTTGTCTATCATACTGATTCAAATATTTGAATTCATCATTATCGTACTTATAAAGTGGTTTAAAATTAACATATCTGTTTTTAATTGTTATTATGCCGAGATAAATGCTCATATTCATCCTCCTCTTATAACAGTGGGTGTAGTTCTATATTGTTAATACTCTAACCATCCTCCTAAAAAGTATTATCCGCATTAAAAGAGTAGCCGTACTGCACTACCTTCTACTATCTGACATCTATTCACTGTTTTGCTAAATTTACAAAAATCGGTAGAAAAATTATATCATATTTAGAAATAATAATCTATATTTATTTGCTTTTTCAAAGCGCATATATCGAAAATGAAATTTAAGACGTCAACATAGTTATAATCAAACCGAAAAGGAGCTATTATAACTATGCTAGAGCAATACGAATCCGTATTAACCGTTACAGATCTACAAGAAATTCTGGGCATCGGTAGGAACACCGCCTACGCTCTACTAAACTCTGGAGCGATCCCTGCAATCCGAATCGGAAAGAAGTGGCGGGTTCCTAAGGACGCTGTTCTGCACTATCTTGGGCAGTGGAAAAGCTCTAAAACGTGATATTGAAATGCCCCCAGTGCCATTGCACTGGGGGCATCATTCATAGACCTCATTGTGTTTACGGCTATCCGTAATTAACCCATATATGCCATTGGAGCGCAAGGCGGATTTTACGCAACCTACCAATGCATAATAGTCCTTTTTGGACCCATGATATTTGTTTCCAGTAGCATAGCTGACCGAATTATAGACTACATGGACGTGTGGATGATCAGTATCTTCGTGGACAGCATACACCGTCTGGTAGGTTTCCCCAATCTTTTCGCTGATTTGCTCCGCCACCGCTTGAACGACGTTAAGAGCGTCCACTTCATCCGGGTGGAATGAGATTACACAATGGTGCAATCGGATTCGGGAATCCTTGCCATGGGCTTGCGCAACCTGCGCCATACTTTGAGCAGGGTTATTCATATCTACTTCTACGCCACCTACCAAATGATGCGGTGTTTTTTCTGGTTGCAGAATATAAGAAATTACGTCTTCACGTGCATTGGAGTCATGATATTTTCCGGCTCCATTCAGTGTTTTCAGTGTAGGCATTGTATTACCTCCATATGTGTATTATTACATAGTATAATTTGTATATATAGGTATTTAGTATGTATAAATAATGTAATATAGTATATTTATACTATTTATCTATTAATGATTAATATACTTAACTTATTTTATTGACCGCAAGGGGTAGCAAAAATGCAACCCCAGGGGCCCCTACTATACTGTTCGTTGTATCATAAACCTTTACGCATTATTTCGTCCCTTTTGAGATTATAATTGACTACAGCAGACCCAATGGTCTTAATACAGCAAAACACCCCATTTATATGGGGTGTTTTCTTGCAATCGATTGCTCGATGATGTATGATAGTAATAATATTTATTGAAATTTACAAAAATCTATTCCGCAATGGAGGAACAGAAAATGGCTGAAAAAAACACCGCCAATATAGGCTTTGAAAAGCAGATTTGGGATGCTGCCTGTGTGCTGAGAGGCAACCTGGATGCATCTGAATATAAGAATGTCGTACTTGGTCTGATCTTCCTGAAGTACATTTCAGATCGATTTGAAGATAAGTATCAGGAGCTTGTCGCTGAGGGTGACGGCTTTGAGGAAGATATTGACGAATACACTTCCGAAGGCATCTTCTTTGTGCCTGCCGGTGCTCGCTGGAGTGAAATTGCCGCCAAGGCACATACCCCGGAAATTGGCATTGTCATTGACGATGCTATGAGAGCAATTGAAAAGGAAAACAAGCGTCTCAAGGATATTTTACCCAAGAACTTTGCCCGTCCGGAGTTGGACAAGCGCCGTCTGGGTGATGTTGTCGATCTCTTTACCAATATACAGATGATTGAGCACGGCAGTGAAAAGGATATTCTGGGTCGCACCTATGAATACTGTCTTTCCATGTTTGCTGAGCAGGAAGGTAAGCGTGGCGGCGAATTCTTCACGCCCTCCTGCGTGGTTCGGACTCTAGTTGAAGTGCTCCAGCCCTTCAAGGGTCGTGTGTATGACCCTTGTTGTGGAAGTGGCGGTATGTTCGTGCAGTCTGCAAAGTTCGTAGAGAGCCACAGCGGAAATATCAATAACATTGCCATTTACGGACAGGATGCCAACCCCACCACTTGGAAGCTGGCACAGATGAACCTTGCTATTCGTGGTATTGAACCGGGTTTGGGTGCTTACGCTGCGGATACTTTTACGGATGACCGTCATCCCACCATGCGGGCAGATTACATCATGGCAAACCCTCCCTTTAATCTGTCCAACTGGGGGGCAGATCAGCTGAAAGACGATGTCCGCTGGCAGTACGGAATGCCTCCGGCAGGCAACGCCAACTTTGCATGGCTTCAGCATATGATCTACCACCTCGCCCCCACCGGAAAAATGGGCATGGTGCTGGCGAACGGTTCTCTGTCCTCCCAGTCTGGCGGTGAGGGGGAAATCCGCAAAAACATCATCAATGCGGACCTGGTGGAGTGCATTGTGGCGATGCCCACCCAGCTGTTCTATACCACCCAGATTCCCGTTTCCCTGTGGTTCCTGAACAAGCAGAAAAAGCAGCACGGCAAAACCCTGTTTATCGATGCCCGGGATCTGGGCACCATGGTCAGCCGGAAACTGCGGGAGCTGACCGACGAGGATATTCGGAAAATTGCCGATACTTACAACGCCTTTGTGGATGGCACACTGGAAGATGTGAAGGGTTTCTGCGCCGCTGCCACCACAGAAGAAATTGAGAAGCAGGATTATATCCTCACCCCGGGGCGTTATGTAGGCATTGAAGAACAGCAGGAGGACGGCGAACCCTTTGAAGAAAAGATGAGCCGCCTGACTTCCGAGCTGTCCGAACTGTTCCAAAAGTCCCACCAGCTGGAAGACGAGATCAAAAAGAACCTGGGGGCGATTGGGTATGAAGTGTAAGCTTGCTGATATATGTACAAAAATTGGCAGTGGTGCGACACCTCGAGGAGGAAAAGAGGCATACTGTGCAAAAGGTATTTCCTTAGTTAGAAGTCAAAATGTCCGTGATTTTACATTTTTAGATGATGGACTTGCGTTCATTAATGTTGAGCAAGCCACAAAGCTCAATAATGTAGAAGTTTTAAAAGAAGATGTTCTGGTAAACATAACAGGTGATTCCGTTGCAAGAGCCTGTATTATGGATTCTTCTTTTTTACCTGCCCGAGTCAATCAGCATGTTGCTATTATTCGTGGCAAAAAAGATTGTGTTATCAATCGTTATTTACTCTATTTTTTACAATGGAAAAAGGGTTATTTATTGCAGATCGCATCTGCCGGAGCAACAAGAAATGCTTTGACAAAAGGAATGCTTGAGCAATTAGAGATAGATTTACCATCACTGAATGAGCAAAAAAGAATTGTGAACATTCTTGGTGCACTTGATGAGAAAATCGAACTAAACAACAAAATGAACGCTAATTTAGAGCAGCAGGCACAGGCACTCTACGGTAAGTTATTCCCGTATACCATTATCGATGAGTTACCATCTGGGTGGCGCACGGGAACTGTCGGGGAAATAGTCGAAATACACGACTCTAAGCGTATTCCTCTTTCTGGTGCACAGCGTTCCAAGATGGAAAAGCGAATCTATCCTTATTACGGTGCTGCATCGCTTATGGACTATGTAGATGAGTATATTTTCGATGGCAGATATCTTCTTCTGGGTGAAGATGGAACCGTCGTTGACGATGCAGGATATCCTATCTTGCAGTATGTGTGGGGCAAATTTTGGGTAAATAATCATGCACATATCCTCACTGGTAAGTTAGGATTTAATGTCGAGAGCTTATTGCTATTATTCAAACAAACCCCTGTTAAATCAATTGTAACTGGTGCTGTCCAGCCTAAGATTAGCCAAACAAATTTACGATCCATTGAAGTGGTAATCCCCCCACTGACCGAACTAGATAAGTTTAGCGAGTTGACTAGACCACTTTTCGATCAAATAAGGCATAACCAAGAAGAAAACAAAGCGTTGGCAGGTCTAAGAGATGCCCTACTTCCCAAACTTATGAAAGGAGTAATTTCTATCAATGAAAGGTTCTAACGACAAATTACCTTGGTATAAGAGATTACACAAGTTTTTATCTAAGCATTCAATTACTATTTTTCATTGGATCATTTTAATTTCATTGACAGCATATATCTTATCGAATTGGGAAATATGTGTTTCAATGCAATTTTTCTCGTGTTTTAACGGGAATAATATTTTGTTTATCGTATGGATTGTACTTATTTTTTTAATGATTTATGATATAGAGGCTAAAGGATTTAAAATAAGTAAGCATAAGCAAAAAGAAATACAAGAAAAAATAGATGAAGCAAACCAACGATATAATCTGGAAACTATGTCTCGACAAATAGACGGTATGACTGCCTCGGAGTCGGCCGAAACTCAAAGTCAGGAAGAGAGGGATAAGCGGTGATGAATCATCAAGTCAAAACAATGCTTGTAGATGCCCTTATGAAAGTTGTGGATAACGCTCCAACTAAATCCGTAAGTTATTCACAGGACATACCAATAGCAAATTTTAATTCATGGATAAATTATATCTATTCAATTCTGAAAATATTTGAAAACGATTTAAATCCGGGAGACTACATGATGATCTGCAATGATATTCAGAGTATTCTTAATGCGCCATATAATAGCAACAGTCAGATGATTCTCAGGGATAAAACAGTTAAAATCTGTCAATTGTTGCTGAATTTTGCAAGAAGTATACTTTATATGTAAGAAGATGAAATAATGCCCTTTTACGATGATACCTTTGAACAGGCGATAATAGAACTCTTTGAAAATCTGGGCTATACCCACATATAGGTCCCTGTATGCCGTTTTCCCCCATAACTACTATTGTTGCAAATAAAGAATAAATTATCCGATTAAGACAATGAAGGGATTCTTTGCTGCCTGGACTCATGTCCGTCGAAATTGATGTAGAGGATGTGGAAATATGAAACAATTTATAAAAGGAAGATGGTTTCCCCTTGTTGTAGCCCTTGTCTGTGGAGCGGGTTTGATGGGAGTCCTGTTTTGGCAAGGCTTCCGGATTACATATGCACCAGAACTGGAAAACAGCTGGGATGCTATTTCTGCCTGTGCCGCTTGGGCTGGGGTGATTATGTCTTTTGTTGCAATCATGTTTGCCATTTGGGTGCCAATTAGAATTGCAAATCGGCAGGATAAAATTGCGCTTTTTGAAAAAAGGTACGAGTTATATAATCAATTGAAAAACCATTATGTATTTGCTGCAATGGTTAAAAAGGCTAAAAATATTAAATATATATATTTGTATTCAGAAACTGTCTTTGGCTTTTCGTTTGAAGACTCCGATAAGGTTTCTCAATTAAATCACGCGACTGCTAACTTATACTCAAAAGTACTCTTTCTATTCCCAATGGTAGCAGAGAAAGACTTTCAAAATGTAGTGAATGCTGAGGCTGACTATTTCCTTCGCGGAATTTGTAACAATACAGACGAAAAAGCAAAAAGAGAAGAGTATGTTTCTACAATATCTAAGTTCTGGTCCAAATATGATTCTGTATTTAAAAGTTATTTAGATATGTCAAATTGAATGTATAGGTGATGATTATATGTCCTCGTTGTTTACAGAAGATACCCTTGAACAGGCGATTATAGAACTCTTTGAAAATCTGGGCTACACCCATATTTACGCCCCGGAATTGGAGCGGGACTACGAAAGCCCTCTGCTGGACGCTGCGCTCCGGGATAGTCTGGTACGCATCAATAAGGGTTTACCTTTGGATTCCGTCGAGGAAGCTATTTCAAAGCTTAAAAACTTTGACACCGGCAGTCTGGTGCAGAAAAACGCTGTTTTCATGGACTATCTGCAAAACGGGATCACGGTAAAGTATTTCGTGAAGGGTGAAGAACGGTCTTCTATTGTGCGGCTCATCGACTATGACAGGGTGGAAAACAACACCTTTTATGTGGTCAACCAGTTTACATACATCGAAAACGGCAACAACCGACGCCCGGATGTGATCCTGTTCATCAACGGTCTGCCTCTTGTCCTGATGGAGCTGAAAAGCCCCTCCAAGGATGAAGTAGGTGCGGAGAACGCCTACAACCAGATCCGCAACTATATGCAGGATATTCCATCCATGTTCATCTACAATGCCATATGCGTCATCAGCGACCTTTCCACCAACAAAGCCGGCACCATCACTTCCGGTCTTGATCGCTTCATGGAGTGGAAAACCAAAGATGGCAGCTATGAGAACACGGCTCACGCCCAGTTTGACACCTTCTATGAGGGAATGTTCCAAAGAGATCGACTGCTGGATATTCTCAAAAACTTCATTCTGTTCTCCGGCGACGGTCAGAAACCCATCAAGATTCTGGCTGGATATCATCAATACTTTGCTGTTCGCAAAGCCATTGAGAAGGCGAAAATTGCCACCAAAACAGACGGCAAAGGCGGTGTTTTCTGGCATACTCAGGGCAGCGGCAAATCCCTGTCCATGGTTTTCTACGCCCATTTGCTCCAGGAGGCACTGGACAGCCCCACCATTGTGGTGATGACTGACCGCATTGACCTGGACGATCAGCTTTACACTCAATTTGCAAAATGTGCATCTTTTCTACGCCAGTCTCCCGTTCAGGCTGAGAGTAAGGAACACCTGAAATCACTGTTGGATGGACGAGCTGCAAACGGTATTATTTTTACAACCATGTTTAAGTTTGAGCGTGGGGAGCGCCCACTGTCAGACCGGCGGAATATTGTGGTCATGGCAGACGAAGCCCACCGTGGACAGTATGGCTTTGACGAAAAAATCGTTATGACCGAAAATGAACAGGGCGAAAACGAGGCTCACACCGTCATCGGAAACGCCCGTATCATCCACGATGCTCTGCCAAATGCAACTTTTATTGGTTTTACCGGCACTCCGATTTCTGCAAAAGACCGCAATACCAGAGAAGTTTTTGGCGACTATATCGATGTATATGATATGACCCAGGCGGTGGAGGATGGCGCCACCCGTCCGGTTTATTACGAAAGCCGAGTTGTCCATCTGAAACTGGATCAGAATATACTGGCCATGATTGATGCTACATACGATGTTCTGGAACAGCAATCTGATTCTGCCACCATTGAGAAGAGCAAAAAGATGCTTGGTCAAATGGAAAGCGTCCTCGGTGCGGATCCTACCATACAATCTTTGTGTGAGGACATTGTTACCCATTACGAGAAGTACCGTGCCAATCTGCTGACCGGTAAGGCGATGATTGTTGCCTACTCCCGCCCCATTGCCATGAAGATCTACCGAAAACTCTTGGGGCTGCGGCCGGATTGGAATGAGAAAATCGGTGTTGTGATGACCAGTGGCAACAATGATCCGGAAGACTGGAAAGAAGTCATCGGCACCAAATCCCACAAGGAGGAACTGGCTCGGAAATTCAAGGACAATGATGATCCCATGAAGATTGCCATTGTGGTGGATATGTGGCTGACAGGCTTTGATGTGCCGTCTCTGGCGACCATGTATGTGTACAAGCCCATGCACGGCTACAATCTGATGCAGGCCATTGCCCGAGTCAATCGTGTTTTCAAGGACAAGGAAGGCGGTCTGATTGTAGATTATGTGGGCATTGCTTCTGCTCTGAAAGTAGCTATGAAGGAATACACCAAGCGAGATCAGTCCAGATACGGTGATATGAATATTGCTAAGGTGGCCTACCCCAAGTTCCAGGAAAAACTGCAAGTCTGCAAAGATCTGCTGCACGGATTTGATTTTGGCGGTTTTATCAATGGTTCACCACTCACCATGGCAAAGCTTGTCACCGGCGGTGTAAACTTTGTTCTGGATGCAAAATATCCGGACCGAAAAGACCTTTTCTTAAAGGAAGCTATGCTGTTAAAGCAGTCCCACTCCCTTTGCTCCAGTATGACTACGGAGCAGGAACGGCACGAAGCTGCATTTATGGAGGCAGTACGCTCTACCATCATTAAAATCACCTATGGCGGGACAGCCGGTAAAACCCTTTCTCTCAAAGAAATCAATGCTCAAATCAATGAGCTATTGAAAGCCAGTATCCAAAGCGAGGGTGTTATCAGCCTATTTGACAGCAAAACTGCCGGTGAAGAATTCAGCTTGTTTGATCCAGCTGTCCTTGAGGAAATCTCCAAGATGAAGGAAAAGAACATTGCTGTTGAGATTCTGAAAAAACTGATGGCAGAGCAAGTGACCCTATACAAACGGACAAATGTGGTGCAGTCTCAGAAATTTTCTGAGAAAATCACACAGTTAATGAACTCCTATTACAATGGCTTGATTACCAACGAAGAGGTTATTAAGGAACTGCTAGAGACCGCTGAGGAAATCAAAGCACTTTACCAGAATGGCAAAAAGCTTGGCCTTACTCAGGAAGAACTGGCGTTTTATGATGCCCTGACAAAGCCGGATAATATCAAGGATTTCTATCAGAATGACGAGCTGATTGCTCTTACCAGAGAACTCACTGAGATGCTCAGAAAAAATCGGACGATCGACTGGCAGAAAAAAGAAACCGCCAGAGCCTCCATGCGTAAGATGGTCAAACGGTTGCTAAAGAAGTACAAATACCCACCGGAAGATTATGATACTGCAATCGCTACTGTAATCAGTCAGTGCGAAATGTGGACGGATAACACCTAAACATCACAACAGGGCATGTATTTCTTGATATTTTTTAGGCATTATTGAAATTCAGATAGAAATTGGGTATAATAGTTCTAGATAACACTTAAGAAAACGCGTAAGTCGCAGGAGGATCTATATGGGAATCTATCAGCCGCCCTTCGAGATTACAAACGAAATACTGTTCCTTGTGTCCTCCATTTCCGAAAAAGTTGGCAGAATTTCAGCCACATCCAATCTGGAATCTAAACCCCATCTTCGGAAAAACAATCGGATTAAATCCATCCACTCTTCTCTAAAAATCGAGGCCAATTCCCTAACCCTGGGCCAGGTTCGTGATGTGATTAACGGCAGAATCGTTTTGGGTGAAAAAAAAGAAATCCAGGAAGTGAAGAATGCCTATGCTGCATATGAGCGCCTGTCGGAAATCGACCCTTACAGCATGGATCAGCTAAAAGAATTTCATGGTATCATGACCAAGTATCTGGTGGAGGAATCTGGGGCATTTAGAAAAGGGGCAGTAGGCGTTTTTAACGGCGACCAGTGCATCTTCATGGCTCCACCAGCCCAGTTCGTACCCAACCAGATGCATGACCTGTTTGCCTGGATGAAGGCCTCCAGCGCCTCCGTGCACCCCCTGATCCTTAGCAGCGTGTTTCACTATGAGTTTGTATTCATTCATCCTTTTGCCGATGGTAACGGAAGAATGGCACGACTCTGGCACACCGCGATCCTTTCTAAGTGGAACCCCATTTTTGAATACATTCCAATCGAGAGTCAGATTGAGAAATTTCAGGATTCCTACTATGAATCCATCGCAAAATGCCACGTAGACGGCTCCTCAACAGTATTTATTGCATTTATGCTGACACAGATTGACCGCATTCTGGATGAGCTGTCAACGCAGATCTCTGAAAATACAGAGCGGCTGTCCGAGTATGTGAAGAACCTCTTGAGCATTATGGTATATGATGTTCCCTATACAGCAGCTGACCTGATGGCAAAACTTCACCTAAAGTCCAAGGAATCTTTCCGGAAGAATTACCTGCACCCAGCTATGGAACTAGGGCTAATCCAAATGACCATTCCGGATAAACCCAATAGCCGCAACCAAAGATATATCAAAGTATAAAATTACAGTAGCACTCGGTCGTATTCTCCGCTAACTTCTGCCACTTACCAATGACCCATAATGCAAGCCGACTGTCCTGATTTTTCATGTGATTCTCTCTAAATTTGTACGACAAAAATACGACACTTTTGAGTCGCCAACTACGGTTAAATGAGATATATTTGGAGCATATTAGGAAAAATAAGGCTATTTCAACACATTTTGCAGATTTAAACCGCTTGACGTGCGCAGGGTCAGCGGTTCGAGTCCGTTATCGTCCACCAAAAAACCACCATCATTTGATGGTGGTTTTTCTTTTTTGTAAGGAATTGGAAATGCCCCGGTTTGGCACAATACCAAACCGGGGCATGTCTTATTAGTAGGTGTCTTAAGATTCCCCATGAATCTTTCTTTTGATACCATATACTTCTGCCGTCTGAAGCATCAGCGCCAGCCAGAACAGCTTATTATCGATCATTCCCTTGCCCGACGACATCATCAGGGTCACGAACACAATCACATACAGCAAGCCAACTGTAAGTCCCTGAATGGGGTTCTTCAGCAAGATATAAACCGTATAGACACCCAACGAAATAATCAGCGCCAGCTGCAATCCCAGCAAAACCACACCGCCCTCCAGCATATCCTGCAGGAAGATATTGTGGGTATTCATCCAGTGCGCTTTTTTCATTCCGGGTTTCGCTGTGTACGAACCACTGACCTTCCGGACATGCTCATTTGTTGGATCATCATATAAATCAGAACTGTAAGATGCCCCATATCCCACAAGAATATGTTTCATATCAGAGCTTTTGATCTTTTCGATTGCCGCTCTCCAAATCAAATTGCGTTTAGACATGGCAGAACCATCGGAGATTGTCTGATATACATCACCCAGCGAGCTTTCATTTAGATGTCCGTTTACACCTGCATCATCAAAATCTACCGAGAAATCAGGACCCTTCTCATTCTGTTCCTCTTGAAAATCATCAATGTACTTCTCCTGTAATACGATGCTTGCCTCTTGCATTGCGTTTGTCAGCCATATCACACATCCCTGCGTACACGCAGCACAAACAGCCACCGCACACACGCTCAAAATAAGTTTTTTCGCACTTTTATTTTTGAGATACTGCAGAAATTCGCATACAATGCACGCACATATGCACAGAACAGAAACAGCCAGCATAATTAAACAGGATCGGCGAGAACCAGAAATAAAAACAGCAGGAACTATGGCACAAGAGCTGAGGCCCAGTGCCAGATATTTATAGAAGCGTCTCATTTGGGACCCGATTAGCCACATACTGATACACACATAGCCTACCAGCAAAATCGTGGAATACTGGTTGTAATCCACAATCGGGGAGATTCGCTGAAAATAGATGGGACATCCGCCAAAGAAATGATCCAAAACTGCACACAAAGAAATCACCACTGCCGTAATTCCCAAATTCAAATAAATAGAGGACAAGTGTGCTCTGATATTGCATGTTTCCCCGCCGCAAACAAAATACAGAAATGAGATAAAAAATACCATCATCTGAATGACTGTAACATACTTCAACGCCGCATATGCAGGATCAAGCGCATAAAACAGGGTAACAACGCCCATAATCAGGTACGCCATCAGGAAAATGGCTGAGTATCGCGAAGCTTTCATGATTTCAAAGAAACGTTTCATCAAACAGGCATGGTCTTTCCATACACAGATGAGGAAGAAAACGCCGTGTAATACAAAAAACACTTCATACAGACCAATGAGATCTCCCAAAATCGGAGTCGGAAATACCCACTCAATCAGCATAAAAGACAGCGTCAGCTGGAACAGAATTCTATAAATTCTCAGGTATACATTCTCATGTTTCATAATTTATCTCCACAGGTTAAGGGTGTATCGTACTAACTGGTCTTAAATAACTGCACTAATTGCAAATGCAACTGCACAAGGCAGCACGACCCACCTGAAAATCAAGAACAGATACCGTTTCAGGTCAAACTTCAAATACAAAAATAATACGGATTGCTCGGCAACGATCTTCAAAGTCATCAGACAGGAAAGCAGCATTAAATACTGCATGATGTCCAACCGAACCACATACCGGCAAATGAAGAACGGAATTCCGCACACTGCAAGCGAAGCCACAGCAGAAACCAGGTTCCACTCGCTTTTTTGTATGATAACAAAGTATCCGGACAAACATGCGCTGCAAAACAGCATCAGCTGATACACACCCAGAGCAGCGGCATACGCCCCCGCCTCACGCCACTGCTCCCCAAGGAACAGCGCAAAAATTGGTTTGCCGAAAATAATCAGCACAACAATGGGCGCAACTGCCAGTTTCAAGTTAGCCGCCAATATTTTATAACAGAATTCGCCGATGTTCTCCCCCTTGCTGTAGCGTGCACCGGCTTCCTGAAAGAACACCCGATTGATGGGCTGAGCCAGCAATGTGCTGGGAAGCCCCAGTATTCTCAATGCCATGGAATAAAGTCCCAGCTGCGTGGAGGTATATAGTACCTCAATGATATGAACCGGCAGCTGAGAGCTGAGGTTTGTTATCAGATTGGCTGGCATCTGGTACGCAGGAAAACGGCGATAACTCCTTAGCAGAGGAATACACCGATATTTTGCATGGGTGATTTTCTCATAAGGATTTGCATGATATGCCAGATGAACGATATTGATTGCAAAGGACAGGATATGCGCCATTGTATAGCCAACAAAACCCAATCCCAGCACACCGAACACAATGCCAACACCTACATTAACTGTAGCAGTAATGATTGGATTCCAAAACATTACGCGGTACATCCTCTTACGATTCACATAGGCATAGCAGATATTACTGATTGTATTAAGCACAATATACAGCCACAGCATCACCAGAGAAATGTGATAGGATGCTTCCTGTGTACGAAACACTCGGAACACTCCAGAGCAAAGCCCCAGCACACCAATTACGACACTGGTTAACAGCAATGTGCTGTAGCTGACCAGACGGCTTAATCCCCTGGCTTCCTCATCCTCACTGGGAAGCATAAAGGAAGTCATCATACCTAGGCACACCACCGTGCTGATGATGGTTGCGTTGGCTGTTACCAGAGTATAGTCGCCAATGACTTCTGGTGTATAAACCCGACCGATGAGCGGCATTCCCAGGAAGTTGATGGCCTGGCCCACCACAACACCAGATGACAGGGTAAGAACACTCTTTAAAAAGGCACTGGACTGAATGCGTTGATTGATATTATTTAGAACTGATTTCATTTCAGGGTATGAGCCTCATTTCTTTCATTTACAGGAGCAGATCTTCTGTCATTGATTCTGCTTGATTTACCCCCTCTTCTTCAGGGGCAGACACTTTTTCCAACCATCAAATTCCGCCAGTCCCATGGGAAGCAGCATCATCGTAATAAATGTAGTGGAAACCGGGTAAAGGAAATCGATAAAACCGCCCAATAGCGCCTGATTAAACTGAATCAGGAAGATCAGGTATACCGTAACCGTAAACGGGGTCTTTCTGACCTTATGAAAGGCATACTGAATCACAGCAAACAGAATTGCAACATAAATAGGAGCCAGCACAACGCCAATGATGCTCCAATTGGCATACGCTTCACCTACAAAAATCGAATTCATTACGCCGGCAGTCCCTGCTTTTACTGCATCGGGATTAAAGAGCTGCATAACCACTGCTCCGGAGCGAACCCAACTGTCCTCCAGACCAAAAAGGGTGGCCAACGCCGTGGGCAGACTGGTGCCAGCCAGAAATGGATGGCGCGCCGGAAATGCAGCAACGCACAGAAACATTGTGCCGATCTGGGACATAAAGATTCTGCCACCAATTCCGCTGGAGATGGTAAACAGAGCTGATGTGGTATCAAAGACAACATAATAGATGTACAGCAGCAGAGCCGCCCCGATGCCGCCCACCGCAAACAGCATTTTGAAATTCTTTACATTACCCAGTGCAACCTCAATCAGATAAAAATGGAGTAGATAATAAATGATGGGAGATTTCTGGAAATTATATGTATTCACAAGAATTCCACATGCAAACATGATCCCAAACAGCACAGTCCATTTTCTCTGCTTGGTTACACGCATATAAATATAGACAAGGTACGAAACTGCTGGAGTCAGGCCAAGCATAAAGAGATTCCGAATATAGGGGTTACCGGTAAATGCCTTGGTGTCCTGAATTCGCATAAAGGCCAGTTCATCCGCGCTGCGGGTCAGCATTTCATACAGCGGAAAATATCCCAAATGACAGAAAACATACACAACGGATAAGATACAGACCGCACTCAGGGTCACAGCCACATACCAGGCATACTTTGGATTCCTGCCCAGCTGTACCTTCTTTTTCAAGGTGTCATCCATTTCTTTTGTTGGACAGTACTTGACAAATTTATTAAACAGGCATATCACCAGGGGAAAACAGATATAGGTGTATGCAAGGATTGCATAGGTTTTGTCAATCACCTCATCTGAAACCTGTCGGATCATATAATGATCCCGAAAGCCGCAAAAGGCAAGGGACGAGCCAATCATGCAGAAAATAAGCAAGCTATAATAGGCAAACCCGATCATGTTCATCTTCAGAGGATTTAATGACCCTGCAGCCTTCCAAAACAAGAACGAAGATATCGCCAAAACTGCTACTACGATCAATATTCTCATGATTTTTTCACAACCTTAGTATCATTTTTTATCTTCTGAAACAGATCCTCGACATGGCTGAAACATTTCGTAATTTCATACTTTTCATTTGCAAAAGTGCGGCCAGCCTTTCCTAACCGCTGTCTGAGTTCTCGATCCCTAAACAGACACACAATTGTATCCGCCAGTGCACGTTCATCCTTACAGGGAACCACCAGGCTCGTATGATTGGGTTTTGTGGCCTCCATCAGTCCGGGAATATCCGAGATAATCACAGCGCAGCCACTAGCCTGTGCTTCCACAGCCGAGACCCCGAAGCTCTCACTGTTGGAGCACACCACGGCTACATCCATGTTGGCCCACTCCGCAGCAGCCTGCTCCTGAGGAATAAAGCCAAGCCATGTGGTAATCTCGCCAATCCCCAGCTCCTGCGCCAATGCACGGTACGCTTCTTCAGCCGGCCCCTTTCCCGCAATCCGTACACGAATTGGAATCTCGGGGTGCTGCTGCTTCACCAGATGAACTGCACGCAGAAATGTGTCAATCCCATAAGCCGGTGCCAACCCCTTTACCGTACCCAACACAAAGACATCGTCATCGGTGCGCGTTCGCTTTTTGGGGGTGAACAGCTCCATATCTACACCAAATGGCGTAATTTCAAAGGGCTTGTCCGTATATAGCGCCGCTTCATCTGCCATGGCCTGGCTGGTGGAAAACAGGTATTTCGCCCGGGATAGACTGTATTTAAGCATCCATCGATGAAGTGGTGAGCGCTTGGGGAAGTCAAAAATATCCGATCCCCAGACAGAAAGCGCATAATTTTTTAACCCCGCCAGCGCCGCCACCGTTCCGTAGCTGGTGGCATAGTGGGCGTTGATCACGTCAGGAGCAATCTGATCTACAAGCTTTATTACCTTACGAAAACTTGTCAAATAAAAAAGCTTTTGCAGATCTCCGCCGCCAGCAGAGGCCTGATTCTTGATCTGATGGATCTGTACCCCATCTATGGTGCCTTCCGTAAAGGAAATCACATGTACTTCGTGCCCCCGGGATGTAAAGTAATTACACCACTTGATGGTATGGGCACTGTTGGCAGGAGCTAAAAAACAGATCTTCATTCAGGATGTCCCCTCTTAGTTCTTCTTGTCGAAGCGACCGGCAAAATCGGTAGAAGCAACGCCGGTCAGCGGCAGTTTCACAGGCTTGCCGGTAGCAGCAGACTGGTAGATTGCCAAAATCATTTCCAGTGCATTGCGTCCGGCAACTGCATCCACATAAGGCTTGCGATCATGCTCGATTGCATCCATCATGTCCGCAAACAGGCTTGTGTGACCGTTGCCATACACATTGGAAGTAGCCTCCTGAAGGCCTTTGTTCTTCTGATCCTCTTCGTTTTCGTCGGCAAAATCCCACACATCGATGTTGTTTGTGGAAGTGCCGCCGATCTTAACGGTGCCGGTTTCGCCGAACAGATAAAGGGTCTCTTCCAGATTCTTGGGGTAGACATTGGTGGTGCCTTCGATGGTGCCAACAGCGCCGTTCTTGAACTTGACCACCGCCATACCGATGTCTTCGCACTCCAGATAATCGTGGAACTGCTGCTTGGTGATGCCGTAAACCTCTTCCACCTCATCGCCCATCATCCAGCGCAGCAGGTCGATGCCATGGATGCACTGATTCATCAGGCAGCCGCCATCCTGCGCCCAGGTGCCACGCCAGGGTGCCTGGGTATAGTAGCCCTCGTTCCGGTTCCAGCGCACATGGATGGAGCCGTGGGACAGCTTACCGAAGCGTCCGGCCTCCAGAGCCTGACGCATTTGCTGAACAGCCACATTAAAGCGGTTCTGGTGGCAGGCTGCAACCTTGACCCCCTTTGCATCGCTGCGGCGGATAATCTCCTCCGCATCGTCCATGCTCATAGCCATGGGCTTTTCGATGATGACATTGACATTGTGGTCGATGCAGTACAGAGCGATCTGTGCATGGATACCGCTCTCGGTGGCAATGGACACCAGCGTAATGTCATTTTCTGCAAGCATCTGCTTGTAATCGGTGTAACGCTTGATGGATGCGTCCTTCTCCAGACCGTGCTTTGCAAGCAGCGTCTCCATCGCTTCAGGCAGCACATCACATACAGCAACAATATTCAGCTTATTATTTACGGCAGCCTTGATATGATTCGTGGCAATTCTGCCGCAGCCAATCAGTGCATAGTTCATGTTGATCTCCAATCCTTATTTCTTTTTCGTCAAATCGTCTGCCACTTTCTGTGCTCGCGCTTCCCATGTGTGGCGCGGAGCGGCCGCAACAGCCTTTGCAGCCTTGGCAGAAACCTCCTGAGGATTATCCCGCAGGAATGCCAGTGTCTGCTTCATCTGCTCCACCTGATCCGGGATGCACCAACCACAGTCTTCTTCCCTGACCACCGCTGCAGCTGCAATGGATTCGGTAATCATAAGCGGGATACCATATCCAATTGCCTCAAACACCTTAATGGGCATGGCTCGGGAAATATAGGAATTCCCGCCCAGACAGCAGGTAAACACATCCGCCTCTTCATAGTATGGCGCCAGCTCGTGACTCTTTTTATGAATCACGCGAATGCGGTCGCATAGCACAGGACGATACTGCTCAAAGGCAGATTTCCATGTTTCCTCTTGGGTGCAGATGGTCAGATATACACCCGGTGTTTCCTTTACCGCCCGACAGAATGTCTCTAGATTGTAAATATCGCCGGCCACATTGCCCACATAAAAAACCCTGAGGGTTCCGGCTTCGCAGCTGCGCAGACGCCGCCTCTCAAGCAGGTCTTGCTGTATCAGCCCACCGGGTGGAAGCGCATCATAGGAAAGGTTTTGGGGAATAAATTCATGAAGTTCCACACAAGGAAGATAAATCCGATTCAAACACCGGCTATATTGGTAAAGGTCATAATGAAACAGCGGAATCAGAATCCCGCGCTTTGCTGCGGAAACCGCCTTTTTGTATAGCGGAAAGCGCCAGTGCATATCCCGATAAAACAGTCCCACCGGTATCCCATGATCCCGGCAGAAACGAAAGAAAGAAAAATCCAAAAACGGATGTCTCGGCAAGTGATCCTCATCGGTCAGTAATGTGGGACTGTTCTCACTCTCTGAATATACAAAATCATAAACCACACCGTTTTCGATGTTTTTCTTGATTTTCGCAATTTTCTCTTTTCGTTCATTCCCGTATCCGGAAATATCATCAACCTGATAACCTATGCTTTTAAAAGCAGCCCGCATCCGGTTGGGTCGAACAGCCGACCCAACTCCAGGCGTATCTTTAACCGGATGCGGATAATGAAAAATGCATCTTTTCATATTCGTTCAATTACAGAACTTCAACATTTGCCTTGTTTGCAACATTCTTGGTCACGTTCTTGCAGTCAAACACAGGCACGCCTGCATTGCAGACCATGTTGTAGTCCACGGTGGTGTGTGCAGTGGTGATGCAGACCAGATCGTATTCGTTCAGGATCTCGGTGCTGATCTGCTTGATCCCCTCAAACCACTCGCCCTTTTCACGATACTTGGCAACAAAGGGATCATAGAATTCCACATTTGCGCCGGTCTTACGGAACTCCTCGATGACATGGATTGCGGGGCTCTCTCGGTAATCGTCGATATCCTGCTTGTAGGCAACGCCCAGAACCAGAACCTTGGAGCCGTTCAGAGCCTTCTTGTGACGGTTCAGAATCTTGCCGGCACGCTCAACGGTGTACTCAGGCATACGGTCGTTAACCATCATAGAGGATTCGATCATAGAGGTGTGGAAGCCGTACTCACGGGCTTTCCAGCTCAGGTAGTAGGGGTCCAGAGGGATGCAGTGACCGCCCAGGCCGGGACCGGGATAGAATGCCTGGAAGCCGTAGGGCTTGGTCTTTGCCGCATCGATCACTTCCCAGATGTTAATGCCCATTTTGTTGCACAGGATGGCCAGCTCGTTGACCAGGCCGATGTTGATGTTACGGTAGGTATTTTCCAGAATCTTCTCCATTTCGGCAACGGCGGGGCAGGAAACGGTATGCACTTCGCTGTCCAGGATAGAGGAGTAGACCATAGAGATAACCTCAGCGGCATCAGCGCCCACGGCGCCCACAACCTTGGGGGTGTTGCTGGTCTTATAGATCAGGTTGCCCGGATCAACACGCTCAGGAGAGAAGCCCAGATAGAAATCCTCGCCGCACTTCAGTCCGCTTCCCTCTTCCAGGATGGGCAGCAGCAGCTCTTCTGTTGTACCAGGATAAGTCGTGGACTCCAGAACAACCATGGTGCCCTTTTTCAGGTGCTTGGAGATTGCAATAGCAGAGTCCCTGACATAGCTGATATCGGGCTGCTGATGCTGATCTAGGGGGGTGGGAACACAGATGGCAATAAAGTCCACATGCTCAACAAAGCTAAAATCAGTAGTAGCCTTCAGCATTCCATTGGAAACCAATTCCTGCAAATCCGCGTCCACAACATCTCCGATGTAATTCTTACCGGCGTTGACCATGTCAACTTTCTCCTGCTGGACATCAAAGCCAATGGTCTTAAAGCCATGCTTTGCCTTATCAACTGCCAGAGGCAGACCAACATACCCCAGGCCGCAAACGCCCATGCTGAGCGTTTTATTTTGGATTTTTGCAATCAGTTCTTCTTTCATAGACATATCAGATAATCTCCTCTACTTCGGCATTATGATTCATCTTGTATTTTTTCCCGCAGGCAGGACACACAGCATGTCCATCTGCAAAATCTAATTTTTCTCCACACTGGCATACATAGCCGTGGATTCTTGCAGGGGTGCCATAGACCATTGCATAGTCCGGAACATTTTTTGTAACCACGGAGCCTGCTCCCACAAAGGCATACTTACCGATATCATGACCACACACAATGGTGCAGTTGGCTCCAAGGCTTGCGCCGGTTTTGATGGTGGTCTTGCGATATTCATTTTTTCGCTCGATAAACGCTCGCGGGTTTATGACATTTGTAAACACACAAGACGGCCCCAGAAATACGCCATCTTCACAAATAACGCCGGTATAAACCGATACATTGTTCTGAATCTTCACCCCATTACCCAGAACCACGCCGGGAGAGATCACAACATTCTGACCAATATTACAGCGGTTGCCAATGGTGCAGCCTTTCATCACATGAGAAAAGTGCCAGATTTTGGTTCCTTCTCCAATGATACAGCCCTCATCCACATAGCTGGACTCATGCACAAAATAGTTCTGCTCCATCAAAGTGCCTCCAATACTGCATCAATGACCTGCTGCTGCTCCTCAGCACTCAGGTAGGGATGCATGGGCAGAGAGAGGGTTCGGGCGCAGTAGTCATCTGCGTTGATGAAACTTTCCTCATAGTGCGGTTCGTTCTGAAACACAGGCAGTGCATGCTGCGGGGTAGGATAGTAGATCATATTGGGGATCTTCTTCTGCGTCAGGTGGGCAACCACCTTGTCCCGGGTCTGCGTATCCTTCGCAAGGATCGCATACTGCGCATAAACACTGACGCAGCCATCCTGAACAAAGGGAGTGGTGAAATGAGGTGCAAAAGCTTCATTATAGCGCTTGGCAACCTGCTGACGGTTGTCCACCTCGTAATCTGCCAGAGCCTTGAACTTGGGCAGCAGGATTGCTGCCTGAATGGTATCCAGACGGGAGTTCATACCCACGCGGATGTTATCGTATTTACCGCGGGGGCCCTTTCCATGGACGCAGACAGAACGGCAAACCGCAGCCAATTCATCATCGTCAAGGAAGATGGCTCCACCGTCGCCGTAGCATCCCAGGGGCTTTGCCGGGAAGAAAGAGGTGGTCGCAATATGACCGAAAGAGCCGCACTTTTTTCCTTTGTAAGAAGCGCCAAAGCTCTGTGCTGCATCCTCAATCAGGATCAGGTTGTACTTTTCGCAGATGGGTATAATCGAATCATAATCGCAGGGATTGCCCAAAATATCAACTGCCACAACCGCTTTCGGCGTCAGCTTCCCTTCGGCAAGGACTGCCTGAATCTGCTTTTCCAGACTCTCAGGGCTCAGGTTGTAGGTGTCAGGCTGAATGTCACAGAAGACAGACGCTGCACCAAACATCTTGGAAGGTTCGGTGGAAGAAATAAAGGTGATATCCGGGCAGAATACTGCATCGCCCTGACCAATGCCATAGAGCATATATGCAATCTGCAAAGCATCCGTACCATTTGCACAGGTGATGCAGTGCTTACGGCCCACAAACTCTGCCAGTTTGGTCTCAAGTTCCTTCACTTCCGGGCCGCCGATATATTTGGCAGACTCCAGAACCGTGCGGATATTGGCATCAATTTCATCCTTCAGCACATTATACTGCGCTTTTAAATCGATAAATTGCAAGGAAACCCCTTCTTTCTTATAATGGTTGTTTCTCAATGATGGATAATAATTTTTTTGTTAATGACTTAAAGTCATATGCTTCTGCCGCACGCAATGCGTTGTCGCAATATTGCTGATACGTATCCGTGTCCATGGATAAAAAGGCCTCCACAGCCTGAGCAATCCGCTCAGGGTCAGGCTCCTCAACGCTCATACTGGCACCCCAGACAACTGCCGGGTTGTGGCCACTGGGAAAATCCGACAAAATGGGTTTCCCTGCTGCCAGATAATCAAATAGCTTATTAAAACTGATTCCATACTGGAACAAGGGGGTGGGAGAATTATGCGCTATGTTCAAATCCGCCCCACTGACTATGCTTGGTACATAAGCTTTGTCTACTCGTCCTTTGAAAATCACATTTTGTATATTTTCATTTTCAACTCGCTGACGAAGTTCCGGCAGTTCGTCGCCATCCCCCCAAATCAGGAACTGAACCTTTGGATTTTTGACTTTTTTCGCTGCATCCAGCAAAAGGCCCAAGTTGTTTACCTTGCGGATGGAGCCGGTATAGACCACATGGAACTTCTCCGGATTTTCCAAATCTGCATCCTGAACCCGATAATTCTGCTGATTATAGTGGAACAATTCCAAATCCACACCATTATTGATATAAAACACCTTAGACTCAGGGATCTGGGATTCCCATCCCTGCTGGCGAATATAGCGGTAAGCTTCCTCCATAGTGAATACAACGGCATCCGCCTTCTTGTAAATCCATTTTTCCAAAGCTCTCAGCAATACAACCGCAGGATTGTTCCTGCCTGCAATTCCATAGGCCACAATGGATTCCGGCCAAAGATCTGCAATCTCAGCAATCCCCCGGCAGCCATATTTTCTAGCCAGATGGATGCCCACAGCGCAGGACGTAGGCGGCATTGAGGTTGCCACAATGGCATCAGGCTTTGCAAAATGCTTGCAGACACCCGGAAGCTTCCAGGCAAACTCACAAATATTATAGATGCGCTTCAGACCATTTCCCTGATAGCCGTGGCATCTTACATATACATAGTCGACGCCATTGACGGTTTCCTGCCGATAAGGGGTCTTGTCCTCAATCAGATTCAGATCTGCGTTATGAACCGTACTGGCGGCGAAAATGGTCACTGTATGTCCCATTTCCCTCAGGTACTTGGCAAAATAGGTCTGTCTTGCCAGCGGATAGTACTGTGGGGGAACCGCATAGTGATTGATCAGCCATATATTCATTTGATTTCCTCTCTACTCACTTTTTCTTCGCAATCTTTCCCCAACACTGCAAGCACCGTGCGCAGCATGGTACGAATATCCGCCCCAAAGGAGTAATGCAGAATGGATTGCAGGTTATAGTACATCTTACCGGGAAGGACATCATGGATGTAGGTGGCATCCACATCCTCCGCAGCATTCAGCAGCTTGTCTTCATCCTTGTAGCGGATGCTGGCCTCACTGGTCACACCGGCTGGTAGCAGCAGCGTTGCCAGCATCTGCGGCGTATAGGCCGCCACATACTTCGGCACCTCAGGGCGGGTGCCTACAAAGGTCATAGTGCCGCGAAAAATATCAATCAGCTGACAGATTTCATCCAGTCGGCACTTGCGAATCAGCTTTCCAACCCGGGTAATCCGGCCGTCATTGCCTACCGTCACCTGAGTGCCGATCTGGTCGGCATTGCTGACCATGGAACGAAATTTAAAGATACGGAACGTCTTTCCGTATTGCGTCACCCGAACCTGACGATAAAATACAGGGCCGGGAGAGTCCAGTTTGATGGCAATTGCCAACACCAAAAATACCGGAGATAAAATAACCAACATTAACCCAGAAACGATTACATCAAATATGCGCTTAAACAGCAAACTGCCATTCTTTTTTACCAGAATATCGTAGTATGGGCGCACCGCATCTGTACGCATCTGCTCCGGGAGTTCTTCCCATTTTCTTATCATCATGCCAGATACGCTCTCAATACATCTGTATATTGCGCAATGATATACGCAACCTCTTCATCATTCAGCCGGGTATGAAGCGGCAGTGTGATTTCATTTGCATAATGTGAATATGCATTGGGATAATCTGCAATGTCAAATCCCAAATTTCTATAAGCCGTCAGCAGAGGAAGAGGCTTATAGTGAACATTGCAGCTAATGCCCCGCTGTGCCATCTTGATAATGATTTCGTTACGCTGCTGGGGGGTGATTCCCGGAACCCGGGTAATATACAGGTGGCCGGAAGACTGGGAATCCTTCGTATAATGGGGCAGCGTTTCTACGCCCAAAGGCTTCAAGGCCATATCGTAACGGCCGATCAGTTCTCTCCGGCGATCCAGCATTGCGCCATAGCGTTTCATCTGTGCCAGGCCCATGGCCGCTGCAATATCGGTCATGTTGCACTTATACCAGGGACCGACAACATCGTATTCCCACGCCCCCAGTTGGGTCTTTGCCAGTGCATCCTTGGACTGGCCATGCAGAGACAGCAGCTGGAACTGCTGGTAAATCTCATCATTGGAAATTCCTTCAATGGTATTCCATGTCACAGCACCGCCCTCTGCGGTGGTAAAATTCTTAACGGCATGAAAAGAAAAAGACGAGAAGTCCGCAACGCTGCCCACTTTTCTGCCCTGATAGGAAGCACCGAAAGCGTGGGCTGCATCGGTCATAACCGCAACACGTCCCAGAGCCTTCTGAATGGGTGTATTCCCCTGAAACAGGTGGCGTTTGCGCTCCACGGCAGCAAAAATCCGCTCGTAATCACAGGGAATACCCGCTAAGTCTACCGGGATAACAGCCTTTGTTCTTTCATTGATCTTTGCCTCCATTTGGTCATAATCCATCTCAAATGAGGCATTCTGCGTATCTACCAGTACCAATTTTGCACCAACGTGGCACACCACCGAAGCCGTCGCCGTGTAGGTATAAGCTGTAGTAATAACCTCATCGCCGGGACCAACGCCTAAGATCCGCAGCGCCATCTCTGCACAAGCCGTTTGTGAATTTAAGCAAACTGCTCGTTCGGTGCCGCAAAAGTGCGCAATTTGTCTTTCCAGCTCTTTGGTTTTGGGACCAGTGGTAATCCATCCCGATTGAAGAGCGCTTACAACCTCTTCAATTTCAACTTCACTGATATCGGGAGGAGAAAATGGAATATTCATATAGATGAACGATCTCCTTAGAAGTATTTTACAGCTTTTTCCCTTATTCACAGAGAAAAACTGCAATTAAAACACGATTCAACTCCAAAATATTTTGACCTATTTTACTACAGGTGCAATACCTTGTCAAACGAACCCGATGGCCCCATCGCAAGCCACAGCGTACAGCTCGTCGGACTGTCTTACACTTATTGTGTCTCATTGTTGTAAGTTATCGCATTATATGCCGCTATACACTACTACACATTCACTGCGGGGTGATATGTGGGAACAATCTCTGCCACAATTTCTTTTATATCGGGGGACTCTGCCTGACAGGCTTCCTTCAACCGAACAAGCTGCTGTTTGAACAGCTTGTCATCCATTGCAATAGGCTTTCCTATGTGAATCAGCTTGTTGTCCGTCTCCTGCAAGCCCTCTTCCTTCATCAAAAGCTCTTCATACAGTTTCTCACCCGGACGAAGACCGGTATACTCAATCTTAATGTCCACATCCGGCTCGAACCCGGACAGACGGATCAGTTTTCTGGCCATGGCGTCAATTTTGACCGGTTCCCCCATGTCCAATACAAAGATTTCACCGCCCTTGGCATAGTATCCCGCCTGGAGCACCAGACTGACCGCCTCCGGAATGGTCATAAAAAACCGAATGATGTCCGGGTGTGTGACCGTAACCGGGCCACCCTCGGCAATCTGCTTTTTGAACAGCGGAATAACGGAGCCGTTACTGCCCAGTACATTACCAAAACGAACCGCCACAAATTCTGTCTGCGACTGTCTGTTCATCATCTGAACCACCATCTCGCACAGCCGCTTACTTGCGCCCATGATGTTGGTGGGATTGACCGCCTTATCCGTAGAAATCAGTACAAAACGCTTGACGCCATACTTTGCAGAGGCCTGTGCCATATTGTACGTACCGAAAACATTGTTTTTGATTGCCTCGTTGGGACTGTCTTCCATGAGCGGAACATGCTTATGCGCAGCTGCATGGAATACAAGCTCCGGCCTGTATTTACCCAGCACACCGTCCAGCCTTTCCATATTGCGTACCGACCCAATCAGCGTCACAAGATTCAGATCGGGATAGGTCCGTTTCAGCTCCAGCTGAATGTCATAGGCATTGTTCTCGTATATATCAAAGATAATCAGCTGCTTGGGATTGGCGCGGGCAATCTGCCGACACAATTCGCTGCCGATGCTGCCGCCGCCGCCGGAAACCATAACCACCTTGCCCGAAATATAGCGAAGGATTTCGTCCAAATTCACCTGAATCGGATCTCTGCCCAGCAAATCCTGAACATCGACCTTACGCAGCTTGCTTACATTCACATCCCCGTTGACCAGCTGATAGATTCCGGGCAGCACCTGAACCTGACAGCCGGTAGAGGTACACAGATCCAAAATATCTTTTCTGTCCTTTGCAGAAATGGATGGGATCGCAAATATAATGCGATTTAGTTTGTACTTATTTGCCATTTCCTGAATTTTGTAACGGTCACCCACAATTGGAACGCCACACAATCGCTTGTCTCTTTTAATTGGATTGTCATCAATGACGCAGCAGACATGAATGTGGATATTGGTGCTGGTCTGAAACTCCGTAAGCAAGGCCTTTCCAGCTTCACCAGCACCAATGATCATAACGTTTTCAACTGCTTTTGTCTGCACCAGACTGCTGATATAGTCTTTGACTCTGCGTAGCATCCGATAAGAGAAACGCAGGGCAACCGTACTCATAAAGCTGAAGATCAGTCCCAATACATATACAGAACGTGGCAGACTTACTTGAAAAACAATAATTGAAATGCATCCTACCAAACACAGTACCATATGGGCACCGATGATTCGGAACAACTCATCGGAACTGACAAAAATCCAAATACTGTTATATAGCTTAAACAACACAAAAACAGCAATCGTGATCAATCCCCAAGGAAAAATCACACGACAATATTCGTCCACGTAGATCTGATCGATCAGACTGAATTGAAAATCAAACCGAAGGAGCAAAGCAAAGAAAAAAGAGCCCGCTATACACAACATATCAAGCAATGCAATCAGCACTGCTTGCCTTTTCCAGGAATGCTCCGCATCCCTAACTTTCTTTATTTTCATCATTAGCCATCCAAAACCATTATTTATACCTCAAGAACATACGGTATCTAGTGTATGTTAGCATATTCAGTCTTTATTTGCAAGAGCCACCCCTCATAAATAAGTTGGAATATCCTACTCTTTTTTCTAACATATTCCGAGTTTTTCCTGCAATCTTATGCAATTCTTAAGAATATTCACCTTTTCACTTCCCCCCTGCATCGTTCCCCTATAATCCACAGGCCATAAAATTATCACAGGAATTTTCAAAAATGTTGTTGCAAAATAAAAACATCTATGCTATAATACCCCGTGTGTCCGAGTCAGGGTACATCATCATTGGGATGTCGCCAAGGGGTAAGGCACCAGACTTTGACTCTGGCATTCGTAGGTTCAAATCCTGCCATCCCAGCCACGATCCGCTAGCTCAGTTGGCAGAGCAATTGCCTTTTAAGCAATGGGTCCGGAGTTCGAGCCTCCGGCGGGTCACCAAAAGCGCTGAACTCTTTTGAGTTTGGCGCTTTTTTGTATGCTCATTTCCCTGCCAATGAACAGATTCCATCTTGCCTGCGCCATTGGGGCGCAATTTCTATCCACTTGCCACATATCAAAAAGCGGAACACCCTGGTGTTCCGCTTTTTCATCATCTTCTGTTTCTCTTACGGCGATATCCCTTGCCATCGAAAAGCACCATAACCGTAATATTGATGGCCAAAATGCTAACTACTACCATCCCCAGCTCCCACAAAAGCGCCTTCATGGCTGTCATAACCATGGCATCCCGGGCAAGCTCCCCAAAGCCATTGCAAATCACTGCCATTACGATGCTCATAACAAGGCCCAGAACCGTCCAGACCAGCCCCGCAATCCGCTGGGTAAACTGCCAGACCTCAACACTGGACATCCCCCAGTAAAACCGATAACCCACGGAGTGATTGGCCTCTTTGGGGGATGCCAGCAAATACAGCAGACCAAAGCCCAAAAGCAACAGAGGCCCCACCATCACAGCAATGCGAAGTACAATCTCCAATTTATCAAATACATGCTCCAAATTTGGAAGTTTCCCAATAGCCCCCGCTTGAGAAAGGGCCTCTTTCAAATTTTCTACATCCATAAAATTTATTTCTCCTCAAGAATCTTGGTCAGCTCCCGCATGAAACTGTTCACATCCTTAAACTGGCGATATACAGAGGCAAAACGGATATAGCTCACCTCATCCAGAGGTTTCAGCCGATCCATGACCATCTCGCCGATCTCTTGGGTGCTGACTTCCCGCTCCAGAGAATTCTGAACGGTCTGTTCGATCTCAGATGTGACCCGCTCCAATTCCGCCATGGGCACAGGGCGGTTTGCACAAGAACGGACAAGTCCCGTTAAAATCTTGTTCCGATCAAATGCCTGTCGGGAGCCATCCTTCTTTACTACCACCACAGGCAGGCTTTCCACGATCTCATAAGTCGTAAAACGGCGCTGACAGTTCAGGCACTCTCTACGGCGGCGGATAGACAGACAATCATCGCTGTGACGGGAATCCACAACCTTGCTTTCCTGATAGCCACAGAAGGGACATTTCATGGTCATCATCTCCTTACACTTTCTTATGCTATATTATATCAAAGGAGATAATCCATGTCCAGACCAATTTTTCTTGCCATTCCAAACAAAAGCGAGTACAATAGAATCATTCAAGCGTCGAAGGAGTGCTCATATGCTGCAATTAAAGTCCATAAAATATAACACCCTGTATATTTGCTGGGGTGCCCTGTTTCTTCTAACGGTCATTTTAGGTCTTGCCTTCCCGGTTGCCCATGGCGCATTAAAAGTGGTACTTCGGATCATCTCCGTGGTATTCTTCCTGCCCCCTTGGATGATTCTCATGAAAGCAAAGCAGGATCAGAACGAGAAACACCGCCGCCTTGTGCGCCATTTATCCCTGGCCTCTTTGATTGCAACTTTGGTTCTGCTGATTCTGAATCTGCGCTCGGTTGGGTATTCTGAGGCCATGGGCGCTGCCCTGCACGCAGCACTGACCATTGTTTCTGCACCTATGGTTTGCAGCAACCTGTATGCCCTGCCGATTTTTCTCTGGGCCTGCCTGCTCATGGGCTCCATTGGCAAGCTGAAATCCAAATAAATCTCAAGAGCCTCTCAAGAGCCGATTCGTTTGGAATCGGCTCTTTTTTCTGTTGACAAATCCAGCCGGCCATGCTAGATTATATTTAACCTTTAGGTTAAATGTTAAATGATGGAAGGAATGATCTATGAGCCTGCAAAATACACTCAAAGCACTGGCAGACCCCATTCGCCGGGAGATCCTGAACCTGCTGAAACAGGGCAGACTGTCCGCCGGCGACATCGCAGACCACTTTGAAGTGACCAATGCATCCATTTCCCGGCATCTGTCGGTGCTGAAGGATGCAGACCTCATTCGCGACACCAGAGAAGGAAAATTCATCTATTACGAGCTGAACGCCTCGGTTTTGGAAGAAATCATGCTCTGGATCACGGATCTGAAAGGAGATTCGCCATGTTAAAAGAGAATAAAAAATTATTCATTATCACATCAATCGTCATCCTGCTGCCTGTTTTGGCAGGCTTGATCCTGTGGAACAAGCTGCCCGACCAGATCCCCTCCCACTGGAATTTTGCCGGTGAAATCGACGCTTACAGCGACAAAGCCTTTGCCGTTTTCGGTCTGTTCGGAATCATGTTTGCCGCACACCTGGTCTGCTTCCTTGCCACCATGGCAGATCCCAAAAACAAAAATATCAGCCGCAAATCCCTGTCTCTGGTGCTGTGGATCGTACCGATCATGTCCGTTCTGGTGGGCACAACGGTCTATGCAGCGGCACTGGGCACCCCGGTCAATATGGAGCGGATTATGCCCACGGTCATCAGCCTGATGTTTGTGGTTCTGGGCAACTATATGCCGAAATTCAAGCAGAACTACACCATGGGCATCAAGCTCCCCTGGACACTGAACAGCGAGGAAAACTGGAACCGCACCCACCGCTTTGCCGGAAAGCTCTGGGTTATCGGCGGTCTTATTATGGCACTTACCAGCTTTGTGGGCTGGGCTTGGGTCTTTGTGGCAGGCATGATCCTGCTGGCCATCGTCCCCATGGGATACTCCTTCCTGCTGTTTCGCAAAGGAATCTAACTGCATACAACCCCGGCTTGGCCGGAATCTGCAAAAAGGGCGTGTATCATTGGGATACACGCCCTTAATAGCGGTCAAAATCTGTCCATCTTCACACAATGGGGTTCGGCATCCGTTTTGCCAAATAGGCAGCTGCTTCGTCCCTGCAAGTGAAAACAAAGATATTTTTACCAGCATATTTTTCAAGCAGCTCTAGAACAACTGGCCTGCTGACCGATTGATAGTCTCTTATAAACTGAAGAAAATCCTCATCTTCCCCCGTCTCGATCCATGGCATATCACTGCGGGGTTGCCCTTTTCTGCGCATGACTCCATCCATGCATACTTCCACCGAATAATCCAGGAAGAAAACGGTATCACAGGCATCCATGCGCAGCTCCATGGTTGAACCGTAGTTTCCATCAATGATCCACGAATCCTGCTGCATGACACGGTTCAGCCTTTCCAGGAATACCTGCCTTGGAACCGTTGTCCGGTCGGCATTCCATTTCAGCATATCCAGATGACATAAGGGCAAGCCTGTGGCCTTGTAAAGTGCTCTTGAAAATGTACTTTTTCCACTGCCGGGGCAGCCAATCACCATAACTTTTTTCATATCTCTAGTCCTCCCAAATCTCCCAACCCAGCAATACACACCAAAATATCACAAGCAGATAACAAAATGCATCATCTGCGTACAGAAAAGGCCCGAACAGATGTTGTTCGGGCCTTGAAACTCCGCATCCTGCAAGCACAGCCTTTGCGCGGTGCTTTATTTTTATCCCTGCTGATTTGTGCCGCCGGGAGTCTTGGGCTTTCTGCGGCGATAATGATTGTTGGGACGGCGGTTGCGGTTCTTCTTCTCTGCATCGTCTGCCTTTGGCTCGCCGCCCTTGCGCTCCTCTCCTTTTTGCTCAGGGCGAGGCTTGGGGGGCTGCTTGGGCTTGTCTGCCTTGGGTTTGTCGGTTCTTGGTTTCTCAGACTTTGGCTTTTCGCCCTTGGGCTGTTCCACTCCGGGCTGTCCCTTGGGATTGTTTCTGGGACGGCGATTCCGGCGGCTGCGATTCTCCTGAGGCTGTTCCGTGGTCTGTTCCTGACTGGACTGGACAGGCTCCGGTTTTTCAGACTCCTCTACCACGGAATCAGTACGGTAACGGAACCGAACCGGCTCCAGCATACTGGGTTCGTCCTTCTGTTCCTGCTTTTTGCAGCACTTTCCGCAGCCGGAGATGGGCGCCAGATCCGCAGGAATGGGGGGATCGTTCTTCTTGGCCTTGCCGCTGCGCAAAACACAGATATCGCAGTTGGAATAGCATCCGCAGGTTTCAGGATTGTCCTCCATGCGCACCTTAACGCTCTGGCGCAGCAAATTCACATCCACCACCGTTCCCCGACCGTCGGGGGTATCTACAAAGGAATCGGGTTTCGGGCTGTTGCGAATCAGGTCTTCATAGGTGTCCTGCTCGTATTTCAGGCAGCACATCAGTCTGCCGCAGGTGCCGGAAATTTTGGTGGGATTCAGGGACAGGTTCTGGGTTTTCGCCATTTTAATGGAAACCGGCTGAAAATCATCCAAAAACTGGGAACAGCAGAAGGGTCTGCCGCAAATACCCAGGCCGCCCACCATCTTCGCCTTGTCTCGAACGCCGATCTGGCGCAGCTCAATCCGGGTATGGAAAATGCTGGCCAGATTCTTGACCAATTCCCGGAAATCCACCCGCTCATCCGCCGTGAAGAAAAACAGAATCTTGCTGCCGTCAAAGGCATATTCCGCACTGACCAGCTGCATATCCAGCCCATGCTCCATGATTTTCTGGGCACAGATATCGTGGGCACGCTTTTCCTTCTGGCGGTTTTCCAGAACGATCTTCTCATCCTGGGCATTTGCCAGGCGAAGAACCTTACGCAGCGGTGCAACCACATCCTTTTCAGGCACCATGTGGTTTCCGCCGGTGCAAATACCGTATTCAGGACCTCTTGCGGTTTCGATAATCAGATGCTCCCCGGCACAGATCTGCATGCCGTCGGGATCAAAAAAGTAAATCTTCTGACCCGGGCGGAACTGGATATCCACCACCTCCACCTGGACTGGAAGGGACTGTTCCGTTTCTTCAGGGGTCACAATTGTCTCATCCATGATATTCTCCTTCATTATTATCGCAAGGCCCAGGAAAGCCAACCGCACACAGCGGCACAGGACACATTCCCCCGGGCATACTCAATGGCTTTTTTCAAATGGTTGGCTGCTGTCATGAGTTCGGACATATTCCGGGCGGTCGCAACCTTCCCCGCCTCGGTCACCGCCGCCGGCAGGCCGGAGCGGCAAATCATCGCCTGTTCGATCAGTTCCAGCCACTCGGTGAGCACCGGAATCAGCGAATCCCGTTTCCATTTTTCCATGGGCACCAGCAGCTGAACCAGTCCATATGCATCCCGGGCGGCATAAACTCCGGCAAACTGAACCGTTTCCTCCGAAACCGTGGTCCCGGAAAGCAGATCCCTTGCCTGTCCTAGATAGCCGCCGCTTCGCAGGATGGCAGCAGACAAAGTCTGCGCATCGGCCTGGGGAAATTCCGCAGAAAGCTGTTTCTGCAGCAGCGATACCGGCAGCGCCTGAAGTTTTAGCTCCACGCAGCGAGAACGCACGGTGGGCAACAGCTTGTCGGGATTGTCTGTAATCAGCAGGAACACACCGTAGGAAGGCGGTTCTTCCAGCACCTTGAGCAGAGCGTTCTGCCCCGGCAAGCCCATATCCTGCGCTCTGGGGAACAGATAGATTTTGCGTTCGCCCTCATTGGGCCGGATGAACATATCCGCCCGAGCCTCTCGAATCAGATCTACCGGCACGGTTTTCTTCTCCGGGTCATCGATGACCAGATAATCCGGGTGGCTATGGCTCAATACCTTGCGGCAGCTGTGGCACACACCGCAGGGGCCGTCCTCTTCCTGGCACAGCATCGCAGCAGCAATCAGATCTGCCAGCGTATGCCTGCCGGAACCGACTGGGCCGGAAATCAGGTAGAAATGGGAGAGTTTCTGCTTTTTCCGGGCAGAAATCAGATTTTGTTTCAACTGTTCATTGCCCAAAAGCGCCTCAAAACCCATACAGACTCCCTCCCTTTTTCCGTGATATTCTTTCACGAATCTTATTATATCACAGATTTTTCAATATGCTATCTTTTTTTGTTTTTTAATTCCGGTTCGACGGATTTCTGCGAAAATCTCCCAGACCCAGCTACTATACTTTTAACTGAAAGGAGTGTATGTTATGGAACAAATCAATCAGGTTCAGGCGCAGCGTGTCTGGCAGCGGGTACGGGGCAGCGAACAGCCCAGCACGGAAGTGACATTGGCTGCCCTGATCGCTGCTGAATGGGAAGATGCTGCCATATACTTACAGCTTTCCCGGAAATTTTCGGGAAAAGAAAGTGCCATTTTATACAAAATGTATCAGCAGGAACAGCACCACTGCTCCTGCTTAAAGGGAATCTACACCATTGCCACGGGAAATAAGCCTGCACTGCCAAAGGCCACGCCCGTTCACGGCCCCATCGAACAGGTGCTCCGGAACTGCTATGGTCGGGAAATGCGGGCACTGAGTGCTTACGATGCCCGAAGTCAGGATGCCGAATACGGTCACGTCTTTGCAAAGCTGCGGGATCAGGAGCAGGAGCATTGCCGCCTGATTCTGGAGCTGATCGGCTCACTGGCAAAAAAATAGGAAAAATGCCGCCCATAGGGGCGGCATTTTTGCGGTATCGTCGATATCTGCAACATCTATGGAGATAATGATATTGCATAATGACCCAACTGTGTTATAATTTATATTGATAAATTGTGCAAAACAAACGACACCATCTGCAAGGAGGACCTAAATATGCAGTACTTAGGCGTAAACTATGAAATGAAACATACTCCCATCCTGGACCCCGGTTTCATCCCCTTCGGTGTGTGGTCTGAGGCTTACCTCAAGGGCGCAGAAAAGCCTCTGGCCATCGCTGTTGAGCGGGATCATGGCAAGGTTTCCGTTCACCGCACCTTTATCCACGGCACTGCCCAGATGGCAGATGCCGACTATCGCTATGTGGAGCGGTATGTAAAATTCCTGCTGTGGTCCATTGGCGGCTTCCGTGTCTACATCTGCGGCTGCTCTGAGATTGCAAAAAAGCTGCAGAACGCTTACTCTGAAACCGGCGAGCGTGCCTTTGACTACGACTTCTTCTTCAAGCTGTACGAAAGACATCTGGAAATCATCGACCTGCCTCTGGACCAGTGCCCGGAAACCAATGAGCAGTCCATGCCCATCGGCGGTCATCTGGACGGCTGCCGCATTGGTTTCGATGCCGGTGGTTCTGACCGCAAGGTCTCCGCTGTCATTGACGGAGAGTGTGTCTACTCCGAAGAGGTGGTCTGGTACCCCAAGCTGAACGAAGACCCCACCTATCAGTTCAACGGCATCGTTGAGGCACTCAAGACTGCCGCCTCCAAGATGCCCCGGGTGGATGCCATCGGCGTTTCCTCTGCCGGCACCTTCATTGGCAACGCTCCCATGATTTCCAGCATCTTCTACAAGGTTCCCCGCAGCCGCTGGGACGAAGTCAAGACCGTCTTTGACCGTGCTGCCGCCGAAATTGGCGATGTTCCCTGCGTTGTTGCAAACGACGGTGACGTTTCCGCTCTGGCCGGTGCCATGGGCCTGAACAAGGGCAATATCATGGGTCTTGCAATGGGCACTTCCGAGGCTGTGGGCTATGTGGACAAGGATAAGAATGTAAAGGGCTGGATTTCGGAACTTGCATTCGCGCCTGTTGACCTGAACCCGGATGCCATGCAGGACGAGTGGTCCACGGACTTCGGTGTGGGCTGCAAGTACTTCTCTCAGGATGCGGTCATTAAGCTGGCTCCCCGGGCCGGCATCGAGTTAGACCCGGAACTGGCTCCCGCCCAGAAACTCAAGGTGGTTCAGGGCCTCATGGAGCAAGACGACGAAAGAGCCCAGAAGGTCTTCCACGACATCGGTGTCTACCTTGGCTACGCCGTGGTGCAGTACTCCCACTTCTATGACATCGAGCACCTGATGTGCATGGGTCGTGTTCTGTCCGGCAAGGGCGGCGACATGATTCTGGAAGTTTCCAACAAGGTTCTGGCCGAAGAGTTCCCCGACCTTGCCAAGAAGTGCGAGATCATTGCACCCGACGAGAACACCCGACGGGTTGGTCAGGCTGTCGCCGCTGCATCCCTGCCCGAACTGCGCTGACCCTTCAACTGCATATAAATGAAAGGAGTTTCCCCATGTTCTATAAAAATGCCAGAATTTTTACTGGAGATTTCCAGTTTCATACCGGCGCATTTGAAGTGGTAGATGGCAAATTTGGCGCCGTTCTGCCCGAAAATGTTCCCGAAGATGCCATCGACCTGAAGGGCGCCACCGTCATCCCCGGTCTGATTGAAGTCCACAGCCATGGCAACTCCAACCACGACTTCTCCGACGGCGACTACGAGGGTCTGAAGAAAATGGCCCAGTTCTACCTGTCCTGCGGTGTCACCTCCTTTGCGCCTGCCTCTATGACGCTGGATTACGAAACACTGGGCAAAGCATTTGCTACTGCAAAGCAGTTGGCGGAAGAGAAACCCGATGGCTGCTCTGTGCTGCGCGGCATCCAGATGGAAGGCCCCTATTTCTCTTACAAGAAGAAAGGTGCCCAGAATGCAGATTACCTGAAAGACCCGGATTTTGAGGGGTTTCAAAAACTTTATCACGACTGCGGCGGTCTGGTTCGCATTGTGGATGTGGCTCCTGAACTGCCCGGCGCTGAGGAATTTGTCCGTCAGGCAAGCAAGCTGTGCACCGTCTCCATTGCACACACCGATTCCGATTATGACCACGCAAAGGCTGCTGTGGATGCAGGTGTCACCCACCTGACCCATCTGTACAATGCCATGCCCGGCATCCATCACCGCAATCCCGGTGTCATTCCTGCTGCTGCTGAGAACGAAAATGTCCGTGCCGAAATCATCTGTGACGGCATCCATGTGCATCCGGCCTCAGCTCGTCTGGCATTTGCCATGTTCCCCGGTCGTATGGTTCTGGTTTCCGACTCCGGTCGCTGCGCAGGCCTGCCTGAAGGTTCTGAATTTGATTTGGGCGGTCAGTCCGCATGGCTGCGTGACGGCGTTGGCAAGCTGGCAGACGGCACCATCGCCTGCTCTGCAACCAACCTATATCAGTGCCTGCTCAACTGCATCCGCTGGCAGATCCGTGAAGAGGATGTCATCAAGGCCGCTACATATAACCCTGCCTGCGCTCTGGGCGTTCAGGATCAGGTCGGCACCATCGAACAGGGCAAGGTTGCGGACTTCCTGATTTGCACCAGCCGCTATGCCACCAAGCGTGTCTTCCTGGCCGGCAAGGAAATCTAAGTTTATATTTCCATCCCGGCAAGAGCTTTCTTGCCGGGTCTTTTTATGTGTATCTTTTGACACACTGTGAAAACTATGCTATATTGACTTCATAAATTCACTGGAAAGGACTGTCTCTATGCTGGATAAGAAAATGATGTCAGAGTTGATTGCCATTGTGCTCCACGGCGGCGCTGATTTCGTGGAAATCTTCTCTGAATATTCTAAAAATAACCGCATCAGCTATGCCGATCGCAAGATTGAATTTGTCACCGATAACATCATCAGCGGCGTAGGCATTCGTGCTTTCGTTGGCACGAAAACCTACTTTGCCTGTACCACCGATTTGACCCCCTCCGGTCTAAAAGCATGCGCCAACCGTGTGGCTCAGGCTGTTGGCTCTCCCGTAGACCGCATCGCTGATTTCTGCCTCACCGAGCGCATCAACACCAATATCCACCCCATCAAGACCGTACCCTTTGATGTTCCGGCCTCTGTCCGTGCAGAACTGCTGCGCAGCGGCTGCGCCAAGGCATATGATGCAAGCCAGCAGATCATTCAGGTCAACGGCAATCTGATGGCATATGACAAATCCTTTGTGGTTGCCAATTCCGAGGGGCTTTATACCGCCGACCGCCAGATCCGCACCCGGATGTCCGTGTCCGCCCTTGCCTCCAATGGAACCGAAAATCAGGAAGGTTCCAGCTCTCCCGGTCGCAGCATGGGCCTTGAGCTGTTTGAGAAGATTTCCCCGGAATCCATCGGCGCAGAGGCTGCCCGTCAGGCGCTTGTCAATCTGCGTGCAGTTCCCTGCCCCTCCGGTCTGATGCCCGTAGCCATTGAAAACGGCTTTGGCGGTGTCATCTTCCACGAGGCCTGCGGTCACTCTCTGGAAGCGTCCGCTGTGGGTATTGGCATGAGCCAGATGACCGGCAAGCTGGGGCAGCAGATTGCCAACCCCAAGGTCACCGCCATCGATGACGGTACCATTCCCAACGCCTGGGGCTCCTGCAACATCGATGATGAGGGCAACCCCATGCAGCGCCGTGTGCTGATTGAAAACGGCATCCTCAAGTCCTATATGATCGACCGTCTGGGTTCGCGCCGCATGGGTATGCCCCATACTGCCTCCGGCCGCCGTCAGGACTACTCCTTTGAAACCACCTCCCGCATGACCAACACCTTCATCGACAATGGCCCCGATAAGAACGAGGACATCATCGCCTCCATTGAAAACGGCATCTATGCCGCAGCTATGGGCGGCGGCAGCGTGAACCCCTTCACCGGTTCCTTCAACTTCTCCGTCCGTGAGGGTTATATGATTCGCAACGGCAAGATTTGCGAGCCGGTTCGGGGTGCAAGCCTCATCGGCACCGGCAGCGAAGTCATTCAGAAAATTGACATGGTCGGGCAGAATCTGGACACCGCTCAGGGCATGTGCGGTTCCTCCAGCGGCAGCGTCCCCACCGATGTGGGTCAGCCCCTGCTGCGTGTGAGCGAAATTACCGTGGGCGGACAGGCATGAGGAAAGGAGCATTGGCTATGAATACCGAAACAATTAAGACCGCTGTGGCCCGGGCCGCCGCCGAATTGGGCGTTCAGGACTATGAAATCAGCATTTCCACCCAGGAAAGCGCCGGAGCAGAGGCGCTCAGGGACGAAATCTCCTCTGTCACCTATTCCCGTTCCAGCGCCATGCAGATTCGCTGCGTAAAGGGCGGCAAATCCGGCTATGCCACCAGCGAACTGGTCACCGCCGAGGCTGCCGCAGAACTGGTGGCACAGGCCTGCGACAACGCCTCTGTCATTGACGAAGAAGACACCGTGGGGCTGTTTGAAGGCTCGAAAGAATACACCCCCGTTTCTGACCGGGCAGAGGCTCTGCCCAGTGCCGACGATATGAAATCCCATGCGCTGCAATTGCAGAAAATGGCCTACGATGCCTCTGACAAAATCGTAGAAGGCACCCAGTGCTCTGTGGCGGGTTTGTCTTTCAGCACTGCGCTGATGAACTCCGCCGGACTGGATGTAAGCTACGACTGCTCTTTGGTATATCGTGTGGTTTCCGCCGCAGTAAAAGATGGGGACGAGGCCTCTGATGATTACCGCACCATTTCTCTTGCAAAGGAAGCGCCTCAGGTCAGTGTAGACAAAGCGGTAACGGGTGCCCTGAGCAAGCTGGGTGCCGACTCCGTAGATTCGGGCAAGTACAATGTGATTATGGACTCCAGCACCGTCCGCAGCCTGCTGTCCACCTATGCAGCCGTGTTCTCCGCCAGAAGTGCCTATATGAAGACCACGCTGCTTGCAGGCAAGGAAGGTCAGGTCGTTGCCAGCCCCATGGTGACTCTGGTGGATGACCCCTTCTACCCTGAAAAGTTCGGTCATTGCCCCTTTGATGGCGAAGGTGTGGCAGTTTACACCAAAAATATCATCGAAAATGGTCAGCTCAAGACCCTGCTCTACAACCGGATGTACGCAAAGCTCCTGGGCAAAGAAACCACCGGCAATGCAAGCGATGCAAAGCATATTGAGCCAAAGGGTATGTATGTTGCTCCCGGCGAATACACCTCTGAGGACCTGCTGCAAAAACTTGGCAACGGCATTTATATTACCGGCCTGAATGGTCTGCACGCCGGTGCCAATGTGCAGTCCGGCGACTTCTCCCTGCAGGCTGAGGGGTTCCTGGTGGAAAACGGCAAGAAATCCCGCCCGGTGAAGAACTTTACGATTGCCGACAATTTCTTTCATATTTTGAAAAAGGTTGACGCCATCTCTGATACTGTGGAATTTGGCACAGTATCCGATTTTGGCGCCCCCGAGATTCTGTTTACCGACATCAGCGTATCCGGCAAATAAAACGCAAAAATACCGCTCCTTGTGGAGCGGTATTTTTTATCTTACACGTTTGGAATCTTTTTCAATTGGGCATCCAGTGAGTCAATGAACCCATCGGGAACCCGTGCAAACCGCAGCACTGCCCGAAGTGTTACCCGCTGGACACTTGCAAGAAGTTCCTCTGAAAATCCACCCATCATCTGGGTGTATTGATTCATGAGCGGTAGCAAAAGTTCACGCGCATGGGCATTTTTCAGCAGATAACCCAGCGTGCAGCCAGCAGACAGCGTGGATTCGTAATCCGCGGTAACATAACGGCTGCATCGGGGCTGTGTCATTTCACCATCGCCAAAATCCCCCAGAACATCCTTCAGCCACTCCACACTATCCCCCACCCAACGGGGAACACGGCTGCACACGCCGTCCCAAGGCGCCTGCACCGAAGAATTGCACACGGAAACACCGTGGGGGCCATATGCATAGACATGGCTCTCAAAGGAGATATTCGCCTTAGACAGAGCTGCCATGAAATCAATGGTGTTGTCCACGCTCACCAGCTCATCGGTTCTGGTTGCAAACAGGAAACAGGGGCAGGTATTCCGGTCCACATAAGCTGTGGTATCCGGCGCTGTGGGATTGCAATTGCGGATATCAGAGCCTGCGGCAGGATACGCAAGAATGGCCGCATTGGGACGATTCTGGGACATGGTAGCAGCCGCTGCTGCCAGGTGACCGCCGGCAGAGAATCCAATCACCGCAATTTTATCGGGGTAGATCCCCCACTCGTCTGCGCGGCTGCGAATCAGCTCCATAGCCTGGTCAAAGTCATTGAGGGGATTGGGCCAGGTTTTGTGTGCGCCCACGCTATAGCGCAGGACAAATGCCTGAAATCCTGCGTGCAGATAGGCCGATGCCACCGGGTCACCCTCGCGATCGGAGCAGTATTCATAACCGCCGCCGGGCAGAATCAAAATGGCTGGCCGTTTGGGCACATAGGAGAAGTGTCCCCCCACCTTTTGGACATAGCACTCCAGCGTGACATTCCGGTCCTCATTTAGAACCAACATCTCATGTTTCATAAAAGCTGCTCCCTTCTATTTTTGTATTTGTATTATTATAGTGGCTCATGGGGCCAAATGGGTGAATAAAGCATGAATTTCTGTGCACTGCCCAATGATCGATCAGACATATTGAGGCGCACAATTGGGTTTTGAAAAGCACTTTTCCATTTGTTTCCGGACGTTCCAAATGATATATAGCAACTTTTGCAATGTTTTTGCAACGATTTGGCATTTACATACCAAATCGTGCTTGATATACTTATTACCAAACAGTGGAACACTACGCTGTACCAGAACCTTCACGCAAATGAAAGTAGGGGGCATAAAAGTGAAATGTCAAAATGAAAAACCCATTTTTGTTGGTGCCGCAACTGCGCTGATTACACCTTTGAACGAAAATGGCCCAGATCTGATTTCTATGGGTCGGCTCATCGATATGCAGATTGCCGAAGGAATCGATGCACTTGTGGTGTGCGGCACCTCCGGTGAGAGCGCAACCCTGAGCGACCGAGAGAAAATGGAAATCATTGATTTTACAGTTGCCCGAACCGCAGGCCGAGTTCCTGTCATTGCAGGCACCGGAACCAACGATACAGAACACGCCAAAAAGCTGACCCGCATGGCAACGGAAGCCGGATGTGATGCCATGCTGGTGGTCACGCCATACTATAACAAGGCAACACAGGCAGGTCTCGTTGCCCACTTTTCCCAGATTGCCGACTGCACCGACAAGCCCGTTATGGTGTACAATGTGCCCTCTCGCACAGGGGTTTCTATCGAGCCTGAAACCTATGTAAAGCTGGCACAGCACCCAAACATCAAAGCCCTCAAAGAGGCCAGCGGCAATATCTCTGAAATTGCAAAGACCGCCTCCCTCGTAGGTGACATGCTGGATATCTACTCTGGAAATGATGACCAGATTATTCCGATTCTGTCTTTGGGCGGCAAGGGTGTCATCTCCGTTCTGTCCAACCTCATGCCCAAGAGAACTTCTCGCATGTGCCACGATTTTCTGTCCGGCCGCATGGAAGACGCACGAAAAGCACAGTTGGAACTGCTCCCCCTGATCGATGCGCTCTTCTCTCAGGTCAACCCCATCCCGGTGAAGGCCGCCATGAGCCAAATGGGCTACTGCGAGAATCTGCTGCGCCTGCCTCTGACCCCCATGGAGGGGGATGCATACAATCACCTGCTGGAGCTGATGAAGCATCACGGCTTGATCTGATTCCAAGATAGAAGTTTTACGAAAGGATATTTTACCCGTGGATAGAGATACTATAAAAGTCATTGTAAACGGCGCTACCGGCAGACAGGGCCGTATTTTATGCCAGAAAATCAAGGAAAACCCCGAATATACCCTGGTGGCTGCCTGCAGCAAACGAGCGGAGTCTCCCTCTATTTCAGAAATTCAGGAGCCTGCCGATGTCATCATCGATTTTTCCAATCATGAGGCAACCAAAGAACTGACCGCATATGCTGCCCAGCGGAAAATCCCCGTTGTGATTGCCACAACCGGCAGAACCGCCGAGGAAGAAGACATGGTTCACGCCTGCGCCCAGCAGGTACCGGTGTTTTCCTCTGCCAATATGTCCGTGGGCATTGCCCAGATGTGCCAAATGGCAAAAGAGGTGATGAAGACATTCCCCTCTGCCGAGGTTGAAATCATTGAATGCCATCACAACAGAAAGGTGGATGTACCATCAGGTACCGCCCTCATGTGTGCAAATGCCATTCGTCAGGAGCGCCCGGAAAGCGAACTTGTGATTGGCCGCCACGAAAACGGCCGCCGCAATCCCACCGATATCGGCATTCACTCCCTGCGCTATGGAAACGAGTCGGGAACCCACCGAATCATTTTCTCCTGCGGGAACGAAACGCTGGAACTGTGCCACCGCGCAGAGGATGTGGCGCTGTTCCCGGACGGTGCTCTTACCGCTGCAAAATTTATAATAGAACAACCTGCCGGACTGTACGGCATGAAAGATATGTTGGAGGGATCCCATTGAATCAGATACGAATTGGCATTTATGGATATGGAAATCTGGGCAGAGGTGTGGAATGCGCTGCCATGCATTCCGACGATATCTCCCTTCGGGCGGTGTTTACCCGTCGGGACCCCTCTTCTCTCAAACTGATGAACCCTTCCGTCCCGGTGGTGTCTTCAGACGAAGTCGCCGCATGGAAGGACGAAATTGATGTTATGATCATCTGCGGCGGCAGCGCCACGGATTTACCCGTCATGACACCAAAACTCTCACAAATGTTCTGCGTAGTGGATAGTTTTGATACCCACGCTAACATCCCGGATCACTTTGCAGCAGTGGATCAGGCCGCCAAGCAGGGCGAACAGCTGGCGCTGATTTCCTGTGGCTGGGACCCCGGTCTTTTCTCTCTGGCAAGAATCATGGGCGAATGCATCCTGCCCCAGGGCAAAACCTGGACCTTCTGGGGAAAGGGTGTCAGCCAGGGCCATTCTGATGCAATCCGGCATATTCCCGGTGTGGCAGAGGCGTGCCAATATACCATTCCCTGTGATGAGGTCCTGGATGCGGTTCGTTCCAACGACTGCCGAGACTTTACGTCTCAGCAGATGCACACAAGAGAGTGCTTTGTGGTGTTAGAGCCAGATGCCGATGCAGATGTTGTGAGAAACCAGATCGTCACCATGCCCAACTATTTTGCAGGCTATCACACGATTGTTCACTTCATTTCTCAGGAAGAATTTGATCGGGAGCACCGTGCATTCCCCCATGGCGGAACCGTTATCCGCAATGGCAGCAGCGGCAAAGATCTGGAAAACCATGCCGCCATTGAATACAGCCTGAAACTGGACTCCAATCCGGAGTTTACCGCAAGCGTGCTGGTTGCCTATGCAAGAGCCGTTCACCGTATGCACAAGAGAAACAGATGCGGCTGTATCAGCGTATTTGATGTTGCCCCGGCAGATCTGTCCCCTCGCAGTCCAGAGGATCTGCGGGCGCACCTGCTTTAAGGAACAATCACCGATATTTTTCACAAACAAAAGGCAGCTGGTGTATCATACACCAGCTGCTTTTTTGCGCCACAAAATCCCTATAACAGGCGAAACGTGCTCTTTTCGCACTCTAATTTTCCTTCTTTGCGCAACTTGCTGATTTCTGCGGACAGACCGCTGCGGTCAACCTCTAAGTAATCCGCCAGCGCCTGCCGGTCGTAGGGAATGGTAAAGCTGTCGCTGCCATGCAGTTTGGCCTGGGTCAGCAGATATGCCATGAGCTTTTCCCGGGTGGTGCGCTTGGATGTGACCTCGATTTTCTGGTCAAACATCAGATTTTTGTTTGCCACCAGACGCAGCAGGTTAAAAATCATTCGGCTGTGGAACACACAGGCATTGGTGCAGCTGGCGGTAATTCTGCGGCAGTCGATCAGCAAGCAGGTGCTGTCTTCATCTGCCGCAATGCTGATCGGCAGTGCCCGAACCCCTGCGCAGGCATAAGTCTCCCCAAAAACCTCTCCGGGAGCGATATGGGCAACGATACTCCGATTGCCATAGTAATCCTCCCGAACCAGATGCACCGAACCACTCAGCACGATTCCCACATAAATGGCCTCATCGCCCTCCTGAAAAATAAGCTGTCCTTTTGGGGCGGTTATTTTTTTTGCCCCCAAGCACCCCAGCATGGCGCGCATTTCCTCCGGCACGATTCCATCAAACAGTGGACACTGACTCAAAATCGGGTTCAGATTTTCCATAGCCCCGCTCCTTTTGTTGAAAATTCAACATACAATTTTGTTTCAGTATAGTATTCTATCATCACAAAGTCAAGGAGGAATCTTTATGATCCGTAAAATCATTACCATAGATGAAGAAAAATGCAACGGCTGCGGCCTCTGCGCCAGTGCCTGCCACGAGGGTGCCATCGGCATGGTGGAGGGCAAGGCCAAGCTGCTCCGGGAGGATTACTGCGACGGATTGGGCGACTGTCTGCCTGCATGTCCCGTGAACGCCATTTCCTTTGAAGAGCGGGAAGCCCCTGCATACAACGAGGCCGCCGTTCTGGCAGCAAAGAAAGCCAAGCAGGCACCTGCCAGCTGCAGCTGCCCCGGCAGCATCAGCCGCCACCTAAAGGTAGCTGACACCGCCCCTGCGGAATCTTTCGTTTCCAGTCAGCTTTGCAACTTCCCGGTTCAAATCAAGCTGGCCGCTGTCAATGCGCCCTTTTTTGACAATGCCCATTTGCTGATTGCCGCTGACTGCACCGCCTATGCCTGCGGAAATTTCCACAACCAGTTTATGAAAAACCGGGTCACGCTGATTGGCTGCCCCAAGCTGGACAGCGCAAACTATGCAGAAAAGCTTACCTATATTCTTGCTGAAAACAACATCCAAAGCGTAACCGTGGTTCGGATGGAAGTTCCCTGCTGCGGCGGCCTGAGTCAGGCGGTTCAGACTGCCATCAACAGCTGCGGCAAAGATATTCCATGTCAAATCATCACCATTGCCACCAACGGCACGGTTTTGGGATAAGGAGGGTCACTATGTTTTGTTATCAATGTGAACAGACCGCAGGCTGCAAAGGCTGCACCGGAAAAATGGGTGTCTGCGGCAAAAAAGAAGACACCGCTGCGTTACAGGACAAGCTCACCGGTGCCCTGATCGGCCTTGCAAGAGCCACCGACGGCAACGAGCATCTCATCAACCCCAGCGCCACTTCCGTGGTGATTGCCAGCCTGTTTGCCACCCTGACCAATGTCAACTTTGACAACGAGCATTTACACAAGCTTTTTCTTCAGGTGGAACTGGAAAAGCAGAAGATGGTTCCCGACTGCTTTGCCTGCTCTGCCCCCTGCGGCAAGAGCAATGCCTATGATATGAACAAGCTTTGGAATGCGGAAGAAGACATCCGCAGTCTCAAGTCCCTGATTCTCTTCGGCATCCGAGGTCTTGCAGCCTATGCCTATCACGCAGCCGTGCTGGGATACCACGACGAAACCGTTGACCGGTTCTTCTACAAGGCCCTCATTGCCATTGGCATGGATGATTTTGGCAAGGATGAGCTTTTGCCCATCGTGCTGGAAGTGGGTGAAGTGAATCTCAAGTGCATGGAACTTCTGGACCGGGCGAATACCGAATCTTATGGCCATCCTGCCCCCGCAGAAGTCACCATGACCGTGGAAAAAGGCCCCTTCATTGTCATTACCGGCCACGATCTTTATGATCTCAAATGCCTGCTGGAGCAGACCCAGGGAAAGGGCATCAACATCTACACCCACGGCGAAATGCTGCCCGCCCACGCCTATCCGGAACTGAAGAAGTTCCCCCACCTGAAGGGCAATTTCGGCACTGCATGGCAGAACCAGCAGAAAGAGTTTGCAGGTCTGCCCGCCCCCATTCTCTTTACCACCAACTGCCTGATGCCCCCCAAGGACAGCTATGCTGACCAGGTCTTTACCACCGAGGTGGTTGCCTATCCCGGCATGGTGCACATTGGAGACGACAAGGATTTCACCCCCGTCATCGAAAAAGCCCTGGAGCTGGGCGGCTATGCAGAAACCCAGCATTTCCACGGCATCAACGGCGGTGACAAGCTGCTGACCGGCTTTGCCAGAAACACCGTTCTGAGTGTGGCAGACCAGGTGGTACAGGCTGTCAAATCCGGCGCAATCCGGCACTTTTTCCTGGTGGGTGGCTGCGACGGTGCCAGACCTGGGAGAAATTACTTTACAGATTTCGTAAAGCGTACCCCCCATGATACCGTGGTGCTGACACTTGCCTGCGGCAAGTACCGTTTCAACGATCTGGATTTGGGAACCATTGGCGGTCTTCCCCGTCTGATGGATATTGGACAGTGCAACGATGCTTACTCTGCCATTGCCATCGCAGTTGCTCTAGCCGATGCATTTGGCTGCGGCGTTAACGAGCTGCCTCTGAGCATGATTCTCAGCTGGTACGAGCAGAAGGCCGTCTGCATCCTGCTGACACTGCTGCATCTGGGCATCAAAAACATCCGCCTGGGCCCCACGCTGCCCGCATTTATTTCCCCCAATGTTCTGAATTTGCTTGTGGAGCAGTACCATATTGCCCCCATCACCACCCCGGAAGAAGACCTGAAAGCCATTCTGGGATAAGGAAACACAATTCTCCTTGTAATGATCATAAAAAAGTCCCGGTAAGTCGTTTGACTTACCGGGACTTTGGCGGAGCAGCAGGGATTCGAACCCTGGCGACACTTTCATGCCCTACGAGATTTCGAATCCGGACCCTTCAACCGCTTGGGTACATCTCCATATATTCGCTTCTGCTATCTCACTCATATTCAGGTCTAAAATAGGCCTCGAATCTTTGGAGAGAAAAGTAGGAGAGAAATTCAGGAATTTTTTGAATTGTAAATGCTGAAACCCTGTATAAATGCTGGATTTCCCGGAGACAGACTGGACAGGTCAAGCCTCGTTTTCGAGTCGTTCTCGTTATGACCACTTCGATACACCTCCGTGTGCATCGCTATTCAATTTTGGGCGTGTATCACATAATTTCGAGAAATGTGACACCAAATTATCCCCGTATAAGTTCGCATAATGCCGCAT
>JAHHRW010000004.1 GCA_020025575.1 Oscillospiraceae bacterium | reverse complement strand
CCTTGCCTACGCCGCATTGAACCACAACGACATCCACTCCGGCCAATTTACCCAGGCAAAACTCCAATTTCCCAACTTTTTCTGTCTGTAAATCTGACATGTGTTCTTTTAGTATTGCCACTTCAACGTCCATGGCTCCAATAATTCCCAGTTTCATCCTGTACTTCTCCTTTATTCGGGATAGACCAACCAGTCTTCGCTGATGTTATCAAGCAGTGCGCTGTAACGCTCCGCCCAGTATTTGGCCATGGGCAGATTCATGTCCAGATAGTTTCCGCAATCCTTTGATGATGCACCGGGAATCTCCCCCTGGAAATCAGCCATAAACCGGAAACAATTGCGAACCAGAGGCAGCACATCCTTTGAAGAATAATCTCCTGCCACCAGCAGATAGAATCCGGTGCGGCATCCCATAGGTCCAAAATACACCACACGATCCTGCCACTCAGGATCGTTTCGCAGGTAGGTTGCACCCAGATGCTCCATGGCGTGAACTTCTGCGGTGTTCATCACCGGCTCCTCATTGGGACTGGTAATGCGCAAATCAAAGGTTGTAACCGTTTCAGCGCCGATACGATCCTTACGGGATACATACACACCGGGCTGTAACTTCACATGATCGATGGTAAAACTTGCAATCTTTTTCATAATGAACCTCTTAATCGTTGTATTGTGAGTTGTTGAGAAATCTCCACTGCCGCAATGGCTATGGCGGACTCCAGTTCCCGACGATTCCCGCAACCGCAGTCCACACCAATCCGGGTATGCCATTTCCCCTGTCACCTGGCATATGGTGTTCCCGATCCCCCAACATTGCGGCAGTTGTGAGATTGATCTTGAATTGCTCCAGCGCATACCTGACAGAGTTGGTAATATCACTCCCTGGGTCTGTTAGGGTTTCGTCTAAATCAAGCAGGATGGTCTGGTACATATTCAGACCCTCTCATTTTGACACGGTTTTTCCTATGATACCCCATTTTCCTTTTATTTGCAAGCACCGCTTGAAATTACGATTTTTGAAAAACAAACCCTTCCAAATCTCATAAGGTCCCGTAATAATTCATTTTGGGAAGCAAATCCTTCAATTTATGAATCCTTAATTGTTGAATCCTGCATTTAGTCCTTGCAATCTTGGACGAATTATACTATAATTATAAAAAATTGCTGAACAGCATATCATTAAAATGCAAGGAGTGATCCCTATGGCAATCAAAAATGAATATCTGCAGGGCGTTTATGCGGGTCTGGTGCAGCGCAATCCAGATCAGAAAGAATTTCTGCAAGCGGTTGAAGAGGTCCTGACTTCTCTGGAGCCTATCGTAGAACGCCGTCCAGACATCGTAAAGCACAAGGTCATCGACCGTATCGTAGAACCGGAACGTACCATTATGTTCCGTGTCACATGGACGGATGATCAGGGCAATATCCAGGTCAATCGCGGCTATCGTGTGCAGTTCAATTCCGCAATCGGTCCCTACAAGGGCGGCCTGCGCCTCCATCCCAGTGTGAATCTGTCCATCATGAAGTTCCTTGGCTTTGAGCAGGTTTTCAAGAACAGCCTGACGGGTCTCCCCATGGGTGGCGGCAAGGGCGGTTCTGATTTCGATCCCAAAGGCAAATCTGACGGCGAAATCATGCGGTTCTGTCAGGCCTTCATGAACGAGCTCTATCGTCACATTGGCCCAGACACGGATGTACCTGCCGGAGATATCGGCACCGGTGCAAGGGAAATTGGCTATCTGTTTGGGCAGTATCGGAAACTGCGCAATGAGTTTACCGGCGTACTCACCGGCAAGGGACTTTCCTATGGCGGTAGTTTGGCACGTACGCAGGCCACCGGTTTTGGCCTGTGCTACTTCACTGATGAGATGCTGAAGGCAGCCGGGGATTCCTTTGAAGGGAAAACCGTGGTCATCTCTGGCTCCGGCAATGTGGCCACCTATGCTAACCAGAAGGCTACCGAGCTGGGTGGCAAGGTTGTTGCCATGAGTGACTCCTCTGGATATATTTATGACCCCAATGGCATTGACTACAAGGTCATTAAGCAGATTAAAGAAGTCAACCGTGCCAGAATCAGCACATATCTTGACTTTGTTCCCACTGCAACCTTCACCCCCGACTGCAAAGGCATTTGGAGCGTCAAGTGCGATATTGCGCTGCCCTGTGCGACTCAGAATGAGCTTGACGAAGAAAGCGCAAACATTTTGATTGCAAACGGCGTCAAATATGTGGCAGAAGGTGCCAATATGCCCTGCACGCTGGAAGCCACTGCTGCATTCCAGGCTGCCGGAATTCCATTTGGACCTGCAAAGGCTGCAAATGCAGGTGGTGTGGCCACCTCCGGTCTGGAGATGAGTCAGAACAGCCAGCGACTGAGCTGGACTTTTGAGGAAGTTGATGCAAAGCTGCAGTCAATCATGAAAAATATCTACGCTTCTGCCGCTGCTGCTGCGCAAGAGGTGGACCAGCCCGGCAATCTGGTAGTGGGTGCCAATATTGCTGGTTTCCTAAAGGTTGCTGATGCCATGATTTGGCAGGGCGATGCATTCTAAAGGCTTTTTCGTTACCCCCTGTATCCTCGGATACAGGGGGTATTAAATTATATTTGATTTATGGGTTGCATCTTGCAATTTATGGTCCTTTTCGATATAATGGACTAAACTACCACGAAAGGCAGGGTATTGCCATGGAAGAAAACAACAACGATATCATCCGCTCCACTCCTCCCAGACGCCGGCGTAAGCGCACAAAATGGCAGGACTTCAAAGAGGCCTATCTGCCCGTAATCATTGCAGCACTGGCCTTAATTTTAATTTTAGTCTTTATTTTCGGTTCCATAAAACGACACAAAAATCCGAATGCACCAGTTCTCCCCAACAGCACTGAGTCCACCATTAGCCCAAGTGAATCCCTACAGCTAGAAGCCGACTCTCTGATCACTCAGGCAAATGTTCTGGCCTCTCACTTTGACTATCAGGCCGCCATGGACCTTCTGAAGACCTACTCTGCCGGAGTCGATACCAACGAAACTCTGAAAGCCAAGTATGATGCGTATGCCGAATCTCTGAGTAAGTTGGTTCCTTATACGGATGTAGAGAAAATTCCCAACTTGAGCTTTAATCTGCTCATCGAGGATCTTCCCCGTGCACTTGCTGACGAGACCTATGGCAGCAAATATAACGAGAACTACGTAACAACCAAGGAATTCAAGGCAATTTTGCAGCAGCTATATGATAACAATTATATTCTGGTAAGCCCATATGAAATTGCCCCCTTATCCACCGGTGCAGATGGACAAACCACCATCACCAAGGGTACGCTGTATCTGCCTGAGGGCAAGAAACCGCTGGTTCTGACGCAGCATGGTGTTAACTACCACACCTACATGGTTGACAGCGATGGTGACGGCCTTGCCGATAAAAACGGTGCAGGCTTTGCAAGCAGGCTGATTGTGGATGCAAATGGTAAGTTAATGAACGAAATGGTAGCAGCTGATGGTTCTACTGTCACCGGCGCCTTTGATTTGATTCCTATATTGGACGAATTTGTGAATGCACACCCAGATTTCTCTTACAAGGGCGCTAAAGCGGTTATCGCTGTGACCGGCTATGATGGTCTGTTCGGCTACCGTACAGATCCCGAAACCGCTACCGTAATCAGTCAGGAATTTTATGACAAGGAAGTTGCCGCAGTTGTTCCCATCATCAACGCTGTTCGTCAGAGCGGATATGATATTGCCTGCTTTACTTACGACAACGTGGGATACGGTGATATCAGTTCTACCGACATTCAGCAAGATTTGAGTTTGTGGACAAAAGAAGTCACTCCACTGTTGGGTAATGTGGATATTCTGGTCTATCCCTATGGAAACGACATCAATGAATATTCCGGTAACCAATACACCGTGTTGGAAGACTTTGGCTTTAAGTATTTCATTGGTCAGGATAATTCCACCCCCGCCTGGGGTCAGATTACCGACAGCTACGCGCGTCAAAGTCGCCGTTGGGTCACGGGTTCTGAAATGGCTCATAATCCCAATAGCTTCAGCGACTTGTTCGACGCCTCTGCTGTGCTGGACACCGCTGGTCGTGGAGAGATTCCCTCTTAATTTTAAAGGCGCCGGAGTTTCCGGCGCCTTTCCTGTGTGAAAGGAATATTATAATGGCTTTAAAACCTGGTAAATACCGCCATTTCAAAGGAAATGAGTATGAATTGCTCTTCACTGCCACCCATTCTGAAACAAGGGAGACCATGGTGGTCTATCGGGCACTGTATGGCGAACAAGGAATATGGGTAAGACCTGAGTCCATGTGGGTCGAACAGGTTGAGCGAGATGGTTATTCCGGCCCTAGATTTCAGTATATCGATACAGAAGATTAACACATCCCCCTGACATAATTATGTCAGGGGGATAATTCATACTTTTTATTTGATTTTGGAACGATAGTCTGCTATGATAAAGGATACATCGCTACGACCGTGCGAAAGAAATTATAATGGAGCACTCTATCATGAACGCATCAGTATTAAAAAAAAGAAAACACCTTTCCCTGCGTAACTGTATCACCAGTCTGATCCTTTTTGTCGTATTTCTTTGCTTTTTTTCTGCAAGATGGTATGTCTCCGTCTATGGGCAAACTGGATTTGATTCCATTCTCTTTACACTATCCTCCAGCATAGGCGGCGTACAATCCGATTTTCTCATCCAGTATGTTCTTTGGGTCTTACTGCCAGCCATCTGCATGGTTTTGGTAATCAAGATTTTATTACCGAAATTACCAGTGGCATGCTTGTTTCGCTCTGAAAAACTACGGTCTTTTCTCCATTCAAAGCGTTTCATCCTGCAAAGCATCTCCATGTGTGTTCTATCCATCGTTTTGTTGGTCTGGGCAGCCATTGACGTGCAGCTGCCCCAGTATATCTGGTCAAATCTCCATACAGGCCCCCTGTTCGAGCAGTCGTACATAGATCCAAAGGATGTTTCAATTAAGTTCCCTGAAAAAAAACGGAACCTTGTCTATATTTATCTAGAATCTATGGAAACATCCTACCTCAGTCAGGAACTGGGAGGTGCTTTGGATGCCAATATGATTCCAGAGCTTTATCAGCTTGCCAAAGACAATACGAACTTCTCTCACAATTCTGATGTTGGCGGTTTCAGCGAGGCATCCGGTGCCAGTTGGACAGTTGGCTCCATGGTATCCCAGACTTCGGGCATTCCGCTTAAAACACCATCCGGAAATCAAAATGACTATGGAGAGGACGGCAGCGCCTTCCTGCCCGGTGTCACATCCCTCAATAGTATCTTGGCTGACAACGGTTACTACCAAGCACTCATGGTTGGTTCTGATGCCAATTTTGGGGGCAGAAAGTCCTATTTTGAGACTCATGGTGTCGATAAAGTCTACGACATCCATACCGCCAGAAAAGACGGTATCGTCCCGGAGGATTATTTCGTATGGTGGGGCATGGAAGATATGCACCTATTTGCATATGCCAAGCAGGAGCTGACAAAGATTGCATCTCAAAACCAACCTTTCGCTTTCACTATGCTGACAGTAGATACCCACCATGTGGGCGGCTATCAATGCAAACTTTGTAAAACCGAAAGGGAAGAAACCTACGAGCAGTCCATCGCCTGCTCCAGCCGGCAGGTAGCTAATTTCGTATCTTGGCTGCAAAAGCAGCCCTTCTACGAAAATACGACCATCATAATTGTAGGCGATCACAATTCCATGGATCAGGGATATTTCGATCGGAATGCAGATGCCGATTATGACCGCCACGTGTATAACTGTATCATCAACGCCCCTGTCCAAACAAATTCCACCAAAAATAGATCCTTCGTCGCTCTGGACATGTTCCCTACCACACTGGCTGCCATTGGCTGTGAAATTGAGGGCAACCGGCTGGGTCTGGGTACCAACCTTTTCTCTTCCGTGCCTACTCTGTCTGAGCAGATGGGCTTTCAGAAATTTAACGCAGAGCTTGCCAAACACTCGCAATATTATGCACAGCATTTTTACCAATAATCATTTACACACAAGCCCCTCTGTCACGTGACAGAGGGGCTTGTCCTTATTTCGATCCACGCAGTTCGATGATCTGGTCACGCAGTACGGCGGCATACTCGTATTCCATCATCTTCGCTGCCTCCTTCATCTGCTTTTCCAGACGGGCAATTTCGCGTTCTTTTTCCACCTTCGTCATCTTCACCCCGGAACGACTCTTCCGTTCTGCAGTGGGCGAAGAAATCTCAATCAGATCGCGAACAGACTTGATAACCGTCTTTGGTACGATTCCATGAGCTTTGTTATAAGCATCCTGAATGTCCCGGCGGCGGGCTGTTTCATCCAATGCCGCCCGCATGGACGGTGTCACCGTATCGGCATACATGATTACCTTACCGTCTGCATTTCGGGCCGCACGGCCAATGGTCTGAATCAAACTTGTTTCCGATCGCAGGAATCCTTCCTTATCTGCATCCAAAATCGCCACAAGGCTGACCTCCGGCAAATCCAGACCTTCTCTGAGCAAGTTAATGCCAATAAGGACGTCGAACTTTGCCATCCGAAGATCCCGAATGATCTCCATGCGCTCCATAGCCGCAATTTCTGAGTGCATATAACGAACCCTGATACCAGCTTTTTGCAAATAAGTTGTCAAATCCTCTGCCATTTTCTTGGTCAGTGTCGTAACCAGCACACGCTCATTGCGCTCTGTTCTTGCATTGATCTGGCCAATCAGATCATCGATCTGGCCATCAATGGGACGAACTTCAATTACAGGATCCAAAAGACCCGTAGGACGAATCACCTGCTCCACTGTCTGGCCGGAGCGGCTCCTTTCGTAATCGCCGGGCGTCGCAGAAACATAAATCACCTGATTGATTTTCTGCTCGAACTCCGCAAAATTCAGCGGCCGGTTGTCATATGCGGATGGCAGCCGGAAACCGTAATTGACAAGTGCATCCTTACGACTCCGGTCGCCCGCATACATGGCCCTGCACTGGGGCAGTGTCACATGGCTTTCGTCAATGAACATGAGAAAATCATCCGGGAAATAGTCCAACAGGGTGGTAGGCGGGGTCCCGGCTGCTCTCCCCTGAATCACCCGGGAATAATTTTCGATGCCATTGCAGAACCCGATTTCCGTCAGCATTTCCAAATCGTATGCCGTCCTTTGGGCAATTCGTTGGGCCTCAATGAGCTTATTCTGGGAGCGGAACCACGCTACCTGATCGTCACATTCCCGCTGAATATCCCGCATGGCCCGGGCAAGTTTTTCCTGAGATGCCACATAATGGCTGGCAGGATAGATTGACACATGATCGACATAGCGTTCTGCCATTCCCGTCACCACGTTAATCTCCGCAATGCGGTCGATTTCATCCCCAAAGAATTCCACTCGAATGGCTTTTCCAGACCAGTAGGCCGGATATATCTCCAGGGTATCTCCCCGAAGGCGGAACTTATTACGAGAAAAATCCACATCATTCCGCTCATAACGAATCTCTGCCAGTTTCTTTAGGATTTCATCCATCGGGCGCTCCTGCCCCACACGCAGAGAAATCACCATGCTTTTATAGTCGATTGGGTCGCCCAGACCATACAGACAGCTAACCGAAGATACCACGATCACATCCCGCCGCTCAAACAGTGCGCAGGTCGCGCTGTGGCGCAAACGGTCAATTTCTTCATTCACCGAAGAATCCTTTTCGATATAGGTATCGGTATGGGCAATATACGCCTCCGGCTGATAATAGTCGTAGTAGGATATGAAATATTCCACCGCATTATTGGGGAAAAACTCCCGGAATTCTGAACAGAGCTGAGCCGCCAGTGTCTTATTATGGGCAAGAACCAGCGTGGGCCGATTTAGCTTTTCAATCACAGATGCCATGGTAAAGGTCTTACCAGAACCCGTGACCCCCAGCAAGGTCTGCTCCCGCAGCCCCCAATTTACGCCATTTACCAAGCCCTGAACTGCCTCCGGCTGATCGCCGGACAGGGCGTATTCAGAAACAAGCTTAAAATGATCCATCCAATTTCTCCTTAAATGATCATATGGCAGTCATCCGGATGATACAGATTGGACTCCGCCAGTGAAACAAAATCATCATCCGCAACTACCACATGGTCTGCTAATACAACATCCACGCTATCAAGAGCCACCGCTAATTTTTTGGTGGTTAGAATATCCTCCTGTGATGGAACTGCAATTCCACTTGGATGATTATGTGCCAGAATTACCGTCGTTGCATTGACGCCCAAAGCCAGTTCCACAATGCGTCGAATCGATACATTCGCCGAGTTCACACTGCCTCTGCCTGCCTCTTTGCAGCATAGAACCTTGCATTTAGCGTCCAAACATAACAGAAATACCGTTTCGTCACGACGCCCCACAAAATACGGGACCATATATTGCCCACATTCCCGAGTCGTTTTCAGAATTTCCTGATTTGCTGCCTTGCTAACCAAATAATATCTGGAAATCTCTGTGATCAGTCCGATTAAAGTGGCAGCATGTTCCCCGATCCCACGGACCTTCTCCAATTCTTCCATAGGCGCTTCCAGCACCTGAGTCAAAGATCCAAAATAGTCCAGCAGCTGATGTGCTAATACATTCGTATCTTTTCGAGGAATGCAGTAAAACAACAGCAGCTCCAGAACGTGGACTTCCTCAAATCCATCCAACCCTTCTTTCCGAAAGCGTGCCTTGACTCGCTGCCTATGATCGCTATGATCTGACATATTTTCACCCCAGCTTATGAATATTCTTGCTATTTCTTGATTGTTCCTGTAATATATGTATGTTAGTTTTGTCGATTACTGTCGATGCAACATTTGAATAGAATGGTACATACTAACACAAAAGGAGGGATTTCCATGGATATCCACACAGATATCACACAAATGCTTGAACTTATCGATCGCCCCGCATTCTGCGTCGTTGACGGTCTGATTATATATGCCAATTCGGCGGCAGCGGCTCATCTTGTCCCCTTAAACCAGCCTGTTGCTCCGCTCATCCGTATTGGTGCCGAGGAATACACCGCCTTTACACAAGGCTGCCTATACCTTTGCCTGACCATAGCAGGGACTTCTTACGAATCCACTGTCACAAATATCGGGAATCACCACATTTTTATATTGGAAACCGATTGCAACTGCCAGTTGCAGGCTCTGGCCCTTGCGGCCAAAGAGCTGCGCGAGCCACTCAATCGAATCATGTCCATTTCCGATCAGCTGCCACCCCCAGAGGATCGCAAGCAGGATACTTCAGAGCTAGCAGCCAGAATGAACCGTGGCCTGTACCAGATTCTCAGGATCGTGAACAACATGTCAGACGCCGGCTCTCAGGCAACCCCACGTATGGAGCTGCGTGATGTAACTGCCGTGCTGCAAGAACTATTTAGCCAGGCCAGTGAATACTGTGCCTGTGTTGGTGTGACTCTGGAATTTTCCAATCTGCCCACCTCTATCTATTCTTTCGTTGACAGCCAGCGTTTGGAGCGCGGCATCTACAATATTCTATCCAATTCCCTAAAATATACCGAAAAGGGCGGTCATATCCACGCCCAGCTGACCCGCAGGAAAAACACTCTATATTTGACCATCGCCGATTCCGGCTCCGGTCTGGATCAAGCAAACGCTTTAGACCCATTTTCATGTTTTCTACGGGAACCCAGCATTGAGGACACCCGACATGGTCTGGGTTTGGGACTGACCCTGGTTCGCAATGCCGCATCTGCCCATGGCGGTACCGTTTTACTGGATCGTTCCAACGAATCCGGTACGCGCATTACCTTAAGTCTTCCAATTCGGCAGCGTGCAACCTGTTTGCGTTCCCCATCCATCCATTTTGACTATGCCGGCGAACGCAATCACGCCCTGATTGAACTATCTGATTCTCTGCCCTATACACTCTATTCACCAAATGAAGATTAGTTTTTGAGCCCTGCCCAAGCAGGGCTCAATTTTTCCGTTTATTTGAGGTATTGTTTGAGATACTGCCCCGTATAGCTTTCCTCCACCTGTGCAACCTGCTCCGGGGTGCCTGTTGCCACCACATAACCACCTTCATCGCCGCCTTCGGGCCCCAGGTCAATAATATGGTCTGCTGTTTTGATCACATCAAGGTTATGCTCGATGACCAGAACCGTATTGCCTGCATCCACCAGCTGCTGTAACACATCGATCAGCTTGTGCACATCCGCAGCGTGAAGTCCGGTGGTCGGTTCATCCAAAACATAAATCGTCTTTCCCGTGGAATTTCTTGCAAGTTCCGTAGCAAGTTTCACACGCTGCGCCTCACCGCCGGAGAGCGTTGTGGAGGATTGCCCCAATTTTACATATCCCAGGCCAACTTTCACCATAGTCTGCACTTTTCTGCGGATTTTCGGAACATTTTCAAAAAACTCCACAGCCTCTTCTGCTGTCATGTCCAAAACCTGAGAAATATCTTTTCCCTTATACTTAACTTCAAGGGTTTCACGATTATACCGTCTGCCCTGACAGACTTCGCAGGGCACATACACATCCGCCAGAAAATGCATTTCGATTTTCACCAGGCCGTCGCCAGCACAGGCCTCGCACCGGCCGCCCTTCACATTGAAACTGAAACGTCCCGGGGTATATCCGCGAATCTTTGCATCGTTTGTTGCCGCAAAAAGCTCACGAATATCATTAAATACGCCTGTATAGGTGGCAGGATTCGAGCGCGGTGTCCTGCCGATGGGACTCTGGTCAATATCAATGACTTTATCCAGATACTCCAGTCCTGTGATCTGTCGACACTTTCCTGGGCGGGTTCTTGCATGATTCAACTTTGCGTTCAGCGTGCGATTGAGCACCTGATTGACAAGACTGGACTTTCCGGAGCCGGACACACCGGTCACGCAGGTCAGCGTCCCCAGAGGGATCTCCACATCAACCTGTTTCAAATTATTTTCCTCAGCCCCCAATACGCGCAGAAAGTTGCCGTTTCCTTTGCGCCGTGCACTCGGTACCGGAATCTTCTTTTCTCCAGACAGGTACTGCCCGGTAATGGATTCCTTGCAGTCCAGAATCTCCTGTAGCGTACCGCTTGCAACAATTTCGCCACCGTGACTGCCCGCTCCCGGGCCCACATCTACAATGTAGTCCGCCGCACGCATGGTGTCTTCATCATGTTCTACCACAATGAGGGTATTGCCCAAGTCCCGTAGATTTTTCAGGGTTTGCAAGAGCTTATCGTTGTCCCGCTGATGCAGTCCAATAGATGGCTCATCCAAAATATAAAGCACGCCCATCAGTGACGAGCCAATCTGCGTTGCAAGACGGATTCTCTGACTTTCGCCGCCAGACAATGTTCCGGAAGAACGGGAGAGCGTCAAATATTGCAGCCCAACATCTGCCAAGAACTGAAGTCTTGAGCGGATTTCCCGGAGAATCTGGGTGGCAATCATTGCCATATTGCCCTCCAAATGGAGTCCGTCCACAAAGTTCAGGGCATCTTTCACGCTCATTCGGCAAAAATCCATGATGCCGATACCGCCCACGGTTACAGCACGGGCGATGTCTGATAGGCGGTCACCGTGGCAGTAGGGACACGGTGCACTGGACATACACTCTTCCAATTCTTTCCGGGCGGAATCAGACTGCGTCTCTCGATAGCGGCGGGTGATGTTATTCATGATTCCCTCAAAGGGTTGTTCCAGAACGCCCATGCCGCTGCCTCGGTTATAGCTCATACGCAGCTTCTCCGTCCCAGTGCCATAAAAAATGACATCCATTGCCTCCTTGGGCAAATCCTTTACGGGGACCGTCAGGGAAAAGTGATATTTCTGAGCCAGTGCCTCAAAGTACATTCTAAACACAGAATCCGTTCTGGCGCTGTTCCACCCCGAGACCTGAACTGCTCCGTCAAAGATAGATTTCTCCTTATCTGGAATTACCAAATCCGGATCTGCCACCAGCTGGAATCCCAGACCTGTACAGTGGGGACAGGCTCCCGCCGGATTGTTAAAAGAAAACATTCTGGGCTCCAGCTCTGACAAGCTGATCCCGCAGTCCTCACAGGCATAGTTCTGAGAGAAGGTCAGTTCCTCTTTCTTGTCCGGCAGCTCGATGGTCACAAGTCCCCCAGAGTGAGAACAGGCTGTTTCAATGGAGTCTGCCAGTCTTCTGCGCTGACCTTCCTTTAAGACCAAGCGATCTACAACCAGTTCGATATTGTGTTTCTTGTTCTTTTCGCACTTGATTTCCTCGCTCAAGTCATACAAAATTCCATCTACACGAACTCGGGAAAAGCCCCCCTTGCGTGCATCCTCAAATACCTTAACATGCTCCCCTTTTTTTCCGCGAATCACAGGAGACAGCACCAAGAATCTGGTACCAATGCCCAGAGATTCCACCCGGTCAACAATCTGGTCAACGGTCTGCCGGCTGATTTCTTTCCCGCATTTGGGACAATGGGGGATGCCAACACGAGCCCACAGCAGACGCAGATAGTCATAAATCTCTGTGACTGTTCCCACGGTAGATCGGGGATTTTTAGATGTTGTTTTCTGATCAATGGAAATTGCTGGGGAAAGCCCCTCGATAGAATCCACATCCGGCTTATCCATCTGCCCCAAAAACTGCCGGGCATAACTGGAAAGACTCTCTACATAACGACGCTGGCCTTCAGCATAAATGGTATCAAAGGCAAGGCTCGATTTACCGGAGCCGGATAGACCCGTAAATACAACCAGCTTGTCTCTGGGTATGGTCAAATCCACATTCTTCAGATTATTCTCTCTTGCACCTTTAACTCGAATCGTTTCTTTCATGGTCGGTTCCTCGCAAAATGAATCATATTTCCTGTTATTATTATACCATTTTTTACCCACTCATACAATACAAAGTTACACGGATTTTGGGTCGTAATAGGATTTTATTTGGTTGAATTCCGCTTGTTTTGTATGATTTATCTCTTTTTATATATTGCATTTTCTGCTGATTCGATGGTATAATTAATATCAAATATTATGTTTTGATAGGAATAGAATAAAATGATAAAAGATCAAGAAACATGGCTGATCGTGGGTTTGGGAAATCCCGGTCGCGAATATGAAAAAACGCGCCACAACTGTGGCTTTCGCGTGATGGATATTCTGGAGAAAAGGCTCGACTGTTCCATCGACAAGGGAAAATTTCAGGGACTTTATGGTCAGTGCAGCTATCACGGCTACAAGCTGCTGCTGCTAAAACCTCAGACTTACATGAATCTATCCGGCCGCAGTGTACAGCAGCTGTCCACCTTTTTCAAAATTCCCCCTCAGCAGATTATCGTCTTGTTTGATGATATTTCTCTGGCACCCGGCCGCCTGAGAATTCGTCCCAGCGGCTCTGCTGGCGGGCATAATGGTATCAAATCCATCATTCAGGAATTGGGCAGTCAGGATTTTCCTCGTGTCAAAATTGGCGTAGGTGCCAAGCCGCATCCGGATTATGACCTGGCTGACTGGGTTCTGTCCACTTTTTCTGCAAATGAAGAAAAAGAACTGGCTCCTGCGCTGGAACGGGCCGCCGACGCTGCTCTGTGTATCATCGATCACGGTGTCAGCGAAACATCCAACCGTTTCAGTGGGAAAGCATAAATAAATAAATAAATAAATAGATAGACAAACCATCACGGAAAGGGGACCGTCCCCTTTCCGCATTCCTGCGTGGAGCAAAATCCCATTCATGAGGTAATATTATGGAAAAACTCCTTTCATTTTTATCTTCGATTCCCGAATATAAGCAGACACTGGACGCTCTGCGTCAAAACCAATCCATAGCCATCACGGGTCTCGGACAAATCAATCGAAGTCATCTGGTTGCAGGACTTTATCAAGATCTAAAGCGTCCTGTCGTGCTGATCTGTCAAGATGACATGACCGCAAAACGCTTGCAGCAGGAACTTGGTAGTTTTCTGGGGATCACTGCCCCGGTACTGCCCGGCCGTGAATTTACGCTGTACGATGCCGCTGTGGTCTCCCGGAGCTGGGAGCAGAAACGTCTGCAGCAGCTGTATCTGCTGCACAGCGGGCAGACTCAGCTGCAAATACTCACTTGGGAATCCCTAAGCCAGCGTACTATGCCTCCGCAGGTACTGGAGCAAGCCGCTTTTTCATTGGAAATTGGTTGTGAATATCCTTTGGAAAATTTGCTGTCACGGCTGACCCAGTCCGGATACTCCCGCTGCAACATGGTAGAGGGTCCCGGCCAGTACGCTGTTCGCGGCGGCATTGTGGATATCTACTCCCCAGCCGCTGAACACCCCATTCGTGCAGAATTTTTTGGGGATGAGCTGGATACCATGGGCTACTTCGACACGGACACCCAGCGACGCACAGAGAATGTAGAACGCATTGAGATCCTGCCCGTGAGCGAAACCCAGCCTCGACTGCATCCAGAGGGACTGGAGGGACTATGCAAAGATATTCAGCACATGATCGCCAGGCAGCGTCGGCGCAAAAATCCCAACGAGGCACTAATTAAGACCCTTACCCAAGACCTGGAAAAATACGAGGCCGGTATCCACCACCCCGCATCCGACCGCTATATGTCCCTGATCTATCCCCAGATGGCCACCGCTATGGAATACATTCCAGAAAATGCAGTGATTGTACTGTGCGATCACTCATCCCTCCACCGCACCGCAAAGACCCGTATCGAGGAGGTTGGTATGGGCCTGGACTCCATGCTGCAAGCTGGTCTGATCGCAGGAGAGCTGTGCGACCTTGTCTGCCAATGGGAAGATTTCTGCCATACGTTAAAGAATCGATGCGTGCTGTATGTGGATTCTTTCGCAGGCTCATCCTATCCGGAAGAATGTCCGCCAACACAGCTGCTGCCCATGACTGCCAAGCAGCTGCCCGGATACGGTGGAAATATGGACACCGCTGCTGCTGATCTGACGCACTACCAGAAGATGGAATTTTCCTCTCTTGTTTTGTGTGGAAGTCGCCGCAGAGCGGAACTATTGCAACAGATGCTGCATGAGCGAAATCTCAGCTCTATGCTTTGCATTCCACTGACCACCATGCCCAAGCCGGGACAAATCCTGCTTACTGAGGGGACCCTTCCCTTTGGCATGGAATATCCCAGTCAAAAACTGGCGGTACTCACCGAGGGGCAGCTATTGGCCCGAGGCGAAATCAAGAAGAAACCCAAAAAAGTCGCCACCAATCGTCAAAAGCTCAATTCCTTCACAGATTTGACCCCCGGGGATCTCGTGGTTCACGACCATCACGGCATCGGTCGGTTCGTAGCTATGGAGCAGATGCGAATTGATGGAGCCATAAAGGATTATATCAAAATCGCCTATGCCGGAACCGATGTTCTATTCGTCCCTGCAACGCAGTTGGATCTGGTCAGCAAATACATCGGCAGCGGCGGTGAAGATACAAACGTCCGTCTGAATAAGATTGGCACGGATACCTGGCAAAAGACCAAGGCAAAGGCAAGAAAAGCCGCCAAGGATATGGCTGCGCAGCTGATTCAGCTCTATGCTGCCCGAAAGCGGCAGCAGGGCTATGCTTTTGCAGCAGACTCCCCGTGGCAGAAAGAATTTGAAGATAACTTCCCCTATCCCGAAACCGACGACCAGCTGCGATGCATTGCCGATATCAAGAATGATATGGAATCTCCTATTCCAATGGATCGTCTGCTCTGCGGCGATGTGGGCTTTGGAAAAACAGAGGTCGCTCTGCGGGCGGTGATGAAAGCCGTCATGGACGGAAAGCAGGTTGCCATAATGGTACCCACCACAGTCCTTGCACAGCAGCACTACCAGACAGCTCTTGCACGTTTCCGGGGATTCCCGGTAAACATTGACGTTCTCAGCCGGTTCCGCCCTGCGGCCGCCCAGAAACGCACCTTGCAAAATATCAAATCCGGCGCTGTAGATTTGGTCATCGGCACCCACAAATTGCTGCAAAAGAGCGTACAATTTAAGGACCTGGGTTTGCTGATTGTGGACGAAGAGCAGCGATTCGGTGTCAGCCACAAGGAGCGGTTAAAGGAGATTTCCAAAGGTGTGGATGTACTGACACTTTCTGCAACACCGATCCCCAGAACGCTCAACATGGCCCTGTCCGGCATCCGTGATATGTCCACCATAGAGCAGCCCCCGTCAGACCGTTATCCGGTGCAGACCTTTGTGATGGAGCATAACAATGCCATCATTGATGATGCCATTCGCCGGGAGGTGGAACGTGGCGGCCAAGTCTACTATCTGCACAACAAGGTGGAGACCATCGACCAATGTGCATCCGCTATTACCCGTCGAATCCCGGGCCTACGGGTAGGTGTTGCCCACGGAAAAATGACCCAGGAGGCATTGTCCGATGTCATGCAGGCCATGACAGAGGGAGATATCCAAGTCCTAGTATGTACCACCATCATTGAAACCGGTCTGGATATTCCCAATGCCAACACCCTGATTATCGAAAATGCAGACCATTTTGGTCTGAGCCAGCTGCACCAGCTCCGGGGGCGAGTGGGTCGTTCCACCCGTCACGCCTATGCTTATTTCACCTATCGGCCGGATAAATCCCTATCTGAGATTGCCGAAAAGCGACTTTCTGCAATTCGGGACTTTGCAGAATTCGGTTCCGGTTTCAAAATCGCCATGCGTGATTTGGAAATCCGCGGTGCAGGAAACCTGCTAGGTTCGGAACAATCCGGTCACTTGATGAGCGTTGGCTATGATATGTATCTGAAGTTGCTGGATGAGGCCGTTCTGGAGGAACGAGGCGAAGCACCCAGAGCTCCGGAATGCACCGCAGATTTGAACGTCACCGCCAATATTTCCAAGGAATTTGTAGAAAGCGGAGAGGAACGGATGGATCTCTACCGCAGAATGGCCGGTATTCGCTCGGATGAGGATGCGGACGATCTGTTGGATGAAATTGTGGATCGCTATGGTGAACCGCCTAAGGGTGTATTGAATCTGGTGAATATCGCTCTGCTTCGGGCCAAAGCGAAAGCCGTAGGCATCACCGACATCCGCCAGAAAGGAAACGAGGTTCTGTTCACTTTAGCCAATCTGAATTTTGAGGCAGTCAGCTCCCTGTGCGCCGATTCCGACTACAAAGATCGTGTTCTCTTTGTTGCCACTGCAAAGCAGCCCACCCTGCGTCTCAAATTAGCATCGGGTGTAGATCCTCTGAAACAGTGTCGGATATTTGTTGAAAGATATACAGCATTTGACAAATCGTGACCATACTTTGCATTCTGTAAATTTTTGTATAGAATTGAAATGGAATTTTCATTGCTTTCTCTACAAATTGTGTTACTATAGGATATATAAAAAACAATTCGTGGTTTTTACCACCGAAGATAGGAGCATCCCATGAAAAAAAAGGGAACTTTCCAGCATCCCCATAAATGGGAAGATGATGAACTGGAGCAGGCATTGCAGCAACTTTCTGCCATGGTCAATGGTGAGGATAATCCCCTAACAGGCAAAGATCTTTATACAGAAGATCTAGAAACGGATTATCATCCCCTAACAGCCGAAGATCTTCATGCAGAAGATTTAGAAACGGATTATCATCCCGAAGATTCTGAAATAGATAATTGTCCTGAAGATCCAGAGATAAATGATTATCTCGAAGATTTGAAAATGGATGATTATCCCGAAGATTCAGAGACGGATGATTATCCCGAAGATTCAGAGATGGATGATTATCCCGAAGATTTAGAGCTGGATTACTATCCCAAAGATTCGGAAAGGAATTATCATCCTTACCAGCGCCGACAAAAAAAGCTGATTTTAATTTCCTGCGTGGCAGTCACGCTTGTATTAATTGCAGCTGCATTTGGCATCTGGTGGTTCTTGGATACAACCAAGGACGACGGCCTCATCTATAGCAATGTCTACGCCTATGACATCAATTTGGGCGGCATGACCCCGGATCAGGCCAGCCAAGCAATTCATGAAATAACAGACAACACCTACAGCAAACATAATCTAACCGTTAAATTACCGGACTACACACTGATTTTAGAGCCTTCCACCACAAAACCGGTTCTGAATGTGGATGAGTTGGTGCAAGCGGCATACAATTTCGGTCGTTCCGGAAATCGTTGGGAAAACTACCAGTCAAAAATGCAGTCCGCTCTTTATCGACATGATATGGATGTTCTGGAACACCTTTCCATCGATACCACATACATTATGGATTTACTGGATCAAGCTGCAAAAGCCGCTGCCAGCGAGCTGAAACAGACAGAGGTAACGGTAGCCGGTGAGGTCCCTGATCTAAACAGAACCCTTGAGCAGGCCAATGCGGATCCCGATGTTGCCCACATGACCATGACATTCCAGCTAGGCACCCCCTACCGGTCTCTGGATACAAACAAGCTTTTAGAAACCATCTTAAACGCCTATGCACGCAACGATTTCAAGACGATTATGGCCCAATATGACGTAAAGGAACCTGATCCTCTTGATTTTGAAAAGCTCTTTCAGGATTACTGTGTTGCTCCCGTGGATGCCAGTCTGAACGAAAAGACATATGAGATTACACCGGAAGTGCTTGGCTATGGATTTGATGCCAAGGATTACACCGATCGTCTATCCACCTGCAAACCTGGCGATACAGTTACATTTGAATTCCGCTTTCTAAATCCTAAAGTGACCAAAACCTCTCTGGAGGAACATCTTTTCCACGACTCCCTGTCACGTGTGGATACCGACCATGTGGACATCTATAACAGAACCAATAACCTGATTCTTGCCTGCCAGGCAATTGATGGTACCATAATTGCCCCCGGTCAGGTTTTCTCCTTCAACGATATTGTTGGCGAGCGAACCGCTGAAAAAGGCTATATGGCTGCTGCGATCTATTCTGATGGGGAAACCGTAGATGGCTTGGGCGGCGGTGTCTGTCAGGTTGCATCAACTATCTACTATGCGGCTCTTTTGGCTGATATGGAGATTGTAGAGCGTACAGAGCACATGTTTGAAGTCAGCTACGTCCCACCCGGAATGGATGCCACAATCTACTGGGGTTCTCTGGATTTTCAATTCAGAAACAATACGGACTATCCCCTGCGTATCGATGCCAGTGTCTCTGATGGACAGGTGCATGTAGAACTACTTGGCACTGACACCAAGGACTACTATGTGGAAATGGACTATGAAACCGTGTCCGGTCCTTACTATGGAGAAACCAAATACAAGGTATATCGTGAAAATAACCCAGAAGGTTATGAAGATGGTGATATTCTTCAAACCGCATATACCGGAAGAACCGTGTACACGTACCGCTGCAAATATGACAAGACAACCAATGAACAAATCTCGTATGAATACGAAGATACTTCTGATTTTGCAAAACGCGATAGAATTGTATGCGTAATCGGTGACCCCAACGCACCTACCACCCCGGATGGTCGCCCCATCGAAACCACGACCGCACCGACTACTGCGCCTACTACCGCACCTACGACTGCACCGACTACCGCACCTACAACTGCACCGACTACTGCGCCTACAACTGCGCCAACCACCGCACCGACTACTGCACCGACCACGGCGCCTACGACCGCGCCTACGACTGAGCCGACCACCGTACCCACGACTGCACCGTCTACTGCACCTTCCACTGAATCAAGTACCGATGCAACCGAAGAGGATGCAGAAATACCCACGGACGCTGCTTGATGCACTCCAATCACAGTCGGTAATTTCATTCGGCAACGCTGGTTTCGATGATTCATTTGTCGAAACCAGCGTTTATTTATAACACCAATCCAAATTGTAAACCTATTTCTATTCAGGAGGATTACATGAATAACTTGTTAGATTTATTTGTGACCTTTGCAAAAGTGGGCGTTATGACCTTTGGTGGCGGATATGCTATGCTACCCATCCTACAACGGGAAATTGTAGATCACAAGCACTGGGCAACGGAAGAAGAAGTGATGGATTATTTTGCCATCGGGCAGTGTACTCCCGGTATCATCGCCATTAACACCGCGACTTTCATTGGGCAAAAAAATAAAGGAATCTCAGGCGGCATTTTCGCAACGCTGGGCATGGTATTCCCTTCCCTGGTGATTATATCGCTGCTGGCAGGAATCATTGAGGTATTTTCCCACCTGGCCTGGGTACAGCACGCCTTCGCCGGAATCCGGGTATGCGTGTGCATCCTGATTCTGAATGCCGTAACAAAACTATTCAAAAAGGCAGTTGTCGACACGTCTACCTTCATGATTTTCTGTATAGTAGCCTTGGGCAGTCTGTTTACCCCTGTCAGTCCTGTTGTATTTGTAATCCTTGCTGCCGTAGCAGGCATTGTATTACAGAATGTGGGAGGTAAAAAGAAATGCTGATATTACTCGAGCTGTTTGTCCGATTCTTTCGTACGGGCCTTTTCGCAGTCGGCGGCGGCATGGCAACCATCCCCTTCCTATATGAGATGTCTGATGCTACCGGATGGTTTAGCCACAGCGACCTTGCCAACATGATTGCCGTGAGCGAATCCACACCGGGACCGATCGGTGTCAACATGGCCACTTATGTTGGGTTCACCACTGGAATGCAGTCCGGACATGTTGCCAGTGCCATTCTTGGCGCTATTGCAGCCACACTGGGTCTGGTAACCCCATCCATCATCATTATTTTGATCATTGCATCTGTTTTGAGAAGTTTTCGGAACAATTCTTATGTAAACAGCGCGTTTTATGGACTGAGGCCCGCCTCTACCGCTCTGATTGCTGCATCTGGCATCAGCGTTGCACTCTCCACACTCTTCTATCAATTTGATTGGGGCAAGGGCTTTTCTATCTTAAACTGGAAAGGATGGGTCCTTGCGGGCGTACTGTGGTTTCTAACAAACAAAGTCAAAAAAACAAAGGACTTACATCCAATCGTTTTTATTGTTGGCTCCGCCCTGGTCGGAATCCTATTTTCGATGAATTAACCAAATACATGCAAAAAAGGCTGTTGATGAAACATTCATCAACAGCCTTTTATTGTTATTCCATTACTTGCCTTCGCCAGCCATTTCCTTCAGTGCGTCACGACGGCTGAAGTTTGCACGGCCCTTCTCGTCAAAGCCCATGAACTTGACCCAGGTCATATCACCCAGATTCAGAACATCCTCGACCTTTTCAACACGGCGATTCTCCAGCTTGGAGATGTGAACCATGCCGTCATGGCCGGGAGCAATCTCAACGAAAGCACCGATGGGCAGGATGCGAACAACCTTGCCGTAGTACAGCTTGCCAACCTCGGGAACAAAGCAGATATCATCCACCATCTTCTTTGCAGCGTAAGCAGCAGCAGAGTCAACGGCGGAAATGAAGACAGAACCATCATCATCAATATCCACCTTAGCACCTGTCTCAGCACAGATCTTCTGAATGGTCTTACCGCCGGAACCGATAACCTCACGGATTTTCTCCACAGGAATCTTCAGAGACAGCATCTTGGGAGCAAACTCGGAAACCTCTGCACGGGGTTCAGAAATACAGGGCAGCATGACTTCGTCCAGGATCTCCATACGAGCCTTGCGGCAACGCTCCAGGGCATCTGCAATAATTTCCATGGTCAGGCCCTTATTCTTCAGGTCCATCTGAATTGCAGTGATACCTTCGGAAGTACCAGCAACCTTGAAGTCCATCTCGCCGTGGAAGTCCTCAACACCCTGAATATCGGTGAAGGTTCTCCACTCACCAGTCTCCTGATCGGAAATAAGGCCGCAGGAAATACCAGCAACAGGACGCTTAATGGGCACACCAGCATCCATCAGAGCCAGGGTAGAGCCGCAGATAGAGCCCTGAGAGGTGGAGCCGTTGGAGGACAGAACCTCGCTGACCACACGAATTGCATAGGGGAACTCTTCCACAGAGGGAATCACAGGCAGCAGAGCCTTCTCTGCCAGAGCACCGTGACCAATTTCACGGCGAGAGGTAGAACGGGCTGCACGAGCTTCACCAGTAGAGAAAGAGGGGAAGTTATAGTGGTGGATATAACGCTTGCTTTCTTCCGGATAGATGGTATCCAGTTTCTGAGCAGCAGACAGTGTGTTCAGGGTACAGATGGACAGAACCTGGGTCTGACCACGGGAGAACAGACCGGAACCATGCACTCTGGGCAGCAGACCGACCTCGGCATCCAGGGGACGAATCTCGTCCATGCCACGGCCATCAACACGCTTGCCCTGCAGCAGCCACTTCTTAACAACCTTCTTCTGCATCTTGTACAGGCAGACCTCGATATGAGTCTCAAAGTCCTCGTACTTTTCGCCGAACTTCTCGGCAAAGTCCAGACGAGCTGCGGTCAGGCGCTCCTCACGGACATTCTTGTCGTCAGTGTCCAGAGCATGCTCAATCTGATCCATGCCGTACTCCATCAGGTCGTTCAGCAGGTCATGGTTGACAGCTGCCTTTTCAAAGGTAAACTTAGGCTTGCCAATTTCAGCAACGATGCCATTGATGAACTTAACGATCTCCATATTGGTTTCGTGCGCAACACGGATGCACTCATAAACGATGTTCTCAGGAGCCTCGTTTGCCTCAGTCTCGATCATGACAACCTTCTCAAAGGTGGAGGCGATGCAGACGAAACAGTCGCAGGCTTCACGCTGCTCTGCAGAGGGGTTAATCACATACTCACCATTGACATATGCAACATTGGTGGTTGCAACGGGTCCGTTCCAGGGCACATCGGAAGATGCGATGGCAATGGATGCACCCAGAGATGCAACGATCTCGACGGGGTTTTCATAATCGTTTGCCAAAACCGTGCAGGTAACCACGGTATCGTTACGCAGTTCCTCATCGAACAGAGGACGCATCGGACGGTCGATGATACGGCTGTTCAGGATGCCGCGCTCAGAGGGCTTGCCCTCACGGCGGTTAAAGGAGCCGGGAATACGACCCACAGAATACATTCTTTCCTCAAACTCGATGGTCAGAGGGAAGTAGTCAATGCCAGCCTTAGGGATGGGGTTGCAAGTGCAAGTGACCAGAACAACGGTATCGCCGTAACGGCAGATGCATTCAGCATTCGCCAGCTCTGCGACCTTGCCGGTTTCCACGGTAAAGGTGCGGCCACCGATTTCGGTCTCATAGACACGATGATTGGGGTACTTCTTACGAGTAATCATTGGTTTACCTCCTAGTAATTTTAGAATATTGCCGGGAGGTTTAGCACTTGAAACGACTGCCGAAGGTTCAGCAACCCTTTCAACTGCTAAAGGAACTCCCGAATTGTTATTTTCCAGTGGATTTGCGAAAAGGGCGACGGTACCCGTCGCCCTTCTGAAAGATCTTACTTACGGATACCCAGCTTAGCGATGATAGCACGGTAACGGTTGATGTCCTTGCGTGCCAGGTAGTCCAGCAGGTTGCGGCGCTTACCAACCATCATCAGCAGGCCACGACGAGAGTGGTTGTCATGCTTGTGCACACGCAGATGATCGGTCAGCTCGTTGATACGAGCGGTCAGGATAGCGATCTGAACCTCGGGAGAACCGGTGTCGCCCTCATGAGTAGCGTTTTCCAGGATAACCTGAGTCTTCTTTTCCTTCAGAATCATAGTGATTTCCACCTTTCAAAATATTACCCAGAAGCTAAGTAGGGGTCAGTGGAATACCGTTACGGTCTTCTCCCAGAACTGAGCAGCGGGCGTTCAATATGCCAGACGTGTCTAGCTTAGATATCATATCACGCATTTTGCAAAAAGTAAAGCCAAACTTTCAAATAACGTCCATAATTTTGCATTTATCCAGGTTCAGGTCGCAAAAATAATCCCTTGTCTTTATAGCGTCTGCACCAATTGCCGCCTTCAATTCGTCCAATGATGCAAACTTTTGCTCTGGTCTGAGGAATCTGTGAAAGCTCAGTCGCAGATCTTTCCCATACAGGTCTCCGTCAAAATCCAGAATCCACGGTTCAATGGTCACATGGTGACCGTTTACCGTTGGGCGGTTTCCCACATTGGTGACCGCCATATAATACCCACCTTCTAAATGAACACGGCAGGCATAGACACCATGCCTTAGCTCCACCAATCCTTCTTTGGGCGCAATGTTTGCTGTAGGAATTCCAAGGGTTCTTCCTAATTTTCTGCCAGAGATCACCCTGCCACTCATCATATGATAATGTCCCAGAAATTCCGCTGCCTGCTCCACATTCCCCGCTTGCAGAAGGCCCCGAATATAGGTAGATGAGATGGTGATCCCATCATGCTTTTGCTCAGGAATCACCACACATGGAATTCCTATTTCTGAGCACACCTGCTGAAGGCTCCGAGCATTTCCCTCGCCCCTTGCGCCGAAACAGAAATCGTGACCACAGACAACACCTGCCGCTCCATACTCCCGACACAGCATGTCAAAGAAATCTCTCCAGGGCATATTCATCATTTTCTCGTCAAATGGCAGCATCAGGATTTCATCGATTCCATATTTTCTCTGCATCAACAAAGCCCGATCTGCGTCCGAGTTAATTAGTTCCGGGCTTTTTCCGAATACCAGACCATCGGGATGGTTGGAAAACGTTACAGCCGCAGCCTTGCAGTGGTGGGTATCCGCCATTTTTCTGCATTGTGCAAGCAGCTGTCCATGTCCCCTGTGGACTCCATCAAAAAAGCCCAATGCAATGATTCTCTCATCTATCATCGTCGATTAAACCTCAAAAAAACTCTTTATGGTTGACATAACGCCATCTTGTATCTGTGCCAATGCCAAAAATTCTCCACCATCGCTGTAAAGACGGTATTTGCCCGGCTCTGCCGTATGGGAAAAGGAATTTCCATTGCGGACACGCTTGGTTTGATTAGGGGTCAATGTGATTGCCGGATAGGATGCAAACATAGAATCCACAGGCTTTAGATAATGTTCCACTTCCATCCCCTGCTCAGATTCAGGCAGCAGCTGTTCCAGTGAAACAGAATCTGCAATGGTGTACTCGCCTGCCTGTACTCTGCGCAGCGCCGCCATGCAGCCGCCACAGCCCAGCGCCAGACCAATATCCTTGCAAAGCGTGCGGATATAGGTTCCCTTGGAACAGTGCACCCGAAGTTTTGCCTCATTTCCAGAAAACGCCAAGCATTCCAGCTCATAAATGGTAATTGGGCGGGGCTGGCGCTCCACTTCTTTCCCTGCTCTTGCAAGGTCATAGAGCTTTTTCCCATTGACCTTCAGCGCAGAATACATGGGCGGAACCTGCATAATCTCCCCCCTGAACTGCTCAAGAACTTTTAGAAATTCCGCTTCCGTAATGGCAACCGTTTTTTCTTCCAGCACGGTACCGGTTATATCTTCTGTATCGGTTGCGATGCCCAGACGCAGGGTTGCCTCATAGATTTTCTGTGCATGTTCAAAAAACTCCACACCCCGGGTTGCTCTGCCGACAAATACCGGCAGAACCCCGGTAGCCATAGGGTCAAGGGTTCCGCCGTGCCCGATTCTGCGGGTATTGAAGACGCGCCTGAGCCGGGCCGTAACATCCTGACTGGTCCACCCCTGTGGCTTATCAATGGAAATAATTCCGTTTGCCATTGTCTATCTCCTTTCTGGAGAAAGCGGCGTCGACAAGGAAATGACGCCGCTTTTATCTTTCTCTTATAGGTATCCCTGCTGGGATAAAATCTCCAGGATTTTCTCACGGGCCTCGGTCTGGCCGCATTCGACCCTTGCTCCGGCAGCCGCCACATGACCACCACCGCCCAGCGCAGCACAAACTTTGGACGCATCATACCCCGGTGCACTGCGAACAGACAGCTTGGTTGCACCAGTCTTATCTGTCCGGAATGTCACCGCCAGCTGGACCCCTTCTACATTGCGGGCAAAGTTGGAAATGCTCTCCATGTCGTCCTCCCCCACACCGCACTCGTGCTCTGCCTCCAGCGGAATCAAAGCCAAAGCAATGGTTCCATTGGCATGCAGCTCCAGATGCTGTGCAAGGTATGCCTCCATCTTCAATCTGGACATCCGATTTGTCTCAAACAAGGCCTTATTGATCCGATAGGTATCAGCCCCTGCTTCCAAACAGGCCGCTGCTGTACGCAGCGTATGAGCCGTGGTGTTGGAATAACGGAAACAGCCAGTATCCGCAGTAATGGCCGTATATAATGCCTCTGCCGTAGACTTGTCCATTTCCACGCCCAGTTCCATCAGGATATCATAAACCAGCTCACCACAAGCAGCGCTGCCTGCATCCACAATTCCCTGCGGTGCGAAGTACGTATTGGATCCGTGGTGATCAATCAGCAGTTCCAACCGGGGAAGCAGCGCCGCAAATTCAGCATTCAAAAGTTTCTCTGACGCCACGTCCACGCTAACAACCGTTGCATCAGCCTGGCACATTGTTTCGGTCAACCCATCGTGCAAATTGCGATATTTATCCGTGATTTCAGGGTTTTCTAAAATATATGCATTCTTTCCGATGGTCCGCAAACCTCGGCACAGAGCCGCCGCAGACCCAAGGGTATCGCCATCGGGACGTCGGTGGGTCAGAATGCAATAATTGTCATGGCTGCGCAGAAATTCCGCAGCCTCAGTTCTCGTCAGTTCCTTCATCGCCAGATTCCCCACAATCCAAAGAGTTAATCAGCTTGAGCATCTTTGCGCCGTAGGTGATGGAATCATCCAGTGCCCACTGCAGTTCAGGGGTATAGCGCAGCTGCAATGCTCTGCCCAGTTCCCGGCGCAGATAACCGCCGGCAGACTTGAGCCCCTTAATTGCATCCTTGGCTCGATCCTCTTCCAGAAAGCTGACATAAACCTTCGCCCAGCGAAGGTCTGGTGTTGTCTCAACACGGGTAATGGAGATCATGGTATTCTGAACTCTGGGATCTTTCAAGTTGCGCAGCAGATCAGACAATTCACGCTGAATCTCTTCATTGATCCGTCCAATTCGATTCGATGCCATATTTTACTCCTCCTAATCTTCATCATAAAAAGCAAACCCCGCCGTACCGCTGAAGCGGCACAGCGGGGATACCGTTATCTCTTGATTTCCTGCATGGCGAAGCACTCGAAAATGTCGCCTTCCTTGATGTCATTGAACTTCAGGATACTCATGCCGCACTCATAGCCGGCTGTGACTTCCTTAACAGCATCCTTAAATCTCTGCAAGGAACCGACCTCGCCCTGATGAATCACGATGTTATCACGCAGGACACGAACCTGAGCATCACGAGTGACCTTACCATCCTTAACCATACAACCGGCAATGGTACCGATTGCACTGACCTTGTAGGTCATGCGGACTTCTGCGTGGCCGATCACAACTTCCTCAAACTTGGGATCCAGCATGCCCTTCATTGCAGATTCGATTTCATCGATGGCATCATAAATGACACGGTAAAAACGCATATCCACATTTGCACGCTGGCCGCTTGCCTGAGCAGCTGCATCAGGACGGACATTGAATCCGACAATGATTGCACCTGCAGTGGAGGCAAGCAGAATATCAGATTCATTGATTGCGCCCACGCCGGTATGGATGACCTTAACACGGACTTCCTCATTGGAAATTTTCTCCAAGGATGCCTTCAGTGCTTCTGCAGAACCCTGAACATCAGCCTTGACGATCAGAGGCAGTTCCTTCATCTCACCTTCCTGCATCTTCGCAAACAAGTTATCCAGAGTGACCTTGCTCATGGCATTGGCAGCCGCATCCTTTTCAGCCTGACGGCGCTGCTCAACCAGCTCACGGGCCATGCGCTCATCGGTAACCGCATTGAACTCATCACCGGGAGAGGGAACATCTGCAAGACCGGTAATCTCCACGGGCATGGAGGGACCCGCAGTCTTAACCGTGCGGCCCTTATCGTTGGTCATCACACGGACACGGCCCACTGCGGTACCTGCAATGATGATGTCACCCTGTTTCAGGGTACCATTCTGCACCAGCAGGGTTGCAATAGGACCGCGGTTCTTGTCCAGACGAGCCTCGATAACGGTACCCTTTGCGCGACGGTTGGGGTTGGCCTTCAGCTCCTGCATTTCAGCAGTCAGCAGAACCATCTCCAACAGATTATCCAGACCCATTCTGGTCTTAGCAGAAATGGGACAGATGATGGTATCGCCACCCCATTCTTCCGGAATCAGGTCGTATTCGGTCAGCTGCTGCTTGACTTTTTCAGGATTGGCGGTGGGCTTATCCATCTTGTTCACAGCAACGATGATGGGAACACCTGCTGCCTTGGCATGGTTGATGGATTCAACGGTCTGGGGCATGATGCCGTCGTCGGCAGCAACCACCAGAATCGCAATATCCGTACATCTTGCGCCACGAGCACGCATGGAAGTAAAGGCTGCGTGACCCGGGGTATCCAGGAAGGTGATGGGCAGACCGTTCAGCTCAACGGTGTAGGCACCGATGTGCTGGGTAATACCGCCGGCCTCGCCAGAGGTAACATTGGTCTGGCGGATCGCATCCAGGGTAGAGGTCTTGCCGTGGTCAACGTGACCCATGACAACCACAACAGGAGCGCGGCTTTCCAGCTCTTCTGCCGTATCCACATGATCGTCGATGATTCGTTCTTCAATGGTGATGGTGACTTCTTTCTCCACCTTGCAGCCCATTTCCGTTGCGATGAACTCTGCGGTGTCAAAGTCAATGGTCTGGTTAATTGCAGCCATAACGCCATTCTTCAGCAGAAGCTTAATGACTTCACCAGCAGTCTTCTTCATGCGGCTAGCCAATTCGCCGACGGTGATTTCATCGGGAATCTTAACCGTCAGAGGAGCCTTGCGGGCAACCTCCATCTGCAGACGGCGCATCTTCTCCTGCTCTTCATTGCGAGCCTTGTTGCCCTTGAACTTGTTGTCGCGCTTGTTCTGCTGCTTTTTGCCGCCGCCAATACGCTGCTTGCCGCCGGTAAAGTTCTGAGCACGCTCAGAAATCAGGCTGTCCACCCGGTCATCAAAACGGGCAGAGTTCACCTGAACCGCAGAAGTGTCAACAACCCGGCGCTCACGCTTACGCTCAGGCTCTTGTGTCTTTGCAGACTTGTTGTCATTCCGGTTCTGGTTAGAAGTCTGGTTATTCTGTGCAGGTCTCTGGGCAGGACGATTCTCCTGTCTTCCCTGCTGATTATTATTGTGATTTTGTGCAGGCTTTGCCGCGGGCGCCTTAGGAGCCTCTTTGACGGTTTCCTTAGGCTGAACTGCATAGACCTGCTCCAGAGAATCAATGTGATGTTTCTGTGTCATGCAGTCAAAAACCACATTCAGCTCCTCATCGGTCAAAACCTGTGTGTTAGACTTGGGCTTTTCAAAGTAATTTCCCACAATCTCAGAAATCTCCTTGGGAGTGGTGCCGAAATCCGACGCTACCTCACGCAAACGATACTTTTGTAAACTCATATACGCACCTCCATAACTCAATCCTTTTTACCGGCTGCAGAACGTTTCTTTCCCACGCGTTTATTGTGCTGATGGGCCTTTTCTTCGTTCTGACGCTGACGGATTCTTTTGGACTTCTTGTCCAGTTCTTCCGCCACTTCCCGGTAAGCGTCCGATTCCCCCAAAGCCTTGACAAATGCCAAAGCCAGCGCAGGATCGGTAAATGCCGCCATTGCAAGGCTGGACCGACCTGTGGCCTGACCCAGTTCATCCTTGCTGAAGGGGGCTTTGATACACTGCTGGCTGGTACCAGCTACATAACTCTTTGCTCGACGCCAGGTGTGATCAGAGGCATCGGACGCAACCACAACAAGCCGGGCATGACCTGCTCTTGCCGCGCCGCCGCAGGGTTCTTCGCCCAGCTCCACCAGACCACCCTTACGGGCAATGGATAGATAATTCAGCGCTTTATGCATTGTTTCCAGCCTCCATTTCCTGCTCTAACCGAGCGTAGATTTCTTCGGGAATGGGCACTTCCAGACTCCGCTCCAGAGCTTTGGAACGAATTGCCTTCTTGAGGCATGCCATATCGGGGCATATATATGCGCCCCGTCCTGGTGCCTTACCGTGAAAATCCAGGCTTACATTTCCGTCAGGAGAACGCACCACCCGAATCAATTCCCGTTTTTCTTTTCGTTCACGGCAGCCCATACACTGCCGCTGAGGGATCTTTTTTGGCATTGACATTCCCTCCTATCCAATCCAATTTGTATGCTTGCCTAGCTTACAGCTCAACAGGGTTTTCTTCCTCATGAACCTGAGACTCAGGCTTGATGTCGATCTTATAACTTGTCAGCCGTGCCGCCAGACGGGCATTCTGACCTTCCTTACCGATAGCAAGACTCAGCTGATCGTCGGGAACAACGACCTTACATGCCTTAGCACCGGGAACCAAGGTGACAGAAACCACATCGGCAGGGCTGAGCGCTGCTGCAACATACTGACAGGGATCTTCGCTGTAAACCACAATGTCGATCTTTTCGCCGTGGAGTTCTTCCACGACAGCGCCCACACGACCGCCTCTGGGGCCAACGCATGCACCAACAGGATCAACGCCCTCCACAGTGGCACGAACAGCCATCTTGGAACGGGAGCCTGCCTCACGGGCAATGTTGCGAACTTCCACTTCACCGGATGCAATTTCAGGAGTCTCCAGCTCGAACAGGCGGCGAACCAGATTGGGATGGGTTCTGGAAACATGAACCAGAGGACCGCGGTTGGAACGATGCACTTCCAGAACGTAGACGCGGATCATGTCACCCTCATGATACTCTTCACCGGGGATCTGCTCGCTGACTCGCAGCACTGCGTCAGATGCCTCATTGCCCTGTCCAATGCGAACAAAAATGTCACCACTGGGATCCAGCCGAAGGACTGTACCGGTCAGCAGTTCCTGAGCCTTGGAAGAGTAGCTTTCGTACATAGCTCCGCGCTCTGCCTCACGGATACCCTGAATAACGACCTGCTTTGCAGTCTGAGCTGCGATGCGGCCGAAAGCCTCGATCTTAATCGGTATACGGATGCTGTCGCCCAGCTGAATGTTGGGCTGCAGGGTCTTTGCAGCGTCAATGTGGATTTCCAGAGCGGTATCTTCCACATCTTCTACAACCGTCTTCACCTGAAACATTGCCAGACCATTTTCTGTAAGGTCTACCACCACATTTTCGGCAGGAACATCCCGATGATCCTCACGATCCTTACGGTAAGCATTCATGAGTGCCTGTTTCAGACGCTCTACCATATACTCTACGGGAATACCCTTGATCTTTTCCAGTTCACGCAGGCTCTCAAAGATCTCTGCACCCACATTTACCTCGGGCTGTACCTGCTTTTTGGCTCTAGTTGCTCTAGCCATTGTTCTTTAACCTCCTGTTAGAATTCCACACGAAGCCGCACCAGTGCAACCTCGGACTTTTCAAATGTTATAATTTCTTTTCCGCATTCTGCGGTAATCTTGCCATTGTCATATCCCTTCAGGACACCGGGCAGTTCCTTCAGCCCGTTTCTGGGGCGATAGAGTTTAATTGTGATAGGGCTGCCCATGAATCGCTCGAAATCGCCGGGGCGTTTCAGTGTCCGCTCCAGACCAGCAGAGCAAACCTCGAAATGATAGGATTCGCTGATGGGATCCTTTTCATCCAGAATGGGGTCCATTGCTCTGGAAATTGCCTCGCAATCGGTGATATCCACGCCACCCTCTTTATCGATGTAAAGACGCAGGAAGTAGTCAGAACCCTCCCGAACATATTCTACATCCCACAGAGAGCAGCCATTGGCCTCTACCACAGGCTGGGCAAAAGATGCAACAAGTTCTGTAATTTTCATATTTCACCTTTCTCAGCAAGAAAGAGAGGGGTAAGCACCCCTCTCTTTCGTAACGTATACTCTAGAATACAATCATTATATCACCCCTGAATGTGTTTTGCAAGGGCAATTTATCAAATAGAGGGCGTTTTTTTCATAAATTTTGCCACATTTCAGGCCTAACCCTGAATAGAAACATACTTTCCATCCCATTCTACGTCAAACAGATTGCTGTCTTTGGTCATGGGGCACCCCTGAAACATATCGGTCGCCAGCTCCTGCAGCGTATCTCGGGGTTCCAAACATTCCAGATAAAATTCCGGCATTGCACCATCACCCAATAGCGCTCCTTGGATTGCACCCGCAACAGCCCCCACTGCCGCAGAGTAGCCGGAATGGTTCACTGCCGCAATCACCGCTTCATCCACACTTTTGGGATGGAGAATACAGCAATACAGCGCACCGGCCAAAACCTTCGACGCGCAGCTGCAGTCTAACTGTTCCATCGCTTCTGTTTCTTTCATATTGGGTGATATGGACAACGCCAGTGCCATCCGTAAGCTTTGGCACACTTCCGCCGTCTGTTTATAGGCTCTGCCAAATCTGGTCTGGAGCATGCTGATAACCTCTCGAACCAAGTGGCGCAGGTCGTTTTCGCCATCCCATGCAATTCGGCTGATGATATGCGCCAATGCTGCACCGGTCAGAAACGCACTGGGATTTCCATGGGTAAGCGCAACTGCCTCAGCACCCAGTCTCTGAACCTCTTCTCTGCCTATTCGCTGGGGATCAAAGAACAGCCCCACCGGAATTGCCGCTGTCAAAGATCCCGGACCTTGATAGCGGTTTTTCTGTTCTTCCATGGTGCCCAGATCATTTCTGTTCAAGGTATCCAGCATCAATGTATCCATACACCGCCGGGCCTGAAGCCCATCCGCGCCGCTGACCCAGCAGTAATTCACCGCAGAGGGGTCCTTACGGTAGCCCTGAAGTCTTGCCCACTCCTGCTCTGCAATAGAAATATAACGAACATACGGAGCCATAACACCCCGGAGCTGTCCACGCGTTACCCCAAGCAGCAGGCCATTGCAGACATAGGCCGCAATCTGCGTATAAGATGTAATATCGGCATAACCATTTGCCAGGTCATATCCCAACAGACCATTGGGGCCATAATCTTCCCGAATCTGGTCAAGTGTCTTGTGATCCACTGTATATCCCATCGCATCACCGATGGCAAGTCCCAGCAGACAGCCTCTATAAGCTGCAAGACGATTCTCCATAGAAAACCCTCCTGAATGTACTTCATTTGTTACCTATTATAAACAAATTCAGGCTAAAAGGCAAGCCTTCTCCGGTACTCGCCTGTATATTTTTGTCCCTTTGGCGAAAAAGAGAAAGGTTGTTGCCTTTTTCATAAAAAAATGCTATCATTACGAAAGTAATTTTATTTGCCACACCATTTAAGGAGGCCTTCCATGCGCAAATTTTTCCAGAGGGTTCTGGACTCTTTCCAAAAATGCGATAAAGTTCTGCTTGCACTATGTATGCTTACCACCGTTTATGGATGTGTTATCATTGCCAGTGCCACCACCCATATGGGCGCTGCCCGATTTGTTTTGATTCAGGTAATTGCCGCTGCCATTGGCATTTTTCTTTTTTCCTTCATTTCTTCCGTGGATTTGGATCTGATTTTGGAGCATAGAACACTCCTATTTTTGTTGGGTATTGGAATGCTGTTGCTGCTGATTCCATTCGGCGACTCTCGTGGCGGTAACCGCAGTTGGCTGGATTTTCCCTTCCTGCCCATCAATATTCAGCCGGCAGAAATCTGTAAAATCACTTATATATTGGTTATGGCCTCGGTCATGGCATCACACCAGCGGCATCTTTCCTCCTTTCGTTCCGTCATGCATATGGCCATTCACCTGTTGGTGCTGGCTGGAACGAATGTCATTATTTCAAAAGATGCCGGCGTGTCTCTGATTTTCGTATTTATCTTCATTGGTATGACCTTCGCCGGCGGTGTCAGTTTGTTCTGGTTCGCTCTGGCCGGCGTCAGCATCACCGCTGCATTTCCGCTGTTGTGGAAGTTTTTGTTCGATGACTACCAGAAGAATCGAATCATGATTCTATTTGATCCATCTATCGATTCTCAGGCTATCGGAGCACGCTACCACACCAATCAGAATCTTCTGAGCCTGACCGCCGGCGGATTTTCCGGACAAGGTCTGTTCAATGGTGCCAGAACCCAGATTGGCGCCTTGCCCGCCCAACACACCGACTATATTTTCGCTTCCATTGGCGAAGAACTTGGTTTTCTGGGATGTCTGGCCATAATCGCACTTGAGTTTGCCATCATCGGCCGGTGTATCTATGTTGGAACCCGTTCCTCGGACTTCTCCCGGCGTATGGTTTGCTTTGGCGCAGCTTCGGCGCTGATTTTTCAGGTTACCAGCAACCTGGGTATGTGTCTGGGCTTTACCCCTGTTATCGGTCTGACTCTCCCATTCGTCAGTTATGGCGGTTCCTCCATCCTGACCTGCTATGCAATGTTGGGGCTCGTATCCGGAGTCTATGCACGCCCCACCCCCGGCAAACAAGGCATGTACATCCAGCCCCCTCGATAAGAGAAAAATCCGTTGCCAGCTCAGGCGACGGATTTTTTGCATAATTCAACCTCAGCACGCAAACACTACCTCCGAACACCAATAACAGGAGGTTTTTCTATGACCTGTCATCACAGAGCACCCTTTCGAATGCTCATACTCTCACTGTGTATCGCTGCAATGTCCGCCACGACACAGGCCGCTCAGGTGGATTCTAACGGAACCTATTGTTTCTTGGGCAGTGATTTTTCCGGAGAATCAGGCGAAATCACCGGCGTGTGTATCACTGGACTCCCAGATGCCGAGCTGGGAGCTGTCAAGCTGAGTGACCGACTCATTCGCGCCGGAGATATTTTAACCATCGATCAATTGAGACAAATGACATTCTCCCCCTTTCCCACCGAAACAGACACCTCTGCTCAGGTGCAATATCTGCCTATTTTCCCAGACCATGTGGCTCCGGAGGCTGTCATGACCATATCGATCCATGGCAAAGAGGACAAGGCCCCCATTGCAGAAGATTCCAGCATAGAGACTTACAAGAATCTGCCCAACGGAGCACCACTGAAGGTATCCGATCCCGAGCAGCAGACCTTGACCTACACCGTCATCCGACAGCCAAAACGCGGAACCGTGGAAATTAAGGAAGATGGCTCGTTCTTATATACACCAAAGCACAATAAAGTCGGAACAGATTCTTTCACCTATACGGCAACTGATCCGGCAGGCAACGTATCCCGAGAGGCCACCATCACCATCAAAATTCTAAAGCCAACGGATTCCCAGCAGTATACCGACACCATGGGCTCAGACTGCCGCTTTGCCGCAGAGTGGATGCGTAATACCGGCATTTTCTCCGGTGAAACCGTAAACGGTCAGGCTTGCTTTCGTCCGGAAGAGCCGGTAAGCAGAGGACAGTTCCTCTCCATGCTCATGGAAGTTCTGGATCTGCCTGTAGAAAACAATGCAGCCAATACCGGTTTTATCGATGATGCCCCCACTTGGCTCAAACCATACCTTTCAGCAGCCCTTCGTTCCGGAATCATTGCGGGTTACCCCACCGCCGACGGCGTTGAATTTCGTCCTGATCAGGCCATTACCGGCAGTGAGGCCAGTGACATGGTGCAAAACGCTCTGAACTTTGCAATTCCTACCGTTTTTGATTCTGATGGCATTGCCGCCACATGGGCCCGTGAGGCTGCTGCCGCAGTTATTCACGGCGATGTTCACATTGCTGCAGATGACGCAGTGCTTACCAGAGCCAACACTGCTCAGCTCCTATACCGGCTCAGCAACCTTAAAGAAAATAACCCCGGAATCTCCATGTTTTTCACTTGGTGATTCCCATAACGGAGACAGGGATATCCCCTGCCTCCGTTTGGCATATCCCCCGCACCTGTTGAATAATTTTCACAGAAAAAAGTGAAAAAGGTAGTTGACTTTTGACATAGATGATGGTATCCTTGTTTCAGTACAGAAATACCGAAATATTTTTGTACCGTTCACATGTGTGGTGCGTCACCCCAACGGCAATCCACATAAATCCTGTATGGGCCTGGGCCATTCCAACGGCAGGGCACCTAAACTAATACAAGGAGATTGATTAAAATGGCTTTCAAATCTGACATCGAAATCGCACAGGAAACACCAATGTTGCCCATCACCGAGGTCGCTAAGACTGCCGGCGTGGACGAAAAGTATCTGGAACAGTACGGCAAGTACAAGGCAAAGGTTGACTACAACATTCTGAACGAGACCGACCGCAAAAATGGCAAGCTGATTCTGGTTACCGCTATCAACCCCACCCCCGCTGGTGAGGGCAAGACCACAACAACTGTTGGTCTGGCTGACGGTATGCGCAGAATGGGCAAGAACGTACTGGTCGCTCTGCGTGAGCCCTCTCTTGGCCCCGTCTTCGGCGTTAAGGGCGGTGCAGCCGGCGGTGGCTATGCGCAGGTCGTTCCTATGGAAGATATCAACCTGCACTTTACCGGCGACTTCCACGCAATCGGCGCTGCCAATAACCTGCTGGCAGCTATGCTGGACAACCACATCTATCAGGGCAACGCTCTGAACATCGATCCCCGTCAGATCACATGGCGTCGCTGCGTCGATATGAACGATCGCCAGCTGCGTAATGTTGTTGATGGCCTTGGCGGCAAGACCAATGGCATGCCCCGCGAAGACGGTTACGACATCACTGTCGCTTCCGAAATCATGGCTGTTCTGTGCCTGGCTTCCGATATTTCCGACCTGAAACTTCGTCTTTCTCGTCTGGTCGTTGCATACACCCGCGATGGCAAGCCTGTTACCGCTGGTGACCTGAATGCTCAGGGTGCTATGGCTGCTCTGTTGAAGGATGCTCTGAAACCCAACCTGGTTCAGACTCTGGAGCACACCCCTGCATTCGTACATGGTGGTCCTTTCGCAAACATCGCTCATGGCTGTAACTCTGTTACCGCTACCAAGATCGCCCTGAAACTTTCTGATTACACCGTCACCGAGGCTGGTTTCGGTGCTGACCTGGGCGCTGAGAAGTTCCTGGACATCAAGTGCCGTATGGCTGGCCTGCATCCTTCCTGTGTCGTTCTGGTTGCTACCGCCCGTGCTCTGAAGTACAACGGTGGTGTGCCTAAGGCTGAAACCGGCAACGAAAATCTGGAAGCTCTGGAAAAGGGTCTGCCCAACCTGCTGCGTCATGTTGAGAACATTACCAAGGTTTACAAGCTGCCCTGTGTCGTTGCCATCAACCGTTTCCCCACCGATACCGAAGCTGAGCTGGCTCTGATCGAGCGCAAGTGCAAGGAGCTGGGTGTTAATGTTGCCCTGTCCGAAGTTTGGGCCAAGGGCGGCGAAGGCGGTCTGGCTCTGGCTGAGGAAGTTATTCGTCTGTGCGAAGAGCCCAACGATTTCACATTTGCTTATGATGTTGATCTGCCCATTAAGGACAAGATTGAAGCCATCGTTAAGAAGATTTACCATGGCGACGGCGTAAACTTTACCGCTAACGCCGAAAAACAGATCAAGACTCTGACCGAGCTGGGATACGACAAGATGCCTATCTGCATGGCTAAGACGCAGTATTCCTTCACCGATGACCAAACCAAGCTGGGTGCCCCCGAGGGCTTCACCATCACCGTGCGTAACATTAAGGTTTCTGCCGGTGCCGGCTTCCTGGTTGCTCTGACCGGTGAGATTATGACGATGCCTGGCCTGCCCAAGGTTCCCGCTGCTGAGCGTATTGATGTAGACGAGACCGGCAAGATTTCTGGCCTGTTCTAATCCGCACTTCACTAAAGCACAGGCGGCCTCCCGCCTGTGCTTTTTGCGGTAAGCACCACGAATTATTCGGTCCAATTTCCCTAGCATAGACTGGTGATTGGGCTTCACCTATTTTCTAAGGAGAGAATCATAATATGGACATGACACTGGAATCCTGCCGTAACTTTGTTGAAGTATTGGCATCCAATGCCCCCGCTCCAGGTGGTGGCGGTGCTGCTGCCCTGGTTGGCGCATTAGGCACGGCCCTGGGCAACATGGTGGGCAGCCTGACTGTCGGCAAGAAGAAGTATGCCGATGTAGAAGAAGAAATCGTTGCTCTGAAAGCCAAGTGTGATGCACTGCAGAAAGAGCTGCTGGATCAGGTAGAGGCCGATGACAAGGGCTTTGTGCCGCTGGCAAAGGCTTATGGTATTCCGAAGGATGACCCAAATCGGGATCAGATTCTGGAAGATGCCACCATCACTGCATGCGCTGTTCCCATGCATATCATGGAGCTGTGCTGCGAAGCAATTGACTATATTGCTGTATTTGCTGCCAAGGGTTCCCGTCTGGCTGTTTCCGATGCTGGATGCGGTGCTGTTTGCTGCAAGGCCGCTCTGCAGGCTGCCTCTTTGAATGTTTTCATCAACACCAAGAGTCTGAAGAATCGTGATGTTGCTGAAGAAATGAATTGCAAGGCCAATCAGATGCTGACCAAATACTGCCAGCTGGCTGATGAGATCTTTAACGAAGTTCGCGCAAATTTCAACTGATTATTACATATTAGGAGGAAATTCCAATGGCTAAGCTGTTGTTGGGCAAAGAAGTTACCGATGCCCTGAATGCAAATTTAATGGAGCGTACTGCTGCTCTGCGTGAAAAAGGTGTCAATCCAACTCTGGGAATTATTCGTGTAGGTGCTGATCCTTCCGACCTGTCTTACGAAAAGGGCGCTACCAAGCGCGCTGAACTGGTCGGCGTTAATATTGTAAAGTTTGAGTTGCCCGCTGACGCTTCCAAGGAGCTGGTGATGGAGACCATCGATCGGGTCAATGCTGACAGCAACATCCATGGCGTTTTGATGTTCCGTCCTCTGCCAAAGCATCTGAAAGCAGACCAAAACGAGATCTGCAATCGTCTGGACCCCAAGAAGGACGTGGACTGCATGACACACCTGTCCAATGCCGGTGTTTTTGAAGGTCTGAATGATCTGGGTTACGCTCCCTGCACCCCCGCTGCCTGTATGGAAATTCTGGATTTCTATGGCATCGACTGCAAGGGCAAGTCCGCCGCTGTGATTGGTCGCAGCCTGGTTGTCGGTAAGCCTGCTGCCATGATGCTCATGGGTAAAAACGCTACCGTAACCACCTGCCATACCAAGACCCCCAATACCGCCGAAATCTGCCGCAACGCAGACATTATCGTATCCTCTGCCGGTGTTCTGAATAGCTTGACCAAGGACTATGTCCGCCCCGGCCAGGTCGTAATCGACGTTTCCATCAACTGGGATGAGAATAAGACCAACGCCAAGGGCGGTAAGGGTGCGATTGCTGGCGATGCAGTGTTTGACGAAGTGGAACCCATCGTTGATGCAATCACCCCGGTCCCCGGCGGTGTGGGCAGTGTCACCACCTCTGTACTTATGAAACACGTTGTCGAGGCTGCTGAGAAAATTTAAGCCAAAAAATAAGGCGTTCAGCAGAAAGTTTTTCCGCTGAACGTCTTTCTTCGTTTAAGGGGGAATTCTTATGAAATCTGTGAACAAACTCTCCGATAAACAGTTTCTAAAATTGTTTTTCTTCTGTATCTATCTCTGTTTCCTGATCGCCGCCTTTTTAATGCCCGATAGAAACACCATGTTTTCTGGATTGTGGCAAATCATGTCCCAGCCTTCTAAGGTCACCACAAACTACTTTGCCGTGGGCGGATATGCAGCTACGTTCCTCAATTCCGCATTGGTTGGCATGTTCTGTTTAGCAATCTTTTGCCTGCCAGAATCCCAGCCAAATCAGAAAACCATTCTTGCTTTTCTGCTGGTAACCGGTTTTACCACTTGGGGTATCAACCTGCTGAACATCCTGCCTAGTTTCTTAGGTGTACTACTATACTGTTTCATCAAACACGAGGCTCTCGGCAAACAAGTCAATGCAATGCTCTTTTCCACCGGTGCCGCCCCGCTTATTACAGACCTGTTCATTCGTTATCCCTATCAGGAGGTCGTCGGTTTCACCTGGCATGGAATCCTTCTAGGCTGCATCGTGGGTATTCTGATCGGCGTATGTATGCCTGCGGGCATTGCTCATTCCGGTAAGGTGCATAAGGACTTTGACCTTTACTCTGCTGCATTGCCTCTGGGTCTCATTTCCTTTATGCTCCAGGCGGTTCTCTACAGCACCTTGGGACTGGCAATTCCTAAGGTTCCCGACCCTGCAACATTGCAGGTTGCCTCTCCTCTGATTGTCAACACTTTCTGCCTTTTCTTGTTCATCGCTGCAATTCTTTGTGGACAGTTCCTGTGGAAGGGTACATGGAAAGAGTATTGGCATCTGATGACTGCCGACAACTATCAGGCAGATTACCTAAAGCAATACGGTCCTGGCCCTCTGCTGATGAACATGGGTATATTGGGATGTTGCATTCTGCTTTACTATAATCTCATCGGCATCCCCATGAACGGCATTACCTTTGGCTGTATCTTCTGCGTGGTTTCCTGCTGTGGATGTGGCAGCAATCCCCTGACCGTTCTGCCCATTATGCTGGGTTATGTTGCTGCATCCTTTGGACTCGGCGCAATTTCCAATGCTCTGGGCGGAAACTTCCAGAATGTTCTCTATGCACAGCCAATTGCCGTAGGTCTATGTTTTGCAACAGGTCTTTCCCCCATTTGCGGCAGATATGGTGTTCTGGCCGGTATGATTGCCGCAGCACTCCACCTGTGCATGGTAACGGTTCTGCCCTCTCTGCATGGCGGTTTCTGTCTGTATAACGGCGGATTTACCGCTGCACTGGTCTGTGTGATGATCGTTCCTCAGCTGGAACGTTTCTGTAAGACCAAGATTGAGCGCAAGACCATTCAAGCAAAGTCCTAACATTCCTCAATTGTACAACACACAAAGCCCCACATTCGTTATGTGGGGCTTTACTCTAGTCTTGACAGATGTGCTATAATACAAAAGTCACAGAATACCTGCAGAATAAAAGTTGGTGAATTTCTGAAAATCGGGAAAACTGTTTTTAAAAGCAGCTATGTGATATTCTTGACAATCCTCTGATATTTGATATACTTATATCGTACAGAAAAATGACAAAAAATGTGATAATCACCAGAAAGAAGGAAGAAATTATGGCTCAGGAATTAAAGCCCAACGAGGGCAAACAGGGTGTAACAACCATCGACGGTGTTTCTTACCAGCGCCTGCCCATCAAGACCCATCTGGTCACCCTGGAAGATGATATTGTCGCTGTTGCCGATCAGTATGGCACGCCCGTCCTCACCGAGCCCGACGATATTCTGTTCATCTCCGAAAAATGCGTTGCCTGCACCCAGCCCGGCCGCGCCATTCCCCTGAAGGACATCAAGCCCAGAAAGCTGGCTGTATGGCTCAGCAATCATGTCACCAAGACCCCCCACGGTATTGGTTTGGGCATGCCAGAAACCATGGAATGCGCTCTGGTCGAATGCGGTGTTCTCAAGATTCTGTTTGCCGCTTTTGTTTCTGTCATCGGCAAAAAAATCTTCCACAAAAAGGGCTGGTTCTATCAGGTCGCCGGCTACAAAGCTCGCTCTATTGATGGCCCCTGCCATAACACCATTCCTCCCTATAACCAGTACGTTGTTCTCGGCCCCCTGAATCCCGATCAGGTTGCAAAGGATGTTGCAGCAAAGATCGGTCACAGAGCTATGGTTGTCGATATCAACGATCTGGAAGGTCAGATTCTGGGTGTCAGCGATCCCAGCATGGATAAAGACCTGTATGTCCGGATTCTAAAGGACAACCCGCTGGGTCAGGACGATCAGCAGACTCCTATGGGTGTCATTCGTGTCGTAAAATAAGATACTGCGATAACCGCCGGCTTTTCTGCCGGCGGTTATATTTTATCCATCCCCACAATCTGATATCCGGTTATGACCTTATTTCCCCAAAATGATTCTTATGACTTCTTAAAACTAATCTTAAATATTCTTAATGTTGTTTCAAATAGATATCATTCTAGACACAAAGTGATTATAATAAAGCTATCCAAGACAAATAAAGGGGGATGCGACTATGACAGAACAAACCACCGGATACCAGCTATGGGTCAATTGGGACCACTCGGTAGTATCCTTTCATCCGGTAACCGGATACGATGTCGTATACTTTCATTCTCAGGATAACTACCAAGCAAACCTAAGAATTCTCGTCCAATCCGGCTTTCGTTTTCAGTGAGGGACTTCTATGAAAGTGAAACTGATTGTTTTTTTGCTTGTGTTTTTCACGACCAGCCTTAGCGGCTGCGGATTAGACGATATGATGCAAACATTGCCCCTCTCCACTTCTCCAGGGTTTTCAGGTCCGGCAAAACTGGTTAAACAGATGGAGATCAGTTTTTATCCAGACAATCCCAGCCACGCACGACACTATTCTTCTGAAGAAAATATTGGTGCGCTTTTAACACTGCTGCGCAGCTTTCAGACAAAAGACACTCCCGATCGTCAACCGAATTTACACGATGGTCAAAGCTACTATACCATCACTGTTACATACTCGAACGATCTTACTTATCAGTATTATTTACTGGGTCACCGGTATTTACGCATGGGCAATGACCAGTGGATGGAAATCGGTACTGCCAACGCTATGAAATTCATTCATTTTCTCGATGAACACCCAAATGACGCCAGTGCTGATCAAATTCAGGCCATATTAGGACGCCAGATCCCTCAAATAAACTAAACATAAGACCGACTGCAATGCAGCCGGTCTTATGTTTTCACAATAGCTTTTCAGCCCATTCTTTTTCCCGAAACCCCACCAAAACGAGATCTTCACGAACGACAATTGGACGTTTCACAAGCATACCATCCGTCGCTAACAGCTTTAGTTGCTCTTCCTCTGTCATAGATGCAAGCTTATCCTTTAGTCCCAGAGATTTATATACCAATCCACTGGTGTTAAAGAACCGTTTCAAGGGCAGGCCGCTGAGCGCAAACCACTGTTTCAACTCCTCGTATGTTGGATTCATCTGCTTAATGTGTCTGTCTTCATATGAAAACCCATTGTCATCCAGCCACCTTTTAGCCTTCTGGCAGGTGCTGCAGGTTGGATATTCTAAAAATAGCATGACCTTATACCTCCTTTATTGTGCTTATTGTATCATGAAATATTTGCTCCTGGCAACACTGTTTCCACTCAATTTCCCAGAGACATGTTCCCTTACAAACCTTATCTTTATCATTTTCAATTTGTTTTTTTCATGTTTGAAGATTTTCCCATTTTTTACCAAAATTATCCAAAATAAATACAAAATACGAAACCAGAATTTTCGAAAAAATCTTAGCAACCCCGCAAAAAGTTGTACACAATGAACAAAATGCTTTGCGTCATTTATAAATAGTTGACTTTTTCTCACCAAATTGATATTCTTATATCTAGAAAGAGATTGCAGTGTTTTACCATTTAAGTCTTTTTTGTCACTATAAAAAAGCATTGGGAAATGCCCCAATATCTCATTAGATCAGGGGAGACACCCCGCCTTTTGCAGGCAGGTCTGTACTCCTGAATGAAAGAAGGAAAATCATGGGATTTTTTAACAAACTGTTCAGTAAACCCCTAGATCAACTGTGCGCTCCAATTGCCGGCGAGGCAGTTCCCGTTTCAGTTGTTCCCGATCCTACCTTCTCCGAAGGTCTGTTGGGAGATGGCATTGCCATTAACCCCACCGATGGTAAGGTCTGCGCTCCCTGCGATGCCACTGTGGACATGATGTTCACCACCGGTCACGCTGTGAGTCTGGTTGCTGATTGTGGCGCAGAGATTCTGATTCATGTGGGTCTAGAAACCGTAAGTCTGGAGGGCAAGCACTTCACCGTCCACGCCAAGAACGGTGACAAGGTCAAGAAAGGCCAGCTGTTGATTGAAGTCGATCTGGATTCTGTCAAGGCTGCAGGTTTCAACACCATTACACCTATGCTGGTCTGCAACAGCTCTGAGTATTCCACTTTCAAAACCCATACCGGAAAAAGTGTTACCACTACAGATGTAGTGATCGAACTTGCCAAGTAACACGCAGGAGAATCCAATGAAACAAGGACAAGGTTTACCCGTATTCAAAGGCGTAGCCATTGGGCCCGCCGTCGTTTACCGCAAAAGTGAGCGCATTCAGCCCGTTGCCTGCAGCAACCCGGAAGCTGAACAAAAGAAATTTGACGATGCCCGGGAAACTGCTCGTCAGCAACTTCAGAATCTATATGATAGAGCCGTTGCCCAATTAGGTGAAGATCAGGCTGCAATCATCGAGGTTCAAATGCTCATGCTGGATGATTTGGACTATTTGGACGCCGTTTCTGCTGCTATTGCAGATGGTGCTGCCGCTGCCACTGCTGCACTGGATTGCGGCGAGGAATTCGCCCAGTTCTTTGCTGCGCTGGATGACGAGTACATGAAAGCCCGCTCGGCTGACATTCGGGATCTGTCTCAGAGAATTTATGATATTCTCTGCGGCAATACCGGTTTTCAGTTGCCTGAGGGCAGCTTTCTGCTGGTTGCAGAGGATCTGGCTCCCAGTGAAACCATTCAGCTCCCCCGCGAACGGATTCTGGCATTTATCACCCGTCAGGGTTCTTCTTCCAGCCATACTGCTATTTTGGCTCGAACACTGAACATTCCTTCTCTGGTTCAGGCTGATATCGAACTTGATGATGCCGAAAACTGCAGTGTTCTGGCAGTAGACGGCTTTACCGGCAACTGGTATGCCGACCCCGATGAGCAGACTATGACCATGCTGAAAACCAAGCAGGCTGAGGCTGCTGCAGATTGTGCCGCGCTGGAAGCCTATCGTGGCAGAGAAAGCGTTACGAAGTCCGGAAAGAAGGTTCTTCTGTGCGCCAATATCGGCTGTCCTGAGGATGCTGAGGCTGCTGTTGCTGCCGATGCAGAAGGCGTTGGTCTGATGCGCAGCGAATTCCTGTATCTGGGCCGGGACACGCTACCCACCGAGGATGAGCTTTTTGAGGCATACAAGAAGGTTGGCCAGATCATGGGCGAACGCCCCGTCGTGATCCGCACTCTGGATATTGGCGCTGATAAGCAGGTTTCCTATATGGGCCTGGAGCACGAAGAGAATCCGGCTTTGGGACTGCGTGGTCTGCGTATCTGCCTGACCCGCGAAGATATCTTCCGTCCCCAGCTGCGTGCAATTTATCGTGCAAGTGCCTACGGCAACCTGAGTATTATGTTCCCCATGGTTGCATCCGTCTGGGAACTAAAGAAAGCAAAAGCGCTCTGCGCACAGATCCAGCAGGAGCTGATTGCTGAGGGACTGCCCGTCAGGGAGGTTCCCATCGGCGTAATGGTCGAGACCCCCGCCGCAGCTGTCCTTGCCCATGAGCTGGCTAAGGAAGCCGCATTTTTCAGCGTTGGTACCAACGATTTGACCCAATACACCCTGGCGGTTGACCGTCAGAATGCAAAATTGGGGGATTTCTACGATCCGTACCATCCTGCACTGATGGCTCTGCTTGCCCATATTGCCAAATCCGCAAATGAGGCCGGAATCTGGGCCGGTATCTGCGGTGAGTTGGGCGCTGATCCCAAGCTGACCGAAACATTCATTAAAATGGGCTACACCGAGCTGAGCATGGCTCCCGGTCGTGTACTGGAAACCCGCAGGCTCGTATGCGAAAGTGAGGTATAAACCGTGAAAGAATTTACACATGTGATTCAGGACCCCATGGGACTGCACGCCCGTCCCGCCGGAATGCTTGTTAAGGCAGTTGCCGGCTACGCCTGCTCTGTCACGCTGACCGCTCCCACTGGCAAAGCAGATGCAAAGCGGCTGATGGCTGTTATGCGACTGGCCGCAAAGAGCGGTATGGAGCTGACCATTACCTGCGACGGTGCTGACGAAGAAAAGGCAGCTACCGAGCTGAAGGCTTTCTTAGAAGCCAATCTGTAATGACATTCGACCAATTCTGTTTGGTCACCCCGGGATTGCAATATCCCACAATTTTATACGGCCACAATGACCGCTGTGGGCCGGCGGTCGTGAATAAACGGCAAAAGAGAATTAAGGAGGAACATTTCTTATGATGAAATATCTTCAGAAGTTGGGCAAAGCTCTTATGTTGCCTGTCGCCTGTCTTCCTATTTGCGGCATTCTGATGGGCTTGGGCTACGCCATTGCCCCCGGCGTTATGGGCGTGCCTGAAGCTGCTACATCCGGTTTGGTCTACAATATCGGCTTTTTCCTGGTTAAAGCCGGTGGCGCTCTGATCGATAACATGCATCTTTTGTTTGCTATCGGCGTTGCAGTCGGTCTGGCTGACGACAATGACGGTACCGCCGGTCTGGCTGGTCTGGTTAGCTGGCTGATGATTACAAACCTGCTGTCTACCGCAGTTGTTTCTACCATCAATCCCGGTTTGTTCCAGTTTGCAGAGGACGGCACTCTGGCAAACACCGCCACCAAGATCGCATTTGACAAGATTCAAAATCCTTTCATCGGCATCCTCTGCGGTATCATTGGTGCAGTTTGCTACAACAAGTTCAAGTCCACCAAACTGCCTGATGTTTTGGCATTCTTCTCCGGCAAGCGCTCCGTTGCGATCGTAACCGGCGTCGTTTCCATCCTGGCAGCTGTTGTTCTGCTGTTCGTCTGGCCCATCGTCTTCGGTGGCCTGGTTTGGATTGGCAATAGCATCAAGAGCCTCGGCGTTGTTGGTGTTGGTCTGTACGCTTTCCTGAACCGTCTGCTGATCCCCACCGGTCTGCATCACGCCCTGAACAACGTGTTCTGGTTTGACACCATTGGTCTGGGTGACCTGACCGCTTATTGGGCTGCTCAGGTTGAGGGCGATACCATGGCAAATGGCACCCTCATCAACTGGTCCGTCGGCTCCTACATGGCTGGTTTCTTCCCCTGCATGATGTTCGGTATCGCCGGTGCTGCTGTGGCTATGATCCAGACTGCTAAGACAAAGAAGCGTAAGGCTACCATCGGTATCGTTGGTTCCGCTGCTGTCTGTGCATTTCTGTGCGGCGTCACCGAGCCCTTCGAGTTCGCATTCATGTTCCTGGCATTCCCCCTGTATGTTGTTTACGCTCTGCTGTACGGCATCTTCGCTGCTGTTACCGTCGGTCTGGGTTTCCGTGCAGGTTTCTGTTTCTCCGCCGGTCTGACCGACCTGCTCTTCTCCGCAAAGCTGCCCGCAGCTGCCAACACATGGCTGATCCTGCCTTTGGGTCTTGCTGCATTCGTAGTATTCTACCTGATTTTCCTGTTCGCTATTAAGAAGTTTGATCTGAAGACTCCCGGCCGTGAAGACGATCAGGACAGTGAAATGAAGATTGAGCTTGCAAACGATGACTTCACCGCCATGGCTGCAATCATTCTGGAGGGTGTTGGCGGCAAGGAAAACGTTGTCTCCATCGACAACTGCATTACTCGTCTGCGTCTGGAAGTCAAGGATCGCCTGCTGGTTGATGAGAAGAAGATCAAGTCCTCCGGCGCTGCTGGCGTTATCCGTCCGGGCAAGACCTCTGTGCAGGTCATTATCGGACCTAAGGTTCAGTTTGTAGCTGACGAGTTTAAGAAACTGGCAAAGTAATCCCTACATAATCCATGGCCCACATGGATTAACAGAGCCCCGGAGCATATGCTCTGGGGCTCGCATTTTATAGCCAGAATTGCATGCAATCTGAGGTTACAAAGCTCGATTTGCACCGATGGTGAAAACCATGTACTTCACATTCTATATTGTACATTGAGCATACGATAGAACAATCCCCTTTCGCCCATATAAAGAGGGACACGCACAGCGCCTGTGCGTGTCCCTCTTTATGTTGAACGCTCTCTATTAGTCTTCTTTGAAACCATATTGTGCGCGGTACTTGTGGAATCGTTCGGAGTACTGTACGCTCTCGCTGAGTGCGCCGGACTTTAATGCATTCAGGTACTCATGCGCCTCTAGCTTGCCCTCTGCGACCTGCAGCATCTCAACTGCAACGTTAGAGCAGTGATCCGCAATACGCTCATAGGATGTCAGCAAATCCTCCAGAACAAATCCATATTCCATTGTACACACACCATCGCGCAGTCTGCGAACATGTCGGGACTTTACTTCCTTCACCAGCGTATCCACAACCTGTTCCAAGGGTTCCACCTTCATAGCTTGTTCCAAATCATTGCGATCAAAGGCCGATACTGTACGGTGCAACACTGCCTGAACAGCCTTTTCCAGCACCGCCAGTTCTTTCTGCGCATCTACGGAAAAATGCATATTCTTTCGAGACATCTCCTCACCTGCCCTTGATACGGCAACTGCATGGTCGGCAATTCGTTCAAAGTCTCCAATGGTGTACAGCAGTGTATTCACCGCCCGATTGTCCTGAACAGGCAGATTTGTACCGGTCAGATTCACCAAATAGCTGCCCAGTGCATCTTCATACTGGTCCGTCATGCTCTCCAGTTTCTGAACCTGTTCCATGATTTTCGGGTCAAAGTGTTTGGTTAAACCAAATGCCTTTTCCACTGCATCTGCAGAGGAGTCCGCCATCTGTACCGCAATCTCCTTGGCGCGCTGAACTGCGACCGCCGGAGTCGCCAATAGGCGCTCGTCCAGCAGCTCTGTCTGCTCCGGTTCTTTATCATCGCGAACAGAGAGAATTGCCAGCTTTTCAAGAACTCCATGCAAGGGCAGCATCACCGCTGTTGTAAGCAAATTGAATCCGGTATGAATAATGGCAATGTCAAATTCATTGGCGGTCGTTTCCAAAAATCCCCAAGGAATAAACATCCCGATCCCGTAAAATAGTGCTGCAAAAATCGCCACACCAATCATGTTGAAATACAGATGCACCATTGCGGTACGACGTGCATTACGGGTGGCACCAACGGTGGAGATCAATGCAGTCACACAGGTGCCGATATTCTGTCCCAAAATAATCGGCAGTGCCACGCCTCCCGTGACCACACCTGTGGAACATAGGCTCTGCAAAATGCCAACGGATGCGGAAGAGGACTGAATGACAGCCGTCAGAATGGCTCCCACCGCAATACCGACCAGCGGATTGGAGAAGGAGATCATCATGTTTGCAAACCATGCCTCATCTTTGAGGAATTTCATGGAATCACTCATGATATCCATACCGGTCATCAACGCCATGAATCCCAGCAAAATGGTACCGATCCCCTGTTTTTTCTCAGATTTGGTAAACATATACAGGACAATGCCTATAACGCCCAAAAACGGTGACAGGGTACTGGGCTTGAACATCTGAATCAGGAAACTATCGCCCTCCAGTGCAGTCAGGGATAGTATCCAAGATGTAACAGTGGTGCCGACATTGGCACCCATAATCACACCAACAGCCTGCCGCAGTGTCATGATGCCAGAATTTACAAATCCGACAACCATAACTGTTGTAGCTGAAGAAGACTGGATTACAGCTGTAACTGCAAGACCAAGCAGGAAACCACGAAACACGGTGGAGCTCATTTTGGCCAGAACCGTCTGGAGCTTGCCGCCGGCCTGACGCTCCAGGGCTTTACCCATGATGTCCATGCCGAATAGGAACAATGCAAGTCCACCTAGCAAGGAAATCATCTTTAGAATATACACTGTCATCTCTCTTACCTATCTTTCAATTTATTTGTTATGTGCATATAATTATAGACCTTTGATTACATAATAATTATAAAATGAAGTAATTGTAAAGTCTATTTAGCGTTTGAAAGACTTATGTAAAATCTGTGTAAAGCAATTCGTGATCTGTACGCAAAAAAGGAGCTGTGTTTTTACCACAGCTCCTTTGCTTTAGGGAAAGATAACCGTAATGGTGGTACCTTCTCCCGGGGCACTCTTCAATTCCAGTTTTGCGTTATGATACTGCGCCGCATGTTTTACGATGGACAGGCCCAATCCGGTACCGCCGGACTGTTTTGAATGGCTTTTATCCACCCGATAAAACCGTTCAAACACTCTCTCCTGGTGTTCATACGGGATGCCGATACCTGTATCCGAAACGGACAATATCCGTTTTCCATCCTGTTGGGAGATATTGACCGTCACACTGCCGCCCACAACATTATATTTCACAGCATTTTCACACAGATTATAAACAATCTCGTGGAGAAGTCTGCGAACACCGTTGACACAGCAGCTTGTTCCCTCCACCTGCAGTGTAACTTGTTTTTTGTCTGCGATGGGCTGTAATGCCTCCACCACATCGTTGGACAACTCCAGCAGATCTACATCTTCCTGTGGCATAGGTGCGCCTTCATCCAACTGCGACAAGCGGATGATGTCTTCGATCAGATTCACCAGCCGTGTGGCCTCTTTTCGGATATGCCCAACGAATCGGGTGGTGTCCTCCGGTTTCACCAGACCATTTTCCAGCAGCTCTGCACTTCCGATGATGGACTGCAGGGGTGTTTTCAACTCGTGGGATACATTGGCAGAAAATTCCCGTCGAGTCTGCTCTGCTGAATTCTGGGCTGTAATATCAAACGCCAGAATCACGGCACCCATGACACTTCCCTGGGACTCAATACGGCTCAGCTCCAGCTGATATTCACGGCCATTGCGTGTTACACGAACCTGACTGTATCCGTTGGAATACACCTGCTCCACTGCGGTACAAACATCATGCTTTCTGTCTACCGTAAGGAAGTCCTGACCAATACAAAAATCCGTTGCACCGAACAGCTGTTTGGCTGCGGGATTGATGCTGAGCACCATTTTTTCCTTATCCAATAAAACGAGACCTTCATTCATGTTGGCCGTAATCTGCTCAAATTCGTCGGTCTTATACTTGAGTTTTCGAACCTGATAGGAAATCTGCTGATGCTGCTGCTTGATTCGATTCAAAAGCGGTATAATTTCTTCGTACACTTCATTGTCAGAAGGATGCTCCAAATCCAGCTCATTTAACGGTTTCACGATTCGTTTCGCCATTCGGATCGAAAGGAATGAAGACAGCGCAACTGCAATCAAAACCACCACGCCAATGGGCTGCAGCATTCCCCACATCACAACCGCTGAAGTTGCCTCGCTCACCGACACACGCAGAACGCTTTCGTCAGATAGCTGCATGGCCTCATAGCGGGTTCTTTGGGTTAGCGTCGCTGAATAACGAACACTGCTCCCCTCTCCATAGGAAACTGCCTCTCGAAACTCCTCACGATCGGCGTGATTCTCCATCGAATCTACATTTGCCTTATTATCAAAGAGCACTACGCCATCCTGACCGATCCAAGTGATTCGAAGGCGATCGGATTGCACATGCTCCAGATAGTCCATTCCATTCAGCTCCGTTCCGGCAGCCGCCAGCATCAGTTCGTTTTTTATCTGGCTCACCTGAATTCCATCATAGTAATCATACAGTACACCCATGATGAATCCAAGACTGCACAGTAAAACCACCGCTGCCACAAACATGGTCGAGCGAAAGATTTTACTTGTCATGCTTTGCCTCCAGCCGGTAGCCCACATTGCGTACCGTCTCGATCATATGCCCATAGCTGCCCAGTTTCTGTCGCAGGGTTCGAATGTGCATATCCACGGTACGGGTTTCCCCTAAATAGTCAGACTCCCACACATCATTCAGCAATTGCTCCCGGGTGAACGCGACACCGGGACGAGAAAGGAACAACCGCAGCAGCTCAAACTCCTTGTAGGTCAACATAATCCGTTCCCCTTCAATGCTGACTGTATGTTCATCCAGATTCATCACCAGTCCCTCCAGTTTCAGCTGCTGATGAACCTGTTTGGGTTTGCAGCGCCGGAGCACCGCCTTGACCCGGGATACCATCTCCATCATTCCAAAGGGTTTCACCAGATAATCGTCTGCGCCCAAATCCAGGCTCTGGATTTTATCATATTCAGCCCCCTTGGCTGTTGCCATAATCACAGGAATCTCGCAAAGAGTCGAATCCTTTTTCATTCTGGACAGAAGTTCGATTCCATCCACCCCGGGCAGCATCACATCTAAAAGCACCAGTTCCGGAACCTCTGTCTGCACCGCCTCCCAAAAAGCATCCCCGGTTTCAAAGCCTCTGGCTGCAAATCCTGTGCTTTGCAGGGCGTACACCTCTATATCTCGGATGCTGGGATCATCCTCTACACACCAAATCATGCGTATGCCTCCTTGTACATTGTATTATTTAAAGTGTACTCGGTTTTGCGGCTGATTGCAAGATTGACAATTTGACGAAAAAGGACGAGACTATCGCCTCGTCCTTTATTCTTATTTCATAAGTTTGCAAACCAATTTGGTGTATTCAACCGGGTCCTCCAGGGTCAAATCCGCCATCAGTTCTGCCTGTGCATATAGAAGTTTTGCATAATCCTCTGCCTTTTCAGGATCGGATGTCAGCGCATCCTGCATTGCTTTCACAGCCTCATGCTCTGGATTGAGCTCCAGAATCCGTCCCACAGGATAGGCAAATTCCGGATTTGCACGTTTCATATACTTCTCCATCTCAAAGCTCATACCAGCCTCAGGAGTCAGAGAAACGGGATGGCTGCCCAGATTATCAGACAGCTTGACTTCCTTAACCTTGCCATCCAATTTCTCGGTAACAAAGGTCAGCAGGCCCTTCATCTCTTCGGTCTTTTCCGCAGCCTTGGCCTTTTCCTCTTCGCTCTGCAAGCCCAGATCATCCGACAGCGCATTGCAGAAAGACTTCTCGGAGTAAGTCACCAAAGTCTGGGGCACAAACTCATCCACATCCTCGCTGAACAACAGAACGTCATAGCCCTTTGCAAGCAGGGTCTCTACCTGAGGCAGTTTTGCAAGACGTTCTGTGCTTTCACCGGGCGCATAGTAGATTTTCTCCTGTCCTTCTGCCATAGCAGCCACATATTCCTTCAGGCTGATGAGCTTGTTCTCCTTAGCAGACCAGAACAGCAGCAAATCCTGACAGCTTTCCTTGTGAGCGCCGTAGTCAGAAACCGTACCATATTTCAGCTGACGGCCGAAGACACTGTAGAACCTCTCATAGTTCTCACGATCATTTTCCTGCATAGCGGTCAGCTCGGACTTGATCTTCTTCTCCAGATTCCGTGCAATGATTGCCAGCTGGCGATTGTGCTGCAGCATCTCACGGCTGATATTCAGGGACAGATCCTGACTGTCCACAACGCCGCGAACAAAGCGGAAATGGTCAGGAAGCAAATCTTCACAGTTCTCCATAATCATGACGCCGGAAGAATACAGCTGCAAGCCACCCTTATAATCCTTGGTATAGAAATCAAACGGAGCCTTTGCAGGCACATACATCAGAGCCTTATAGCTCACGCTTCCTTCTGCATTGACATGGATGGTGCGCAGGGGCTTATTGTAGTCGTAGAACCTCTCCCGGTAGAAACTTTCATACTCTTCATCCGTGACATCCTTCTTATTTCTCTGCCAGATGGGTACCATAGAGTTCAGCGTATCCATCTCCATGTAGGACTCATACTCAGGGGCATCATCTGGACAGCCTTCCTTCTTGCGGGACTTGGACACCTCCATGCGAATGGGGTAGCGAATATAGTCTGAATACTTGCGAATCAGGGACCGAATCTGGTACTCTTCCAGGAATTCAGAATACTTTTCATCCTCGGTATCCGCTTTCAGGGTCATAATCACATCGGTACCGGGCATCTCACGGGTTGTCTCTTCAATGGTATAGCCTTCAGCGCCGTCGGAAGTCCACTTCCATGCCTTGTCCTGGCCATACTTCTTAGAAACCACCGTAATGGAACTTGCCACCATGAATGCAGCATAGAAACCTACACCAAACTGACCGATGATATCAATGTCATCACTTTTTTCCATATTCTGCTTAAAGTTCAAAGAACCGGACTTGCAGATGGTACCCAGATTCTCCTCCAGATCTTCCTTGCTCATGCCGATGCCGTTATCAGAAACTGTCAGAACTCGATTGTCCTGGTCACGGGTAATGGTAATCGCAAAATCATCCCGATTCAGTCCCACCTTCTCATCAGTGAGGGCCGTGTATGCCAGTTTATCGATGGCGTCAGATGCATTGGAAATGATCTCTCTCAAGAAGATCTCCTGATGGGTATAAATGGAATTGATCATCAAGTCCAGCAGACGCTTGGACTCTGCTTTAAATTGCTGTTTTTCCATAGTGCTTATCTCCGCTTCCTTTCAAAATTAGCACTCTTTTATACTGAGTGCTAAAATTATATCATATCCAACAGAAAATGCAACCCCCTTGTAAAAAGTTCTTTGATTATTTACAATTCTATGCTATATTTAAGATGTATAGCTATGTTCCGATATTTTTCGGGTCCATAATAATAGAATGACATTTGTATGATGTAAGGAGTATGAAATGATCACTGTCAGCAATTTAGGTATGCAATTTGGCGGCCAGTGGCTGTTCCAGCATGTAGATCTGCAGTTCCTCCCCGGCAACTGCTATGGCATCATCGGCGCCAACGGCGCAGGCAAGTCTACCTTCCTGCGGATTCTCTACGGCGAGCTGGATTCCACCACCGGCTCCATCACCGTGGCTCCCAATCAGCGTGTTTCCGTCCTGAAACAGAACCAGAATGCCTACGATGAATTTTCCATCATGGACACCGTCATCATGGGCAATCAGCACCTGTACGATGTAATGAAGGAAAAGGACGCCATTTACGAAAAGCCTGACTTCACCGATGAAGATGGCCTCCGTGCAGCCGATCTCGAGGCTGAATTTGCAGAATTGGGTGGCTGGGAAGCAGAAAGCGACGCATCCCGCATCCTGCAGGGTCTGGGTGTTCCCACCGAGAATCACTACGATATCATGGGCGACATCGACCCCAGACTGAAGGTCAAGGTTCTGCTGGCTCAGGCTCTGTTCGGCAACCCCGACATTGTTATGCTTGACGAGCCTACCAACAACCTGGATATCGAATCCATTAACTGGCTGGAAGATTTCCTGCTGGACTTCCCCGGCATGGTCATCGCTGTCAGCCACGACCGCCATTTCCTGAATACTGTCTGCACCCACACTGTGGATATTGACTACGGCAAAATCAAGATGTATGTGGGTAACTACGATTTCTGGTACGAATCCTCTCAGATGGTTCAGGCCATGCTGCGCAACAAGAATAAGCGCAATCAGGAAAAGATCGAAGAATTGCAGCTGTTCATTCAGCGCTTCTCTGCCAATAAAGCCAAGGCCAAGCAGGCAACTGCCCGCCGGAAACTGCTGGACAAGCTGACTGTTGAAGAAATGCCCTGCTCCTCCCGCCGTTATCCCTTTGTTGGTTTTACCCCTGAGCGGGAACTGGGCAAGGATGTTCTGACCGTTAAAGATGTATCTGTCACCGTGGACGGTGAAAAGCTGCTGGACAAGGTTTACTTCTCCGTGAACCGTACCGATAAGATTGCATTTGTGGGTGAAAACGAGCTGGCACAGACCGCTCTTTTCCAGATCCTCATGGGGGAACTGGAACCTGATGAAGGTTCTATCAAGTGGGGCATTTCCACTTCCCGCAGCTATCTGCCCAAAGACACCACCCCCTACTTTGAAGGCAATAAGAGTGAGCTGGTTGACTGGCTGAGAGAATACTCCGCCAAGAAGGACGATGTGTACCTGCGCGGCTTCCTGGGCCGTATGCTGTTCTCCGGCGAAGATGTATTCAAAAGTGTTGATGTTCTGTCCGGTGGTGAAAAGGTGCGCTGCATGCTCTCTAAGATGATGCTGTCCGGAGCCAACGTGGTGCTGCTGGATCAGCCCACCAACCATCTGGATATGGAATCCATTCAGGCCGTAAACAAGGGTCTGGAAGCTTTCACCGGCGTTGTGCTGCTAGCAAGCCACGACCACGAAATGCTGTCTTCCGTCTGTAACCGTGTCATCGCATTCCAGCCCGACGGCACCATCGTGGACTACTATGGAACTTACGACGACTACCTGGCCAAGCAGGATGCCTCCAAGAAGTCCTAATCTGCAAAGGAGAGAAAAACCATGGAAAAGATTTTGGATTTGATTTCCAGCAAAATGGCCAGTGCCTTTGAAGCTGCCGGTTACGACGCTTCCTTCGGTCGGGTCAATGTTTCAAACCGTCCTGACCTATGCGAGTACCAGTGCAACGGTGCACTAGCTGCTGCCAAGCAGTACAAATGTGCCCCCATCCAGATTGCAAAGGCTGTTGTTGCGCAGCTGGATGCCGACGACTATTCTCTGGTGGAGGCAGTTATGCCCGGTTTCATCAATCTGAAACTCAGCGGACACTTCCTGCAGCAGTATCTGGAGCAGATGCGCGCTGCCGATGCCTTCGGTCTTGACAAGATTGGCGCTGGAAAAACCGTTGTTGTGGATTACGGCGGCCCCAATGTGGCAAAGCCTCTGCATATCGGACACCTGCGTTCTGCCATTATTGGCGAGAGCCTGAAGCGTCTGTACAAATACTTCGGGTATCATACCATTGGTGACATTCATCTGGGTGACTGGGGTCTGCAGATGGGCCTGATTATCGCAGAGCTGAGGGAGCGTCAGCCCGACCTACCCTATTTTGACCCTGATTTTAATGGCGAATACCCTGCCGAAGCCCCCTTTACCATCTCTGAACTGGAAGAAATCTACCCAACCGCCTCTGCAAAGAAGAAAGAAGATGCAGCGTTTGCTGAAAAGGCTCATACCGCCACCTTTGAACTGCAGCAGGGCCGCCCCGGTTACCGTGCCATCTGGCAGCACATTATGAATGTGTCCGTAGCCGATCTCAAGAAGAACTACGACAATCTGGACGTTCACTTTGAATCCTGGCTTGGCGAATCCGATGCAGACCCCTATATTCCTGCTATGATTGCGGACATGAAGAAACAGGGTCTGCTGGTGGAGAGCGAAGGTGCTCTGGTCATGCCCGTTGCAGAGGATAGTGACAAGAAGGAAGTCCCCCCCTGTATTCTGGTCAAGTCCGACGGTGCCTCTATCTACGCTACCACCGATCTTGCAACTATGGTGCAGCGTATGCAGGATTTCCACCCGGACAAGATTCTGTACCTAACCGATAAGCGTCAGGCACTGCACTTTGAGCAGGTGTTCCGCGCTGCCCGTAAGAGCGGCATCGTAAAACCCGAAACAGAGCTTGAGCATCTGGGTTTCGGCACCATGAACGGCACCGACGGCAAACCCTTCAAGACCCGTGACGGCGGTGTGATGCGTCTGGAGCAGCTGGTTTCTGACATGACCAACTTTGTCCGTTCCAAGGTGGTGGAGAACAAGATTGTTGCCGAGGATGAAGTGGAAGAAACCACCAAGAAGATTGCTATGGCTGCACTGAAGTACGGCGATCTGTCCAACCAGCCCACCAAGGACTATATTTTTGATCTGGATCGTTTCGCAGCCTTTGAAGGCAACACCGGCCCCTACATTCTCTACACCATCGTCAGAATTAAGAGCATTCTTGCCAAGTACGGCGCATGGGAGCATTTGGAAATTCAGGAGCCTGCCAATGAATCTGCCAAGGATTTGATGCTGTCCATTACCAAGTTCGGCCCCACTTTGGAAGGTGCCCTCAAGTCCTCTGCCCCCAACCTGATCTGTGCTTATATCTATGATCTGGCCGGCTGCGTGAACAAATTCTATCACCAGACCCGGATTCTGGGTGAAGAAGATGCGCAGAAGAAGGCTGGCTATGTCGCTTTAATCGGACTTGCAAAGCGCATACTGGAGCAGTGCATTGATCTGCTAGGTTTCAGCGCCCCTGACAAGATGTAATATGCAAAAAACCCACAGTCGCACGGCTGTGGGTTTTCTATATACAAAAAAGAGGACCGAATTACTTCAGGTCCCCTTTTTCATTGGAAAAATTAGTATGCAACGCCCCAGTAGATCATCTTCTTAGCAGGCTTGCCACAGATGGGGCAAACATCGTCCAGATGCTCTTGCGCGAAGGGAATGCAGCGAGAACTCATGCCCGCAACATCCTTCATTTTCAGCTCGCACTCCAGATCGCCGCACCACATGGTCTTAATAAAGCCGCCATTTTCTTCCTGCAGCTGCTTAGCCTCTTCCAGAGAATGTGCCTCGTAGATATGGTCGGTCAGGTTCTTCTTTGCCTTGGCATACATACCATCATGAACAGCCTGCAGCTGCTCATTCACAGCATTCTCCAGATCTTCCAGCTTGACCACAATCTTCTCGCCATCATTCCGGCGAACCAGCACACACTGGCCATTCTCCAGATCTCTGGGACCGCACTCCACACGCAGGGGCACGCCCTTCATTTCGTACTCTGCACACTTCCATCCCATGGAGTTGTCAGAGTCATCCAGTTTCACACGCAAACCAGCCGCAATCAAACGGCTCTTCAGTTCAGAGGCAGCCTCCAAAACGCCGGGCTTGTGCTGTGCAATGGGCAGAACAACAACCTGAACAGGTGCAATCTTGGGAGGCAGCACCAGGCCGTTGTTATCGCCGTGTGTCATGATAATGCCGCCAATCAGGCGGGTGGAAACACCCCAAGAGGTTTGGAACGGATTGACTCTCTGATTATTTTTATCAGTGTATACAATGTCAAAGGCCTTTGCAAAGCCGTCGCCGAAGTAATGGGAAGTGCCGGCCTGCAGAGCCTTACGGTCATGCATCATACACTCGATGGTATAGGTTGCCTCAGCGCCGTTGAACTTCTCCTTATCGGTCTTCTGTCCCCGGGTAACAGGCATTGCCAGAACATTTTCGCAGAAATCGGCATACAGGTTCAGCATCTGCTCTGTGAACTGCTGTGCCTCTTCTGCAGTTGCGTGCATGGTGTGTCCCTCCTGCCACAGGAACTCTCTGTGACGCAGGAACGGACGGGAAGTCTTCTCCCAACGCAGCACGCTGCACCACTGGTTATACTTCAGGGGCAGGTCACGGTGAGACTGGATCACAGACTTAAAGTGATCGCAGAACAGTGTCTCAGAGGTAGGACGAATGCACAGTCTCTCTTCCAGAGGCTCGCTGCCGCCCATGGTTACCCATGCGCACTCGGGAGCAAAGCCATCCACATGGTCCTTTTCCTTCTGCAGAAGGCTCTCAGGAATCAGCATAGGCATGTAGACATTCTCCACACCATTTTTCTTAAATTCCTTGTCCATAATCTGCTGAATATTCTCCCAGATGGCATAGCCGTAGGGTCGGTAAATGAACACGCCCTTGATGGAAGAATAGTCAATCAGCTGTGCCTTTTTACACACATCTGTGAACCACTGAGCAAAATCTACCTCCATATCGGTAATTTGCTCAACCTTCTTTTCTTTTGCCATATTTGTCATCCTCTCAGGGTAAAATCGTAAGTTTGTCTTATATATTGTATCACATCTGTCAAGAGCCTGCATAGGATGAATCGGACTTTCCCCAATGATTACGGAAGGAGGAGCTATGCACACCATCACTATTACGCTAGAACCTGAGGTTCTATGTTTTTATACGAAAATCGCAGATCGCATACACCTGCCTGTGGAGCAGGTGCTGAGCGATGCTCTGTTTAAGCTGGCGGGTAAATTGTCTCTGGACGCACTGGACACACCCATTCCATCATCCACATGCGAATATTTTTCCTAACAATGTTGTAATTCTTACCGAAATTTGGTATACTGGGTAGGACTATGACAAACGGGGGTATTTCCGTGAAATCCATCCGAGATATTTATAAAATTGGCGTTGGTCCTTCCTCTTCCCACACCATGGGACCGGAGCGGGCCGCCAAATTATTTAAGCAAAATTATCCCAATGCAGACCACTTTCAGGTTACGCTGTACGGTTCCCTCTGCAAAACCGGTGTCGGTCACGGTACCGACCGTGTCCTTCGTCAGACCCTGCAGCCGACATCCACTGAAATCATTTTCTCCAAGGACTCTTGGGAGGGAATGCATCCCAACACCATGGACTTTTCTGCTTTCGCAGACAGAGCCGAAATTGGTACCATGCGTGTGGAATCCATTGGCGGCGGTGATCTGCGTATTCCCGGTCAATCCCATTTGGACTCTCCGGAAGTCTATCCTGAAAACTCCTTTGCTGAAGTATCTGACTTCTGCCACTGGCGATACATCGATAAAATCTCTGACTATGTAGAGCTGAACGAAGGTCCCGATATCTGGGACTTTTTGATGGAAGTTTGGCTCGTTATGAAAAAATCCATCGACGACGGACTGTCTGCTACCGGTACTTTGCCCGGCGGACTGAATGTCCAGCGCAAGGCAAAATACCTATACGAACAAATCAACTCGACGAATAACGCCGCCATGCGAGAATTCCAGTTGATTTCTGCCTATGCATATGCTGTGGCAGAGCAGAATGCAGATAATGGTATCATCGTCACCGCCCCTACCTGCGGTGCCTGCGGCGTTGTGCCTGCTGTTCTGCGCTATGTTCAGGAAACCAAAAATCTTTCCGATGAGCAGATCGTCCGCGGTCTTGCAACCGCCGGTATTATCGGTTCCCTGACAAAACGCAACGCATCTATTTCCGGCGCCGAATGCGGATGCCAGGCAGAAATCGGAACAGCCTGCTCCATGGCCGCCGCCGCCCTTGCAGAGCTGTATGGTCTGAATCTGGATCAGGTCGAATATGCCGCCGAGGTCGCTATGGAGCATCACCTGGGGCTAACCTGTGACCCCATCTGCGGGCTGGTGCAGATCCCCTGCATTGAGCGCAATGCCGTTGCCGCCATGCGGGCAATGAATGCCTGCAACCTGAGCTACTGCCTGTGCGGCAGCCGCAACATTAGCTACGACATGGTTTGCAGAGCCATGCATGAAACCGGCATCAATCTGAACCACCGTTTCCGGGAAACCAGCGAAGGTGGTCTGGCCAAAATCTACGCCCGAAACAGAAATAAGTAAATCACCGAAAGGAAGCTATATATCATGAAATTAGGTATTGTAATTCAGCACCATAATTTCATTTAACCATAAATTTCAACGAGGTGCTATATTCTACAATACCACAATGGTTTTCCGAATTGTACAACTCATGTATCGCCACTTTACTCCATAAGTCTTAACGCCATAATGGTGTAAAAATGGTGTATCAGCAAGTATAATCATATTTCAAGAAAAGACCTGCATGCAGCAAAACATATAAGCTTAAATCTGGTGACATATCAAAATCGCCGACTCTGAGTATTTTCTCAAAGTCGGCGATTTGTTATTTACTTTAGACAGCATTTTTCTGATGTATTTCCCAGTTGGCGGTGTCTGGATAACTAATCGCAAGCATCAAACCTCCCCTCGAATTACAAAAACTCCTTTTAGCACAAAACAATGCTCCCATATAAATGGGAAAATACAGATTATTTATTGACATATCTAAATTGCATGTATATACTCATTAGTGAAGAGTACAGAGAAATTGTTTTTCGTTAGTGTCACCGCAACGTCGTATTAAAATGTCTGGGGCATGTTCCTTACTAGCCTGTTTGCATATTAGCTAGTTTTATATTATTTCTTAATATATGTGCACTCTTCGTCAGAAGGTAGAGTTTCTCTGTGCTCTTCACTAAGAGGTGTAATATGGAAGACAAAAAAACGGAATTCAATTCTCTAAAAACGCGACAAGATGTTGCAAATATTTTGGGTATTAAGGAGCGCAGCTTGCGCTATTTTTTATATAGAATTCGCCCGGAAAGAATGTATCATACGTTTTATATCCCTAAGAGAAACGGTGATAAACGTATGATATCTGCGCCTTACGAAAAACTAAACAATATACAGAAGAAGTTGGCCATAGTTCTGTCTGATGCATATAAGCCCAAAGTCTGCACATATGGATTTGTGGAGGGAAAAAGCCATATAAGTAATGCGGAACAGCATGCTCAAAAGCGTATAATACTTAATATAGACTTAAAGGATTTCTTTTCTCAAATCCACTTTGGTCGTGTATGTGGAATGCTAATGGCTAAACCATATTGTTTAGGAAGAGAAGCTGCCATAACTATAGCACAGTTGGCGTGCTATAAAGGGAGATTGCCACAGGGAGCTCCTTCTTCTCCTGTTATTACTAACATGGTTTGCAGATCACTTGATACGCAGATGATTAATTTGGCAAAAAAATATAGCTGTACGTATACTCGATACGCAGATGATATTACACTGTCTACTTATGCCAAAAGTTTTCCAGAAGAGATCGTTCAGATTCTAAATGGGAAAGTGCAGATAGGGAGTAAGCTACAAAAACTGCTTGATGAACAAAGTTTTGAAGTCAATCCTAACAAGATAACTTTAAGATATAATACAAATCATCAAGAGGTAACAGGCCTCACGGTGAATTCTTTCCCTAATCTCCAGCGCAGTTATATAAAAAATATAAGGGCAGCGCTATATCAATGCCAAAAAAATGGAATATATGCGGCTGCACAAAGCTATGTACAACTAGGCCTTTGTAAAAATGAAAATATAAAAAGTATGATAAATGATCCTGAGAATGAGGCAATTGTTGAAGCGTGGTATATAACTGTGTTGAAAGGAAAAATCGGGTATATTGGTCAGGTAAAGGGGAAGAAAAGTGCTACGTTTCTTGCACTTGCAGAAAAATTAAACAAAATATGCGAGGAAGAAATTTTTGACGTCTCTGCGCTACATGGTATGGAACTACTTGCTCAGAACAATGTATTTGTGCTCCAAGACGAATCGGGAATCCAGGGAAGTGGGTTTTATTTAAAAAATGTCGGACTTGTTACGAGCTATCATGTAGTTAGTAATAGGGAATTTTTCCGTGTGTATAAATATACCGATTATCCAAGTCTACGTTATGGAGTAGTGTCATTAGAGCTTGGGAACTGTAAGTCAGATGCAAGTTTAGATTATGCTGTATTTAATATAGCATATAGGGGTAGTACTGAAAATCAGCTAGAAATTGGTGATAGTAGATCTCTACATGTAGGAGATTCAGTGACAATTATAGGATATCCAAACTTTATGCAGGGGGATTCTCCGTATATTCAATCTTGTACAGTGACAAGCATAACTAGATTATTTAACGAACCATTTTATACCGTCAGTGGGAGAATAGTTCACGGTGCTAGTGGTGGAGTTGTACTTGATGCTAATAAAAAAGTTGTAGGTATCATTAAAGGTGGCGTTGAATCAATGTCTCAGTCTGACGATACAGATAAACAAGGTTTCATACCAATTCACCTGGTAATATAGTATAAAGTTTTTTTTGATCCTGAAAATCTTAGATTGTTCATCAAATATGATCTAAAGTTTAAAATCTTGCAGAGAGCCGACGCCGTATAGCATCGGCTCTCTGTCATTATACTTTTCATTCTTTCGTAACATTCCTAAGCAACAGCGACGGGATAATTTCTGCATCTTTAAAATCTGTGATGTTGGCAGCCAGGGCAGATAGCGGTATAGATCCAGGTATTCTCAATTGCCGTCTAGATCATGGAAAAATAACTGCACCGCCGCAGCGCCGATAGGCGTGTTGGAAAACATGAAATTCTCCCGGTCAATAACAATGTGCTTAATGATTCCTTCCATAATTCGATGCCCATCATGATTTTAACGGAATACCACATTTATAGTAAAATAATTTGCTGAATTATGCAACATACAATGTAAAGAATAGGTAATTTTGATATAGGAAGCGGTGACACGGCCTTCTGTCCCCACCACAATCATCCGACCACCAAAAATATTACAACATTGCGGACTCACGGAAAGAATAGATTAAAACAAAAAAACCTTTTTTATCTTTCATAAAGAAAGTAAGTTTTAATTGTAATAGTATATTAAGATCGCCGACTCGGAGATAGCTCCCAAAGTCGGCGATTTATTATTTACTTTACACTAGTGCAGGCTACAAGTAGATTTCTCGGTTACATTCTCTCTTCACGAAACTTGTAGTTTCGCTCCGATTTATATTACTCTGTATCACCCATGGTCACCTTAAATGGCTTACTATGTTGTCCTACTCCTTCAATATGTGAATCCTCAACAACAAGTCTTGCTCTAATATCTTGTTTCATCAACGCACTGTGTACCGGCTTATTTATCCATTCCCCCGCTGTTAGGTTTAACAGCATTGTGGTCAGATCTATCTTGCCCGACACTTCATAACTACCGGGTTCTGAACGCTCACTGATGACCTCTGGTGTATAGCTGTAAGTTCCTGCCATCGTGCCATCTTCTGCAATACTTGTAATAGTTAATACTGCATTTCCACCGTACGGTGCGCCGTTATATTGTCCTTTCCATTCACCCTCAATATTTACAGAAGCACACTCCATTGTAGTGGAAATCGGCTGCAAGACCCATCCTTTAGAATTGATATAGAGATAGTAGATCATTGCGTTAACAGTAAATTCAGCTTGAGGCTTTGTTAAGGTAAAGCTGCAGTTATACCTATGCTCCGTACCCTTGGAACGTTTTTCATGGCTTTCAATCTTAAAATTACTGATTTCATTTTGATTAATTACTATTGTTTGCAACTGAGATGTAGAATAAGTAAGACCATCTTTGGGTGCTCCATATTGAAATTCCATCCCTGACAATTCTGACATCAAGGTTTCCTCGGTTGCATCTAGTCCAATTCCTGGTTTAACTTGAACAGCAAAAGCTTCATTACCTGACACGGAATCAAGTTTCCATTCTTTCTCAAATACATAATTAAGAATCAGCTGACCAGTCGCTTCTTCTACCAAATCGTCAAGCTTCAATGTTAGCGTAACGGTATCGGTATTGCCTTCGATGTCTGTTTCATGTCCGCTAATAGAAATGCTGTCAACGTTATCTTTAGTGATTTCCCATTTTTCTCCGTCTGCTGTAACAATCGTACCCTCAAGCGAAGCTGAAATATCTTCTTCCGTTACACCTGACAAAGGTGTAATTTTCCATTTATCGGAATCGTTTACAGTAACATAATCCAATACCCAGCCGTTATTATCATCATATGTATAAGTGAGAATCATTTCCTTTTCATATGTACATTTTTCATCTTCTGTTGTAACAGTGCAAGAAACAACATCTAAATTTTTCTTTTTTTCCGTTTCGCGTTTTGTGATCTCAAGACTTTTCACTATTTCACCGTCACTTAAAAAATCTGTCCGGGAATAGTTCCCTAAATCTGACTGAATCTGTTTAGAATCAGCAACATTGTTACATCCTACAAGCAGAAGCATAGCAAATAACAAAATTAATAATATATATCCCCTCTTTTTCATAACTTGATCTCCCTTTTATTTAATTTGCAATTCTAAAACTAGATAAAATATCAATAACTTCGTCTACTTCTGTTTGAGTGAATTGGCCACCTGGTGCCTCCGCAATAATTGCATGCGGGCTAGGATAATCAAATTGGCATTCTCCATATATTCCATCCATACCTACAATGTCGTGAATTCCCTCATAGGAGTCAGGTACTACAGCATAATACTCTGAACCATCAACCTTTGTATAATCGTCATCTACGCCTTTCAGCAATTCACCAACAATTTTCAAGCGAGCAACCATAAAATTACCCAAAGATGAATAGTCTTCACCTGTTCCTGCAGGGGTTGTTGGAACAAAGCTAGCGCTTGAAACTTTCTCGGTTTTTATTTGGTGCATAATAGATCCATAACCCATGGGAGCATTATTCCAGAAATCCATATAAGTAATTGTTACACCACGATCATTGGTGAGGACAACTTTTTCTAGGAACATTCCTTGAACTGGTTCTCCGTTGGAAATAACTTCTTCGCTGTTGATTGACCAATTATTCGGATAATCAAACTGGAAGACCGGACATGTAAGAGCTTCTAGTTCACTTAATCTAGTTGTATACGTACGATTATCTGCTGTTGGCGTTGTTGTAGGAATAACTTTTACTTCTTCGGTTTGTTCGCTTTCTGCCTCTGGTTGTGTTTGCTCACTGGTTTGTATTTCTGCCTCTGTTGCGTTGAGGGAGTGAGTAACATTTGTATTGCTTTTCTGTATACCTTCTTCCGTTGTTCCACAAGCAGAACAAACTAAAATTAGGATGCTAAACGAGAGAAACAAAGCGATTCTTTTTATCGTATTCATAATTTCCTTTTACCCTTTCTCTAAGAATGTGAGCAATTACCTAACAAAAGAATAGCATACGCTGTTATGGATTTCAATAATAAAATGTGAGTTATTACCTAATATACAAACATATGTTAATTAGCTATAATGTTGGTTTTGTGATGGTAAATATGGGTAATAATGATACAATTTACGATATAATTCGACGAAATATAAAGAAATATCGGAAAGAAAAAGGACTGACTTCTGCACAGTTAGCAGAATTGGTTGGCCTATCCCATGACTTTATTCGACAGATAGAAAGCGAAAAAACAAGATATAATTTCTCCGTTGAGACTTTTTATAAAATTTCAGTGGCTCTCGGCGTAGGAATGGATAAATTAGCAGAAAAACCAGGTAGTGAATGATCTCGGTCATGTTTCACTACCTGGTTTCTTTTATAAACTAAAACGCCTAAAATGCTTACATTGCAGCATCTTAGGCGCTTTTAGTTAGAAATCAATTGCTATATTGCAGCCGTAGCTAATAAGTCAACAATAGATAATCCCTCGTAATCTCTTATTTCCAGTGCTTGATCCTCGTTGAAGCAAGCATTATTAACAATATGATTAAAGTACTCTCTATACTTGGAAAAGATTTTCTTGCGTCTGTATCGTATCTCTACCTCATCTAGATCGTCACGACAGGTGATCAAATTGTGTGTTTCGCTAATAAAATTATAAAATGTTTTGTCTACCAGTAAGACGGGATAGTAATTACCTTCAATATCACGTCGATGAGTAAATCTAAACACTTTATCTAAGGCAAGTAAAATATCGACTAAAGTATCACTGTCGGTCCTTGTTTCAGTCCTACCATATAACCAATCCAATGTTACATTATATTTATCAGCAATTTGTATAGCGACATCGTAGGGAATCGACGTGATCCCACTTCTGAAATTTTGGACTACTTTGGGAGATATGTTACACAATTTTGCGATATCCCCTTTTGTAAGATTCTTTTCATCCATCAAAAGCAAAAGTCTTTCTCTGGGTTCATTCATTTCAATTCATACCTTTCTTTTGTTATGTTTTACATTTTCCACGAAACACAAATATCATAACACATTCTTTTATAATCCACCATATAAAGAGCCGTGCAGGAATTGGTTAGCTAGTCTAATTTTCAGCTCCCCCTGTACAATATTTGAACAGTCCCCACGCAATGTTCTACATGCAAATCCATTATATGTGTCTGTGCAATAACTTCATTTCTTACTATACTGTTATTACAGGGCAAAACCGGGTGGCCACCTTAATTACGCTCCTGTTAGAAACAAAGATTTGAACTTAGGAGGTTCACACTATGAAAGTTACCCTACATGGAATAAAAACCCTTGACTTCAAAACCAATGACAATTCCACCATCAGGGGAACCCAATTATTTATTAGTTATGAAGATGAAGGGATTATTGGTCGCCGCACCGATAAATTGTTCTTAAAAGATGGTTTTCCTATTCCATCTGTCGAACCCGGAAACGTCCTCGACGTAACATTTAACCGTCACGGCAAGCCTGAAAATATCCGTATCATTCCCTCCAAGCAAATAAACCTTTCCTCTCAATAATTTAAAGCAGCTTTATTGGTGGTGCCCTACATCGCCAATAAAGCTGCCATCAAAGCAAAGAAAGGATACCATCCTATGAATCCATACTTCGATAGAAAAACCCGGTCAAAGCGAATAAGAAAAATAAATGTACTACGTTTTTATTATTTTTCAAAAAGCATCTTCAAAAAACCATGGAGAATGATTCCAATTCTGTTTCTGGTTCTATTCTTTGTCTGGTTATGGAATTGCTCACAAGCTTTTCTCTCACAACTTGATAATGAATTTTTGCATACGCTATTTCTTTATGGCCTATCTGTGTCTACTATCCTACTCTTTTTTTCGCTCCTCATTGTCCTTCTTTTGCTTATTTCGTATCCCCCTCGTGCCAAACGGTACGAATCTGCTTTAATGCAAATTGATCTTGCTCCAACCAATGGAGTCCCTCCTGCATTGATTGCACAGATGCGGATAAAAAACACAAAGGTAACTCGTTTAGTATTTTACTCACTTGGTGTATCTCTAAAAGAGTGGGTTACCAGACAAGAGGAAATTGAGGATTCCTTTAATGTTCATTATGTAGAAGCACCCCAGTATGGCGGCAGAAAAGGAAATAACCGTAATCTCATTGTACTGACCGTTGCCCCCGGTGTGAGCAGTAGTTGCAAAGAGGTTCTGTATGATGACGAATTGTAATACCTTATTGACGCTTGCCTATGATCTGGACAGATGGAATTCCTATCAAGAGAGATTGCCCATTGTAATCAATCTTTCTGCTGGCGTAAACAGTCACATGATTATATGCGGTTTATCCGGTTCTGGAAAATCGTATTGCGAACAGATTATCCTTGCAAAACTGGCAGAAGCCGAACCGGGCAGTGAAATATTCTTTGCTGATTATAAAGGCGATCCGGCTTTTCAATATCTGTCAAATTGTAGTCGGTATTATTCCTACAACAGCACATTAGAAGCACTGAAAATCGTACATAATCGCCTACATAATCGGCAATCAGGGCATGATTCTAGTCGCCATCCTGTAACCCTGATATGGGATGAATACATGGCACAAATGCTTTCCCTTCTAAGCCAAGACAAGAAGGCTGCTACTGCCATTATGGGTAAAGTTAGTGAAATACTGCTATTGGGGCGTTCGCTGTCTATACGCCTTGTGGTGACTTGTCAACGTCCAGATGCTATGGCTTTTCCTGCTGGTGCAAGACTAAACTATGGTATCGTATGTGTACTAGGTTCGTCTGCTAGTTCGATTTACGAAATGCTCATACCTGATTTCAAGGACAAGGTAAGAGGGCGACAATTCCACCGTGGGGAGGGTATTGTGGTTTTACAAGGTGCAGAGTGTCATTTCATTAAAGTGCCAACTATTAGGAATATGGAACGATTGCAACAGCACTGTATGTCCGCATTAGGCACCCGCCTCCCACTTGGCGAAGCCTAAAGTGGGAGGCGAGGTTGCCTGGATAGTATTACCCAGGCAACCTCTGTACCTGTACCATATAGAAAGGATGTGCATTTTATGGAGCGAGATACCCGCCATCGCAAATTTTTACTTACAATCAACAACCCTGGAGACAATTGGACACATGAAATTATCCGTGAAGCACTCGATAAGCTACAACTGAAATATTGGTGCATGGCTGACGAAATTGGCTTACAGGAGCATACACTGCATACCCATATTTTCCTTGCTGCCAATATTTCAGCCATACGATTCTCAACAATTAAGTCGCTGTTTCCAACCGCTCATATCGATCCCGCCAAGGGCAGTAGTGAAGAAATCCGGGCTTATGTCCAAAAATCTGGAAAGTGGGCTGATGATCCAAAATCAGACACATCTATTCCAGATACCTTTGAAGAAAAGGGTGAACTCCCCATCGAACGTCAGGGAGAACGCACTGACCTAGCAATTCTGTACGGATATGTCAAAGACGGCCTTTCAAACTTTGAAATCATGGAAGAAAATCCCGACTATATGTTGAACCTTGAGAGGATCGAACGAGCAAGACAAGCTGTTAGAGAGCAGCAGTATCGGGATACATTTCGTCAGCTTGAGGTCACATATATCTGGGGTAAAACAGGGACAGGAAAAACAAGGGGTGTTATGGAAAAATACAGTTATTCCGGTGTCTATCGTGTAACCGATTATTCCCACCCCTTTGACAGCTATGCTGGAGAAGACGTTCTGCTTCTGGATGAATACAGCAGTAATTTTAGGATACGGGATTTGCTTAACTATCTTGATGGATACCCTCTTAGTCTCCCCTGTCGGTATACGAACCGTATTGCTTGCTACACCAAAGTATATATCATTTCCAATCTATGTCTATCCAGGCAATATCCAGATACACAGTTTGATTCTCCTGCTACCTTTTCTGCCCTGTTGCGACGAATTCATAAAGTCATACATTATTTTGATGCCAACCAGTTTATCGAGTATGACACAGCAGATTATCCATTTTTAACTCACTTACCCAAAGATGATTTTTTACCATTTTCTTAATCCATCTTACCGCCACTTCAAAGGAGGAATCGAAGTTGTCCCCGTCTATCACTCAAGTACCAATACATCTCAAAACTACATTGACAATTAGGGAGGCTGCCGCATACAGCAATATTGGGATTAACAAAATCGAAAGTATGCTCCGAACTCCAAACTGTTCCTTTGTCCTATTTGTTGGAGCAAAGAAACTAGTCAAACGTAAAGAATTTGAACAATATCTCAGTAATAAAACAGTAATCTAATACCACTTTGCTCTTGAGAAATGGGAGCCTCCATGTTACAATAAAGAACGTTGCATGGAGGCTCTTTTCTAACCGTAAGAAAGGAGTTCAAAATGGGAAAAAATTTAAAAGGCAAAGAATGTGGTAAAGGCATTTGTCAAAGAAAAGATGGTCTGTATTCCGCAAGATTTGTAAGCAAGCAGGGAAAGCGTCACGAAAAGTATTTTGCTAGCATTCCAGAGGCAAGAAACTGGTTAGACGATCAAAGGTATGCTGATAAGCATGATAACATCTTTGTTCCATCCAGCATGACCGTAAACACTTGGTTTGAATATTGGATTGAGCACATTGTTGGAGATCTAGCGCCCAACACACTTAGAAATTACCGTGAGCGATATAATAACAGTATCAAACCTATCATCGGCAATATGGTTCTATCAGATGTAAAGCCGATGCATTGTAAAATGGTTTTGATTGAAATGGAAAATAAGTATGCTGGTTCAACCATTCGTCAAACATATATAACCATGGGAACCATGTTCAAATCAGCTGTTATGAATGATTTGATTGCAAAACACCCTATGGATGGTGTACGATATACAAAATCTGTACGTGCTGTGGATGATATCAAGTTTCTTACTGTTGACGAGCAGCAAAAATTTTTGGAAGTTGCAAAACGCTCTCATAATTATTACCAATACGCTCTTATTCTTGAAACTGGTTTGCGTACAGGAGAACTTATAGGCTTAACTTGGAATGCACTTGATTGGAAAAATCGCACTCTGACAGTCAATAAGACATTGGAATATCGTCACAGTACTGGTATTTGGAGAGCTGGGCCGCCTAAGACACAGCAAAGCTATCGTACTATTCCTTTGACAAATCGTGCTTATGAGATACTAGAAAAAGTAAACGCAGAGCGGACTACCAGAAAAGAAGCAGACACCCTTGTTCAGGCTCTCCCTTATATTGATCGCCGCACCGGACAAACAACAACCCTTGATATGCGTGATCTTGTCTTTATCAACTGGCGTACAGGAGAACCTGCAAAAAACAGTTCTTATGACACCCATCTATACAAGCTCTGTGATGAAGCACACATTAAGCGATTTTGTATGCACGCTCTCCGTCACACGTACGCAACCAGAGCCATAGAAAGTGGAATGCAGCCAAAAGTACTGCAAAAGCTTCTTGGTCATGCCAGTATCAAAACCACGATGGATAGATATGTACATGTAACTGACACATCTTTGCAAAATGCAGTGTTGCAATTTGAAAGAAACCAAAGTATACAAAATGGTGTAAATTTGGTGTAACCATTCACACTATAAGCCAAAAACCATTGAAAATAAAGGAGAAATTAGGATATATGAAATTAGGTATTGTTGGTCTGCCCAATGTAGGTAAGTCCACTCTGTTCAACGCCATCACCAATGCAGGTGTCCCAGCTGATAACTATGCATTCTGCACCATCGACCCCAATGTGGGTGTTGTTTCCGTTCCAGATGAGCGTTTAGACTGGCTGTCTGAGTTTTATTCCCCCAAGAAGACCACTCCCGCTGTCATCGAGTTTGTTGATATTGCAGGTCTGGTTAAAGGTGCATCCAAAGGTGAGGGTCTGGGCAATAAGTTCTTGTCCAACATCCGTACCACCGATGCCATCGTCCATGTGGTTCGCTGCTTTGAAGACTCCAATGTCACCCATGTGGAAGGTTCCACTGACCCTCTGCGTGATATTGACATCATCAATTTGGAACTGGTCATGGCGGATATGGAAATGGTAGAGCGTCGAATTGACAAGTGTCAAAAGGCAGCCAAGGGCGGCGACAAGAAATTCCTGCACGAAGCAGAACTCTTCGGCGAGCTGCTCAAGCACCTGAACGAGGGCAAGCTGGCCCGCACCTTCGATGCCAGCGAAGACGATATGGCTTTGATCGCTACTTCTGATCTGCTGACCCTGAAGAAGACCATTTATGTTGCCAACCTGGCAGAGGATGAGGTGAACGAACCCGAATCCAACCGTCACTACATGGCCGTAAAGGCACTGGCCGATGCTGAAGGCAGCCAGCTGCTGCCCATCTGTGCCAAGTTGGAAGCAGACATCGCCGAGCTGGACGATCCCGACGAGAAGGCAATGTTCATGGAAGAGCTGGGTGTTAAGGAATCTGGACTTGACCGTTTAATCCGCAGCAGCTACGCCCTGCTGGGTCTCATTTCCTTCCTCACCGCAGGCAGCGACGAGTGCCGTGCTTGGACCATTAAGAAGGGTACCAAAGCTCCCCAGGCCGCAGGCAAGATCCACACGGACTTTGAGCGTGGATTCATCCGTGCAGAAGTGATTGCCTTTGAGGATATGAAAGAATGCGGCACCATGGCCGCCGCTAAGGCAAAGGGTCTGGTTCGCAGCGAGGGCAAGGAATACGTTATGAAGGATGGCGACATCGTTAATTTCCTGTTTAATGTGTAATTAGAATATATGAGCATATTCGTGGGAATATGCTCATATTTTTTACTTGCTTTTCCAGATGATATCGTGTATAATGTTCAAGTAATTTGATAATTCATTTCCGGATGTGGCTCAGTTTGGTAGAGCACGTGCTTTGGGAGCATGGGGCCGCAGGTTCGAATCCTGTCATCCGGACCAACTTTTTTAGAAAAACCGCCTATTTAGGCGGTTTTTCTTCGTCTTATATATTTTTCTGACCCGCTTCGACCCAAATGAAAACGCTAGATAGAGAAACACCTCGCTCAGCACAAGTCTGAGCGAGGTGTTGTGTTTCAAACCAATCTTTCAGAAATAAGAAGCCATAAACAACTCTCCCTCGGGAATGAACGCAAACCTAAAATCGATTACAACTCTTTTTTCTTGTAAATCCAGCAGGAAAGTAGATAGGATACAACAAATAGTACAAGACTGAATGCCATATAACTCAATCTAAATATGAGATTGGCATTCGCGACATCCTTTAAAAAGGGGGTCATAATCGCACTGCAACCAAAAAACAAAGCCAGACCTGCAATGATGGAAACAACCATGATTGCCTCTGTTTTATCTGTTCCCAGAATCAAAACCAGTGGGATCATGAAGGTGGGCATGGACAGCGCAAATCCCCATCCAAAGACAAATCCATAACTCATCCGTTCCAGGTTCAAAGCACCGGTAGCCAGATGAAATAAACATGCACTTACCAATGCCATAACAATGCCGATCAATACATAAAGAAAACAGGAAATATAGCGTGCAGTGATCACATCTCTTCGGCGGACAGGCATGGTCAGCTCGAATTTGTTCCATTTGGAAGCTGCATCCTTTTGCATAACGGTCATCGTGAGTGCACCGAAGCCGCCTAAATTTCCTCCTATGATGCCGCCCAAGAGACCGCTGCTACCCGCATGGAGTCTTCCTGCAATCGCAAGCACAATGGCTGCAACGACAGAAAACAGCAGGGTTAATTTTAAAGAGCCTTCCACGGTATAGAAGTTGTTACGAATTAATCCCTTCATTTATGCATCCTCCTGTGTCAAAAGTGGTAAAATTTCATCGATTGTGGCATTGTCTACAACAATCCCCGGGTATTCTCTTGAGAATTGCCCCTTGTTTTGCACCAGTACTTCCAGCTGCAAGCCTCTTTTTCTTGCTGCCAGATACTCCGATGCGTCAAGCTTCTCAAAATCGCTCTGCTTCATACGGGCAATGCCATATTGATACAGCAGGGTATCTTTTTCCTCTGTCAGGATGATTTTTCCCTGATCGATAAAGGTGATATAATCGGCGGCCTTTTCAAGGTCAGAAGATACATGAGAGGACATCAAAATCGAGTGATCTTCCTCCTCCACAAACTCCAAAAGCACATCCAGCAATTCCTCCCGTGCAACCGGGTCAAGTCCTGCGGTCGCCTCGTCCAGAATCAGCAGCTTTGCCTTGTGGGACAGTGCTACACTAATGGATAGCTTCATAGTCATACCCCGGGAAAAGGTTTTGATCTTTTTGTTCACAGGAAGCTGAAACCGTTCCAGATAAGTAAAGAAAGTATCTTTCTGCCAATTTTCGTATACATCACGGCACACCTTTTCCAGCTTCTTGGGGGTAAGTTCTCCGGAAAAATGGAGGGTATCAAACACCACACCGATGTCGTTGCGGATCATTCGGTTGTCGTCGGTCATGGTTTGTCCAAAGATGGTCACTTCGCCGCTGTCTTTTTGGACGATATTCAGAACCGCATTGATCGTGGTGCTTTTGCCTGCGCCGTTCTTTCCCACAAAGCCCATAATCGAGCCATTGGGGATTTTTAACGATACATTTTCAAGCTGAAAATCTGCTTTTTTGTAAGACTTACGCAGATTGTTAATTTGTAATGCTGTTTTCATTTATTCGCTCTCCTCATAAAATAGTTTCAGAAGCTGCTGAATCTTCTCCAAGGGAATCCCATTTGTCCGGGCAATGTCTGCAGCCTGTACCAGATGCTCTTCCACTCGTTTTTGCTGTTCCTCCTGAATGAACTCCTTGTTCTGGGCAGCGACAAAGCTCCCGCGCCCAACGGTCGTTTCAATAAAACCATCTCTTGCTAAATCTTCATAAGCTTTTTGAACGGTAATAACACTCACATGAATGGTCTTTGCAAGAGCGCGCATAGACGGGATCGAATCTCCCGTTTTCAGTTCCCCGCTCATAATCATTGCCTTGATTTGCGATGTAATCTGCTCATAGATTGGTTTATTGGTGTTACTGCTGATTATAATTTCCACATAATTCCTCCCATCTGATTGTCTGTAATGTACTTAGTGTATAAGTACATTATATATGTAAATATTGAAATGTCAACAGAAAATTTTTATCTGCATGTAGATCTAAAGAATCGAATCATAAAAAACTGTGCCGATTTATAAATTCTAGAAGATATATTTAAGGCCTTAAACGAAAAAGAGTAAGCAGACAATGAGTCTGCTGATAAGCACATACACAAAACACCTCGCAACTAGAGTCCCATTCTCTGGTTGCGAGGTGTTTTTCTCTTAAATTAGCCGTTTTTTCAGGCTGATTATTTCCTTTTCAATCTCCTGAATCACATGATAAAATGCAGAATCATCTTTTCCGGTGGGATCATCCAATCCCCAGTCCTCCCGATGCTTACAGGGGAGCATGGGACACTGAACATTGCACCCCATCGTAATCACTACATCCACCTCCGGAATCTCCGACAGGAGTTTGCTGTACTGTGTTTGTTCCATGTCGATGCCATAAAGCTGTTTCATCAAGCGGACGGCGTCCTGGTTGATCTGGGGTTTTGTCTCCGTCCCAGCAGAATAACTTTCAAACACATCCGCGGCAAGGTATTTGCCGAGGGCCTCCGCAATCTGGCTACGGCAGGAATTGTGAACGCAGACAAACGCTACTTTGGGTTTCTGACACATTATGATTCTCTCTCCTTGTGTATCTTTGCTCATTTGTTTCTTCTCCTGTCTGATCGACCAATCAACGCACCATTGAACAAATAAAGAGAATATCACTCTTTTATACGTTCTGATGGAGTACCGGCAGGATACCAGTTACCCAGATATCCATTTCTTCGTGGTCCATTCTACAATACGGACCTCATAAATTCAATATTTTTAATCCAAAGTTTCACAGACCCGGCGCATCATATCCGTAAACAAGTCCTAATGATTGGACATTCAATATGTTAAACTTGATATACAAAGATCGATAGAAGAAGATTGTCATTTGAAAGATTGCAAGAAACACCATAGCAGCATATTCGCTATCATCACCAAATGGAAAAAGTCTTTGGTAAGTTATAGCAGCATAACAAGATGATTGAAGTCTTTAGAGGAAAGCTGTACAATATAATTATGAAGATATACTAGATCAGTTTAAATATCGATAGAATATACCGTGTTGGTGCTTTTTTACAAAGTGGTAACGATACTTTTTTCTTTGCCCATCATGCAACTGTTTCACGTAAATGATTCATCACGCATACAAAATATTAAACGAGGAGGGACATCATGACCATTAAGTTTTTACACAGATTATTTGACTTTAATGGAGATGGAAAGACAACTTTGAATGAGGTATGGCTCGCCCAGAAAATCTGGGAGGAAGTGGATCAAACCAAGGATACAGACCCCAACCAAACCATCCCATATAGCAATAGCTGCTATAATGCGAACTCATATACCCCAAGTTGGATCCCAGAACCTGCCCCAGGTGAACCCGATAATTATGACGACCAATCAGATCATGAAACGAATCCAGAAAACGGTCCCCTAACTTTAGCGGAATATAAAGCCCAGAGAAATGCAATCATCTTTAAAGATATCCTATGCCCTCTGGGTGCCACAGCTATTGTGCTGTATTTTGCAGGCATTATCGCATGGGCCGCCCTTTCGTTACCTACTAACGGCAGTGCCCCTGAACTGATTGTCATATTCATTTTTTTAGGCATAGCTGCATTATTGGCTTTTCCGGCCATATCTTTTTGTAAGGAATCGTTGTCCGAAAGCTGTTGTACTCTGGCAGAACTCAAGAATAGATATCTGCTCAGTCTTTCCCCACAGCAAATGGAAGCCCGTAGAAAGCGAAAGATCGCAATTACTGCTGGTGTTGCAGGTTTATCCATTATCACTTTGGTTGTATTTGTCAGCGTAAATATTTATAAGAATAAGCAATTGGAACGTACATATTATGAGGCGATTTCCCTTGTGGAAGAAGGTGCATATGATGAGGCAAAGACTTTATTTGAAAGTACTGCAAAAAACGAGTATCTGGACAGCTGGGACTATATTTATCTATGTGATGCACTTGTAAGCTATGAACAGGATGAAATATTAGACGCGTATCAATCAATAAGCTATGTAGATCTTTCCAATCTATCACCAGAGCAAGAGGAATCACTGGCACAGTTCAAAGAAAAGCTTAATAAAGAATACGAGGATGTCCTTGTAAAACAAATGGAATTGGTGGAAAAGGCCCGGGAGGAACGAATACGCAAAGGAGTTCCTTTCGTTGGCATGCCCGAAAGTGAGATTGCAAATACCTCCTTAGGTTCTCCATCCAGCGATATAAGACATAACACCGAGATGATCAACGGCAATTGTTACTATACAAATCTGTATGACTTCAAAATTGGTAGCGCAACAATCTTCATCGCACGGTGTATAGAAGGAAAGGTTACGGAAGTATGGGATTATCGAAACAATCCTGAGTACCCCTATGTTCCCAAGCCCAGCAAAAAGTCCGAAACAGATGATGACCCTTATAACGCAAAAGACTATTCCGACGAAGAGGACTTTTACGACGACCATTACGATGACTTCTATGATTATTATGATGCAGAAGAATACTACCGGGATCATCACTAACCATTAACTTGAGATTTTTTCTTTCAGCTGTTGACAATTCTGCAAATATCATATATAGTTGTACATAACCTATAAAGAGTGCGCGAGAGACAAGCTCGTTGACCGCACAGCAACCTGCCATTTTGGTAAGGTGCTCCTGCTTGAACGATGGGTATGATTTTGTTGATAAAACCCCATCGTAACGATGGGGTTTTTTGTACGCTCTTTTTTAGGATTTATTTTAAGGAGCGTGTTTATTATGCGTAAAATCAAGGATTTAATCACCAATCAGGATCGTGTATGGCTCTACTTCGCTACTACCGAATTATCCCAGACCTTTGTGTCGCAAGTCACAGCTGAAGGCTTTCACATTTCCCCTTCTCTTGCCAGTGAACGCAATTATGTTCTGGCAATCCACAAGGATTTAACCGTCAGCTATGTACCTCTGCATTGTTGGACACGGGCTTTTCAAAAAAATACACAGGGTGTCCCTGTTTGCGTGGACTATGGAAAATATCTCTCCGGCGAAGAGGATTATCTATGCCACGAATCCCACTTTCAATCCCAGATTAGGGTAGGCGCTTTTTGAATTTCCGGCGTCATTTCCGCATTCCCCCAATACAAAAATGGCACACATGAAATCATGTGTGCCATTCGATATATTAGTTAAAAAAACTTCGGACAGAAGCCCAAGCATGGCATAAAACAACCGTCCATATCCCATCTGTCTCCAGAGAAGAAACAAGCAGGCAACTCCTATGCGTTCTGCCCGCACACCTCTGAAAGCAGCTGGGATATGGTTTTCTTTAGAATCGGGTGCCGCTTATTGGGGGCAATTTCCTGCAAAGGCTTGAGCACAAAGTCCCGCATATGCATTTCTACATGCGGAATCACCAAGTCATCCGTTTCAAAAACCAAATCGTCATACATTAGAATATCCAAATCCAATGTTCTCGGTCCCCAGCGAACAATTCGTTCCCGGTGCGCGTTCTGCTCGATTTCGTGCATCCGCTCTAACAGCTCCTGAGGGGGAAGAAAGGTCTTCAGCATCAGGCAGGCATTCAAGAAATCATCCTGTTCCACGCCGCCGTAGGGTTCCGTCACCAAGAATGAGGATACCTTTTCCACACTGCATCCATGAAGTGCATCCAATGACTGAATCGCCTGCTCCAGATATGCCTTTTTGTCCCCCATATTGGAACCCAACCCCAGATATGCGGTATGCCAGAACCGCTCAATCTTGACAGAAACGGTTTCCAGCGGAAGTCCCACCGGTGCCCAGGGCTTTTTCAATTCCAGTGTAACGCCCTTTAGCAAAGGATACTGCAAAAGGAGCTCCTCGCATAGATGCTCTGCCGCAGACTCAATCAGCTGGTATGTATTTTCCTGCATCCATTTGGTCATGAAGCCACTGACTTCACCGTAATGGATGGATTTTTCCAGGCTATCTGTGGTTCCAGCAGGACGGGAATCCACATACATGGTTAGGCAAATCAAGAATTTCTGCCCAAGTCGATTTTCCTCAGGGAATACACCATGGCGGGCAAATACCTCTAGATTTTCTATATGAATTTCATCATAACGCATGGTTCCAAAACTCATGTTATTTTCCTTCCCTCATAATTGCCTGTGTCATCCGAATGGCCCGGAGATTCTCTTTCACATCGTGAACACGCACAAAAGATGCACCCTTTTCGATGCCCATTACGGTTGTTACCAGGGTACCCTCCACGCGCTGGTCGGTGGGAAGATCCAATGTCAGTCCAATAACCGATTTTCTAGAGGTAGCCAGCAGAACCGGATAGCCAAATTCCACCAATCGCTCCAGGTGACAAATGATCGAAAGATTATGCTCATAGGTCTTACCAAAACCAACACCTGGATCCAGAATAATCTGATCGTCAGAAATCCCGGCATCCTTGGCAATTTCAAGGGTTTCTGTTAAATCCTGGCAGACTTCATCCAGGAAGTTATCATATTCTGCCTTCTCCCGATTGTGCATCAGGCAGCAAGGTACGTGATATTTGGCAATCAGATCTGCAACCTTTCGGTCGTACTTCAGGCCCCAGATATCATTGACCATGTCAGCCCCAGCCTGCAGCGCCGCCTCGACTACCGGGCCTTTATAGCTGTCAATGGACACCGGAATGTCAAAGTTCTTCTTGACCATCTCGATTACTGGCACGGTACGGTCAATTTCTTCTTGAATGCCGATCTGCACATGTCCCGGACGGGTAGACTCTCCACCGATGTCAATAATGGACGCACCTTCCTCAATCATCCGGGCTGTGTGCTCCTTGGCTTTTTCAATATCGTTCCAAAGGCCGCCATCAGAAAAGGAATCCGGTGTTACATTCAAAATACCCATAATGTAGCATTCATGATCTACATCAAATATACGATTTCCAATTTTCATAACTTTTCCCCCATCATCAGCCGTTAAGGTAAAGATTTTTCTTTTCATTGCTCCAGTTACACTGGTCTTGTGCAGGACAAAACAGGCACATGCGGGATGCCTTATCTGCCCGATATATGAGGCCCGATAAATTCTGGGCAATAGCGGTATCCGCTGACCGATGCTCTGTAATCGCCGCCAGAATCTGTCGCTGCTCTTCCGCGCCAAACCCGCAGTCCGCTAAAATATGAGCCGCAATCTCAGCACCTGCCTGATCGTGCGGAATGCCATCCCGGTATTGTGCAGCCCGTCCGACGTCATGCAAAAGCGCCGCAGCATAGATGATTTCCTTTGCAAAGGAAAAATGCTTTTCCAGATTTTCTAGATATGCAAGTCGTGCCACATCCAATAGGTGCGTGGTATCGTGTCTGCAGAATATTCTTTCACGCTCAGCCTCGTTAATTTCCTTGACGCTTTTCGCCCAAATCGGATGGGTTACGATACGATTGACACGCTCCATGGGGTTATCTCCGCTCTAACATCCGGTAGAAGTTATTCTGAAGCGTTTCGTTGTTGTCGAATACACCCCGGGTAACAACCGTAACCGTCTTGGTTCCCGGTTTTTTAATGCCACGCATGGTCATGCACATATGCTCTGCCTCGATCAAAACCATGACACCCTGAGGATTGAGTTCCTCCATAAAAACATCCGCCACCTGTGCGGTCAGTCGCTCCTGCAGCTGGAATCGTTTCGCAAACACTTCCAAAGTGCGGGCAATCTTACTCAGGCCCACAACCTCACCGTTTGGAATATAGGCAATTGCTGCAGTACCGTAAAATGGGAGCATATGATGCTCGCAGAAGGAATAGAAGTGAATATCCTTTTCCATTACCATGTCGTTGTTGTCAACATGAAAACGTTTCTGTAAATGTTTTGCAGCATCTTCCGTGTAGCCGCCTGCCAGTTCTTCATACATCCGCGAAATCCGATCTGGGGTCTCCAGCAGGCCTTCCCGCGTAATATCTTCCCCAATTCCTTCCAGAATCAGCTTGACCCCTTCCTTGATTTTTGCACTATCCATTGTTGAGTCCTCCACGTTAATATTTTCGGTGATTTAGGCATGAACAGTCAATTGATCGAGTTTCATTCCTCCCAATACCATAAAAACCCCCGACGCCAATGCGCCGGGGAGATGATTACAGGTTATGTTACTCATTTGGGCACGACAGCACAACAGCCGATCAAACGCCCGACCGAGTATCGTTGCTGCCGAAAGGATTTGAACCCTATATGGCGCAGCGGGTGCGGATTTCCTATCGCGGATCAACTCCTTCGTCTGCCAGACAACTCCCCATTATGGCAGCACTTCACGCAGAAAATCCTACTCTGTTCCCGGTTATCATACCGCTAATTTCCCAAAAAGTAAAGAAAAAATTTCCTGGAATTTGGTGTAAATTGAAAAATTCTTTGGCGCACTGCCACAATTCATATTGACAAATTGCGGATTCTTGTTATAATGAACTAAAATTTATCAGGGTGTGTCCGAAACATTTGGAATTGAAATGTTTTTTGGGAAAACTGCCTAAAAAGCTTAGCAATTGGCTTTTTAGGCAGTTTTTATTTTAGGAGGTTAAACACAATGTACTTGATGATAGATAATTATGATTCTTTCGTCTATAATCTTGCCTGCTATCTGCGTGAGTGCGATAAGCAAGTCTCACTGGTTCGCAACGACAGAATTTCAGCAGATCAGATTTTAACTCTGGCGGCAGATGGTTCTCTGGAGGGGATCATTCTCTCACCGGGGCCAAAGAGTCCGGAAGACTGCGGCAACTGCAAAGAAATCATAACCAAAATGGCCGGTCGTGTTCCAATCCTGGGGGTCTGTCTGGGGCATCAGATCATTGGATCGGTATTTGGGGCTACCATTGAGAAAGGTGCCCATCCTGTCCATGGGAAGGTACATGAGATCACCAACAATCAGCAGGGCCTGTTTCAAGGACTGCCCGCCTCCTACAACGTAACCAGATACCACTCACTGGTTGTAAGTGATACAGCATTTCCCTCTTGCCTGCAAGTTGATGCCCGCACGAAAGACGGGGTAATTATGGCACTTCACCACAAGCATCTGCCTATTTATGGCGTGCAGTTTCATCCGGAGGCTGTCCTTACCGAGCACGGGCATGCACTGCTAAAGAATTTTACCATCATTTGTGAGGAGTGGAACAAAACACATGGGAACTGAAATCAAAAAGCTGAACTTCTACATCCCCGCTGAAGACATCTTTGAACATTATAAGGATCATGAACTGGCTATTTTCCTAGACTCATCTCTCCAGAGTCAGACAGGCAGATATTCTGTAATTGGTCTGAATCCTTATCTTGTATTAAAAGAGGCAGACGGTGTCTGCTACCGGAATAACGCCCCCCAGAACAGCCCTTTTCTAGACCTATTACAGCATGATCTGGATTTTTATCGAGAGGAAAATCCCACGGATTTACCCCTTATCGCTGGAGCACTGGGCTATTTCTCCTATGACTTTGGCAGAAAATTTGAGCATATCGAAACACAGCATTCCAAAAAAATCTCCGTTCCGGATGCACTGTTCGTATTTTACGACATTCTGATTCTGGATGACAAGGTAAATCACACGCTCTATCTTACCGCACGCGGTGAAACAAAACCGGCACAAAAAGCAATTCAGGAACTGGAACAGGAAATTTGCTTGTACAAGCCTTACACCAAGCCTGCTAAGCATACACAGCTTGCGCCTTTCACCCCCAACTTTGAGAAGGAAGACTATAAAGAGGCAATCAATAAAGTCATTTCCTACATTACCGATGGGGATATCTACATCATGAACATGACCCAGCAGCTTGTCAGCAGCAGCAAAAAGGAACCCTATGATGTATATCGATACCTGCGCACCCATAACCCATCCCCCTTCGGCGCATATCTCCAGGGTGGTGATTTCCAAGTGATCTGCGCCTCCCCTGAGCGATACATGATGGTAAAAGATGGTCTTGTGGAGACTCGCCCCATTAAGGGAACCCGAAAAAGAGGCAGCACCCCGGCAGAGGATGCTGCCCTGCGGCAAGAACTAAAAGATTCCTCCAAAGACCACAGCGAGCTGCTGATGATCGTAGACCTGGAGCGAAACGATCTGAATCACGTCTGCACACCGGGAAGTGTAAAGGTAACCGAGCACTTTGCCGTAGAGGCTTATGCGACTGTCTTTCATCTGGTCAGTACCATTGTTGGACAGCTAAAGCCGGATCTTCCCATTTGCGACTTAGTAGAGGCGGCATTCCCGGGCGGTTCTATCACTGGTGCGCCTAAAATTCGCGCCATGGAGATCATAGACGAATTGGAACATGATCGACGTAATTTATATACAGGCTCTATGGGATATTTTTCATTAGATGGGGCTTGTGATCTCAATATTATTATCCGCACAGCCATTCACCAGAACGGTCAGTACCACCTTGGCGTGGGCGGTGGTATAACCTGCGAATCAGACCTGGAATTTGAGTACGAGGAAACACTGCAAAAAGCCAAGGCACTTCTCGAGGCTTTATGGGAGGAAAACTAAATGCTATCACCTGACGACGGATATTACTTTGGTCTCGGTGCATTTGAAACCATCGCTGTGGAAGACGGTAAACCACAATTTCTCTCATGGCATTATGAGCGGCTCTTTTCTGCACTGGATTTTTTTCATCTATCTGTATCCAAAGAGGAGATCCAATCAAAAACAGCGCAGGAACTTACAAAAGAGGAACTCCGGCATGGCCGGAAAGCCCTGAAAATTACTGTATCTGAAAAGAATATCACCTTCTCTGTCCGTGATAATCCCTATCATAGAGCTGACTATGACCAGGGATTTCTCACCGACTTTTCCAAAGTGCGCAGAAATGAAACATCCCCCCTAACCTACCACAAAACCTTAAATTACGGGGACTGTATTCTAGAAAAACGATTGGCAAAAACAGAAGGCATTCACGAACCCATTTTTCTGAATACACGCGGAGAGATTGCAGAAGGTGCAACCACAAATGTTTTCTTCATAAAAGATGGATGCATGATCGCCCCGCCCCTGACAAGTGGAATGCTGCCCGGTATCGTTCGCAGATATATCTACACCAACTATTCCGTGCAAGAACTTGTAATCACACCTCGTGATATTCAGCAATACGATGAGATGTTTGTGACCAACTCTCTATTGGGCATTATGCCTGTCCGGAAACTGGGTCAGCATTCCTTTTCCAGTATGGAGCATGGTCTTGCCCTTGCAAAAGCGTTTTTTGCAACAGAATCGTAGCGGTATTTGGTAAAGCCACGAATCATAGGTTGCCAGTCAATCAGCCGTGAAACTCCTACGTGCCCAAAATCGCTCTTACCCATAAGCTATAAGAAACGAGTGCATATTTGATGATACCTAAGAAAGAACCTGCGCTAACTGGCCTGCTAGCCAGTCGAGCCACCCATCCACATAACACAGTAGTCAAAATTGGCAATCATTTGGTGGGGGATGGAAATCTCACCATGATTGCCGGACCATCTGCCATAGAAAATGAGCAGCAGATTTTTACCATTGCTACACAAATAAAAGCCGCCGGCGCTCACATACTCTACGGTGGTGCCTTTAATGCCTGTTTCTCACCATATCAATTTCAGGGGTTGGGCGAAGAGGGTCTGCGTTTGCTGTTGCAGGCGGGCAAAGCCGTTGGTCTGCCTGTGGCAACAGAGATCACCTCTGTGCGTCATCTCCCCCTATATGAAGATGTGGATCTCATTCAGGTGGGTGCTAAGAATATGCAGAATTTTCATCTCCTGGCAGAGCTGGGGCACTCCCAAAAGCCGGTTTTACTGGAGCGCGGAATTTCCAACACAGTAGAAGAACTCCTCATGAGCGCAGAATATATCTTGTCCGGCGGAAATAAAAATGTGATTCTTTGTGAGGGAGGAATACGCACTTATGACTCATCCACCCATAACACCCTGGATGTCTCTTCCGTGCCCATTCTGCACGAACTCACCCACCTGCCTATGCTGGTAGATCCGAGTCATACTGCCGGAAACAGACGCCTTGTGAGGCCTCTTGCCAGAGCTGCAGCTGCAGTTGGTGCAGATGGTCTTATCCTGGAAGTGCATAACAATCCCGAGCATGCTCTCGGTAATGGTCGGCATAGACGAATACCCGAGGAACTCTCCCAAATTGTAAAAGAAACACAGGCCATCCGCCAAGTTCTATTCCCCAATGACCCGATCCCCATCTCTCCTGCGCATTCATTGGCATAAATGACCACTCCCCTATGAGATCAGAATCTCTAAACATAAAGAGGGCTTTCTGGAAACGATTGAACACAAAAAAGTGTCATCTCCGCTTTCCTGAAAGCCCTCTATTCATTATGTTAGGATACTGTAAAACCAGCAGATGGTTACTGGGTTACAGGTTTCCTAATCTCGACCCGAACAGATTGGATCCGATGCTCCTCAACATGCGATATGGTGATACTGAGGTTCTTATAATCAAATTGTTCGCCTTCTGTCGGGATACGCCCCATCTGATCCATAACCCAACCGTCCAAGGAAACGCTATCTGAATCCGTTTCAATATCAAAATGGTCGCAGAAATCACTCAGCGATACCGCGCAGTCTACATTGTATGTATCCTCGCTCACTTTATGGAAGGATTCCTCCACTTCATCGTGCTCATCCCATATTTCGCCAACCAGTTCCTCAAGAATATCTTCCAGCGTGACAATTCCCAATGTTCCGCCATATTCGTCTACCACAATGGCTACATGAGATTTTGCCAAACGAAGTGTCTGCAGCAGGTTATCAATTTTTTCAGTTTGGTGCACAAATAGAGGAGGTGTTACGATTTCCCTCAGCTCCGCAGGTGTAACACCGCCACCAACGTAAAAATCCTTCTGGTGGATCACACCGATTATTTTATCGATGCTGTCTTCATAGACAAGCAGTCTAGAAAACTGCGTCTGATCAAACTTTGCAGCCACTTCTTCTTTGGATGCATCAATGCTGATGCCTTCCAAATCCACACGGTGAGTTAGAATATCCTGGGCCTCCAGATCCCCAAATTCCACAGCATTTCGCAATAATTCGCCCTCTTCTTCATCAATTGCACCTTCCTGCTGAACTTCATCCAGCAGCAGCAGCAATTCTTCCTGAGACATTCTGCAATCATCATTCGTCCGAAACAGCTTGCTCACCAGCTTTTTCCATGAAGAAAACAGAAAGTTGAGGGGCATAAAAATCCAAATCATAATTCGCAGCAAAGGTGCAGAGAACATAGCAAACCCTTCGGGGTGATCTTTGGCAATGCTTTTGGGCGTAATTTCTCCAAAGATTAGGACAACGATTGTAACCACAACCGTGGACATTGTGGCACCCATCTCTTCGCCCACATATTTAACGAACAACAGGGTGCCGATGGATGCAACTGCAATGTTTACAATATTGTTGCCAATGAGGATTGTCGAAATGAGGTTATCATAGTTTTCAGAGAGTTGAAGTGCCAGACTTGCTTTTCGATTTCCATTCTCAGCCATGGCTTTGAGGCGTGTTTTGTTGAGGGATGAGAATGCCGTCTCTGTAGCAGAAAAATAAGCAGATAATACAATGCAGATGATCATTGCAAGAAGACTGTAAAACATGATTGTTTCTCCTTTTCATATTTGATGGCTTTACTTAGATACAAAAATAGACACACCTACTCCCTTAAAATGGGCGCAAGTATGCCATAGCAAAACCAGATCAAAAAATTAGGATCACAACTGTCACTACTGGAACTGTCCATTGAATCATATCACCTTCCTTTTGTATTTACGGTCAATATACTAGAAAAAGAATCGTATGTCAAGCGGAAGTTATATAAATTCCGCATTGCGTAATAAATGCAGCATCTATCTGTCTCCAAAAGGCTGATTGATAAACGGCAGTCGGCAGAACTCTGCAGAGCTCTGCCGTTTATTCTTTACAGGGGTAGTGATTATACACGCACTGAATTTTGGTGTATCGATAAAATCTGCTGTTTGATTGTCATGTCATAAAATCTATGGTGCCTTCCTTCTCCATCTGTCGGAATACCGGAGAGAGGATGCGGACGTTGGAATAAGCGATAAACGCAAAGCCAATCACCAGCCAGAACACCATGGTTGCGAGAAATATCTGCATAGAGAAAAAGGGAATCCAAAAAATCATCGTGTTGAGTATAACCATCACAATGGTACGTGGCAACTTCACAACCGTGAGAATCAGACTGTTATTCAGCTGCCGGCGCATGGTATTGCGGTAACGGGCAATCAGTGGGAACAAATAGGACATGATGCATACCACCAACGCGACCAAAATATAGGCGATGATCTTCAAAATCTGGGCGATCCAGCCATCCAAATAGGTAATAATCAGCATGATATTGCAGCCCATACCAATCAGGAATACCAAAAGCATCAACCATGCTGCCGTCGCCTGCACGAAATTCTCCCGAAATGCAGAAAAGAACCGACGAATAACCGGCTGATCTTCATCAAAAATCTGATCCTGCGCCACCTGCAGCATAGCTGTCAGGGATGCCCCAATGGTGATGATGGGAATGCTGCAGATGATAAACAGGAAATTTGCAATCATTAAATTAAAAATCTTTTCAAGGAACTGAAACACCGGATTCTCCGGTGCAAGAATTTTGCGCATGTATTTAGCCTCAACTTTCTTTATTATCTTCTGGTATCCGGTTATTCTCCATCAGCCAGTGATCCACCTGATTTTGCAGTTGCTGCTGAAGGTGGTTGATCCCCGCCTCCTTCATACTATCCAGTGCCATATTACGGAACGTATCCGGATCCACTGAACCTGTCAGCAGTGCGTTATCAAATCGTTGATAAGCCTTAGACACCAGTATATACTCCTGTTCCAGTTCACTCAAATCCGGATTAAAGCCCAAAAGGCAGGAAGAACTTGCCTGTGCGTTATACGCCCGGTAGTGCTCCCACTTTTCCGGATCTTCGCCAACCATGGTTTTTAGAATATACCAATTTCCCTGGGTATAGGGCACACCTCGGTAGCCGTCAGAAATGACCTCTACCTGGTCCTGTTCACTTAGTTGATAGTGTACATTCTCTATTCCAAAGTTTAGCATATTGCGCACATCCGGATCCAGATTGATTGCACTAAGGAATGCAAGCGCCTCTTTGGGGTGCGGTGTATGGGCGTTTATTGCCATGATTCCCCCTCTGGCTGAGGTATTGGTAACCCATGGTTTGTTGGCAAACTGAGATACAATGGGATACCCAAAGTCAACCGTGAAACTGGCAGATGCCTCTGGCCCGCCAACAGCGATTCGACAAAACACCTGTTCATCCTGAAATCTCGAGATGGCTGTGCGCAGGGTAGCATCCGCATTGATCAGTCCTTTTTGATAGAACCTGTGCAAGGTTGCCTGCAGCTGCTCCATCTCAGGTGTCTCATATAGATTCACGATTTTACACTCTGGATCACCGCTGCGAACCACCAACGGCAAATCTCCCCCCACCGCATATTCGTACCCAGTCAATTCTGCCAAATTGACCCGTTCAGAGGTAAACAGCAGTGGGATCACCCCCGGCTCCTTTTGCGAGATCATGGTAAGTACCGGTTCCAGAGAGGCAAGTGTCTGATAATCCTCGATTTGAATGTCGTATTTATCCACAAGCTCCTGAGAAAATAAAAACTGCACCACCGGTGCAAGCTCTTTATTGGTGGGAACACCATAAATCTTCCCCTGTATTTTAGCACCCTGCCAGAGCTTGGGGTTCACTACATCATAGAGGGGTTTTCCCTCCCCCGCAAGATAATTGCTCAGCTCCAGAAGAACGCCGTTGGATGCATTTTTCACATAGTGCATATCCCATGTAAATACCACATCAAAATCCTGATTGGTATTCAGCACCCCATTAATCGTATTCTCATATTCGTTCCAGTCAATTTTGCGATAGTCCACCTGAAATCCATATCGCTCCATCAGCAGCTCATTGAGTGCTTGATTGACCTGCTCCAAATCCCGATCCTCTCGACCAATGGTGTAATAGCGCAGCACCACAGGGTCTTCCTCTTCGTGCGTTTTTTCAATCTGGGGCTGGCTGCAGCCAACAAGCTGCAGCATCACCAGAAACAGCATGATTGTCTGAATTACCCTCAATGAACTTCCTCCTCTATCTGACTGTCCTCGTTATCAGAACTTCGCAGTACTCCGGGAGAAAACCCAAAATAATTCTTAAAGTGAATATAAAAGTAATTCAGCTGTGTATATCCCACCATATTGGCAATGACAGAAATCTTCTCTTGGGTATTCAGGATCAGATGTTTCGCCTCCAGCATCCGATAAGCCATCAGATAATCACTAAATTTCATTCCGGTATCTTTCAGAAAAATTCTGCCGATATATTTTCCGCTCATTCTAAAGCTATCGGCAATGGATGTCAGGCTCAGAGCATTCCGATAATCGGCTTTTACCGCTAAAATGATTTTATTCGTGATTTTAGAAAGGCTTTTATAAGGCACCTTCAGAACAGGATCCAGTTCCTGCTGCTGAAGTCCGTCATCAGTCAGATGCCCCTTCAGGTCGTTAACCACCGTCCGATCCAGAAAACGCCGCAGTTCCACAGTATTGATCGGTTTCAGCAAATAGTCGGAAGAACCAGCCTGCATAGACCGTCGCAGGTACTGGACATCTTCAAAACCCGAGATCATACAGAATATGGTTTTGAGTCCCAGACTCCGTAGATGCGTCACCAAATCGTATCCCCAATACGATCCCAATTTAATATCCACCAGAGCCACATGCGGCTGAAAATCCACTGCCAGATTGACGGCTTCTGCATAGGAGGTTGCCGTCATGATAGATGTAAACCCATAATCTGCCCAGTTGAGCAGATATCTGACATTTTCACAGATATCTTTTTCGTCATCCACGATTAGCAGACGGTACATTCTTCATTCCTCCTTCTTATAAACGATATGAATACAGATTCCTTCAGGATCGTTATTTTCCATTGTCATGTGCAGATCCCCGCCGTAAAACAGGCGCAGCCGATGCAGCACATTATACAGACCAATCCCCCCCACCTGCGCACTGTCACTGCCCAGGGATTCATTGATTTCCTGCATACGCTCGGGCTCCACAGAGCCAATGTTGTCAAAGAAACGGCACTCGTAGCCATCTTTTTTAGCCTTCATTTCCACCACAATGACCTTGATTTGGTCATCCTGCCGGAAATTATGCTTAAAGAAATTCTCTACAATCGGCTGCATCCAGATTTTGGGTGTCATAATGTCCTCAACCGCCGGATCTACATCAAAATAGTACATAAACTGATCGCCATAAAGAAAAGCCATTAAATCAAGATACTGCCTTGTAATTTCCAGCTCCTGTTTCATGGGTATCACCGGTTCGGTTTTCACAATATTGCGATACAGCAGCCCAAGTCCTGCCGTAGCCTCCGCCACATCGGGAACATTTTCATTCAAAGCCCGCATACGAATGCGTTCCAGCGTGTTATACAGGAAATGGGGATTCAACTGGGCACTGAGCATATCCATCTGCGCTTTCTGCTGGCTGATTGTCAGCTTGTACTCCTGCTGAATCAGATTATCCAGATGGGCATAGAGTTTATTGAGTCCTCGGACTATGGCATCATATTCCGGATCGTAGCCGGTAACGGGCACTGGTGTAAAGTTTTCCCGCTCAGCCTCCTCCATGCTATGCAGAATCGTGCCAATATACTTTGTATCCTGAGAAAACCGCCGAATCAGAACCACATTGATGGCTCCAAATGCCAGCAGGAAACAAACCACCAGCAAAATAAAATTGCGGAACATATTCCGCAAAAGCACCTGGGACTGTACTAGATACAAAACACTGAACGGTAGGTATTGTGACGCATAGGTGGCACAGTAGTATGTCCCCGGCATCGTTCCGACCTGTTTCATAAAACTGCCATTTTCCATAAGGTCAGCTGCCTGCGACTGCGTAATCTGGACCTGCCCCCGGGAAACCATCCCGTGGGGCATCACTAGGCACAGTCCACGTCCAGAATCATCCATCAGAGCCTTGTCCGCAAATTCGGACAAATCCAGCACAATGCTGATTTTGCCCAAATATGCGGAATTTCGGTGAATATCCATCTGATAGAAACAGCCTGACCGGCAAATTTCCTCTGCCTCTTCGGTGGTAATGATCCGGTGTCTGGCATCCCCCTGATCGTTAAATTCCAGATCCACCACATTCTCTGGGGCATAGCAAATAATATGTCGAATGCTGTTGCCGCTGTTTTGCACAAGATTATTAAATTCTGCCAAAATGTCAGATGTGGGTTCTCTTGTCTGGGACAATCGCCGAGCGGTATATTCCTCTGCCGTGGCCCCGAAGTATCGGAAGAAATCCTCTGCCAAGCTGGGGGATGCATAAAGCTGGGTATAAAATTGGTCAACGGAATCCACTACATGTCCCACACGGCGATCCACATCTTCATAGATTTTTGTGGACTCCGTGACAAAATTCTCCTGCGCTGCATTGTACATATCCCGGTAGACAAACCCCAGGATGGTCACCGCAAGCAGCAAGGAAATCGCCTGATATGCTAGAAATGTTCGCCTATATGCCTCCGTATGGAGGAAATTGCTATATTTACCCATATATTTCCTCCTACGAAAAGCATGCAATCATCGGATGTCGTACACAGACTGAATGGTGAGGGCATCGGCCAATTCCTTTGCACTGCGATTGGTTCGGGCAATCACGCGATAAGGCTTACCGTCAGTCAGAGCAAAAAAGTTATCGGACAAGACACAGTCAAAACCCTCAAAATCAATGCACACACCTGCGGCAAACACATCGGCAGTGACTTCAATCACCACACCATCGCGTGCGTCTTCGCAATGAATCTGGAACTGTGGTTTTCTCCAGGAAAAATGCTTATTGGGAACCAGCATTTCTGTCTGCCGCATGATAAAACCATCATTCTCATCAAACAGATCCACCACCAGGAATGTATCATAGGGATCATCCACCTGAACCTGATACTCAAAAACATCCTTGGACGTCAGTGCCTTTACAAAAATGGTTTCCTCCGCCCCGTCAAGTTTCGTCAAATCAGACTTGCAAAGGCTCATGCGAATCTGTCCTTTGAAATCATGCATGGTTTCATTGGAAACATTTACAATCAGCACGCCGTTTTCCAGAAACAGACCCATTGCAACAGGGGCATAAAATTTCTTAGCCGCATAGTGCAAAGCCTTATATCTTCCGAAGTAATCCACACTAGACCAACTTGCAACAGGCCAGCAGTCATTAAACTGCCAGTACATGGAACCCATGCAGTAGCCACGCTCCCGGCGAAAATGCTCCACGCCATATTTAATGGCATCGGCCTGTAACAGCTGGGATGCATATACAAGTTTTTCAAAGGAATGGGGATACAGGTAGTTATCTGCCAGATACCGCAGGATTTTACCGTTACCGCCTTTACACTTCTGATGGTCTTCCATAATTCGGGAGAAACAGTTCTGTTCCTCCTCAGGGCAGAAGGTTCGTATGGTTTTCATAGAGGGAAATGCCTCAAAACCATACTCCGAGCAGAACCGGAAATGCTTTTGCCGATAGGTGGTGAATGGCACACCGCCGTGCCACACTTCCCAGTAGTGGGTATCTCCCCGAGCAAAGTTGCCGGGATCGTCAAATCCACCACCGGAACAAGGGCTGGACGGCCAGTAGAAAATATCCGGGGCCAACTCTTCCGCAATCTGGGGCAGAATCCGCTCATACAGTTGGATATAATCTTCCCGCACCAACTGACTTTCGCCAATGCCCCAGGTGAGAACCGCCAGTTCCATCTCATTGTTACCGCAAATCAAGCCAAGGCTTGCATGATGGCGCAGACGTTTCAAATTCTGTGCAGCCTCTGCCCTGCACTCGGTTTCAAACTGCGGTGTCATCCACACATTGGCACAGGCAATCATGAAGTCCAGCCAGACCAGAATGCCATTTCGGTCGCACAATTCAAAGAAATAGTCGTCAGGATAGATTCCGCCACCCCAAACCCGCAGGGAATTGAAGTTTGCATCCAGACACTGCTGCATCATCTCATCCATTTTTTCATGGGTCACCCGAGTCAGCAGACTATCCTGAGGGATGTAGTTTGCACCCATGGCAAAAATCTTGACCCCATTGATGACGAAACAAAATTCGCTGCCCTTTTTATCCGGGTCCGGTTTTGTACTGACGGTCAGCGTCCGCAGACCAATGGATTTATGGTTACGGTCTATCACGCAGTCTCCCTGCACCAATTCCACATCCAAATCATACAGTGGCTGTTCGCCGTATCCACGAACCCACCAGATCCTGGGATGCTCGATCCGCACCTCAGCCTTTCCGTTGTGCAGGCGAACCCGCTTTCCATCGATGGCTGCATACAGGTCGCAGTCACTGCCCTTTACCGTATCAGCGGTGATGGTCAGATCCACCACACCATCGTGGTGATTCTGACGAATCTGCACATCACGGATTCGGTCGGTATCATAAGCCAAGAGTTCAACAGGCCGGTAAATACCCATGTCAGGCAATGCAGGGCCCCAGTCCCAGCCAGACATATACAGTGCTTTGCGCAAATGGGCTGCGCCGGGAATGGTATCACCGTCGTTGGTATAAAGATAGTGGCGCAGATGCCGGTCTGCAAAATACTTGGTTGGAGACTTGAAGTCCAGGCGCAGCGTGTTAATGCCTTCGTGCAGCATATTCTTAACTTCGTATGTATAGGCCCGGTGCATATTCTGAACCTGATCCAACACAGTTCCATTCAGGGTGATGGTGCAGATCGTATCTAGGCCATGGAAGGTAAGTTCGATAAAGTCCTGCTCCAGAATTGACGGAAGAATTTCAAAGTTAGAGATAAAAGCACAGTCTTTATCCGCAAGTGAAGTCAGTAATTGGTCATTTCTCCCCTCAAAAGGATTGGGAATCTTTTTGTGTTCCAGTAAAACGCTGTACATGGTACACGGGGCTTGGCAGGAAAGTTCCCCAAAGCCCGGGTACAGGAACGTCCAGTTTTTGATCTGCATACATTTATCTCCCCTTACCGGTAGATTTCTTTCATCCTGGTCATAATTTCCTGATAATCGCAGATGCTGGAAATACCCCCGGAGCGAGTGGTGGACAAACCGGCACTGGTGCAGGCAAAGCTTACCACATCCCGAAGTTGCTCCTCTGACAGCATTTCAGGCGCCGTCTCCAGCTGGAGCAGTTTCCATACAGCACTTCCGCCAAAGATATCGCCGGCACCGGTGGTGTCAATGACATTTAGACCCGCAAGCCCCGGTACGTGACCGGATGTCACAGCATTCTTAAAATAACAGCCATCTGGGCCGCAGGTAACAAACACCAGCTTGACCCCGAAATGCTCTAAGATGTACTCTGCACCGTCTTGGACGCCCAGACCAAACAGGAACTCCACTTCCTCATCGCTGATTTTCACCACATCTGCCTGAGAAAGTCCCCAAATCAGCTGCTCTTTTGCACAATCCAAATCCTTCCACAAGGGTTTGCGGAGATTGGGGTCATAGGTAATCAGCTTTCCCTTGGACTTTGCATAGGCAACAGCTTTCTGTGTGGCTGTGCGGGCTGGCTCATCCGTCAAAGACAGCGTGCCAAAGTGGAATACCTTTGCCTCGTCAATCAGATTTAACTTCAGCTCCTCAAAACAAAGCTGGGTATCCGCACCGGGTTTGCGAGAGAACGAAAACTCCCGATTTCCGGTTTCATCCAAAGTGACAAATGCCAGTGTCGTAAAATAATCATGATCTTCCAAAAGCCCTTCGGTGGAAATTCCTGCTTTATGCAGGGTATTTGTCAGCATCTTGCCAAAGGCATCGGTGCCTACCTTTCCCAGCAGGGCTGTACTGGCGCCGAATCTACTGAGAGCCGCCAGAAAATTAGCAGGCGCACCACCGGGATGAGCCGCCATGGTGGGATACCCATCTGCATCAGTAGAAATACAGGTAAAGTCAATGAGCAGTTCGCCCAGTGCAACTACATCAATCATGTTAATCCCTCACTTGGCCGCAGGATATTCGTTGCACAGCAGGCGATAGGGTGGCTCATCCTCTTCAATCTCCGGAAAACGTCCTACCGGGGGATTGAAACGGTTGTCGGTGTTGTCATCGTTGCACTGGCTGACCTCGCCCAGAAGCACATTGCCGGTGCCCGGCTCCACATTAAAGTCGTGGTACATATACTGCTGTACATGGATGCTCTCACCAGGGGTCAGGCGAATCACAGATCCAGCCGGAACCGTGTAAGTGCGGCCGTCCGTATGGACAGTAACATCAGATTCATAGTCAATGGACTCGTCCGGCAGGCTGTTATAAACCTTAATCAGCACATTTCCGCCACCCCGGTTGATAATATCCTCGGTCTTGTACCAGTGGAAGTGGTTGGGTGAATACTGACCTTCCTTCAGGTACAGCAGTTTCTCGGCGTAAACCTTGGGGTACTTGTCCTTCATTTTCATATTGCCGTTGCGGATGGTAATCAGAGAAAAACCAACCTTGTCAAAATCACCAAGACCATAGTCGGTGATGTCCCAGCCCAGCATGCAATCACGCACTTCGTCATACTCGTGCCCGATATTCTGCCACTGCTCCGGGGTAAAATGGCAGAAGGGCGGCAGGTAACAATGGTACTTCTCACACATAGCCTCAAGCTCTTTTAATGCTTTGTTAATTTCAGAACGTTTCATCTTAAAATCTCCTTTAATATATATCAGGATCTATGATGAACACAGGGCACTGCCTCAATCGTTCATCTCAAGTATAGCAGTTTCTTCGCAGGGGTCAAGAACCAACCCTCATTTTACCAGTAAAGTAATAATTTCGTAGGGCTTTATAACGAATGTCACCTTGCCATCTTCCACAGGCAGTTCCGATTCTACCTGCTCTAAAAGGTTCGTAACGCAGACCTTTTTCGTTCCCTTGGGCAGGGTTACCGTCACCTTGGTGCGGGCATTCTCAGACTCATACAGACGCAGTACCGTTCCGTCGCCGTCCTCTGCCTGCTTAACCGTTTCCAGAATGACATTCTTCTGATCCACAGATACATAGCTGAACTTCTCCCCTGCCTGTCCGCCAGCACATGCGTATGCAGGCTGATTCAGTTTGGATGCCTCCTGCACTGTACCGGCCTCACGCCAGCCGCCACAGTGGGGATACAGACTGTAGGTGAAGTAGTGCATCTCGTTGTCTGTGTTGGGGTTAGGCTCGATGCCGCACTTGATGAGCGTCAGACCAATCACGCCATCCCTGACACTATGACCATACTTGCAGTCATTTAAGAGGCTAACGCCGTAATGACCTTCAGACAGATCCATCCAGCGCTGACCGCAGCTTTCAAATCTTGCCTTCTCCCAAGAGGTGTTCGTATGCACCTTACGGGTGACATTGCCGAACTGCACCTCAAAAGTAGCCTCATCGCTATGGATATCCACAGGAAATTCTGCCTTTAGCAGATGCTGATGTTCCTTCCAGTCTGCCTGGGTTTCAAAGTCGATCCGGCGCAAACCCGCATAGAAGTGGATCTTCTGCCAGATGGTACTATTACAGCATTTGTACTGCAAAGCCAGGGTGGTGCAAACGGGGCCGTCCTCAATCCACTGCATGCTGACCAATTCATCAACAGGCCAGCTTTTTTCCGTGTAATACATGTCGATATCCCAGTTATCGTAATAAACAGGCTTATCCTCATACAAACGCAGGGTGTTGATTGCCTGTCCCGCTTTGCACAGTTCCCGCTCCTGCGCCTTGTCAAACAAAGACACAAAACGGCCAGCCTTGTCCAGTTCCACCCGGTAGTAAGGTGTTTCCAAATGGTAGTCATCCGAACGAACAAATGGGGATTCCGCCTTGCTTTCGGTGAGGCTGAAACATGCCCATCCCTTTGGGGGAAGATGTTCAAGATACGCAACCGCTCCCTGCTCCGTCTGCTGGATGGGATAAACCGTATTGCCGTCTGTCAGGCCGGTGGCATCAATATTGCCCAGTCCGACCACATCGTTCCTGTCAAAGCCCAGGGTATTGAATACGGTCACACCATCTCCCTTGGGGGTAAGCTTACCGAGCAGTTCTCCGATGCGTCCGTGGACTTCCTGTTCCAGTGCCTCGTACTCCTGCTTGGTGACTTCATAAACTTCTGCAATGGAGCTGCCGGGGAGAATATCGTGGAACTGATTCAGCAGAATGATATCCCGCCACAGCCGGTTGTCAGCCTCGGCAGGGTACTCCCCTGCCAGCACCCCCAGCAGTTCCAGATCCATCATCATTTGTTCACTCTTGCGGTTGCCCCGCTTGTTGCGAGCCATAGAGGTATATGTACCGCGATGGTACTCAAAGTAAAATTCACCTTCCCATGTCTCCAGTCGGGGATGATTCTTGACACGCCCATTCAGCTCATCGAAGTAGGTTCTGGCAGTCTCCTGACGAACCTTAGGGATTCCTTGGATGCCCTGCTCCATACGCAGAGAGGTTTCCAGCATTTCACGGGTGGGGCCACCGCCGCCATCACCATAGCCATAGGAAATTAAGATATCGTTGTTGATCTGCTTATTCTGGTAGCGCTCCCAACCGCCCATGATGGAGCCGGGATGGAGCATACCATTATATGTTGTAAAAAAGCTCTCCTTCGGATCCTGATCGATACCCAGCGTTGTAATCAGGTGGGTAAGCACCTCAGATCCATCGATTCCGCGCCATATGAAGGTATCGTTCGGGATCTGATTGATCTGGTTCCATGCAAGCTTGGTTGTCATAAAATAGTCAACACCGGACTTTTTCATAATCTGAGGCAGCGCACCGGAGTATCCGAAAACATCCGGCAGCCACAGAATTTTGCTGTCTTTGCCAAATTCCTCACGGAAGAATCGCTTTCCATAAAGGAATTGCCGGACAAGGGATTCACCGGAAGTCAGATTGCAGTCAGCCTCTAACCACATACCGCCTTCTACTTCCCAGCGTCCTTCCTGGACACGCTGCTTGATTTTCTCAAACAATTCCGGATACCGCTGTTTCAGGAAATCATAAAGAACTGGCTGGCTGGACATAAATTTATAGTTGGGGTACTCATCCATCAGCTTTAGAACCGTTGCAAAGGAGCGCACCACCTTTTCCCTTGTCTGCGCCACAGTCCACCACCATGCCACATCGATGTGCGTATGACCAATACAGGTGGCTATGATCTCATCGTGACCACCCATTTTCTCATAGAGATTTTCCGTTATGTATGTCTGCGCAGCGTCTACAGAATCATAGAAATTCCGGGAATAGGGTATCCGCATATCCAGCAGATTGATGGTGTCATTCAGGACTGTCTGCAAATCCAGCCTTACCTTGCTGTCCTTATCCATTCGAGCAAATGCCTGTAAAGGAATCAGAAGATCGTAGTACAGATGATTGATTTTCTCATCAAGGACATAAAAACTGGTCTGGAATGCAAACTCCATATGCATAATACCGGTATACGCCTGAATATCAATATCCAGCTCTTCACCACCCTTGGCACAGCGGCTGAGCAGAACTTCCCGGTGGTTCATGTCTGCACCCTGGACTACCTCACCATTGACAAACACCAAAAACTGTGGATTCTTGGCATCGTCCCACTCATCGATCTGGGTACTGATATGGAACCAGACGGACTGACCATCAAAATCCTGTGGAATGGTCGCATGGCAGCGAAACCAGTAATGCTCACCGGGAATGCCGTGAAAGTCCGTATTCTGGCCCTTAAATTTTCCATCTGCAGAGCCATCTGGATAGGCATAAAAACGCATGGATTTACTGTCGAAAGGCTCCCACGGAGTTTCACTGCCATCGGCCTCCTCCGGGCGAAAATACAGACCGTGCTTATATTCCCAGTTGCTAAGGTCATATGATTTTAGAAATCGGAAATTTTTTAATTGGTCGCAAATTCTTTGAATTCGTTCGTCAATAAAATACATAAGATTTTCTCTCCTATAATTAATATCGCCTATTATTTCATTGTGTACACGGACTGAAAACGATTTGTTTTCAGAGCCGATTCTCTAAACTGGGAGCTTAGAGAATCGGCTCCAAAGACAAAGGGTGGGGCCATTGATATCAACGGCCCCACCCGGCAGGTAAAGCCCACCTATGCCTATTAGAAATTACTTGCTAGCAACCCAAGTATCAATCTGAGACTGGATTTCAGCAATAACGTCATCCAGACCAGCATCCTTCATAGCAGCCAGCATATTTTCGCGAGCACTGGGATCTGCACCAGTCATCAGAGCTGCACGCCATTCGGTGAAGATTGCAACGAGGGCATCCAGTTTGTCGCTGATAGGCTCTTTGTTCAAAGAGAAGCCCAGAATCGGGGAAGGTACAGCATTTTCGTTCTGCTCCTTGACCTCATCCCACTGATTGAACGTGTCGGTGTCGAGGGTAGAAACATTGAAGAAGGTTCCCTGGGTGTAACCAGCCATTGTCCACTCAGAATTGTTCTTATGAACCTTTCCGTCAGCAGTATAGTCGAAGTTGTCACCTTCCAGGCCGTAGAACAGCATGTCACGAACCTTGGTGTCGGTGTTGACCAGCTCCAGCAGCTGCAGAGCCTTGTCGGGATGTGCACTGGATGCAGAGATGCAGTTCAGGGAGCCTTGAACTGTTGCATTGGACAGAACCGTGCTGTCGCCCCACTGGATTGCGATAGCCTTCAAGCCTTCGATCTTCATGTTGGGGCCCCAGGTGGTATCAGCAGCAGAAGGCCAGCCCTGGCCAATGCCGCAGGGGTTATATGCAGGGGCTTCGGCCAGGATGTTCGCATCGGAGTTAATCAGACCCTTTGCGTACATGTCCTGCAGAACAGCCAAGTCAGCCATGACATCTTCCTGCTCGAATACGGAAACGACCTTGGGTTCACCGTTCTTGTAGGAGACACCGATTGCAGGGCAGCCTGCAGAGATGTCATCGTACTTGGAACCATAAATGGCATCAACACCGCCCTGGTGGACATAGAATACAGGAGTCCCCTTGGGGTGGTTTGCAGTCTCGGTCTCGTACATAGCTTCGAGAATCTTCTCAACATCCGCCAGAGTATGTGCATTCTTGTAGTCAAGGCCTGTAGCCTCAGCCAGTTCCTGATCATAGACGAAGAAGAAGGTTGCAGAGGAATCCTTGTAAGAAGGAACAGCATACAGACCGCCGTTCACTTTACAAGCTTCCCAGTAATCCGCAGGAATGTAGTCTCGCAGAGCCGGAACCTGATCGATCAGATCATCCAGCTTTGCAAATGCACCCATGTTGACATCCTTATAATAGGTGGCATTGTTGGTGAACATAATGTCGTATGGCTCGTTGGTGGAAACAATCATGTTACGGCGCTGATCCCAGTCGCCCCAGCCGATGACTTCCATGTCCAGATGTACGCCAATTTTCTCTTCCAGATAAGCGTCCATTGCTGCCTTCCAGGCATCGTAGTTTTCGGGCATACCGTTACCGACAGTAACCCACTTCAGATTCACAATTTCATCTTTTGTTTCAGTGCCTGTGGATGCATCAGATGGCTTGTTTGCCGTCTGCGATGCATCTGGATTGGTTTCTACTGGTTTGGTGTCACCTGAACAGCCTGCGAACAGACCCAGTACCATGACAGATGCCAGTAAAAGGGCGATAAGCTTTTTCATTTTTGTTCCTCCTAATAATAAATTTATTTTATTGTACTGCTATGGGTTTGTTCCCAGCAGTTACAACCTGTGAAGAGAAGGGCTCAGCCCTTGACTGCGCCTACGGTCAAACCGGAAATGAAGTATTTCTGGAAGAAGGGATAGACACATGCAATGGGGACAGCTACAACGAAAGCAATTGCCATACGAACCGATTCCTGAGGCATCATTCGAATCATATCCGAGGATGTCAGACCTGCTGTTGGGTTCTTTGTTAGGTATTCCAAATTCTTCTGCATACTGTTCAGCATTGCCTGCAAAGACTGAAGATCTTGATCTTTGATATACAGCATGGACTGATACCAGTCGTTCCAATAGCCGAAAGCAAGGAATAGCGCAATGGTAGCCAGAACCGGTTTAGAAATCGGCAGCACGATCCGGAAGAAAATAGACCACTGGGATGCGCCGTCCAGCTCTGCTGACTCAATCACTGAATCCGGAATCGTAGACTGGAAAAAGGTTCGTGCAATAACCACGTTGAAACTGGAAACAGCCAGCGGAAGAATCAAAATTGCAAGAGTATTTCCCAAATGCAAAATTTGAGTATTCACCACATACGAAGCTGCAAGGCCACCACCGAAAATCATGGGGATGAAAATGAGCATGGTGTAGAATCCTCTCAGCCTGTATTCCTTCCGAGACAGCACATATCCCATCAGTGTTGTCAAGAGCACTCCCAATACCGTACCGATTGTGGTTACCTTAATAGATACCCACATAGCGCCCAAGATGGTCTTTCTCTGGGTCCACAGATATTCGTAAGCCTTTGTTGAAACTGTTTTGGCGGTGACATAAAGCTGATAGCCCTGCGTTCTGATCACATTTTCATCCGTAATGGAAATGATGAAAATGAAGACAATCGGTAGCAAACAGACCAATGCCAGCGCTGCAAACACGAAATTGAAGAAAAAGTTGGTAACCGGCTTGATCCGATTTAGCCGGGATTCGTCATTGCGGGACTCTTTTTTATGGTTTTTTTTCATTTGCTGAGCCATAATCACGCTCCCCCTCCTTAAATCATGGCACTATCCGGATCGACCTTGCGAACAATCCAGTTTGCACCCAGAATGGTAATACAGCCCACAACAGACTGGAACAGGGACGCCGCAGCATTCTGACCCAGATTCGGACTGGTCGTAACCATCTGGAATATCTTTACATCAAAGGTTGCCACTACGGGGGTTAATGGCTGACCAGCACCGCGAGTAACCTGATAGAACAGACCGAAATCAGATGCGAAGATTCGACCAACAGCCATAATAAACATGAGAATGATCATGGGATACAGCGACGGCAGGGTAATGTAGCGCGCCTGTTGGGTTTTACTTGCACCGTCCAGCACAGCAGCCTCGTACAACGAGGTGTCAATACCGGTGATACTGGCTAAGTACACGACCATGCTATAACCCAAAACCTTCCAGATATGCATGATCGTCAAAATGATGGGCCAGTATTTGGATTCTGCATACCAATTGACATTCTCGCCACCGAAGAACCGGATGACACTGTTCAGCAAGCCTTTATCCGTTACTAAAAATGCATATACAAAATAACTGATCACAACCCATGACATAAAATGCGGCATGAACATCAGCGTCTGATAAGCCTTGGAGCACCGCTTGTTGTAGATATTGCTAATCATGATCGCAAGACTAACAGGAAGAACAATGTCCAATACAATAAAGACTGCATTATACAGCACGGTATTTCGGAAAATCTGAGGGAAGTCCTTCAAACTCAGAAAATACCGAAAGTTTTCAAAGCCCGCCCAGTCACTGTGAAGAAGATTAAAGACGAAACTTTTGGTTGCATCCACTATTTTATAATTTTTGAATGCAAGAATAATGCCAAACATTGGCAGATAGCAAAAAACAATAAACCAAACGGTGGTGGGAATCGCCAGAATCGTTAATTCCGTATCATCTCTGGTCCATTTGACCCGCCGCTTTTTGTTGAGCTTTGGCGATTTCGTCGGTTTGTCTTTTACCATTGTTATTTCCCCTTTCTCCGCTGCCAATAGACTGCGTAACGACCCGATTTGTTTGTCCATATTATATAACCTGTTTACCCCTACAGGAAGTCTTGAAAAGCGATTTTATAGTATAGAAAAGATACATTGTTGTTTATTTTTTACAGTTCACAAATGTATTTACACACTGCTTTATGTATATTGCACAAGTTTGTGACAGCTTTCATGGTGAATGTGCTGTTTTTTTAAGAATCGTCTTTTTCGGAGCCTGATGTATCCAATTTATACTTTCCTTTCCTGTCGGTGTTTGCTATAACTTAAATGACAAAAACCCCGGACGCGCCATCTTATTATGGGGTACAAAGGAGATCAGATTATGTATCATAAGATTCATCTGACCGGCGAACTGCCGGAAAACTGGCAGACTGCCCTTCATGCGTTAAAGGACGACCTGGGCTTGCAGGAGGCTCCCGACGGCATTTGCGTCGTCTGCCAAAAGGGCGAAGAGCTTGCTGTACACTCTGACGGTATTTCCGTCTCCCTGACTTGGCAGTCCCCTGTGCAATTCTACCGTGCACTGAGTCAAATTCCGCATCCTCTGGTGCCCTGTTCCATTCATGAGACAGCCCGGTTTGAATCCGTGGGTCTCATGTTCGACTGCTCCCGCAACGCCGTTCTGAAACCCGAGGCCATGCAAATGTTCCTGCGGAAAATGGCTCTGATGGGTTTGAACCTAGGTATGCTCTACACCGAAGATACCTATGAAGTTCCTGAACAGCCTTTCTTTGGATACAAGCGGGGCCGGTACACCTATGACGAACTGAAAGCTCTGGATGATTATGCCAACATGTTCGGCATTGAGCTCTGCCCCTGCATTCAGGCTCTGGGACATCTCAAGCGCATTCTCCACTGGCCTGCCTTTACGCACCTGCGGGACAACGACGAAGTGCTGCTTGCCGATCTGGACGAAACCTATGAGTTGCTGGAGCAGATGATCCGAGCCGCCTCCGCCCCCTTCCGTTCCAAACGGATTCATCTGGGCATGGATGAAGCATTCGGCGTCGGTCTGGGCGCTCACCTGACCAAATACGGTTGGGAAGACCCCCACGCTGTCATCGGCAGACACCTGAAACGTGTGTTGGATATTACCGATCAATACGGTCTGGATCCTATGATCTGGAGTGATATGTATTTCCATCTGGATGGATGTAACTATCACAACGGCGGAATGCCCTCTGAATCTGCCAAGGCTGCCGTAGATCCCCGTGTCAGTCTGGTCTACTGGGATTACTATCACGCAAAGCAGGAAGAATATGCCTCTGCCATTGAAAAGCACGCTCAATTCTGTGCTCCCACCATTTTTGCCGGCGGTATCTGGACTTGGATTGGACCTGCTCCCTCCTACCCCACCACGATTCAGAACACCATTCCTGCCCTCAATGCCTGCATCGAGGCCGGTATCAAAACCGTACTTGCCACAGCCTGGGGTGACAATGGTGCAGAAACGAATCTGACCACCGCTTTGCTTGGCTTGCAAATTTACGCTGAAATGACCTACACCGGCGTCTACGATGAAGCAGCCATTCGTCAGCGCTTTGCCCGCTGCTGTCATGCTGATGCACAGGCCTTCCTGGATCTCAGTTTGATGAATACCGTCCCCGGCATGAATTCCCGTCCTGCTGATCCCTGTAATGCCTGCAAGATCATGCTGTATCAGGATCCGCTGGTCCAGCTGTTTGAGGCAGACACCAAAGGATTTGAAGTGGCAAAGCATTTTGCCTCTCTGGAGCCACTATACGCCAAATACGCCCGGGAGAACCCCGAATACGAAATGCTCTTCCGTTTCTACGCTATCTTGGCTCGGGCACTGGCTCGCAAGTCCATGTGGCATGAGCAGGCTGCAGATGCTGTCCGTTCCGGCAATCGGGAACTGGCAGCGAAACTGGCAGAAGATATTCCCGGAACCATCAAAGCCTTGGACGATCTTCGCCGGATTTGGCGGAAACTGTGGGAAAGCACCAACAAGCCAAACGGATTTGAAGTTCTGGAAGTTCGTCTTGGTGGTGTCTGTGCCCGTTTGGATACCGCTGGTGAAAAGATGCGCGAATTTGCAAACGGCGAAATCGATGACATCCCTGAACTGACAGACCCCTCCCTGACCATCAAGCGCCGCCCCGATAACTCCGTTGGCTGTACCAATACCATGGATGAAATCGCGACTCCCGGCCGCATTGATTACTGATTTCTAAGAAATCCCCCATGAAACCGTAAATCGGTTTCGTATAAACAACAGACAAATCACCCCTTGTGTAGAATCACAACTACACAAGGGGTGATCGTTATATATGGCAGTGCATGACTTAGGTTGCTCCCACTGCCACTATCCGTATCTTTCCGCCTCTTCCCCTTCCTCTTTTGTCCTATGAACCGTTCCATATGGGTGCTGTGGCGGTGCATAAATTGAATACACCTTTAATGGTGACCTTCCGACATTGATGACATTGTGCCATGTGCCTGCGGGGATCACGACAGCATAGTTGCTGTTTACCTTTTGCTGGCAGTTTAAAAGTGTACTGCTCCTTCCCATCATAACAAGGGCGCATCCATCTTCAATCCGAATGAATTGATCCAAATCAGAATGCATCTCAAGACCAATATCCCCGTCGACAGGGATACTCATCAGCGTTACTTGCAGATGTTCCCCCGTCCACAAAGCTGTCCTATAATTTGGATTATCTTGCGCAAATCGCTCCATGTTCACAATGAGCGGTTTTGGCCCATAGTCTTTGATCACATTCGTACAGGCGTTACAGGCGTTTCTATTCACATACATTACCTCCGATCAAACATCTTCAGTTTTAGTATATGAATGCAGTAGAAAACCTGTGATACGGATATCCCAAAAAGAACAGCATGATTCTTGATCCTGCTGCGTACTTCTTCCAGGTAAGCAGGGGACGTTGGTCATACAACATCTAAGTAAATTTTTTACTCGTACCTTTTCCCAACAATATACATCGGTATAAATAAACCGCCCAGTGTCGCAGCCAACACCAAATAATTTACAATCTCTCCACCAGCATCCATGTGCAGCTCATTTACGAACAGTGCAATGAATGGGACCAGCGCCGCACACACACATGACCAGATACGCCCAACCTTTACAATATGCGGCCAATTACGGTTATTGAATCTCACTCCCGGAAGATTCATCCGAATTGGGCCGTCAGAAAAAGCACCGATTCTATATTCATCATAATACCCCGGCAGTTTCAGCTTGGCGAAGAAACAGAAATACGCCCCAAAGACCGCTGTTAATATCGTAAGCGTGAGCACCGATTCGTATAGCTGCCCATTTAGATGGCTGAACAGCAAACCGATACCGCCGGCCAATACAGATGCAGCATATATAACACACCATTTGCTCTTTGATTGATACGCCCTTTCGGGGTGTTCCTCTGCATAGCTAATCGCCGTCTTAACGATATCTTCAACCTGATTTGGCTCCATCGTTTCGCTCTGTTGGATTCTCTGGCTCATCAGCAGTTCTGTGACCGAAACACCAAGTATATCTGCCAATGGAATCAACAGTGCTGTATCCGGGATACTTACGGCCGTCTCCCATTTGCTGACAGCCTTATCTGAGATAAACAGGCGCTCTGCCAATTCCTTCTGCGTATACCCTTTCTCCCGGCGAAGTTCACCCACAAATGCCCCAAATTTTTGTTTGTCAATTTCAAACATCGTTATCACCTCTATCAAATGCTAACACAGGCCTCCCAATATGACAACCGAACCACAGTAGAATCGACGCTTTTATCGGAAAATCATTGTTTCAAAAGAGATAAAGCGCTCGATTGTCAGTCTCCATCGTAATTGTGACCCAATATACATGGCCTTTCAGCAACCGATAAAGTTACGCATCCTGTTCACTATTTTTACCCATTCTTACGCAAGAATACGCCGATTTTTTTACACATGGCTATGGTGGATTCCTATTTACAACGGCAAATGACAGCAGTATAATACTTTGGATTGAGTAAAAATGTGAGGTGTTTACAATGAATCGAGATTTGACCGTTGGAAAACCTACAACCGTGCTGTGGAAATTCTGCCTGCCCCTGTTTGGCAGTATTATCTTTCAGCAGCTGTATAACATTGCAGACAGTTTAGTTGCAGGCAAGTTTATCGGCGAGGACGCATTGGCAGCAGTTGGCAACAGTTATGAGATCACCCTGATCTTTATTGCATTTGCCTTCGGCGCCAATATCGGATGCTCCGTCATCGTTTCCCAGCTATTTGGCGCAAAGCAGAACAAAGACCTGAAAACCGCTGTCTATACCACATTGATCTCCGGCGGTGTTCTGTGCGGACTGCTGATGGCAGGCGGCCTGCTGTTTTGCACGGATCTGCTGCATATCATAAATACACCCGAAAATGTCATGGCGGATTCCAAGCTCTATCTTGACATTTATATCATGGGTCTGCCTTTTGTGTTCTACTACAATATTGCAACGGGTGTGTTCTCCGCTCTGGGCGATTCCAAAACCCCCTTTATTTTTCTCGCAGTCTCCTCTACTACCAACATTGCAGTGGACATTCTGTTCGTCACCGCATTCAAAATGGGCGTAGCAGGTGTTGCATGGGCAACTTTCCTGTGTCAGGGAATTAGCTGTGTGCTGGCGGTTATCGTCATGTTCAAGCGTTTCAATACCATTCATTCCGAAGAAAAGGCTCCCATATTCTCCTGGCTCTTGCTGGGTCGCATTTCTGTGATTGCGATTCCAAGCATTTTACAGCAGAGTTTCATTTCTGTAGGCAATATCTTCATCCAAGGCATCATCAATTCCTTCGGTTCCAGCGTCATGGCAGGCTACAGTGCCTCTGTAAAGCTCAACAATCTGGTGATTTCCTCTATGACTACCCTGGGAAATGGTATCTCCAACTACACGGCCCAAAATCTGGGAGCAAACCTGACAGATCGTATCCGGGAGGGTTACCACGCCGGACTAAAGCTTGTGTGGCTGATCTGCATTCCCATCGTTGCCCTCTACTTCTTCGCCGGAAGTACCATGATGTCCATATTCATGGATGAACCCAATGGTCAGGCCATGACCGTTGGTGTCCAATTCCTGCAAATCGTCGCCCCCTTCTACTTCATCGCATCTACAAAGCTGGTTTGCGACGGCATTCTGCGAGGCTCCGGTATGATGAAACAGTTCATGGCTGCCACCTTTACCGATTTGATCCTGCGTGTGTCGCTGGCCAAAGTACTCTCCGTGCAGCTTGGCTGCATTGGCATTTGGATTGCGTGGCCCATCGGCTGGTGTGTTGGATCTGTCCTGTCCTATATCTTTTATCGAGGCGGTGTGTGGAACAAAAAACACACTGCACGCAACTTATAATTTCTATAGGCCGCCCACTGAATGGTACAGTGGGCGGTTTTTCATGCGCTTAAAAGACCACTTTCATCAAGAACCGCCGATTTCCCTAAGAAAACCGGCGGTTCTTGCGATATTTACATACGAATGCGGATTTCCCCGGAATACAGACTTTCTGTCTTGCCATCTTCATACCGAACCTGAAGACGGCATTCATCATCAATTCCATAGGCAAAAGCCTTTCTTTCTTGATCCCGGGAAAGTACTGTGATTTCCCTTCCAATTACCATGCTGTAACGGCGGTATTTGTCAATATAATCTGCCCAATTCTTCGATTCGTAATCGTCCCAGAATCGATTTAGAAATTCTGCCACTAGGCGATTCTTCATATCATCGTGTGATCTTTCAAAAACAGCCCCGGCAATATCTTCCAATTCCTCTGGGAAACCGTCCACCGGAGGATACACATTGATTCCAATGCCCAGAACCGCATATTCCAGCACTCCGCTCTCTAACCCAAAGGAACCTTCCGTCAAAATACCGCAGACTTTTTTCCCCCTGACAAAGATATCATTTACCCATTTGATTTGGGGTTTCTCGTCCGACACTGCCTCAATGGCCTGGCACATGGCAACCGCCGCCATGGTTGTAATTCCCATGGCCTGCTGGGGTGCGCATTGACTGGGGCGCAGGAGTATGCTGAAATATACGCCAGTCTGTGCCGGTGAGAAAAAATATCTTCCATAGCGGCCTTTCCCTGTGGACTGCTCATTGGCAATCAGGATATATCCTTCCGCCGCACCTGCATCCGCTTTTTCCTTCACCAACCCATTGGTAGACTCCACCGTCTGCAGAACTTGCACATCCAATCCCCGGTGGTTCCCATCCAGATATTTCGCGATTCCCTGGGGTGACAAAATATCCGTTTTCTCAGACAGACAATAGCCTTTATTTGGAACTGCGTCAATTGTATATCCGTCGACCCTGAGGGCCTCTACCGCTTTCCAAACAGCGGCTCTGGATACGGACAGTGACTTTGCAATCTCCTGGCCTGAATAGTAAATTCCCTTGTTTGATTCAAACAAATCTAAAAGCTTTTCCTTTGTGGTCATATGATCTCCAATTCTATTTGGCATCTTTGGCTAAGTGACACAGCGATGTCCACTGGCAGTCCCCGCAAATCTCCTCTCGTTTGCCCGGCAGCAGAATGCGGTCATAAACAAGTTTCTGAAACGCCTGATACGGCATTACTGTCCCGGCAGACAAGCCGCAATGGAGCAGTACAAGCCTGTCATATTCTTCCACTTTTTCCTGTGACTGGCAAGTGCCGTTTTGATGATTGGGACAGGCATCGCATATGGTGTCCAACTGGTCGGTAATACATACCGAAGGGTTGCCAGACAGCTGATGCTGCACCTGTTCCATATGGTTTGTAAATTCATTACTATAGCCTTTTCCTTGAAAAAACGCAAGGCACATACCGTGATGCGCTCTTAGGTTACATAATTCTTCATCCATCTTTCGTTCCCTAATCCAACTTTACCACATTTTCCATTCTTTTTGTCACAACCAAAGCCAGCACAATTTTAAGCGCATCTGGGATAAGATACGGAAAAACGCACCATCCAAGGGCTGTCCAAACGCCAATCGCCCCAGACTCTCTGGCGTAAACGATCATAAACCAGATTGTTCCAAATAGATAGCACACCAACAGTCCCAGAACCATGGATATCGCCAACACCTTCGTATTTCTTCCAAATATACATTCCATCGCCCACATCAAAAGCGCTGACAGCATAAAGCCCATAATATATCCGCCTGTTGTACCCAATAAGCACCCAATACCTCCTGTAAATCCTGCAAAGACAGGCACGCCAATCATACCCAAGAGCAGATAGATCAGCACAGACAGACTTCCTCGTTTTCCCCCAAGAATACCCACTGCTACAAACACGCCGAAGGTTTGCAATGTAAAAGGCACCTGAGTTGGGATCGAAAGCCAGGAACATACTGCAATAATCACAGAAAACATTGCAATATATGTCATTTCTCGCGTCTTCAGTTTTGTTGTCTGCATCATACCAATTACCTCTCAACTTTCAATTTTGGAATCAGGACTGAATCTTTTTTCATTATAATACACCTCCCCTTTATCGTCAACCATTTTTGATAATATGGTTTACAATAAAAGTGTGAATTCCAAAATCTGTGTCATAATCTACCAGTACAGAATCGCCCAACGAAAATAAGCCTGACAATCAAAAAGATTATCAGGCTTATTCTTTGTGTTATGTGCAAAATGGAACTTTTTTATAGGTTGCTGACCTTTCGGTTTCCGCATTTGCGCAGATAATTGCCAATATTGGTAACGCACAGCAGCGTCACCACCAGAAATGCACCGGGAATCAGAATCAGCCACCAAGAGCCGGACAGCAGCACCTTTTCAGAAAGACTGAGCATACTGCCCCAGCTGATAACCTCCAACGGCAGGCCAATTCCCATAAAACTCAGGGTGGATTCTGCGCCAATAGCACCCCGTATGTTCATAACCACCATAAACATAATGGATGAGACAAAGTTTGGAATCAAATGTTTCCACAGGATGTGAAAAAAACCTGCGCCCATACACCGTGATGCCACCACATATTCTGCGCTGCGAATTTGGCGAACCTCTGTTCGCACCACCTTTGCAATGGAAGTCCATCCAGTGATGCCAATTACCAGCGAAATGCTCAGCACATTGGCTTTTCCCAGAATTGCCTGCACAAAAATAATCAACAGCAGATTGGGAATACTGAGGAGAATCTCTGTGAATCGCATCAAAACCTCATCCAGCCACTTTGGAGCCAAGCCGCTGATGGCTCCAAATATGATTGCAATGGCGGTAGAAATCAGCGTTGCAAAGAAACCGATGAACAGAGAGATTCTTCCCCCATAGAAAATCATAGAGAAGATATCTCTTCCCATGGTGTCGGTTCCAAACCAAAATTCTGAATTGGGCGCAACATTCGCATGGTACAGATCCATATAGGTGGGATCCTTTGGAATAAAGAAGTCGCAGAACAAACAGCTCAGGAGAATGAGGGTTAAAACCGCGATGGACGCGAGAGGTTTCCCCCGACCCCACTTCTGCTTTTTTACTTGAGGTGCGGGAATCGGACGAATTCCCACCTGAACAAATAGATTATCCAATTTCCGTAACCTCCGTGGTATCAACGATTTCTTGTTCTCGCATGCGGGGATCAATACGCTCATTGATGATTTGGGCAATCATATGAAACAGAATGACAACAGCCCCTGTAAAAATGCACAGTACCATCAGCAGATTGTAATCCTGATAGCGGGCACTTTCATAGGACAGCGTGCCAATGCCGGGATAGGAAAATACCGTCTCAATAATATAAGTCCCCCCCAGAATATGGGGTACCGAGATTGCCATGAGGCTCAGGTAGGACGGTACGATATTGCGCAAACAGTGGTGAAATATAATACGCTTTTTATCCAGGCCCTTGGATTTGGCCAAAAGCACATAATCCGCCCGAACCTCATCCAAGAGTTTATTCCGAATCATAAATGCGTAATACCACAGGTGATTGATCACAGCAACTGTCATCGGCAAAATCAGATGGACGACCCGATCCCCTATGTCATTTTTATGTCCAATGGCATAGGCCCCACCGCTGGGCAAAAGCCGCAGATTGACTGCAAAAATCAAAATCAACACCAGTGAAAGCCAAAATTCCGGAATACAGCTGGTAATGGTACCGATTTTACAGATGCACCGATCCAGCCATCCATCTTCTTTCCATGCACACAGAATCCCCAATCCCAATGCACCGGCAAAAATCAGCACAAATGCGATTCCGCCCAAAATCAGGGTGTTTCCCAAACGCTCCCCAATGACCTCTAACACATCCATCTTGTACTTGAAGGAGATCCCGAAATCGCCTTTCACCGCATTCTGCAGCCATCGGATATACTGAACATAGATGGGGGCATTCAGTCCCAGCTTTTCCTCAGCCCATTGCCGCTGCTGCGTGCTCATCCGCTCCACACGCTCGCCATAATAGGAAACAAGCGGGTCACCGGGGGCCAAACGGGCAATATAAAAAACCACTACAGACAGAATCAATACACTGAGCGCAAAGGCCAAGATCTTTCGACCATAATAGATATAAGGGTTCTTACGAATCATACGGTTTCCCCCTTCAGTACAAAGTGTCCTTGGCTTACTTCCACCATTTTACCGTTGCGGTCAAACAGCCCTGGATCAAATGGATGCCACACTCTTGCCCGCTCCAAACGAGGATTGGGGATTGGAATGGCCGCCAGCAATGACTTTGTATAGGGATGGAGCGGATTTTCAAACAGTTCCTTCGTTGTGGCAACTTCCACAAGTTTTCCCTGAAACATGACTCCCACCCGATGACAAAGATATTTCACAACCGCTAGGTCGTGGGCAATGAATAAAATCGAACAGCCGTGTTCCCGGTTGCAGTGTGCAAACAGATTGATAATCTGGGCCTGAATGGACACATCCAGCGACGCAATTGGCTCGTCCGCCACCAAAAGCTCCGGTTCCATGGACAGGGCTCTGGCGATGGTCACCCGCTGGCGCATACCGCCGGAAAGCTCTGAGGGGTATTTATCCAGATAAGAGGAATCCAGTCCCACATAGTGCAGTTGGAATGCGGCTTCCTCACGCAGAGATCCTCTTTGTGGTTTCACATGGTGAATTGCCATAGGCTCTGCGATAATATCCGCAACACGCATCCGCTGATTCAGACTGGATGTGGAATCCTGAAAAATGAATTGACGGGAAGTTTGCAGCAATTTCCGATTTTTCCGGAACTGCGCAGGGTCACAGGTATCGATTCCCTGATAATAAATGGAGCCTGAAGCAGGCTTGTGTACATTCATCACGCATCGGGCCACGGTTGATTTTCCGGACCCGGACTCCCCCACCAGACCGAAGATCTCTCCCTTGTGAATCTGAAAGGAAACATCATCCACCGCCTTGATCACGGCGGTCTTGCTCAGTCTAAAATAATGGGTCAAGCCCTTCACATCCAGCAGTATTTCAGACATGACACATCCCTCCAATGGGTGGTATAATCTTTGGCGCACGTCCATCCATCAGCCATGTGGCTGCAAAATGGGTATCGCTGATCTGGAACATGGGCGGCATTTGTTCATAATCGATTGCCAACGCATATTCGTTGCGGCAGGCAAACGCATCCCCCGCCGGCGGATCGATCAGAACCGGGGGCATTCCGGGTATGGTATAAAGCTGCTGCCCTTGCTGCGCATAAGCCGGCAAAGAGCGCATCAGCCCCCAAGTGTAGGGATGCCGGGGATCATAGAAGATTTCCTCCGCAGTGCCGATTTCCACAATTTTTCCTGCATACATGACCGCAACTCGGTCAGCAACCCGTGCTACAACGCCCAGATCATGGGAAACCAGAATGGTAGCTGTCCCCAGTTTCTCCTGCACCTCACGGAGCAAATCCAGAATCTGAGCCTGAATGGTCACGTCCAGTGCTGTGGTTGGCTCGTCTGCAAACAGGATTTGTGGATTTGATGCCAGAGCAATGGCCATAACGCTGCGCTGGCGCATACCGCCGGAAAAATGGTAGGGACATAGCTTGCTGCGCTGCTCCGCCTGGTCAATCCCCACCAGCTCCATGAGCTCAATGACCCGCCGCTGCAAATCATCTGCGCGCATCTTTGGATTGTGAACCCGAACCGCCTCTGCAATCTGCTTTCCAATGGGAATCGTTGGATTCAGGGATGTCATCGGATCTTGAAATACCATAGAAAAGATTTTTCCCCGAATGCGCTGCATTTGCCGCTCTGTGTATCCGGTGATGTCAGCACCATTTACCTTGATAGTGCCGCCTTTGACATAGGCATCCTTGTTTAGCAATTTCATAATGGATTTGCAAAGTACACTTTTTCCGCTACCGGACTCGCCCACAATGGCCAAAACTTCTCCCGCGTGGAGGCAAAAGGACACATCACGCACTGCTTGCAGCTCACCTTCGGGCGTGCGAAAGCTGACGCTTAAATTCTTTACTTCTAATAATTCTGACATACGAACCACCTAACGCATGACAAGGGGCTGGTTTCCAGCCCCTGTTTCATATATATGTTTTCTTTTATCCTTCCAGCGTCCATTCATTGACATTCCAGAAGATGCCCACACCATGGTGTCCCATAACGGTATCTGGATCAATTCCATGAATTCTGGAAGATGCCACATAGTCCGCATCAATGTAGCAGATAAATGCAAATGCAGGATCCTTAGCAAGTTCCTCCTGAAAACGGTTGTAAGCCTCCGCACGAATCTTTTCATCATCAGTCTGACGGGCCTCCACCAGATACTGGTCTACCAGCGCATTGGAGTAGGCAGAGTAGTTTGCCCCCTTATCCGTGCCAAAGACTTTATAGGTATGGTCATCTGCATCAAAGGGACTGCCCCAACCGATGAGATATGCCATCTGTCCGGCCCAGTCCACCTTCTCCGGAACTTCCACGGTGCAGTTGATGCCAATTTGATTCAGCTGCTGGGCCGCTGCCTGCGCGATATCGATACGAACCTGATCTCCGGCGCCCACACTGATTACAAATCCAATTTCCTTGCCGTTACGCTCATAAAAGCCATTTGCATTTTTGGTGCAGCCAGCCCTCTGCAAAATCTCCACCGCTTTTTCAGGGTTATAGTCATAACGCTCTACATTCTCGTTGTTATATACATTGCGCTGCAGAGGCCCATAGGCAGCAGCACCATGCCCCAAAACAACGGTGTCCAATATAGTCTGACGATCAATGGCATAGCAGATTGCAGGAATGATATCCCTGTTCTGGGTCCAGTAGGGGTTTGCAAAGTTGAACAGGATGCCTCGGTAGTCAGAGGTCTTCATGTTGTAAACGCGATAACCGTCCTGCTCTGCAAAACTCTCGGAATCTTTCGGCGTGAGCAGAGCCAAATCCAGCTCTTTGGATTTCATTTGCAGTGCCTTAGCATTGTCATCGGGGACGATTTTGAAGATAATGTGCTCAATTTTCGGGGCACCCTTAAAGTAATCATCGTTCTTTACCAGAGTGATTGCCTGACCTGCATCCCAGCTTTCCAGCTTGTAGGGCCCAGTTCCGATGGGATTGCGGAAGAACGCAGAGGTTTGAAAATCTTCACCATCCAGCAGATGCTTGGGTAAGATGCCAATGGCCATGTAGTCCAAAAATGCCACATTGGGGGCTGCAAGCTGGAATGCAATGGTGTGATCATCCACAACTGTAATGGATTTGACATCTTCATAGTTGGGCGCATTTTCAGACCCGTTTTCCGGGTTCATAATGGCCTCAATTGTAAACTTCACATCCTCAGCGGTGAAAGGCTCGCCATCATGCCACTGAACTCCCTCCTCCAGATGGAAGGTATAGGTATTTGTGGCTGCATCATAATCCCATTTCTTTGCCAAACCGGGAATGATCTGATTATCTCCATCGTGAGCAGTCAGACCGTTAAAAATCAAAATATTGATCTCTCCATGTTCATCCATGGCAGGATTGATCCGCGTATAGTCGTGAGAACCATAGACCAGTGTGTTGTCCGAAGACTGAGACTGACCACAGGCTGCCATGCCCATTACCATAATAGCTGCCAATACCAAACAAAGATACTTTTTCAAAGGAATAACCTCCTCGTTCTTTTTACTGGAGCTATCTTATCAAATCATCCCCATCCCCACAAGCGGGGTGGGGGGATATTTCGGTTAAAAAATATCGAATTTAATATTATGGGGCTAAACTTCCTCTCCCCAACAGATTCCAACTACATATTTGGCCCCACTGCTCTTCGTCCACACGCGGTTTTGGGTTTCCCAGACCCCACTTATGCAACCTATAAACAGAAAACTGCACCCTGCCAAAGCAGAGCGCAGCTCCATTTACCTTTTTTTCTTCGATGGAATCAGAAAAATCGAAACCAAACAGCTGACCAGCAGCAAATAGGGATAGAACAGATAGTGCATGATATCAAATGCTGAAATGGCAATTCCCATCTCTGCCGCAGCAGAAATGGCAACCAGCATCTGTGCACCATAGGGAATCACTCCCTGAAAAACACAGGAGAATGTATCCAGAATACAGGCTGCACGCTTGGGCCCAATGCCGTAATCCTTTCCCATTTCCCGGGCAATGGGGTTGGCCATCACGATAGCCACCGTATTATTGGCAGTCGCAATATCCATACAGCCCACCAACAGGCCCATACCCAGCTGACCGCCCCGCTTTCCCTTGAACACCCTGCGAATCAGATACAGCAATGCATCAAAGCCCCCATAACTGCGAATCAGCGCGCACATTGCCGCCACCAAAATCGCCACCATACTGGTTTCAAACATACCGGCTGCACCGGACCCCATATTAGCAAGCAGCTGCGTAACTGCAGTCTGTCCGGTCAGCAGCATAATCAAAGAGCCGGAAACGATGCCACCCAGCAGCACCACAAATACATTGATTCCTAATATTCCACCCAGCAAAACCAAAACATAGGGAATGATCTGAACCAGATTGTAGGATTTTTCAATCTGGGCCGTAGGGTTGTTCACCGTCATCACCAGAATCAGTGCCAGCGTCGCAATCGCCGCCGGCAGCGCGATAAAGAAATTCCCCTTAAATTTATCCCGCATCTGGCAGCCCTGCCCATTGCAGGCTGCGATGGTTGTATCGGAAATAAAGGACAGGTTATCACCAAACATACTGCCGCCTACAATCGTGCCTACGCAAAGCGGTACGCCAAACTCAGATGCCTGTGCAACTTCCACCGCAATGGGAGTCAGCAGTGTGATGGTTCCAACGGACGTACCCATAGCCGTGGATACGAAGCAAGCCACCAAAAATAGCACTGCCACAGCATAGCGCGCATCAATGACAGAGAGCATGAAATACGCTACGCTCTGGGCAGAGGATCTGCCAGCCACCCCCACAAAAGTGCCCGCTGTCAGGAAGATCAGCAGCATGGTAATGATGTTCTTATCTCCCACACCACGGCCCATCAACTCCAGCTTTTGATCAAAGCTCAGCGATTTATTTTGCAGACAGGCTACCAAAATAGCCGTCAAAAAAGCAATCACAATGGGAACATTGTAAAAGCCCATAGGGATTTTTAATCCATACTCAAACCACAGACCAAGTCCCAGATACATACCCAAAAACACGCCAATCGGCAGCAATGCAATGGGTTTCCCTTTTCTCATTTGCATTCCTCAATTCTATCTAAAAATAAACTGTGAGTAATGTACCATAGCTCCAGAATAATGTCAATAAAACCGCCAGCACTGGAACAAGCAACTTGCATTCAGGCAAAAAATAGAGGCAGAACAGATCGTTCTGCCTCTATCTAAGATGCCGCTTAAGCCAACAAAGGTTTCAGCGCATTTGCAAGTGCATCCTTCTGGGCCTCAGCCTCAGCCAGATCCTTACCCAATGTGGTAAAGTATGTTTTGATCTTCGGCTCAGTTCCGGAGGGGCGAACCACCACAGTTGCACCGCCTTCCAGGGTGTAGATCAAAACATTTGCAGCAGGCAGACCTGTTCCCTCCGACTTCTGATAATCGGTAACCTTGATGACCTTGTAGCCTGCAAATTCTGCCGGCGGATTGTTCCGCAGGGACTGCATGATACCCGCCATCTTGTCCATACCGCTCAGGCCGGGGAATTCATAGGAATCCACCTTATTCAGGTAACGGCCATACTGGGCATAGATTTGCTCCAGTCGTTCCTTGATGGAAGAACCAATGGAACGATAGTATGCTGCCATCTCACAGATCAGCATAGAGCCGACGATTGCATCCTTGTCCCGCACATAGGAACCTGCCAGATAGCCATAGCTCTCTTCAAAGCCGAAGATAAAGCGCTCAACCTCATTTGCAGCCTCCAGCTTTGCAATCTGGTCTCCAATCCACTTAAATCCGGTCAGAACATTTCTCATTTCCACGCCATAGTGCGCTGCAACGGCATCCGCAAGAGGTGTCGAAACGATGGATTTTACAGCCACAGCATTTTGGGGCATGGTTCCATTTTCAATACGGGCTGCGCAGATGTAATCCAGCAGCAGCACACCCACCTCGTTACCGGAAACCAGCTCATAGCTTCCATCAGGGCACTTGATGGCAATGCCTACACGGTCAGCATCGGGATCGGTTGCCAGCATCAAATCTGCACCGGACTTCTCTGCAAGCTGCAGACCCAGACGCAGTGCCTCAAAAATCTCGGGATTGGGATAGGGGCAGGTGGGGAAATTGCCATCGGGATCTTTCTGCTCCGGAACAATGGTAATATCTTGAATGCCAATATCATTCAGAATTCTGGTTACAGGAACGAGGCCGGAACCATTCAGCGGGGAATACACCAATTTCAGCCCTGCACGCTTGCACAGACCGGGGCGAACCGAACGAGCCTTGATGGCATCGTAAAGTGCTTCCTTACAGTCATCACCCACATATTCGATCAATCCCTGAGCAAGACCATCCTCAAAAGACATCATTTTTGCGCCGGTCAAAATGTCGGTCTTCTGAATCTGCTCATAAACGATGCCCGCTGCCTCATCTGTCATCTGGCAGCCGTCGGGGCCATAAGCCTTATAACCGTTGTATTTTGCAGGGTTGTGAGAGGCAGTTACCATAATACCGGCGTTTGCCTTGTAATAACGGGTGGCAAAACTCAGTGCGGGTACAGGCATCAGCGCGTCATAAATGCGCACATGGATGCCATTAGCAGCCAAGACGCATGCAGCGTTTTTTGCAAACACATCCGAGTTGATGCGGCTGTCATAGCTGATTGCCACCAGCTGATTTCCCCCCTGGGTCTTGACCCAGTTTGCAAGTCCCTGTGTAGCCTGACGAACCACATAGATATTCATACGGTTAGAGCCTGCACCCAAAACACCGCGCAGGCCTGCTGTACCAAACTTCAGAGCCACGGCAAAACGATCCTTGATCTGCTCCTGCTGACCGGAAATGGATTCCAGTTCCACCTTCAGCGCAGGATCTTCAAGATCCGTTTCCATCCAGCGCTTGTAATCGTCCATGTACATATGATTCACCTATCCTTATGTTATTTAAAGGGTATTTTTCACTTTTAGACAGATATAGTATAAGCGTTTTGCCATAAATTGTCAATGCAGCACGCGCACTTGCTTTCCCGTTCTTTCCTTATAATTTTCGCTGGATCTCTACAAAATGCTCTCGTTTTCCCCATTTTTGAACCATTTCGGCAGGTTTTCTCCAGCCACACTTGACACTGTCAACCGCTGTGGTCTATACTGTTGCACAAGGAGTGTGAGTAAATTTTATGACACAGAGTCACTCAAAAACATATTTATTCGAATCCATGCCGATTCCAAAGGCCGTTGCCCAGCTGTCCATTCCCATGGTCATGTCGTCCCTTGTAATGGTACTTTACAATCTGGCAGATACCTATTTCGTTGGAATACTGAATGATCCTATCCAAAATGCAGCGGTTACGCTGGTGTATCCGGTTATGCTTGCATTCAACGCGGTGAATAATCTGTTTGGTGTGGGCACCAGCAGCATGATGAGCAGAAGTCTGGGTGCTAAAAACCATGAAAGAACCAGGACCAGCTCTGCATTTGGTTTTTACGGCGCACTGTTCAGTGGTATTTTATTCTCCCTGCTGTGCATCCTGTTCCACACTCCGCTTCTAAAACTTCTGGGCGCAGATGGAATCACCATGAACGCCACCCGAAACTATTTCTTCTTTACCGTCATGCTGGGTGCGGCCCCATCAATTCTAAATGTAGTACAGGCGCAAATGGTGCGCAGTGAGGGTTCCTCTATCCATGCAAGCATGGGCACCATGTTGGGCTGTTTATTGAATATCATTCTTGATCCGTTTTTCATTCTTCCCTGGGGGCTGAATATGGGTGCGGCAGGTGCAGGTCTTGCGACCCTGATTTCCAACTGTGTTGCCTGCCTCTACTTCTTTATTTTGGCTTATGTCAAACGAGGCAATACCTTTGTTTGCCTGGATATCAAACGCCTAAAGGCACTGGATTCCAGTGTTGTCCGCGGCATCTTGGGCGTGGGCATCCCTGCCAGTATTCAAAATCTTCTAAATGTAACCGGTTCCACCATCCTCAATAATTTTACCGCAGTCTACGGTGCAACCGCCGTTGCTGCCATGGGAGTGGCTCAAAAAATCAGCATGATTCCCCTGCAAATTTCACTGGGTTTCGGGCAGGGCATTATGCCCCTTGTCAGCTATACCTATGCAAATGGCGACCGAAAACGAATGAAAAAAAGCATTTTGTTTGCCCTTGGCATGATCGTCCCCATCATGAGCTGCGTATCTGTATCCTATTGGATCGGCGCAAAAGCTCTGATTGGAGCTTTTATGGATAACCCCGAGATTGTTGGCTATGGTGTTCTTTTCCTTCGTGCCATGTGTCTTGGAATCGTATTTAACTGTACCGATTTTCTTGCGGTTGGTGTGTTTCAGGCCTTGGGCATGGGAAAAACCGCACTGTATTTTGCGCTCCTTCGCAAGGTGATTCTGGAAATTCCTCTGCTGATTGTGCTAAACAAGTTCTTTGGACTATACGGTCTGCCATACGCACAGTCAATCACAGAAAGCATTCTCGCCTTGGCTGCGATCTTCATGCTGTTTCGCATCTTCCGCCAAACGCAAAAGCAGTCATAAAGTAAAGCTGCTGCAAGAATACAGCCGTTTTATGGCATAATAAATACCGGAGAAAGCCCGTCTCAGGGATTCTTCGGTATTTTTACGTCAATCTATCACAAAGAAGAAAATTTTCACATTGTCGATAGCAGTTGTACCAAAACGAAAAATGTGTTATAATTGCGTTAAATTTGAAAAGCATCCATGAATGGATGCTCATTTCACAGTGCAGCAGTGCAGATTTGACTTATTACAGGCATTCTACATATGGTACGCTGTGATAGATAGATAAAATAAAAAAGAGGTTTTTGCGTGAGTAAAAAAATGCATAAGAACGGTTTTGTAGAAGGTGCGGCCATTGCCTACGCTGCCATCGTGATTACCAAATTGATGGGAGCCGTGTACAACATCCCCTTTTACAGCATTATCGGAGACAAAGGCGGTATCATTTATTCCTACGCCTACAGCATCTATACGCTGTTTTTGGATATCTCCACCGCCGGTATCCCCATTGCAATCAGCATTGTCATCAGCGAATATAATTCCCTTGGCAAATTCCGCTCCAAGGAAAAAGCCTATTCTCTTGGCCTTTTCGTGGTGGTTGGGGTTTCCATGGCTGCGTTTTTGTTCTTGCAGATATTTGCAAAGCAGATTGGCGCTTATTTTCTGAAGGACATGACCGAAGGCGTTACTGTCAACGAGATTGCCTATGCAGTGCGGGCTGTTTCCTTCTGTCTGCTGATTGTCCCTTTCCTCAGTATGAAACGGGGCTATCTGCAGGGACACAAGTTCCTCGCCCCCCCATCCCACAGTCAGGTCATTGAGCAGTTTGTCCGGATTGTCTTTGTGCTGTGCGGTTCCTATACTGCAATTTACATTCTAAAAGCCGATGTCACTGTGGGTGTTGGCATAGCCCTGTTGGGAGCCGCAGCGGGGGCATTGGTGGCACAGATTTATTTGGTGCACACCCACCGTGCAAACCGAGACGAATTCTCCACACAGGGCGGCACGGAAGAGAAAGCCGAGCCTACCAAAAAAATTCTGAAAAACATTTTTTCCCACTGTGCAACCCTGATTCTGGTTTCCATTACCATGAGTGTGTATAATCTGGTGGATCTCAAAATGCTGCTTCTTGGACTGCATAACCTGTCCTATGACGATGAAGTGGCTCAGCTGGTATCCAGCATTGCATCCACGTGGATTCCCAAAATCTGCATGATTATATCTGCACTTTCCATTGGCTTAACCAGCAGCATCGCCCCCTTTATTGCAGAAAATTATGCCCAAAGAAATTGGAAGTCCATCAATCTGAAAATCAACCAAGCAATTGGAACGGTGCTGGCTGTTTCGCTGCCACTTGGCGTGGGCATGATTATGTTCGCTGAACCGGTTTACCGACTGTTCTATGGCGAGAATCTGTACGGCGGCAACATTTTACAGCTGGCAATTGTTGTAAATATTTTGGGCAGCATGACAACCGTTATCAGCATGGCCATGCAGAGCATGAATCGTGGAAAATCGGTCTGTTTCTATACCATTACCGGTGTAATCCTCAACACGGCTTTAGATCTGCCTTTCATCTACTTGTTTGATGCCATCGGAATCCCTGCTTATCTGGGCGCATCCGCTGCCAGCATTGTGGGTCAGCTAGTAACCATGCTCCTACTTCTGGGCTCACTGAAAAAGTCCATCCAGTTCCGTTTCCGTCCCATGATCAGCGTGATTGTACGGACAACGCCTGCCGTTGTCGTGATGGCAGGTGCAGTCGCCCTGTTCCGATATCTGTGGCCTGTCACCCAGGGACGCGGCATTCTGCTGCTGATTCAGTTTGTGACCTATGGCCTTGTGGGCGCTCTTGTGTATCTTCCTCTGACTTATCGGTCAAAGGTGCTGAGTGATGTATTCGGAGAAAAACTAATAGAATCCATTCGTAACAAGTTGGGTTTTTGAAAGAGGTAATCGAATGAAAAAAATACAGTTTTGGATTGCCCTATGGGCAGGAAAAGCTTTTTTGTGGTGGTACAAAAAAACAGGCCATGTGCGTAACGACCGGCCCGGCATGGTATCCATGCGTCTATGTTCTGATTTTCTAAAATATGTTGCCAAACCGGAACTGACCATTGCCGTCAGCGGCACCAACGGCAAGACAACCATCTCCAGCGTTGTGGCAGGTCTTCTGGAAGATCAGGGTAAAACCGTAAGCTTTAACGACTGGGGCGCCAATCACCACGCCGGCCACGCTCGATGCATATTGGATGCAGTGAGCATCTTCAACCGTCCCACCAAGGATGCCGTCGTGATTGAAATGGATGAGCTGATTTCCCCCATCAATGTCCCCAAAATCAAGCCAAATTACTTGATCGTAACCAATCTGGCCCGAGATTCCATGGAACGAAATGCCCATCCGGAATATATTGGCGCTCAGCTGAAAAAAGCAGCAGAAGGCTCCCCCGACACCGTGGTGATCGTAAATGCGGACGATCCCCTGAGCTGCTTTGTAGGGGAGCACAATCGCCACCTGTATTATGGTGTCTTCGACCAGCATTCCCATTCCATCCCGGCCATTGCAAACGACTTTACCGTTTGTCCCAATTGCGGTGCAAAGCCTGTGTACCACTATCGAAACTATCGCCATATCGGCGATTTTGTGTGTCCCAACTGCGGCTTAAAGTCTCCCAACCGGGATTTCTTCGTTGAGGCCGCAGACCATACTTCCATTACCATGCGCCAGCCGGATGGTGTCTTTACCTACCCCATTCTCTCGCCTGCCGTCCATAACATCTACAATCTCGCAGCGATCATTGCACTGTTCCGAGATATGGGACTTTCCCCCGAGCAGCTGGCTGAGGGGCTGAAAAAGGCAAAACTCCCCGTGTCCCGCGAAAGCCGGGAGATTGTAGGCGGAATCGAACTGATTACGCAGGTTGCAAAGGGACAGAACCCCACCGCCGTTTCCACCGTGTTTGAAAATGTGGTGAAAGATCCCAGCGAAAAGGAAATCATCCTGATGCTGGATGAACTTTTCAAGGATCCCAACAAAACCGAAACCGTGGCCTGGATTTATGACACGGATTATGAGTACCTGAACAATGAACACATCCATAAAATTGTCATTGGAGGCGAGCGGTATCTGGATCACCGACTGCGACTGCTATTGGCAGGCGTGCCAGAGGAAAAGCTTGTATACATGCGCGATGTCTACGAAACTGCAAACCACGTAGATTTTGATGGCATCTCTAAAATTTATGTTCTTCACGATGTCAATTCCATCACCCGCGGAAAAATGGTTCGTGACGCCGTAAAAGAACGTATTTTGAATGAAAGGGGGACTGCGTCCAAATGATCGTTGAAGTATTATATCCAGAGTTCGGCAATCTCTTCGGAGACATGGCAAACATCCGGTATTTACAGGCCTGTGCCCCCGATATGGAGTTTGTCTACACAGACATTCGCTCCACCCCCCGCTTTGTGACTGACCATGTGGACATGCTTTATCTGGGTTCCATGCCGGAGCGAAAGCAGGTCATTGCAATGGAACAGTTAAAGCCCCATGCGCTGCGGCTCAAGGAGCTGATTGAGCAAGGCACCGTGGTTCTTGCCACCGGCAATGCCATGGAACTGTTTGGAGAATACATCTCCGACAGCGGGCAGAAAACCCAGATGCTGGGTTTGTTTCCCTTTCATGCAGATCGAAAAATTCAGGAAATTCGCCATAATTCCATGTTTTTAGGAGACTTTGAAGGTATCCAAATGGTTGGCTGTCGTTCCCAGTTTTCCTTCTGCCGTGGTGATTTTACCCACCCCTTCATCCGGGTTCGTGGTGGGTGCGGAAACAGCCCGGAAGATCAAACAGAGGGGATCCATTATAAGAACCTGTTTGCAACCTATTTGCTGGGCCCCCTGCTCGTGCTGAACCCGCTATTTACCAAATATCTGCTTCGTCTTCTGGGGCACGATGACACCTTGGCTTTTGAACAGCAGGCTATGGATGCATATCAGCTGAGACTCTCTCAGTTGGAATCTCCAAAAGCCAATTTCCACATTGGCTAATACAATGTGACACTTTCATATGGAAGAGGGCAGAGCCAACGTCTGTTTAACAGCATGGCTCTGCCCTCTGTTTGATTGTATCATGCATTTAGCAATTCCAGAATTTTCATATGCGCATTTCCAAAAAGACGATGGCAAAAGCTGAACGAAGCGTTATGCATCGTACCCAAAGGCAAACCCTGGTCAAATTCAAAAATCTGATTCCGGTTACAACAATGCTCCCTCCATGTTTGACAGCGTTTTATTTCGCTGTCCGGCATAGAGGGAGCATATCATTACATAGATGCGGGATTCTGTTATGTTTTCTTAACGAACTTCTCCCTACATTTTGGGCAGGTGATTGCGATTTTCCCCTTCCCTCTGGGTACACGAACAGTCTGGCGACATTTGGGACAGGTAAAATATCGATTATTGCGATCCTTGATTCTATCAATCATGAGCAGGAATCTACGATTTTCCTGATACCGCTTGTAAGTATTGCGGGAGAAACAGCGGGCCATTGCCCATATCAGCAGGCCGTAGGATGCAAGCGTCAGCAACACATCCACCATCGGCTGGTGTACAAACATGCAAATAATGCACAGCACCATGCCTACAATCAGCAGCGCCATATTCAGTCGATCGTGGCCATATCTTCCATACATAAAACGCTGAATCCTAACAGCGAAGTCTGTTCCTATCTGTCGAAACCAGCTGGAGAAATTTTTCATTGAAATCACCTTGTAACTTGATTTGATACGCCTATTATATTGCAATCGTCGAGGATTTCAACATCCCTGCGCCAATGTTTACGGATTGTTTGCATTCTACGCCTTCCTTTCTCCGAAAAAAGCGCCCGTGTGGGCGCTTTTGGGAGTTGTGTATTATTTCATTGTCTGTTAGTACTCTCGGATAACCGCCTTTACAAGGCCAATCATTTCCGCCTCTGAGCCATCAATCGGATCATAATCCGGGTTTTCGGGCATCAGCCAAACCTGTCCATCTCTCCTGCACAGTCGTTTCACCGTGGCCTCATCTCCAATTCTTGCCACGACAATTTGTCCATCATCTGCAGTAGATTGGGGGCGGACAACGACCTTATCCCCGGAAAGAATTCCGGCGTTAATCATACTGTCTCCCCGAACGCGCAGAGCAAAGCAGCTTGGGTCACCATCCCACGCCATTGTCCCCTCTTGATTTTCCACTGCAAGAATCGGAATTCCCGCAGTAACCACACCCACAACCGGAATCTGTCCTGCTCTGCTGCCGGTGGCAATGGCACGCTTTCTTCCCTTTGTGCTGCCGCCTTGCAGCAGCCCTTTTTCCTGCAATGCCCGCAGATGATAACTCACCGATGCCGTAGAACGCAGTCCCACTCCGGCCCCGATTTCTCGAACAGACGGCGCATACCCATTCTCTTGGATAAAACGGCTGACAAATTCCAAAATAAGTTCAGATTTATCAGATGTTCGCGGCATTGCCATCCCTCCTCGCTATTTTTTAAGCATAGCACAAAAAATGTAAAAAAGCAAACATTTGTTTTTGGTTATCCTGTTGTTTTTGTCCACTTGACCCTGATACTACCTTGTGCTATGATGATTCTGAATGAAAATAAGCCCATGAAATTGGGGAAAAACGGAGCATTTTGTTATGATAAAACAAGAAAGTAATTTTCCTACCAAAAAATGCCTGACCTACTTGGTGATTGTGGGTTTGGCTATGCTCAGCGCTGTCAATTATCACCTATTTGTTTTCCCAAATAAATTTGCACCATCCGGATTGAACGGTCTATGTACGATGGTTCAGTATGTTCTAGGCATCAATGTCGGTTATCTGAACCTGCTGATTAACATTCCTCTGGCTTTCATTGTTTTTAGAAAAGTGAGTAAAGTCATTGCGATACGTTCTACGGTTTATGTCATCGGCTTTTCCCTTTCCCTCATTGTGTTGGATTATATCGATATTTCCGCTTTTGCCTACTCCACCCCGAACGGAACCAGCACCATTCTGGGGCCGCTGGTTGCAGGTATCATCAACGGTGCATCCTACTCTTTGCTGATAAAGGCATGCGCCTCCACCGGCGGCACAGATTTTGTCGCAACCTTGGTTCGTAAAAAACATGCCGAAATGAACTTTATGTGGATCGTATTTTCCCTGAACACTTTCGTTGCGATTATCAGCTATTTTGTCTACGGGTATCATCTGGAGCCCGTCCTGCTGTGCATCCTGTATAGCTTCATGTCCAGTATCGTTTCCGACAAGGTGATCAAAAGCGGCAGGAGCGCCATTCGTTTTGAGATCATCACCGACTATGCACAGCCCCTATCTCAGGAGATTATCACAAAATTACACCACAGCGCCACTCTGGTTCCCGGAAAAGGCATGTACTCCGGTCACGAAACCAACATTCTTGTTTGTATCATCAACAAGACACAGATCCCCGTCCTTAGCGGTATTATTGCCCACTACCCCAGAACCTTTGCTGTCATGAGTTCTGTCACCGAAGTCATGGGTAATTTCAAGCATATGAATCCAGACGGTACAGAGAGTAATATTTTCCTTGACACAGGCGATGGTTCTGCGGTATAATCGACAAAATATCATAGCTAAATTTATTAACCCTATACAAACAAAAGGAGGAAATTCATTCATGGCACACTTCTACAATGAACCCAGCCATACTTTCAGTGAGTATCTGCTAATCCCGGGCTACACCTCTGAGGATTGTATCCCCAATAACGTTTCCCTGCGTACCCCTCTGACCAAGTATCGCAAGGGCGTTGAGGAACCCGCGATTACCCTGAATATTCCCATGGTCTCTGCAATCATGCAGTCTGTCTCCAATGACTCTCTGGCAATTGCACTGGCAAAAGAGGGTGGTCTGAGTTTCATCTTCGGCTCCCAGTCCATCGAATCCGAGGCTGCTATGGTTGCCAAAGTCAAGAACCACAAGGCTGGTTTCGTTGTCTCCGCATCCAACCTCACCCCCGAGAACACCCTGGCAGATGTTCTTGCACTGAAGAAAGAGAATGGATTCTCCACCGTTGCTATTACCGCAGACGGTACTGCCACAGGTAAGCTGCTGGGTATCGTCACCAGCCGTGACTATCGTGTGTCCCGCATGAACGCTGACGACCAGGTCAAAAGCTTCATGACGCCTCTGGAGAAGCTGATTACCGCTCCCTGCGATACGTCCCTGAAGGAAGCAAACGACATCATCTGGGAGCACAAGCTCAACAGTCTGCCCATCATTGATGCAAATGGCAATCTGATGTATTTCGTATTCCGCAAGGACTATTCCTCCCACAAGAATAACCCTCTGGAACTGCTGGACAGCGAAAAGCGTTATCTGGTAGGCGCCGGCATCAACACCCGTGACTACGCTGAGCGTGTGCCCGCTCTTCTGGAGGCCGGTGCAGATGTTCTGTGCATTGACTCCTCCGAGGGCTACACCTGCTGGCAGGCAAAGACCATCGCCTGGATTCGTGAGAAGTACGGCGACAGTGTAAAGGTCGGTGCTGGTAACGTTGTTGATCGTGACGGTTTCCTGTTCCTGGCCAGAGCCGGCGCAGACTTCGTCAAGGTCGGTATCGGCGGCGGTTCCATCTGCATCACTCGTGAGACCAAGGGCATCGGCCGTGGTCAGGCGACTGCCCTGATCGAAGTTGCTCAGGCTCGTGACGAGTACTTCCGTGAGACTGGCATTTATGTTCCCATCTGCTCCGATGGCGGCATTGTTCACGACTACCACATGACCCTGGCTCTGGCTATGGGTGCTGATTTCATGATGCTGGGTCGTTATTTTGCTCGTTTTGACGAGTCTCCCACCCCCAAGGTCATGGTCAACGGTGCCTATATGAAGGAGTACTGGGGCGAAGGTTCCAACCGTGCCCGTAACTGGCAGCGCTATGACCTAGGTGGCAGCGCCAAACTGACCTTTGAAGAAGGCGTTGACTCCTATGTTACCTATGCAGGCCCCCTGCATGACAATGTGGAAGCTTCTCTGTACAAGGTCAAGAGCACCATGTGCAACTGCGGTGTCATCAACATTCCCGATCTGCAGAAGGAAGCAAAGCTGACGCTTGTTTCCTCCACCTCCATCGTAGAGGGCGGTTATCACGACGTCACCCTGCGTTCCACCTCTTCCTCCAAGTAAAAAATATCTAACCAGCGGCAAAACAGTTTTGCCGCTGGTTTTTTGTATTACTGCGTAAAAAAACTGCCACACCAGAGGTGCGGCAGTTTTCTGAGCAATATAAACGAATTAGGCCTTGCCAGCGCAACCCAGAACGTCAACCAGCTTGTGGCGGACCAGTTCCTTGATGTTTGCACGAGCGGGCTTCAGGTACTCACGAGGATCGAACTTGTCGGGATGCTCGGAGAAGAACTTACGGATGGTGCCGGTCATTGCAAGACGCAGGTCGGAGTCGATGTTAATCTTGCAGACAGCCAGCTCTGCTGCATGACGCAGCTGCTCTTCGGGAACACCGATAGCACCGGGCATTGCACCGCCGAAGGTGTTGACCATCTCAACATACTCCTGGGGAACAGAAGAAGAACCGTGCAGGACAATGGGGAAACCGGGCAACTTCTTGATGACCTCTTCCAGAATGTCGAAGCGCAGCTGAGGGTTGGTGCCGGGCTTGAACTTGTAAGCACCGTGAGAGGTTCCGATAGCAATCGCCAGGGAGTCGCAGCCAGTCTTAGCAACGAACTCTTCCACTTCCTCGGGACGGGTGTAGTGGGAATCTTCAGCGGAAACATTGACTTCGTCCTCAACGCCAGCCAGTGCACCCAGCTCAGCCTCAACTACAACACCGTGATCGTGAGCGTACTCAACGACCTTACGGGTGATCTCGATGTTCTCAGCGAAGGGCTTGGAAGAAGCGTCGATCATAACGGAAGTAAAGCCGCCATCGATGCAGGACTTACAGGTCTCAAAGCTGTCGCCATGGTCCAGATGCAGAGCAATGGGAATCTCGGGACACTCAATTACAGCAGCCTCAACCAGCTTGACCAGGTAAGTATGGTTAGCATAGGCACGTGCACCCTTGGAAACCTGCAGGATAACAGGAGCCTTTTCCTCGCGGCAAGCCTCAGTGATAGCCTGAACAATTTCCATGTTGTTGACGTTGAAAGCGCCGATAGCGTAGCCGCCGTCGTAAGCCTTCTTGAACATTTCGGTAGTAGTTACAAGAGCCATTGGAATCAATCCTTTCTTATATAGCGGATGAATCACCCGCTTTAATCGATAACATTATATCATAAAATTTGTTCTTTTCAATAAAAATATTTGCTATTTTATATTGTCCATGCTATAATTCAACTGAATGGACAGAAACATATGATTTTGTCCCGATTTCCATGCTTTTGAATTATCATTTTTATGGAGGTACAATATATGTCCGAAAAAACTCTTGTTGGCTCTCTGATTATTGGTCAGTCTGGCGGTCCTTCTTCCGTCATTAACTGTTCCGCTTACGGTGTTATTAAGGCCGGTCTGGAGAACGAGAACATCACAACCGTCTATGGCGCACATCATGGTATCAAGGGTGTTCTGAACGATGAGCTGATGATCATGAACGAGGAAGATGCAGCTGAGCTGGAAAACATGCTCTACACCCCCTCCTCCGCTCTGGGTTCCTGCCGTTACAAGATCGCTGACCCCGATGTAGATGACACCGACTACAAGCGCATTCTGGAAATCTTCAAGAAATACAATGTCCGTTACTTCTTCTACAACGGTGGTAACGACTCCATGGATACCTGTAATAAGATCTCCAAGTATATGAACCGCGTTGGCTACGAGTGCCGCGTTATGGGCGTACCTAAGACCATCGACAACGATTTGGCTGGTACCGACCACTGCCCCGGCTTTGCTTCCGCTGCTAAGTATATTGCTACCTCTGTTATGGAAGTTTCCCGTGACTGCCATGTTTATGACACTGGCATGGTCACCATCATCGAGTGCATGGGCCGCCATGCAGGCTGGCTGACCGCTGCTGCAGCTCTGGCCGGCGTGAAGGGCGATGGCCCCGACCTGATCTATCTCCCCGAGGTTGACTTTGACATGGATCAGTTTGTTGCTGACGTAAAGCGCGTTTATGAAGAGAAGAAGAACTGCATCGTTGCTGTTTCCGAGGGCATCCACTACGCCGACGGTACCTTCGTCTCCGAGGCTAAGACTTCCGGCACCGACGGTTTCGGCCACGCTCAGCTGGGCGGTCTGGCTGCTCGTCTTGCTGATGTTGTCAAGGCTGCTACCGGTGCAAAGGTACGTCCCATTGAGCTGAGCCTGCTGCAGCGCTGTGCTGCTCACTGTGCCTCCGGCACCGATATTGCTGAGTCCTTCCTGTCCGGTAAGACCGCTGTGGAAGCAGCTGTTGCCGGCGAGACCGACAAGATGGTTGGCTTTGCCTGCACCCGTGACGAGAACGGCTACAAGTGCGAGCCCAAGCTGTTTGACCTGAGCTTGGTTGCCAACACCGAGAAGAAGGTTCCTCTGGAGTGGATCAACGAGACCCACAACGGCGTGAACCAAGGTTTCATCGACTACTGCCTGCCTCTGATTCAGGGCGAGACCGGCATGACCAAGGAAGATGGCCTGCCCCGCTTTGTCCGCCTGAAGAAGGTCTTCGCAAAGTAATTTCCCCATATGCAAAACATCCCGAGCCATCTGGTTCGGGATGTTTTTTATTTTACGCCCCATAGAAATCCCCCCAGCAGGGACATTGCCAATGGTCGAATGATACTGCATTTTGTCTTCTTCCACTTCCATATTCAAACCATATTCGTGAAAAAATACAGAGAATATTCAGGGTATATCCAAAAAGTTGTACTCTTTCCATCTATTGCAATTTCTTTGGCTATATGATATACTGTTCCCAAGTAAAAAGCAGGTGTTTTCCACTCAAAAACATTTGTATGTTTCCCGACCGAAATATACAAAAATCAGCAAGGAGGACTTCCCATGAATATCGCCCTGTTGGGTTTCGGCGTTGTGGGTCGAGGCGTTTATGATCTGGTCGCACCCCGATCAGATATACGGGTCACCCATGTTTTATGCCGCAGAGATTTATCCTTGCCAGATGCCACTGTGACACATGATTTCCAGGAGATTCTCCTGGATTCTTCTATAGATACCATTGTAGAGGTGATGGGCGGTCTCCACCCTGCGTGGGACTACGTCCGTGATGCAATTCTGGCGGGAAAAAACGTGATCACTGCAAATAAGGCTATGGTCGCAGAATTTTATGACGAGCTGATCCCCTTAGTGCACCAGAAGAACGTCCTGTTCCGCTGCACCGCTGCTGTGGGTGGTGGAATCGGTTGGCTTAGCGAACTGGAACGGGTTCGCCGGTGCGAAACCATTCGCAAAGTGGGCGGCATTATGAACGGTACCTGCAACTATATTCTTGATTCCATGACCCAGCGTGGTCTGACCTATACCGAGGCCCTGTCTCAGGCCCAGCATCTTGGCTATGCCGAGTCAAATCCCACAACAGATGTGGACGGAATCGACACATGGCACAAGCTGATTATTTCTTCCAATATCGCCTTTGGCGTCAGTCTGAACAAGCACCAGATTCCCGTATGCGGGATTCGCAATATTCTTGCAGAGGATGTTGCCTTGTTCCGCAGCCATGGTTTGTGCTGCAAGCTGGTATCCACCGGCCAGATGCAGGGTGGCCATTTCAGCGCCTATGTACAGCCCACCCTGTTTTACGATGATGATATTGAATCTACCGTTCCCACGAATTACAACTTAATCACGCTGGAAGGAAACACTTCCGGCCGGCAGAGCTTTTATGGTCAGGGAGCAGGCCGCTACCCCACTGCGTATAATGTGGTGCAGGACTGTATCGACTTTACTCAAAATCACGGTTTCTACAGCATTTTTCAGGGGAAGGTGGACATTTGTAACGACAATCGCCTGCAATACTATGTCCGCGGCTCCAGCGACAGCTGGCTGGAATCCCACACCGCAGAAACTTGGGGTAAGGCAGCGATTACCACTCCTGTCACAGTTGAACAAATGCACGCATGGTGTGCAAAGTATCCCAATGTGTTTATGGCAGCCCTGCCTGAAAGGAAGGATATCCAGTGCTGAAAGTTACAAAATTTGGCGGTTCCTCTATGGCCGATGCCGGGCAGTACCGCAAGGTACGAGATATTATCATGTCTGACCCTGCTCGCAGAATCGTGGTCGTTTCCGCCGCCGGCAAACGGGATCAAAACGATCACAAAATAACGGATTTGCTCTATTTGTGCTATGCCCATACCCAGTATGGCGTGGACTGTTCCAGTATTTTCGAGATGATTTCATCCCGATATCTGGAGATTCGGGATGATTTGGGTCTAAAGCTCCCACTGGAAGATGAGTTTGATGCACTAAAAGCCCGTGTAGATGAAAAGAAGGTGTCACAGGACGAACTGGTCAGCCGGGGCGAGTATTTTTCTGCCAAGATTCTGGCGGCCTACCTAGGTTTTACATTCATTGACAGTGCCGACTGGGTCACATTTAATCTGGACGGTACCGTCGATCAGGAAACCAGCTACAACGTGTTCAAGGCCGTAGCCGCCGGTCACGGTGTTGTCACCCCCGGTTTCTATGGAAGTATGCCAAACGGTCATATCAAAACCTTTTCCCGTGGCGGCAGCGACATTACGGGTGCTCTGGCTGCTGCTGCACTGGATGCCGATGTGTACGAAAACTGGACAGATGTATCCGGCATTCTGATGGCCGATCCAAGGATCGTTGCCAATCCCCAAACCATTCCCGAAGTTACTTATGACGAGCTGCGTGAGCTGAGCTATACCGGCGCTCAGGTTCTTCACGAGGGAACCATCTTCCCTGTCCGTGAAAAAAACATTCCCCTGAATATCCGCAACACCAATGATCCCCAGCATCCCGGAACCATGATTCAGGAGCACTTTGACACAGACAGCGCTCCGGATCGCTTTATTACCGGCATTACCGGAAAGAAGAACTTCTCCATCGTTCACCTGAGCAAGCGTGGACTTTCCAACGAAGTGGGACTGCTGCGCAAGATCCTGAGCATTTATGAGCGGCATCACATTTCCGTGGACTATGTTCCAAACGGCATCGACAATGTATCTGTATTTATTCAAAGTGATGCAATTGAACCCTATCTCTATACCATTCTGGGTGAAATTCAGCAGGAAATCGAACCGGATACCCTGACCGTTTATGACGAAATTGCAGTGGTTGCTGCTGTGGGAAGAAAAATGGCATCACGTCCCGGCATTTGCGGTAAGATTTTTGGCGCAATGGGTCATGCGAATGTCAACATCCGCATGATTTCCCAGGGGCCTGATGAATTAAACATCATTTTTGGTGTGGATAACAAGGATTTTGCCAAGGCAATCCAAGTGCTCTACGACAGCTTTGTAAAATAAAAATATCTAGGATACAGCGTCGGTACGCATGATACGCTGTACAATTTTTAGGAGGTCGCAAACATGAAAACCTATACCGTAGCAGTCCTGGGTGCCACCGGTGCCGTGGGCCAGGAAATGATTCAGATTCTGCAGGAGCGAAATTTCCCCGTCGGGAAACTGATTCCTCTGGCCAGTGCCAGAAGCGCCGGAAAAACCATCCGCTTTCGTGGCGAAGATGTCACCATTGCGCAAGCAACTGCTGACGCTTTCCAAGGTGTAGATATCGTACTGGGCGCTGCTGAAAATGATATTGCAAAAGCTATGGCCCCTGCTATCGTTGCAGCAGGTGCTGTATTTGTGGATAACTCCTCTGCATTTCGGATGGATCCCAATGTTCCTCTGGTGGTTCCTGAAATCAACCCCGAGGACGTAAAAGCACATAAGGGCATTATCTCCAACCCCAACTGCTCCACCATCATCACAGCTACCGCCGTTAACGCACTGAATGCGCTGTCCCCCATCCGTACCATGACCGCCTCCACTTATCAGGCTGTCTCCGGCGCAGGCGCAGGCGGCCCTGTGGAACTGATGGCCGAGGTCGATGCGCTCTCTAAAGGCGAAACCTATGAGCCAAAGGTATTCTCTCACCAGATTGCCTTCAATTTGATTCCACAGATCGGTGGCGAAGAGTTGGACGGATACACCAGTGAAGAAATGAAACTGCAAAACGAAGGACGGAAAATCATGCACCTGCCGGATTTGAAGGTCAGCTGCACCTGTGTCCGTGTCCCTGTCATTCGCAGTCACTCTATCTCTGTTTCCTTGCACTTTGATAAGCCCGTTGGTGTTGAAGATGCACGCAAGGCCATTGCTAGCGCTCCCGGCTGTAAGCTCTTGGACAATCTGGGTGCAAAGGAGTATCCCATGCCATTGGATACCAGCAACCAGGATCTGGTCTATGTTGGCCGCATTCGTCCCGACCTCACCGATCCAAACGGTCTGTGCCTGTGGTGCTGCGGCGATCAGGTTCGCAAGGGTGCCGCTACAAACGCCATTCAAATCGCAGAACTACTGATTAAGTAATTCCACATCCCTCACTTGCAGGTCAAGTGAGGGATCTCTTTACATCGTTTTAATTTGCAAAATACCCAGCAGGAAACATCCACAGGGATTGCAGAACTTGTGGAAATGTGATACTATGTTGGGTAGATTAAATTAATATACAACTTCGTTTGTTTATTGGAATGGGCAAAATCCCAGCGGTACCAAGCCGCCGTAGACGGACAATCAGCCGCCTGATATCATTGGAGAAATCTGAGAAGATACAGGCATTATGGCGTCCGGAGCCGGAATACGAACAACGAGGCAAACGATCAGACTCTTGGGGACTGTCTGTCGGCTGATTATGATTTCGAGGTTTCTGCGTGAGATCTGATTCTTCGGCTATTTTCATTCAAAAGTCCCCTGACGGGGGCTTTTTCTTTTGGGAAGAAAACCAGCTGCAAAATCTAATCCCAAGAATTTGGTTCATTTATATATGCGAAAAGACTTTGTTGAATGCTCCAGTACGAAACGCAAAACGTTACACTTATCCAATGTTGACGAAAGAACCGTACCATCCATTGCCTGGATGCAAAACAACGGATTTTGGGAGGAATAAACATGGATTTACAAACGCTGATACAATCAATTACACAGTTGGATAAACAGGCCATGGATGCTGCACAAAAGCGTCAGGCTCAGCTTGCAAAGCCACCCGGAAGCTTAGGCCGGTTGGAAGATCTATCCATTCAGATAGCAGGCATCACGGGAAAACTGCACAACCATATCAGGAAAACGCACCTTTTGGTCTTCGCTGCCGACAACGGGGTTGTTTCAGAAGGTGTTGCCAGTACGCCCCAATCCGTAACCTTGCAGCAAACTGTAAATCTGACACGGGCCAAAACAGGTGCTTCCGTCCTTGCCAAGCACTTTGGCGACGAAATTACTGTCTGTGATGTGGGCGTGAACACGGATATCAAAGAACCAGCTGTACTGAATAAGAAAATTGCATATGGCACGCAAAATATAGCAAACGGCCCCGCCATGACCCGAGATCAGGCTATAACCGCCATCACAATCGGCGCAGAACTGGCGCAATCCATCGACGCCGATGCCTTTGGTATCGGTGAAATGGGCATCGGCAATACCACTACATCCTCTGCCGTCCTGTCTGTATTGTTAGATCTGGATGTAGAAACAGTCACCGGTCGGGGCAGTGGACTCACCGATGACGGTTTCCGCAAGAAAAAGCAGGTGATTTCTCAGGCCATCGCCATCAACCAGCCGAATCCGTCGGATGTGGTGGATGTTCTGTCTAAAGTCGGAGGTTTTGATATTGCTGCGATGTGCGGTGCATTTCTGGGTGCCGCCGCCTCACACCGTCCGGTGGTCATTGACGGATTCATTTCCGCTGTTGCCGCTTTGTGCGCAGCAAGGCTTTGCCCCAATGCAGCGCAGTATTTCATTCCCAGTCACGCATCTTACGAAATTGGCTATCACAAGGCCATGGAAGCCCTGCATCTGGAGCCCATTTTTCTGCTTGGTATGCGTCTGGGGGAAGGCAGCGGATGTCCCCTTGCTTTTCGGGTTCTGGAGGCTGCCTGTGCCATCCTGAATGACATGGCAACCTTCGACCAGGCCGGTATCAATGATGAATATCTGGAAGAAATCCGTCAGGGCGATCAGTTTACCGTGGAGGGCGTAAGATGATACTATTTATCACAGGCGGTGCCAAAACCGGAAAGTCTTCCCTGGCGCAGGATTTGGCCGTTGCCCTCTCTGGCGGTGGTACCCACTATTATGTGGCAACCATGGTCCCAAGCGATGAAGAAGATTTGCAGCGAATTCGCCGCCATCGAGATGATCGTGCAGGCATGGGCTTTGAAACCATTGAATGCGGCAAACAGATTTTATCTTGCTTAGATCATGTGGATAAAACCGGTTCTTTTCTTCTGGACAGTGCCACGGCACTGCTGCTCAATGAGCTATTCCCCGACCCAACCAGCTGCCAAATGGATGTAGATGCAGCCTATCGCTGCGGCGATGAATTGGTTGCCTTTGCAAAATCCGTTGCAAATATTGTCATCGTCAGCGACTACATTTATTCAGATGCCGAGCGCTATGACGAGGTTACAGAAACATACCGGAGGTGTCTGGCCGCCATTGACCGGAAACTGGCTGCTGCCAGCGACACAGTTCTGGAGATATCCTCAGGAAATATCTATGTGCACAAGGGGGCGCTGCCTGTATGAAAAAGTACCTCCATGCCTTCGTCATGTGCCAGTCCATGTTCTGTGCAATTCCCTGCCCCCTTCACATCTGGGATGAAGAATCCAGAGACAAAATGCTGCTGTTTTTGCCTGCAGTTGGATTGTTAATTGGGCTAATCTGGTATGCACTGGCATTGCTATTACATGCATTGGCCGTACCTACCCTGGTTTGTGCATTCATTTTGTGCGCATACCCCTACGTAGCCACAGGATTTATCCACCTGGATGGGTTTATGGATGTGACAGATGCGGTCAAATCCTGCCGCGATCTTGCTCGGCGCAGAGAAATTTTGAAGGATTCCCATGTTGGCTCTTTTGCTGTCATCGGCTGTATTTTATTGATGCTGGCGCAGTTTTCTTGTTTTGCATCCGTTCCCCTGTACGCCGATTTCCGTATTCTTATTTTCGTGCCCATCCTCAGCCGGTGCTGTTCCGGGATGGCTGTGATCGCTCTGCCACCCATGTCCACCAGCCAATATGCCCAGCAGGAAAAGCCGAAATCACACATCGTAATTCTGCTTGTCATACTCTGCATGACGGTGATTGCCGGATTCCTGCTGTGCAGCAGATACGGATTTTGTCTAATCGCTGCTTTGGCAGGAAATGTGTTGGCACTCCATCACGCATACAGATCCTTAGAGGGAATGAATGGTGATATATCCGGCTACGCCCTGACCTATTCCGAACTGGCCGCAATTGCTGTATTTGCATTATTATAAGGAGGATTCCCCATGAATTTGATTATTGGCGGTGCATACCAAGGCAAACTGGACTTTGCAAAGTCTGCTTATGATTATCAGCCGGAAGATATCTTCACCTGTTCCGGAGGTGAAATCGATTTTTCCACAGGTTGTATCGATCATGTGGAAGAATTCGTTTTGGCTTGCGTAAAAGAAGAAAAAGACCCCATTGCCTATTTTAAAGCCCACAAAGACAAATGGCAGGACAGCACGCTGATTTGCCAGGATATTTTTTGCGGCGTAGTCCCTCTGGGCGCCGAAATGCGGGCATGGAGACAAAATACAGGGCTGCTCTGCCAGTATCTGAGCAATGAGGCATCCAGAGTCAGCAGAATCTTCTGTGGACTGGAGCAGCGGCTGAAATGAGTAGAATTTATCTGATCCGTCACGGAAAAACTGAGGCAAACGAGCAGCACTTATACTGCGGCAGCACCGATCTGCCTCTGTCTGAAACGGGTGTGGCGGAACTAAAGGATCTGCACTATTCTATCCAAGATGCCCGATTTATTACCAGTGGCATGAAACGAACAGAACAAACCCTAAACATGCTATTTGCAGATGTTCCTTTCACCGTGGAACCAGACTTTCAAGAGGTGGACTTCGGTGCCTTTGAAATGCTCAGTTATGACCAGCTGAAAGATCGTCAGGATTACAAGGCTTGGATCTCAGGGGACAACGATTCAAATGTTCCCCCAAATGGTGAAAGCGGTGCCCAGATGACCCGCCGTGTGATTGCTGCATTTCAAAAATATGCCAATACTCCGCAGGACACCGTCATCGTCACCCATGGCGGCGTGATTGCAGCGCTTATGGCATATCTTTTCCCAGAGGAAAAGAAAAACCGATACCAGTGGCAGCCTGATCCCGGTCACGGTTATATGGTAGAAAACGGCTGCTACAGTATTTTAGAATAACAGATGCATAAACTTCATAAAATGGGCAAGGCCACCGGCAAACTACCGATGGCCTCGCCCATTTTATACTTACTTACAGAGAGAATCTTGATCAAAAACATGCGTCACCTCTACATGTTGAATCGAAAATAACGCTTAAAAGCACCTGTGTGTTGACAGCCGTTATATCCGGGGAAAGGCGTTCCTGTTGCGCGCGGGAATGCTGGCGTGCTGTACCGGGAAGGGCTACCCGAAAAGAAGGGGGCCTTTTCGGCATCCGGGTACAGCAAAGGCTGCGACAGCTCTTAAAAAAGATCCGTCGCAGCCGTTTTTCGCGCCAAACATAACCATCCCCCGTACTTGCGGAGTCTGGTAAAAAGCACCGTTTAAGCAGTTCTCCTGACTTACGCATCAACAGCATCCACAAGGCCTTCTCAGAGTTTTCTCCAATGACCGGCTTTCACCAGATGTGGCTGCCTCCACGCTTACAGTGGCGGTACCGTCCGTGATTTGCACACGATTCTCGATTATCCCCCAAACCTGTTACCGAATAAGGGGGCACTTAAACTGTTATTCTCTTTTCGTTGTTAAGCATACCACTCAAATTCCCATTTGTCAATGCATTCGTTTTGATTCCCCTATCCGCAAAATCATCCTGTCCCCCCTTTGGTGGGATATCCGCCGCCCGGTAGAAGAAGGTTTGCAGGCTCCCAAGTGTTCTATCATTCATATATTTTGAAAAAGCCCTTGACAAATAAAGCAGCATGCGCTAAGATATACAAGGTTAGTGATTGCTAACCGTTTTTATAAGGCTGTATGTTAGCTGCCGCTAACCAACATGCAGTCTTATGCTCTAGTCGTAATTGATAAAAGAATCTAGAATCGGGTGATATATATGAATTTAGCAGAGGCACAAGAGGGCAAAGCGTATATCGTTCAGCAGATTGATACCGAGGATGAAGAGTTGAATGCGTTTCTGTTTTCCTTGGGCTGCTATGCCGGCGAACCAATTACGGTGGTTTCCCATTTAAAAGGCGGCTGTGTCGTTTCCATCAAGGATGGCAGATACAACATCGACAATCAATTGGCTGAGGCCATCTTAATCAAGACGTGATGACAAGAACAGCAAATTTATTGTCCGTCAGTTAGCCGAGGTTAACTTTGTGTGGAAAGTACATATAAGTCCTGTTATGAGCCTGTATGTACGTATCAGTTAGCGTCAATTAACTTTCAAGCAAGTAAAACGATCCGAGAGGATTTCGTAAAATGAGGAGGAATATATCATGAGAATTGCTTTGACAGGCAATCCCAACAGCGGTAAAACCACCATGTATAATGCTTTGACCGGTCGTAACGAGCGTGTCGGCAACTGGGCTGGTGTCACCGTAGAAAAGAAAGAACATCCCATCAAGAAGAGCTTTTATGCAGGGCCGGAGGAACTGATTGCAGTTGATCTGCCCGGCGCCTACTCCATGTCTCCGTTCACCTCTGAAGAGAGCATTACAAGCTCCTATGTGAGAAACGAGAACCCCGATGTGATCATCAACATCGTGGATGCCACCAACCTGAGCCGCAGCCTGTTCTTCACCACCCAGCTGCTGGAATTGGGTATTCCGGTTGTGGTGGCACTGAACAAAACTGACATCAACGAGAAGAAAGAAACCAAGATCAATGTGTCCGCGCTCTCTGAAAAGTTGGGCTGTCCCGTTGTTCAGACAATATCTACCTCTGCCAGTGGCCTGAAGGATGTGGTTCAGCAGGCTGTTGCATGTAAAGGCAAGATGCAGACTGCACCCTATTCTCAAGGAAATGTGGATCTATCACATAAGCAGGCTGTCGTTGAGGCTGACAAAAAGCGTTTCGATTTCGTAAATCAAATCGTCCCCTTGGTCGAGACCCGTAAAATCCTGACACGGGAAAAGAATTTCCAGGATAAGATTGATAGCGTTCTGACCAACCGCTGGCTGGGTATTCCCATCTTCGCCGTTGTCATGTTCCTGGTATTCGATATCTCTCAGTCCACCCTCGGCCCGTTCTTGGCTGATACACTGGTCGGCTGGATTGAAACATTCCAGAGTTGGGTCGGCGGTCTGGTTGAAAACGCCTCTCCCCTGCTGCAGGCCATTCTGGTCGATGGCATCATCGGCGGTGTCGGTGCTGTGGTCGGCTTCTTGCCTCTGGTCATGGTCATGTACTTCTTGATTGCCCTATTGGAAGACTGCGGTTACATGGCTCGCGTATCCGTGGTTCTCGACCCCATCTTTAAGAAGGTCGGCCTGTCCGGTAAGTCCGTCATCCCCTTTGTCATCGGCACCGGCTGCGCAATCCCCGGCATCATGGCTTGCCGTACCATCCGCAACGAGCGTGAGCGCAGAGCTACCGCTATGCTGACCCCCTTTATGCCCTGCGGCGCAAAACTGCCAGTTATCGCACTTTTCGCCGGTGTCTTCTTCTCCGATGCATCCTGGGTGGGTACGCTGATGTACTTCGTAGGTATTCTTCTGATTTTCCTGGGCGCTCTGCTGGTGAATAAGATTTCTGGTTACAAGAACCGCAAGTCTTTCTTCATCATGGAACTGCCTGAGTACAAGGTTCCCTCTCTGAAACGTGCATTCATTTCCATGTGTGGTCGTGGCTGGGCATACATTGTCAAGGCCGGTACCATCATCCTGCTGTGTAACACTGCCGTTCAGCTCATGCAGAGCTTCACCTGGAACTTCCAGTTGGTAGAAGAGGGCATGGCAAACACCTCTATCCTGGCTTCCATTGCTTCTCCCTTCGCTGTGCTGCTGGTGCCTCTGGGCTTTGGCGTTTGGCAGATGGCTGCTGCATCCATCACCGGTTTCATCGCAAAGGAAAATGTTGTTGGTACTCTGGCTGTTTGCTACGGCGTTACCAACTTCATTGATGTTGACGAACTGACTCTTACCGGCGGTGCAACCGAAGTTGCCGCCATCTTCCACCTGACCAAGGCTGCTGCGCTGGCTTGCCTAATGTTTAACCTGTACACCCCTCCCTGCTTTGCCGCAATCGGTGCTATGCACTCTGAGATCAAGGATCGCAAGTGGATGTTTGGCGGCATCGCACTCCAGTTGGGAACCGGTTACACCATCGCATTCCTGGTTTACCAGATTGGCACGCTGATCACCGAGGGCACCCTGGGCACCGGATTCCTGCCCGGTCTGATTGCTGTTGCTGTCATGGCTGCGATTGTTGTGTACCTGTGCATCAACGCAGACAAGAAACTGGCATCTGAGTATACCTTAAGTACAAGGAAGTAATCTTATGGAGAATTTGATCATTTTTGCAATTCTAATTGCTGTAATTGGCGGCGCTTCCTGGTATATTTACAAATCCAAGAAGAGCGGAAAAAAATGCATTGGCTGTCCTGATGGCTGCTCCACAAAATCAAGTGGGTGTGGTTGTTCCTGCCAAAGCTGCAACAATGGTTGTTCCTGTCATTCGGAGCAATAAGTATTTGGGGCGGCGTAAAAATATTTACGCTGCCCCCCCTCATATATGATATTGCCTTCTTTCCCGATATGGGGATTTATATTTTAAGTATTAGTTAGTTTCAGCTAACCGAAAGGAGTATACCAAATGAGTGTTGTAATTGTCGGGGGCAACGAACGAATGGCCCGTCGATATAAAGAACTGTGTGAAGAATACAACTGTAGTGCCAAGGTGATTATCCAGATGAATGGTGCACTGCGAAACTTGGGCAATCCAGACTTATTGGTCTTGTTCACAAATACAATATCCCACAAAATGGTTCACTGTGCACTCAGTGGTATTAAAGGTCAAAATGTGGATATCGCTCGATGTCATTCCAGTTCTATGGCTGCTCTTCGCAATGTATTGGAGCAGCATGTTGGTTAGGGGGCCGTAAAATGTCTGAAGATTTATTCATTCGCCATTGCTCGCCGACACTGGCTGGCATCAAAACAGGAAGTATGTTTCCCTGCACTTATCATTCCGGCAAGGAATTAACCGATTACATTCGTCAAGCGAATCGTGTATTGGTTCCCAAGGGGCTGCGTGTATTGCCGCTGCGTCACGAAAACGGTCATGCGCTGATTTACATTTTTCGCCCCAAGGCACTTGCCCAAGTTCTAAAAAACGACACGGCCTTGCAGGTACTTGAGAAATGTGGCTACAAGGATATTCGGGTCGAACCGTGTGTTTGCCAGCTTGTGAACCGTTTTCAGTTCAGTCATGAATTTCCTCACGAAGTTGGTTTATTCTTAGGTTATCCCCCGGTAGATGTACGCGGTTTTATCGAAAACAAAGCATGCGGTCAAAAATGTGTGGGCTGCTGGAAGGTATACGGCGACGAAGATTCTGCCAAAAAGACCTTCGCTTTGTATAAAAAATGCACTGCGGTCTATTGCACCCAGTGGAAAAAAGGAAAAAGTATCGAACAGCTCACAGTAGCAGGTTGATACGATTTATAAAGAAAGGTGATTTTATTATGTCTAAAGTAGCAGTTGTTTATTGGAGCGGTACCGGTAATACCGAAGCTATGGCCGAGGCCGTGGCAGACGGCGCCAGAGCAAAGGGCGCTGATGTATCTTTGATGAATTGCTCTGATTTCTCCCCTGATATGCTGAGTTCTTATGATGCAGTAGCCTTTGGCTGCCCCGCCATGGGAGCCGAGGTTCTGGAAGAAGATGAATTTGAGCCTATGTTCAGCGCCTGCCTGGGACACCTGAATGGCAAAAAAATTGCTCTATTCGGCTCCTACGGATGGGGTGATGGCGAATGGATGCGCACCTGGGAGGACACCTGCCGGGATGCAGGCGCCATTCTTGTTTGCGACAGTGTGATTTGTCAGGAAGCTCCGGATGACGAAGTAAATGAATCCTGCCAAGCCCTCGGCCAAGCGCTGACAAACTAAGTTTATTGGGGAACGCGAGCGTCCAAGCACGGACGCTCGCGTTCTCTTTTCCTGACCAAACGTGCTGTATCGACATTTCACGCCGTTATCTTACACGATTCTCTTTCATAACTTGAAATGCACATTTTCATATTGTACAATATATTTGTATCGGGTACGATACAAGGAATGAATCCGTTTCCTGCTTGCATATGATTTTGGGAAACAAACGGAATTTACAAAATATCATATGCTAAACGGTTCAGCCAAAACCATCATGAAAGAGATGTGGTACCCCCGAATGAAAAATCCCAAATATAATGTCTATCTGTATGCGATGCTTGCAGGCTTTGGCGCCATTAGTTTAAGCGTGCTGCTATTTTTCTTCATCTACCGACTGCAGGGCGTTGGAGAGATCCTGGGTAACATTGTGCACATTCTGAAACCCTTTATCTATGGCGGTGTCATTGCTTATCTGCTCCGACCTGCGTGTAATCTTTATACCGACGGTCTTACGAAGTTACTTCCCGAGAAGGGGAAAAAATATAGTGATGTCTTAGGGATTACCTTGAGCATGATTACGGGGCTGCTGGTAATCTACGCCCTGATTATCATGATTGCTCCACAGTTGTACCAGAGCATCATAAGCCTTTGGAATTCTCTTCCATATAAGATAGAACAGACCATAGCGTGGTTTACCCAGCGCTTTGGTGAGAATGAAATCGTACTGCAATTCTTTGATGCCAGCTACAAAGCCATATACAACAAGCTGACGATCTGGGGACAAGATACCCTCATTCCCTACCTCACCGGAATCGTCAGCGGTCTGGGCATGAGTGTATTTAAGGTCCTTCTGTTTTTCAAAGACCTTTTGATTGGTCTGATTGTAGCCGTCTATTTGCTGGCAAGCCGTAAAAAATTCAGCCGTCAGAGTATTATGCTGGTTCGCAGCATTTTGCCCCCCAGATGGGCTGATGTCACCCTGCAGGAAATTGCCTTTGTAGATCGCATGTTTGGTGGATTTATTGACGGAAAACTGGTAGACTCTGCCATTATCGGTGTGCTGTGCTATATCGGCTGCGCCACCTTCCGATTCCCCAACCCGCTGCTGGTATCTGCCATTGTCGGCATCACCAATGTGATTCCGTTCTTTGGCCCGTTCTTGGGTGCCATTCCCGCTACCCTGCTGATCCTGATTGAAAGTCCCATGGATGCACTGTGGTTTGTGCTGTTCATTCTGTTCCTGCAGCAGCTGGACGGCAATATCATTGGGCCCAAGATTCTGGGTGATCACACCGGCATTTCCAGCTTTTGGGTTCTGTTCTCTATCCTGCTCTTTGGTGGATTGTGGGGCATTGTTGGCATGATTATTGCCGTGCCGCTATTTGCCGTGATTTATGACATCATCCGCAAACTGGTCATCCGTGGTCTTAAGCGGAACGGCTGCACGGAGCTTTATCCTGACCGTACAGCTGATGATGTGCCAGATGCACAACAGCCCGAGGGAAAAAACTAATACGCCCCAACCGCATCTTCGACAGCACCGTGATTTTGAAGGGACACTGCATTTCGTGCAGTGTCCCTTTCTTTAGGCTTTCATGAGGCTTTTAATCTTTTCCAAAGCCGTATCTGTCCTTTACTTCTTCGTAATACTGCTGTTTCATTTCTTCAATGCGCCGCTGCTCTGCTTTCTCCACAAAATGCATGGGAACGCTGGACACCGCAAATACGATCATTCCACCAATCACCATCATGATCAGACACTGTATCCCAGCTTGCAGGAACGGCCCCCGTGATTTACTCTGAATTTCACCGATATTGAGCACCTGCCCAAAGCATTTATTCTTGCAGTGCGGACAGTAAAATCTCTTCGCATAGTAGTGATACTCTGGTTCATTCACCATTGCCACACCTTTCAATTTTGTGCGTGTTTTGCTTGCAGTTCTTGATATACCCATTTGGGCATATTCTGCAGCAGCTACATCGTACTGCGTGCCGCAATTTTCGCATTTTACATGGGCAATCGTCCCAATTTCAATCATGAGTTCCTTACTGCGTGTCCAGAATTTAGCTGCACAGATCATGACCCATAATAACAAAAGGCTGCCTGCAATTAACGTAACCACAAGTCTTGCTGACATATACAACTCCATTTCTTGTTTTGAAAAAATATTTCTGAAAAATGGTATCCCATTACAGAAGGCGAGTATCCCCCGAATGCAAAGAGGATACCCGCCCCTATTTTCTCATCTGTTTCAAGCCCTCTGTGCGTCCAGGAGCTGCGAAAACTGTCGATTACATTTCGTATTCAATGTTCTGTGTTGCCCCATCCAGACGGTAGGTGCGGCCCTGTAGTTTTTCATTCTTCATTGTGTTAATCACTGTTGGGATTGCACCAAGCAGAACAAACAGGTACTGCATCACCAGATTGCTAATATAACCGCCCATGTCGATCCCACCATAAGCCAGCAGCTCGGGGAAAACCTGGAACGCAGTTAGAGAATCGACTTCCAATTCACGCGCAATCACAATGGCCCAGTCAATACGATCACCCACATAGGTCATTACAATCATCAAAATAATGCTGATGACAATGCCCTTTTTAGACAGTTTACCGCCCATCAGCTCGTAACCCTTAAGCGTACAAATTGCCAGAATCACGCCGCTTAGTACTGCTACATATCCCATCTGGCTGAATACAATGATGGATAGCACACCCAGAAGTGAACCGAGCAATGCACCCACAATACCACCAATGACATTTTCGCTCTTACTTTGTTTCTGAGAATAGTCCATAGATGTACCATGCTGGACTTTACTGAAACAGTCTGAACAAAGATGCATGTAACTTCCTGAAACATAACAAGTGGACGGATTCTCCTTGCCACAAATCTGACAGCAGTTTTTGAATCCTTCTGCATGCAGCAAGTTTACGAGGGCATTCATTGCATGATCGAGATTCTCTTTTAACGTATTTATATTTGAGTAATTCTTAAGTTTCATTGCAATGATCGACCCATTTTGTGTAAGAGACGATACGGGTTTATTTTCCCGCTTAAACTGTTTACAGACATCCTTCATTAGGGGGCCTGTCTGCCGCTGAGCAGAGACCATCACGGTAAGCATATTGGGATAGTTTGAATTTTCCGCATATACGATCATATCGTATGCGCCCCGCCGTCCGTACAGTGCGCCGCCCTCTTCATCCATCCGAAGACCCAGGTTTCTTGCCAGCTCTTCATAATTCTGTTTTAATTTTTTATTCATGTTACACCTCCAGATGCTATTCCAAAAAATAAGCAAGGTGATTTTAGCACATTATCCAGTATGTAGCAATATGCAAACACGCATATTCGTGCTTTTGCACAAATGATTTCGACAGAATAAACAAGTAACAGCCTTCTATTCGGAATTTACGACTCAATATTCGTTCATTCTAAACATGACGATAAATTCCGACATAAAAAATCCTGACAAATATGCAAATCAACGGATTGTGTCAAGGGCTGTTCCCTGGAAGAAAGATGCATAAATGGGCAACCTCATCAAGAGGTTGCCCATACATGATCCTTTACAGCTGCGTGAGAGGCATAACCGATTGCATTGGGATTACCAGCAACTCACCTTTTGTTACAGGATATCAATGTGCTCACCATTGAGCGCTTTGTTCATACTGCGAACTGCGCAGAACTTTCCGCACATGGAGCAGGTGTCATCGTGTTCCGGTGAACGGTCGGCACGAATGGATTTTGCCGTTTCCGGATCAATTGCACATGCCCACTGTCCTTCCCAGTCCAGGGCACGCCGGGCATCTCCCATTTGATCGTCAATGTCCCTTGCACCACGGACGCCTTTTGCAATATCTGCAGCATGAGCCGCAATTCTGCTGGCAATAATGCCCTGTTTCACATCATCCAGATTCGGCAGTGCCAAATGCTCCGCAGGGGTTACATAGCAGAGGAACGCAGCTCCGTTCATTGCGGCCATGGCGCCGCCGATGGCAGCCGTAATATGGTCATAACCGGGAGCAATATCTGTTACCAAGGGTCCTAACACATAGAATGGTGCGCCCATACAGATGGTCTGCTGCACCTTCATGTTGGCAGCAATCTGATCCATGGGTACGTGTCCGGGACCTTCCACCATAACCTGCACATCCTTTTCCCATGCACGTTTGGTCAGTTCACCCAGCCGTACCAGTTCTTCAATCTGGCATACGTCAGTGGCATCTGCAAGGCAGCCGGGACGGCAGGCATCTCCCAAAGAGACCGTCACATCATACTCACGGCAGATATCCAGAATCTCATCATAATATTCGTAGAACGGATTTTCTTCCCCTGTCATGCACATCCACGCAAACACCAGAGAGCCACCACGGGAGACAATGTTCATCTTCCGCTTGTGCTTACGGATCTGGTCAATGGTTTTTCTGGTAATGCCGCAATGTAGGGTTACAAAATCTACGCCATCCTGGGCATGGAGCCGCACCACATCAATAAAGTCCTTGGCGGTCAGCGTGTCCAAATCCCGCTGATAGTGAATGACGCTGTCATAAACCGGCACTGTGCCAATCATGGCAGGGCACTCTGAAGTCAGTTTCCTGCGGAATGGCTGGGTATTGCCATGGCTGGACAAGTCCATAATGGCCTCAGCTCCCATATTCACAGCAGACAGCACTTTCTGCATTTCCACATCATAGTCCTTACAATCACGGGAAACGCCAAGATTGACATTGATCTTGGTGCGGAGCATGGAACCGATTCCTTCCGGCTCAATGCAGGTATGAAGACGGTTGGCAGGAATAACCACCTTACCAGAGGCGACCAGTGGCATCAGCTCGTCTACACGCATATGTTCCTTGCGTGCCACCGTTTCCAGTTCCTGCGTTACAATGCCCCGACGGGCAGCATCCATCTGCGTTGTGTAATTTCTATCCATTCTTTTTACTCCTTCCTATATTTCAGGCATTTTTTATTCTGAATCACACAGCATAAATGCGTGGTTCAACGGTCCAGAGCCCTTTCCCAAATCCAGCATGCTTTCCAAGGCACCCGAAATATATGCCTTCGCCTGCTCAATGGCCCCCTTCAGATCAGAGCCCTTGGCAAGATTGGCAGCGATTGCACTGGAAAGGGTGCAGCCTGTTCCATGGGTATTGGGATTATCGATATGCTTACCGGTAAACCATGTGATTTCACCATCTTCGTAGAGCAGGTCGTTTGCATCGTTGATTCTATGCCCACCCTTGCACAAAACGGCACAGTGGAATTTGTCTCCGATGAACTTTGCTGCCCGCTCCATATCTTCGGGTGAAGATATTTTCATACCGGAAAGAATTTCTGTTTCCGGAATATTCGGTGTAATTACAGTTGCCAGCGGAAGAAGTATTTCTTTCATCAGGCTGACTGCAGCATCCTCGGAAAGCACAGAGCCGCTTGTGGCAACCATCACCGGGTCTACCACAATGTTTTCTGCTTTATATGCCTTCAGTCGCTGGGCGATGACCTCAACCAAAGCCGGGGAAGAAACCATACCGATTTTCACTGCATCCGGTCGAATATCTTGAAATATTGCATCAATCTGTTGTCCAAGAAACTCTGGAGTTACCTGATAGATTCCCGATACGCCGGTTGTGTTCTGCGCCGTGAGCGCCGTAATGGCGGTCATGGCATAAACACCATTCATCGTCATGGTTTTCATGTCTGCCTGAATACCGGCGCCTCCGCTGGAATCACTTCCAGCGATTGATAATGCTGTTTTCATATAAATTCTCCTTATACTTTCGCATTACTTTTCTAACGCGACAAAAAGTGGTGCCCCCGATTTGCCGCTCCTTGTGGGTTTTCCCCCCCTTGCTTACTCAATCAAAATTTATGGTTTCATCCGCCATATTGCAGATCTCATCCCAGTGGTGGTCTGCCTCTTCGTCATAGACCCCGATCACATAAAAGCCAGCCTTTTTCGCTGTCTGAACTGCATATAGGGCATCTTCGTAAACTGCAATCTCCTCAGGTGCCGCTTTTAATCTTCTGGCTGACTCCAGATAAATATCCGGCTCCCGCTTGCTATTTCCCATGCTTTCACAGGAAATCAGGAAGTCGAAATACGAAAGAACCCCCAGCCGTTCCAAACACACCTGCATCAAGCGCTCTTCCGTGGCAGAGGCAACACACATCCGAACCCCACGTTGTCTGAGCTGTTCAAGATGAGACAGTACACCGGCTTTAAGCTGGATATCTTTATGATAATGTGTGTCCATCATCTGGTTCATTTCCTCTGTAACGCAATCCGAAGATTCCGGCAAGGAAAACCTGCTTACAAACAACGCCGCCGATTCTGTCATGGTCATTGGTCTGATTTCTTCCAATATTTCGTCCAGACAGTCCGTAACACCTTTGGCCGTAAGATATTCCCGCCCTAGATTTCTCCAAATTCCCATGGAGTCAATCAGCGTGCCGTCCATATCGAAAATTGCATACTGCTTATCCATGGCTCTGCACCATTTTCTCTGAAAGGGATCGCAGCTCTCTCGTAGCTGCGCCAGGGTCAGATGCTCCGAAAATTGCGGATACCACTGCGATTCCATCCACACCACTTCCAGACAGTTCCATCAGATTGTGCTTGGAGATGCCTCCGATGGCAACCACAGGAACCTCTACTGCCTGACATATGCCCTTCAGCGTCTCAAAAGGCATTACATTCACATCGGTTTTCGTGGAAGTGGAGAACACCGCCCCAACGCCCAAATAGTCGGCGCCATTTCTGACTGCCTCCAGCGCCTCCTTTACCGTGTGAACCGAAACACCGACGATCATATCGTCTCCCACACGGCTGCGGACATCGGAAACAGCCATGTCCTCCTGACCCACATGAATGCCATCGGCACCGCATTTTATGGCAATGTCCACGTTATCATTGATGATAAACGGCACATGGTACTGCCTGCACAGCTTTGTCATTTCCCTTGCCTCTGCCAGAAAAGATTCCTCGTCTAAGTCTTTTTCCCTAAGCTGGATGCAGGTTGCACCGTTTTTCAGTGCCGCCTCCACCTGTTCGTACAGACTCATCGCTCCCACCCATGCACGATCTGTGACTGCATACAGCAGCATTGCTTTTTTATCGCACTTCATATTTCGCACCTCTCTCTAACGCATCGGGCGTTAGTCTGCATACCGCATCCATAATGTAATTTCGGTAGCTTGCATTGCCGTCGAGCTGTGTCATTCTCTCCTTCGCTTTTTCTCCGCAAAGTCCCATGGCACATACTGCTGCAGCGACTGCCTCCAGCACATGCTCCGGATTTGCCGCAACATAAGCTGCTGTCATAGCTGACAGCTGACAGCCAGTTCCCGTTACCTTACTCATATCCGCATGACCGTTTCGGATGCAAAACGCACGCTCGTAATCGGCTACAATGTCAATGGCTCCGGTAATGGCAATCACTGCACCTGTCTTTTTTGCAAAGTCTTTGGCAAAAGAAACAGCCTGATCCAGGTTCTCTTCGGTTACACGGTCAGCTACGTCTGCATCCACACCCTTTGTATTGCCATTGCCTTTGGCAAGGGTCTTGATTTCGGAGATATTTCCCCGGATCACTGCAAAATGCACTTCCTGCAAAATCCTCTGTGCTGTTTCGGTACGCAAAGCAGATGCACCGGCCCCCACAGGATCCAGGACAACCGGGTGCCCCAGTTCATTGGCTTTCCTGCCGGCAGCAAGCATCGCCGGGATGGTACGCTGATTCAGGGTTCCAATATTGATATTCAGTCCTGCGCAAATGGAGGTGATTTCTTCCACCTCACCAATGTCGTCCGACATAATCGGGGACGCACCGCAAGCCAAAAGAATATTGGCACAGTCGTTGACCGTTACATAATTGGTAATGTTATGGATAAGGGGAACATTCTTTTGAACGTTCATCAGCATTTCTTTGAGCATCATGTATCCTCCTGATTTCGGTGAATCAACGATCCATCTGTGCCTGCAGGGTATTCAGGACCCCTGCCCTTTTCAAGGTGTAAATCAGCACCCCGGAGAAAACGGCACCAGCAACGGTAGAAATAAGGAACGGGATCATATAAGTGTAAAACGCAATATCTCCGGCCCCCTGTCCCATGAACCACACTGCAACAGGATAGGCGCAGAGACCACCCAAAACAGCAGTTCCAAACACCTCTGCGAGCAGGGTCGGGAAAATCTTTTTTACCTTCCAATACATAAGGCCACAGAGCAAAGCTCCGAACATACTGCCCGGAAACGCCAAGAGGCTGCCAAGGCCCAGCAAATTACGGATCAGGCTTGCGCCAAACGCAACGCCCACACCATAAGCCGGTCCCAGTAATACCGCACAGAGAATATTGACCATGTGCTGGACCGGTGCACATTTACTACCAAACACGGGGAAGGAAAAGAGACTGCCAACAACCGCAACGGCGCAGAGAATTGCTGCAATGGATAATTTTTGTACATTTGTTTTTTTCATCTTCATAGACTCCTTTGAAATTCATCGAGAAACGGCAATAACAGCGACGCTTCCTCTTAAAATTGGTACAGGCAGACCTTCTGCCCGGAAGTTCGGTCGAGACTTACTGGTCTCCTCTCACGCCGGAACACGGCTTCCCATCGCTGCGATACAAAACACAGGGCGCTCCCCCTCTGTTCGTCACGGTCTTACCGTGATTGCCGTTATCACCATCCTTTCAAAGAAAACAAAAATCAGCGGTTTCTATCCTGGGTAATCCTTTTTAGAATTCCCGCTTTTTTGAGCACAGAAAACAACAATACTGCAACGATCAAATTGACAATTCCCTGTATTGCGTTGAAGGGTACATTCATAATTGCACCGAAACCATATCCGAGAATCAGAGACTCGTAGATAAAGTACCCCGCAATCATCACAACTTCCGCACAGACACCGGCACCGATCAGTGCAATGAACTTATCGCTCTTCAAAATAAACTTTCTCATGAGCAAAATGGTAATCACCATAAGCGCCTTGATCACCAATGTACCGGGCGCGTAAATCACATAACCGCTTGCCAAGTCGCAAAGTGCAGCACCCAAGGCACCGGCCATCACGGAATATGAGCCACCCAGCACACAAGCACAAAGAATTATCATGCAGTCGCCCAGGTTTACATTGCCAATGGTCGGTGCAGGGAAGGATACCCATGTCAAAGTAAATACCAATGCACAAAATACGGCTGCTAACATCAATTTGTAAATTTTGTTGTTCATCTTTCCAATCTCCTTCCAAAAAAACGGAGATACCAGAACGATGGTACCTCCGTAAACGCTTACACTCATTTTCCTACGTTGGCATTATCCAAGTCAGGTTTAAGGGTCGAAGGTCCTACCTTCCTCTCAGCCTGTCGTACAAGCTCCCCGTTTATTTATTTTGTATCAATCAAGTCATGCCATCTGAACCGCATGATTGGTTCAGATACGCAATGAGTTTCGGCAAGGCAAGCTCAAACTTTACACCATACCAGTGGTTTTCATCCCCTACTGTTGCCTTGATGCAGTCAACGGTGTAATCCGCAGCAATTTTAGCCGCCTCAAAGGTGGTCTTGTCACGAACAAGTGCGCCCACAAAAGTAGATGCATAGATATCACCGGTTCCATGGCAGTTTTGGGGAAATTTCTCATGCTCATAATAAAAGTATTGCGTATCCTCAAAAACAACGACTCCGGTTTTGCCTTGCTCGTAAGAAACACCGGTAAGGATCACATTCTTGCAGCCCATATCTGCCAGTTTCTTCAGCAGAAGATCTATGTAGCCTCTATCATACTCCGTTTTATATTCCGTCCCGGTTAAGAGGCAGGCCTCGGTTATGTTCGGCACGATGTAATCTGCACGTTTGCAAAGGTTGCCCATGGACTTTACAAAATTGGCATCGAAACCGGGATAGAGCTTTCCATTGTCAGCCATCGCCGGGTCAACGATTTTCAAACCGCCAATACGGAGAGTATCCTGAAAAATATCGGTGATATACGCAATCTGCTTTTCGCTACCAAGGAAACCCGTATATATGGCCTCAAACTGGATGCCCTCTTTCATCCAATGCTGCTTAATCCGTGGAATGTCCTCCGTTAGATCCCGGAATGTATAGCCACTGAACCCGGCAGTATGTGTGGACAGCACAGCAGAAGGCAAGATACAGGTTTCGATTCCACACGCCGAAAGAATCGGTAATGCCACCGTAAGGGAGCATTGTCCGACACACGAAATATCTTGAATGGTTAGAATTTTCTTGTAATCCATAATGATCACGCCTTGTTGCAATGATTTGTACGGCTTTGAACCGGGGATACTTTCTTTATGCCTCTGAGATTGACAAAGGGAAAATGACAAAAAAGAAGGAGACACCGCTGCGGTGTCTCCGAAAAAATCAAGCTTTGACTTCCTACGGCGGCATTATCCGCATCAGGTTAAAGGGTCGAAGGTTTACCTTCCTCTCAGCCCGTCACACAAGCTCCCCTGGATGTCGAATATTATACCACTGTATATTTCAAAATGCAAGTGTTCGTCAAACAGATTCCCCACTCTTATTCTTGCCATAAAGTTGATTCTCTACATAGATCATCATTTTATTATTTTGCCAACCATATTCGATCAACCCCAGAAACGGTATCAGACTTAAGCCCCAGATTTTATCTTTGATTAGAAACAATACAGCCGCTGCTGCAGGAATCAGAAACAGCACAACAAACAGAGAGATATGTTCTCTGCGCCACTTGTGAATCCAGAATCTCCGTTGTTCTTCAAAGGAAAAAGCACTTTCTTTTACCGCATCTACCAGATTCTGATCCGCTTGTCTGCGAAAGTCCTCATCCGGGATGCATTCACCGGAAAGCAATTCGTTTATGCTGACCGCAAAGGTCTGGCTCAGCAGCTGAAGCATTTCTATACTTGGCATATAGTTTCCGTTTTCCCATCGGGAGATCGTCTTATTTGTCACACCAAGAACTTCGCCTAACTGCTCCTGTGTCATATGTTTCTCTTTGCGAAGTTTTGCAATAAACTTTCCGATCTTTATAAGATCCATAGAATCACCTCTCGACTAAATCATAAACGTTATCTCATGAGAAATCTTCCCCACAAACAGCGAATCAGGAAAAATCCGCAGAAATTCTATCTTTGGGGTTGGACAATGTGTTAAATTGATCTTGAAAGGTCTGACTATTTGGCCTATCCTAATCGGTTATAGGATGAACGCTCACTCGAAAACTCCCGTTACTTTGTAAACTTTCGATTCATATATTTTGGATTGATTTTCAGCAAATACAAAAGTCCAACTGCAATCAGCATGACAGCACCCAAAAAGTATAACTGGGTATTGTATGCAATTAGGGCAATACTGGCCTGAATACAACAGTACACCAGTTCCAACTTTGTGTTTTTTGCTCTCTGCTTTAAATCTGTTTCATATCTATGATTGCTGGCCATCCAGATAGAGGTAGCCAATAACAAACCTGCTTTGATCCAAAGCATAACAGTCGGATTGATTCCATCTGCCACCGGTTGAATTGCAATATTTAATGCACTCATCTGTGCGACAATGGCAATCATGGTTAAGTTGGTTCTCAAGATATGATTGACTTTTTTCGCCTCTGCAACGGCAGGAATATCGTCATCACTTTGATAGCTGTCATTGAGCAAAAAGTCTGTCGCTACTTCAAAAAGCTTGCTGATTTCAACGATATTATTCGCTGCAGGCTGTGCCGTTCCGTTTTCCCATCTTGAAAGGGCCTGTCTCGAAACATTTAACTTCTCGGCAGTTTCTTCTTGGGACATTCCAGACTGTTTTCGTAATTGATATATTTTTTCATACAATTTCATTGGCTGTCCACCTTTCGGTATACGCATTCTAACAAACTCCACGGAAAATAACAAGAAAGCGGGCTTTACAATCACGCAACAATACTTTACATCCTGAAATCCCTTCGGATTATTCGGATAAGACCAACACTCCGCTCTGTCGATATACTTTAGCAAAAATGGGCAACCTCGTCAAGAGATTGCCCGTTTCTGAATTTGCCGTTTTTTCTTGCTGCACAAGACTCTGCTGCAGCGAAACACAAACGCTCCCACATTCACAATGCAAATACCGCCAACGAGGGAACCCAGTCCAATCAACAAAACGGAAATTACCAGACGTGTTTCCCAGACATACGGGGCACATCCTCAATTTCTGCCCTTCAAAGTCCTGTAATCTTGATCTGTTAGGAAAATCCAAATAGGGTTAACAGATGCCTTTTACAGCCCTCTACAGCAATAACCACTTACTTTTCATCTTTTCCAAAAAATCGCAGCTTTGCTGTTCGGATTTTGTCCAGCACATCGGAAAGATACAGCATATTGAGTACAAGCACCGCCATAGTCGCTCCCGAGGTAAACTCCGTCAGATTCTGATAGGGTCTGCCATGATAACCCAAATAGCGCAGAAGTGAAGTAAAACACAGTAAAATCAATACACCGCCCATCATGTCCAGCATTTTTTTCTTGAGTCGTCCCTTTTCCTGATCTGCGTAATCAGCAGCCTTCACCAGAGTATCCTTTATTTCCTGATCCATATTCTCACTTTTCCTTTCGCCGTCAATGAGTTCCCGAATGTCCACACTGTACAGGTCTGCCAATTCGATTAGCACAGCCAGGTCAGGAAGATTACTGCCTGTTTCCCACCTGGAAACGGTGCGGCTGCTGACCCCCAGCTTTTCAGCCAGTTGTTCCTGTGTTATTTCTCTTTCTTTCCGAAGTTCCTTGAGGAATTTACCCATACGTTCCATATTCATGTGGCCACCTCCTTTCGCAATTACCATACATCTGCCACAGCAGGAATTCCACGACATAAAGTGAGAAAATATCGAAGGATTCCAACTAGACACCAAATGTCCAGTGCTTTTTATACGCAAATAAAGATAATTTTCCATTACAATCTGTTAAGCTTATTTTGACATATCTGCCACTTTTCTCCATAGATTTACTTTAGCAAAAATGGGCAACCTCGTCAAGAGATTGCCCATTTGTTGGTTTGCGTTTTTTCTTGCTGCACAAAGTTTGGCATCATTTGGTGTAACTTTGATGTATGATGTCGTTTTTTATGGCTTCTGTGAATTACGGAACATCCCGTATTAAGCAGCAAAACGGCGCATCTCAGTACAGCTTAGCACCTGCCGGAATATGAGGATCCACCATCAGCAGGTGGAGTTTCTCAACGCCTTCTTCGTTGTGAACGGCAGAGAGAAGCATACCGCAGGACTCAATGCCCATCATCGCACGAGGCGGCAGGTTGGTAATAGCGATCAGCGTTTTGCCAACCAATTCCTCAGGCTCATAGTAAGCATGAATACCACTGAGAATCACACGATCTGCGCCTGTACCGTCGTCCAAAGTGAACTTTAAGAGTTTCTTGGACTTCTTCACGGCCTCGCATTCCTTAACCTTAACGGCACGGAAATCACACTTGGAGAATGTGTCAAAATCGACCATATCTGCAAAGAGAGGCTCGATCTCCACCTTTGTGAAGTCGATTACTTCGTCAGCTTCAATCACCGTCTCTTCCACAAGTGTTGCACTGGGGCCATCCTCTGTGGCAGTGTTGATCTGCGTGTAAGAAGTTCCCTTGGTTCCATCATTTTCCTTCTTTACATCACCAGTGGGTTTCATTGTGGGGAACAGCAGCACATCACGGATGGATGCTGAATCGGTCAACAGCATGACCAATCTGTCGACGCCAAAGCCCAGACCGCCCGTGGGGGGCAGACCGTATTCCAGAGCAGTGATATAGTCGTAGTCGACCTGCGCACGGCACTCAGGATCGATGGACTTGCGCTCAGCAACCTGACGCTCAAACCGATCTTTCTGATCGATGGGGTCGTTCAGCTCAGAGAACGCATTACCAAACTCGGTTGCGTTGATGAAATATTCAAAACGCTCCGTATAAGCTGGGTCATTGGGCTTGCGCTTTGCCAAAGGACTGTTTTCCACAGGATAGTCATAGATGAAGGTAGGCTGAATCAGTTTCTCCTCTACAAATGCATCGAAGAATTCTGCCAAAATTGCGCCCTTGGTTGGAATCTCAGGCAGCTCAACCTTATGCTCCTTAGCCGCAGCAACTGCCTCTTCATCGGAGTTAATTGCATCAAAATCCACGCCGGAGTACTTCTTAACTGCCTCCACCATGGTCATACGCTCCCAGTGGGACAGATCGATTTCCTTGCCCTGATAGTTAATCTGCAAGGTTCCGCAGACATTCATGGCAACGGTCTTCATCATGTCTTCAACCAGATCCATCATGCCGTGATAGTCCGTATAGGCCTGATACAGCTCAATGCTGGTAAATTCGGGGTTATGGGTGGGGTCCATACCCTCGTTACGGAAGATACGGCCAACCTCGTAAACGCGATCCATACCGCCAACAATCAGACGCTTGAGATACAACTCTGTCTCGATACGCAGAACCATGTCCATGTCCAGCGTATTGTGGTGCGTATAGAAGGGGCGAGCGGATGCACCAATCTCAAAAGGAGTCAGAATCGGCGTATCCACTTCCAAGAAACCACGATTATCCAAGAAGGATCTCAGCTCCCGCAGAATCAGGCTGCGCTTTACAAAGGTATCCTTAACATCGGGGTTTACAATCAGGTCGACATAACGCTGGCGGTAACGAGTTTCACGGTCAGTCAGTCCATGGAACTTTTCCGGCAAAGGCAGCAGAGCCTTGCTCAGCAGGGTAGCTTCGTGCACACGGACGGAAATCTCGCCACGCTGGGTACGGAAGACATCGCCCTTAATGCCAACAATATCACCGATATCGTACTTCTTGAAACGGTTGAAGGAGCTTTCCTCCATCTCGTCAAACTTTACATACAGCTGAATACGGTCCGTATCGTCCTGCAGATCGCAGAAAGAAACCTTGCCCATGCCGCGCTTGCTCATCAGGCGGCCTGCCAGAGAAACATTCTGGCCTTCCAGACCATCAAAGTTCTCCTTGATCTGCTTTGCAGATGCATCAATCTCAAACTTTGTCTGCTGGAACGGATCAAATCCTTCCGCACGGAGGGCTGTCAACTTGTCCCGACGAACCTGAACCTGGTCAGAGTAGGACATTTCAGCCTGGGGTACAAACTTTGCCATAGATTAGCCCTCACGAGAGACATTGAGAATCAACATCTCATAGGAACCGGCAGGAGCATTGACCGTGAAGGTTTCACCAGCAGCCTTACCAACCGCTGCACGCCCAAAGGGAGAGTCATCAGACAGCTTGAATTCCATGGGATTTGCTTCCTGAGAACCGGTGATCTTATAGGTGGTTTCTGCGCCGGTGGCTACATTGCGAACAGTAACAAAACAACCCAGGCCCACACGGCCGGTCGCTTCGTTCTCATCTTCAATGATCACTGCGTGGGACAGGATATCCTCAATCTCGGCAATCCGGCCATAGAGTTTTGCCTGCTCATTTTTAGCAGCATCGTATTCAGAGTTTTCGGACAAGTCACCATAAGAACGGGCCTCTGCAATCATTGCAGCAATCTCGCGCTCACGGGTGGTCTTCAGATAATTCAGCTCCCGCTCCAGGTCGGCAAGCCGCAAACTTGTAATCTTAAATTCCTTTGCCATGATATTATCCTTTCATAAAGAAAAACTTATTCAGATAGCTCCCTACATTATACGGGTTTTTGTTCTAATCGTCAAGGTCTATTCCGGATTTTACCCCTTCAATCGCCGCTAAAATTTGCGGATCTTGGTCATCGCTCAGGGTCCTGCCATAGATCTTCAGTGCCGTCTCTTCGTCAACCGGAACTTCGATATCGGGTTTCAGACCGACACCTGCCAAGTTATGGCCGTCCGGCGTGTAATACTTACCCACAGACAGTCCCACCGCAGATCCGTCGTTCAATTCATAGGTCTGCTGGAAATAGCCCTTGCCGTAGGTTTGGTTGCCAACCACAATCGCTGCATCGTATTCGCGCAGGGCTGCTGCAAAGAACTCCGCTGCGGAGTAGGAATTTTCATTCACAAGAACCGCCATGGGAATATCCAAACAATTTGCATCCGATTCGTCCAACTCTGTCTGACCCGTATAATATTCACTGCGGAACAAGGGTCCTTCCGGCAGAAGGTAGTCCAAAACCTTCACCAGCTCATTTTTATAACCGCCCGGATTGTTCCGTACATCAAAGATCAATGCCTTTGCACCTTCGTCTAAGAGCTTTTCAATGGCTGCAATGGTTTCTGCGGAACAACGTTCATCAAAGTTATAAATGGTCACAAACCCGATTCCATCCCGGAGCATCCGCCCCTCGGCTACCGGTGTTTCAAAATATCTGCGAGTCACTGTAAAGTCCAGATATTCCTCTCCACGCAGAACTGTCAGCACCACTTGCGTGTTTTCTTCTCCCCGAACCAAATTCTTCGCTGTATCAATACCGATTTCTGCACAGTCCTGCCCCTCGACTTTGGACAAAATATCGCCAGCCTTCAGTCCTGCATCCTGGGCAGGCCCCTCCGGCGTTACCTGAACAATGTCTAGATATCCATCCTCACGCAGCGAAATGGTGATGCCTACACCCACATAAGAATTGCTCATCTGATCCAGATAGCTGCCGTAATCGGCCGCGCTGATATAATAGCTCCATTCATCTCCCAGCGACTGAACCATAGCTGCCGCAGCCGCATCCTGCATTTTGGTCTGGTCGGAATCTCCAATGAATCGCTCCTGGATCAAGCCGGAAAGCTGATCCAATTTGGAATCACGATTCCCAATCAGAGGGTTAAATCTCAGCATTGCGAAAGTAGCCCCACTGGCTGCAACTGCAACAAGAAGATAACTAAGAAACTGCAAAAATCGTTTTGAATTTTTCATAACGCACCTCGCATATAAAACACACCCACAGCACAACTGCGCTGTGGGTGCTGTAATTTTTTAGATGTAGTCCATTGGGTTGACCGTGCTGCCTTCATAGTAAACCGTGAAGTGCAGATGTGGACCTGTACTCCAGCCGGTAGAGCCCATGTATCCAATCAGCTGACCTGCGGAAACACTCTCTCCCTCAGACACGACATAGTTGGTCATATGTCCATACAGCGTGGAGTAGCCATCCCCATGGTTGATGGTTACATAGTTGCCATACACACCACTATACATAGCTGTGGTAACGATGCCACTCTTTGCGGCATAGATGGGGGTTCCCTCGTCATTGGCAAGGTCAACACCAGTGTGGAAACTGGTAGACTCCCCGGTGATGGGATGGACTCTCCATCCGTAAGGGGATGTAATGGCAATGTAAGAGCAGGGGCTAACCCAGCCACTGGGTTCCGGCATAACGATACCGCCACCAGAGGATTCTGTGTCTATATTGTCATCTTCAGAGGACTCCCCATCGGAAGAAGATTCACCTTCTAATGAGTCACCCTCCTCAGAAGTCTCAGGGGGCTTGGGCTTTGCCGCCTCCTGCTCCTGACGAAGTGCTGCGGTAAATGCCTGCTCTGCTGCAGCGATTTCAGCAGTCAGTGCATCTTCCTGAGCTGCATACTCGTCAAACATGCTGTCCAGTTCTCTCTGGCGGGCATTCAACTCAACCAAAATCTCGTCAGCCTCAGCACGTTTCTCCTTCAGTTCTGCCTGTGCCGTGACCTGCTCTTCACGAGCGGTTTGCAGACCATTTTTCTCATTTTCCAGTTCCTGACGAGCATCTGCAACCACCTTGGCAGCCGCAGCCAGCTCTTCCAGACGGCGACGATCCGCATTCTGAATTTCTTCCACCATATTGAGCCTGTCGATCAGATCTGCATAGCTTTTCGCCTTAAAAATCACAGACCAGTAGGAAACCTTGCCCTGTTCTTCCATTGCACGGATGCGTTCCTGATTCTTTTCGTTCAACTGTGACAAAACGCTTTCCGCCTGATCAAGCTCCACCTGTTTCTGGGAAATCAGTTGGGAGTAGTTCCGAATCTGTTCGTCAAGATCCCCAATCTGTGTGCTCAGGAGACCAATCTGCTGATCGATATGATCCTTCTGCTGAACCATCTCTTCTACAGAGCCCTGGTTTTCTGCTTTTTCGCTCTGAATCTCGGACATTTTTTCCCCAATTTCATTCTGCTGCTGCGCAAGGCTGCCCATTTCCTGTTTGATTTCATCAGAAGTCTTCTCAGCAAACACAGTTGCAGGCAGGATACTCAAAATCAAGCCCAGCAGCATCACGCCGGCCATAAAGCCCGACAAAATTGCCACCCATAACTTACGATTTTTCATAGAACACTCCTTACACATCCAGGAACTTGCTGATTGCTGTCAAGCTGCCTACGATACCAACAAACAAACCGGCTGCGGCAAACGTTGCAACCATGGGCACCAGCAAATCTGCAAAAGGCACAAACGAGAACAAGCCAAGTGCGTCAACCTGTGCAATTTTGGACACCATGGTGTCATACATCGCCCACTCCAAGCCAAAGGCAATGGCTGCGCCTACAATACCAAGGAGAAAACCTTCGACAACGAAGGGAAAACGAATAAACCCATTGGTTGCGCCAACCATCTTCATAATGGCAATTTCGTCTTTACGATCATACATAGCCAATTTGACTGTATTGGAGATAATGAGCAAGGAAACAACCAGCAGAACCGCTATTACGGCAAAGGACGCAAGATGGAGCACACTGGAAATGGTTGTGAAGCCTTCTGCCAGCTCGTACTCTGCATCGATATTGACAACGCCGGGAACCTGTTTCAGCGTTTCCACAGTTGTCTCCATCAATGCGTTGTCTTCCAGCACAACAACAAAGCGGTGGCGGAAATTGCTGGGATCCAAGCCCAGAAATGCATCATCGTTTCCGTGGTCATTCACAAAATTCTGCAGCGCCTCTTCTCTTGATACATAGGTGGCCTGCTGAATGTTCGATATCATATTGATCTTCGTGCCAACGCTCTTAGCTTCCGCATCGGTGAGTGCACTATCCACGTAGGCAATCACCTGATTGGTCTGGTTCAAATCTTCCACCATAATATTCAGATTATACATCAGGGTGGAAAAACTGCCGACAATAATCAAACACGCCACTGTAACGCACACAGAGGCAAAAGACATCAGTCCATGGAGAAAAATACTCCGGATGCCTTCTCTTGTCAAATATCCAATATTATTGATCTTCATAGCGATAATACCCGTCCATTCCGTCACTGATGACAGTGCCCTCGTTAATCGCAATAACACGATTCGAGAAACGCTCCACCAAGCCCTTCTCATGTGTGACAACCATCACTGTGGTGCCCAAGTTGTTGATTTCCTGCAGCAAGGTCATAATTTCAAAAGACCGGGCAGGGTCCAAATTTCCCGTAGGTTCGTCGGCAATGATGGTAGAGGGGTTATTTACCAGAGCTCTTGCGATGGCAAGACGCTGCTGCTCGCCACCAGACATTTCACCGGGAAGGCGGCGGCTCTTATTCTCAAGACCTACAAGATCCAACACGTAGTCAACGCGATCTTTAATATCTTTTTCCCTGGCGCCCACAACACGCATGGCAAATGCCACATTATCATGAACCGACATATTGGGAATCAGTCGGAAATCCTGAAACACCACGCCCAAAGTACGGCGCAGATACGGAATTTCTCTCTTGCGGATTCGCTCCAGAGAATATCCATTCACATGAACCGTACCGGAAGTAGGTCTCAACTCCCCGGTAATTAATTTCAAAATTGTGGACTTACCAGAGCCGGAAGGGCCAACCAAAAATGCAAATTCACCATCCTCAATCTGCATGGTTACCCCATTGAGCGCTGTATTGCCCACCGTATAGGATTTTACTACATCGGTAAACTCAATCATAATTTATTTCTCCTAAAAAAGTGTAACAAAATTGTAACACGCGGATTTTATTATGTCAATGTACCCATCTAAAAATTTATATAATATCCATAAGTATAATGAGCCACTGCTATTTCGCAGTGGCTCAAAAAATAAATCTATTACTGACGGTTTTCTCTGCTGGACAGGTACTTGCGAACCATCAGTGCCACCTTGAAGATAATGGCATGATCAAACTCCCGCAGATCAAGACCTGTGAGCTTTTTGATTTTTTCCAGACGGTAAACCAGCGTGTTGCGGTGAACAAACAGTTTACGGGATGTCTCAGAAACATTCAGATTATTTTCAAAGAACTTGTTGATGGTAAACAGCGTTTCCTGATCCAGAGAATCAATGGAATTCTTCTTAAACACTTCGCTCAGGAAGATTTCGCACAGAGTGGTGGGCAGCTGGTAGATCAAACGGCCGATGCCCAAATTCTCATAATTGATGATACTCTTTTCGGTATCAAAGACCTTGCCCACATCAATGGCAGTCTGCGCTTCCTTGTAGGAGTCCGCCAAGCCACGCAGGTGCTCAGCCACCGTGCCGATACCGATGACCGTCTTGATGAACAGCTCATTTTTAAGAGTCTCTTCCATGGTCTGAGCCAGCTTTTCCAAATCCTCCTGGGTGGTGGAAGACTGGATCTGCTTGACCACAGCGATATCTGTCTCATTGATGCTCAGTACAAAATCCTGCAGCTTGTCGGAGAACATGCCGCCCAGTACATCTACGGTTGCCACATCACCATGGCCTACCTGCCGCACCAGGAACACCGCTCTGGGGGTATCCGTAGCAAAATGCAGTTCCTTTGCACGAATATAGATATCACCGGGCAGAATATTATCCATAATGATATTCTTCACAAAGGTGCCACGGTCATGCTTATCTTCATAGTAGTTCTTTGCATCGTTCAGCGCAACATATGCCGCAATGCAAAGGCCCCTTGCCAATTCATCTTCGCCTGCACAGAACACCGCATATTCAAAGAAATTAGAACTGCCTATCATGGCCTTATAGGTTTTTTGTCCATAGGTCACAACAGTATCTGCGGTAGAACCAACCTTCAAAGCAGCATCTGTCCAGTGCTCACCCAACAGGTTCACATCATTGCAGGCAACCACAGATCCCTCTGCATCGATCACACCCATCATACGGTCGGTGGCATCCTTTAGCTGGACGATCACACTTTGAAAAACACTATTAGACATAATAGGCTCCTCCCTAGAAAAATGCATAAGCACTTATTTCACAAATTTCACGAGTTATTATACATAGCTTTTGCACATTTTGCAAGTACCTTTTGTCAATTTACAGCAAAAAAGATGTTCTTTTTTATCTAAAATCCCTATTCGGACACATTACAGCATACAACTGTACCCTCACAAAGGACTTTTCTTTCGTCAATGTGCCACTTTTTCCAAATTGTGGATTTCTTCAGGGGTCAATTCCCGCGTTGCCCCTCTGGGTAAATCCCCCAGCGACAGCCCCGCCTCCTGCCGGCGTTCCAGGTACAGCACCGTCATATTTCTCGATGCCATCATTCGACGCACCTGATGATACTTGCCCTCGCAGACGGTAATCAGGCTCTCTCCCGTCCCAATCGGTTCCAGTTTTGCGCTCAGACACTGGGTGCCGTCCCGTAGCATCAGACCCATTTCAAATGCCTGAACATCTTCCTGGGTGGCAGTACCTTCGTGCCTTGCATAGTAAATTTTCGGCACCTGTTTCTTAGGACTGATCAACCGGTGATGCAAATCCCCATCGTTGGTAAACAGCAGCAGTCCCTCCGTCGCTTTATCCAAACGCCCCACAGGATTTAAGTCCTGATGGCGGTAAGTTTCTGGCAGCAGCTCCATCACCGTCCGATCCCGGGGATCATCGGTAGATGTTACATAGCCTTCCGGCTTATTCAGCATGACCACCATCCGCCGTTTTCCCCCCAGCGGTTCCCCATCCAGCGTAACCGTCTGCGTTTCAGGCATAACCTTTACGCTGCCATCCTTTACCACTGCACCCTCCACAGCCACGCGGCCATATTTTAGGATCTGTTTCACCTGACTGCGGGTTCCAATCCCTGCTCCGGTGAGAAATTTGTCCAATCGTTCCATGGTTCCTCCGTTCTATTCCTCCAGACTTTGGAATAGGGTGTAATGCCAATCCAAGTTTCAGGAGGGATCTATATGCTTATCATGACCGCAAAGGTTGATAAACGAAAAATCATTCTGGCAATTGCAGTCTTAGTCGTAGCCATCGGCATCATAGTCGCCTTGGCAAGCGGTGGTTCTGAGCCAACGGCATCCACTACCACCACTTCCACTGACCCAACCGCAGCAGCTGTTCCCACCGCAGCAGCCACAGCCGCCATTCCACCGGCAGATACCAACGATGCCCGGGTCAAGTTCTTAACAGACCTTGGCTGGGATGTGACCGCCTCCCCCACCGAATCTCTGCAGGTGAAAATCCCGAAAAAATCCAGCGATGTTTTTGACCGGTACAATGCGCTGCAAAAAAGTCAGGGATTTGATCTTTCCAAGTACGCCGGCAAATCTATCATGCGTTATGTCTACCAAATCAACAATTATCCCAATGCCACCGAACCCGTCTATGCCACTTTGCTGGTGTATAAAGATCAGATCATCGGCGGTGATATCACCAACACCGCACCAAACGGCAAGGTTCACGGCTTTTCCATGCCTGAAGAATCAAAGCCATAGGGAGATCACGGCCTTTTCCTGCTGCATGGCATAGCGCACCGTGGCTCCGGTGCCGCCGGCAGAACCATCCCAGACGCTCATGAGCGTGTCCGATTCATCAACCATGATTCGATTCCGTTTCAGCATACAGCCTTCGGTGTATGCGCTCTGCAGCAAATGCACCCGGTCGCATTGAGAAAGGATTCTAAGATATCTTACTTTGTCTTCCTCCGGCCATTTGGTTGGCTGACTTTCACAGGGGAGATACGCCTCCAAACGGATGTCTGCATACCGTTTCTTCAAGTCAAGAACCGCCTCAGCAAAGTAAAAATCACAGCCGCGGGCCATTCCGCAGCAAAAAACATGTACGCCACGGACAATTTGCTGTTGAATATTTGTTCGCAGCTGGAGCTTCAACGCCTGACATCTGCGATCTGATTCATCGTTGCCCCACGGGAGTTTTTCCGGGCGGTGACCGGTAAATGCAAGCACCATTTGCGCCACCTCATCTTTCTTGCGTTTATTTTATCACAAAGAAAAAAGCTTGACAAGCACGCTTTCTGGTGCTATTCTCAGAATACAACTTAAGAATCTTCAGGGCAGGGTGTAATTCCCGACCGGCGGTAAAGTCCGCGAGCGCTTAGGCGTTGATTCGGTGCAACTCCGAAACCGACAGTAAAGTCTGGATGGAAGAAGATTACCAATTACGATCATTACGGTTGTTTTTCGATGGTCTTGATTTCATTGCGCCCTGAGTGTATTCTTAGGGTGCAATTTTTGTTGAATGAGGTGTCCCTATGAGCGAATTTCTAACGCAAATCCAAGATCATTTTACTTTTTTACTGGCCTGTATTGTCATAGGTCTGGTCATGGTTGGTATCGCTAAATTAACAGAACGTTACCTCCCCTCCCGGCGCACACTTTCCCCTACCAGAAGAATCGCCATTGTTGGTATGTGCAGCGCCATCGCCATGATTCTATACATCATGGATTTTCCTGTCCCCTTTATTGCACCGCCCTTCTATAAGCTGGACTTCTCCGAGGTTCCGGTCCTGCTGTGCGGTTTCTTCTTAGGACCCAGCGCAGGAATCAGCTGTCTGGGAATCAAGGTCCTGCTAAAGCTTTTGGTCAAGGGCACCACCACCGCATTTGTTGGCGATCTTGCAAACTTCGTGGTGGGATGCGCATTGATCCTCCCTGCAACCATTATGTATCATGTACATAAGTCCCGCAAGAACGCCATCATCGGTATGGCTCTTGGCACCCTCGTTATGGCGGTGTTTGGCTCTTTGTTTAATGCGGTTTATCTGATTCCAAAGTTTGCACAGCTCTATGGCATGCCTGTGGAAGCAATTATCGGAATGGGAAATGCGATTCACAGCTCCATTGATTCTGTATATTCTCTGGCCGCGCTGTGCGTTGCACCGTTGAACCTTGTAAAGGGAGTCATGATCTCGGTTCTCACCCTGCTGCTGTATAAACACATCGAAAAGCCCCTGTTCAAGGCCGATTGATTAAAATCACCCCATCTGTCAGATCGTATCATATACGGTCTGACAGATGGGGTGTCGTTCAATTTTGGAACAGAGGGATATTTTTTTACATTCCAAAGGGGTTTTCCGGTTTTCTGGGGGGCATACCCAAATCCTTGTGCCGGCAGGCCCACAGCAAAAATGGATCAACAAACCCAAAGATAGTTCCCAGAACCAGATACGCAATCGCATTTGCCGGCTCACAAGATTGGTACAAATCATATCTGCAGATACACTTGAGCACAAATGTAGCAATCGTAAATACGCCAACGATCACAGAGAACAGGAACATTAATCCACCAAAAACTGCGAGATTATAGGAAAAACCATACCACACGGACTCGTTCAGCATCAGCGGAAATAAAAAATCTAACAGCAGGACTATCGTGATCAGTGTCCCTGCCCAAGATACCGCAGAAAATCCAAGCATCATTTTGCGCTTATCCCGGATCCTTCCAAAAACCAGATACTGATATTGGTCAGAAAGGGAACCAATGATCCACTCCTGACCAACCGGAATCCAGCTAAGCCAGGCATGGACAATCCCCCTGCGTTTTGCAATCTGATATAGCGCAATGGACTTTAGAATCCACAAGCCCAGCCAAATCGCCATTGATATCGTAAAAACGACATTAAAAATAGAATAAGCGGCATAGAAAAAAACATGAAAAGCATCCATATATGTTCCTCCTTTTTTACTCTGTCTAAACCACGAACCGATACCCCAGGCCCCGGACAGTCTGAATGTATTTCGGTTTGGATGGATCTTCCTCAATTTTCTGACGAAGTCGATTGATATACACCATAATCGCATTTTCATCAATAATCGCCTCTCCCCAAATCAGCTCATAGAGCATATCTTTAGAGAAAATACGGTTCACATTATCAATGAACAGTTTCATCATGGCATTCTCCTTAGAGGACAACACAATTTCCTTTCCATCCTTATAAAAGCGCAGGGTACTGGTATTATACTGGAACGGCCCCGCTGATATGACAAAACTTGCTCCGGGCAGGCTGCCCTTGCTCCGACGGATCAGAGCCTTGACTTTTGCGCCCAGAACCACAGGGTTAAATGGTTTCGTCACATAATCATCTGCGCCGATATCCAGGCCATACAGTGTATCGTAATCCTCCTGCCGCCCGCTGACGATGATGATTGGGGTTTTAATCCCACGCTTTCTGATTGTCTCCACCACTTGGAATCCATCCATGCCGTGCATGTTCACATCCATTAGAATCAGATCAAAGCTTTCCTTGGATGTCATTTCCAGTGCCTGCTCGCCACTAGTAGCCATTTGCACATCCAGTCCGCAGCTGCGAATGACCTTGTATAGCATATTCAGTACCGACTCATCATCATCTACGACCAAGACACGATCCGCCATAGTCAGATTCCCCCTTTACACACATCTATAAATCACTTATGATAGTATAATCAAAAATGGCCCACTTGACAAGGGGGGAAATCCTGTGAAAATATCCATCCGTACCAAAACCAAATTTACAATCGCACTTGTGCTTTCTGCAGCACTCATTCTATTTGGAAGTTTCATGACCTGTCATGCCTTCCAGGTTTATGAAAATATCGTCATTGAATGTGGCCAGCACGCCCATTTACTGCCACCGCTGCGGCTGCTGGCAGTCCAGATGGCCGTTTACGGCGGCATTGCCGCTGCAGGTGTACTTGCCCTGCTGCTGGCCTTTGCCGGTTTGGCAAATAAAAGCCACAGAGAGATCTCTGCACTTCAAAAAAAGAATCTGGCAATGGATGAGATTAACCAAAAGCAGCAGCAAATTGCCCATCACCAGCGGCTGGAAATCATCGGCACACTCACCTCCAGTATTGCCCATGAATTCAACAATCTGCTGACACCCATCATGGGCTATTCCATGATGGTTCTGGAAAAACTGCCGCCTGAAGAAACAGAGCTTTATGACGACATTCTGGAGATCTATCAATCGTCCCGGAAAGCAAAAACCATTATTTCCCGACTTTCTGACCTATCTCGAAAGAACACCCCAACCACCTTCCGTCAGGTCTCCCCTGACGATCTGGTAAAAAAAACGCTGGATGTGGTTGCGCCGGCACGCCCCAAAAACCTGGAAATCAAGCTGACACTAAACTGCTGGGACCAGCGGATTCAGGCCAACGAAATCCAGCTTTCTCAATTGCTGCTCAATTTGATTATCAACAGTTTCCATGCTGTTGAGGGCAAAAACGGGATTCTAAAGATCGAAACATGGTTTGACGAAGATACAATCCACATCCGTCTGTCAGACAACGGCTGCGGCATTGCGCCGGAGGTGCTCCCCCATGTTTTCGATCCCTTCTATACGACCAAGGAATCTGGCAAAGGCACCGGATTGGGACTGGCCATCGTTGCCCAGGTGGTGGAGGACCACCACGGAACCATTCAGGTGAATTCCGCGCCCGGAAGAGGCACCGCCTTCACTGTCACCCTGCCGCGAATCGCTGAACCGCCCCAGAGCACCCCATAACCCCAGACGGTACACAGTCTCTGTGTGCCGTCTTTTTCATTTCTTAACAATTATTAAGATTGCTGTTATTTAACATTAAGTTTGTATTGATATAATCGTAGCGAAATCGTTTCAAAAACGAGCATAAAGAATAAAATTGGAGGTCCCTATCATGAAAAAGAACCTGGCAATTCTGTTGTCACTGGCCCTGGTGCTGGCCCTGTTCTCCGGTTGTTCCGGTACAACGGTGGTTTACAGTCCGGTTTCCACAGAATCCTCATCCAGTACCCCTTCCGAGTCCGTCCCTTCCGCTGCCAACGGCGCAGTGAAGACCGGGCTGGCCATCATCCCCAGCATTGGTGAAAGCACCAGCGCTACCGCCGAAGCAGAAGGCGAAGCTAAGTATGATGTAACCATCGCCGCTGTCACTGTCACAGATGACGGCGTCATCGAGTCCTGCATCATTGATGGCATTCCCGGCTCTGTAAAGTTTGATGCCACAGGCGCAATCAAAACCGACCTGACCGCCCCAGTCTCTACCAAGAACGAGCTGGGTGAAAAATACGGCATGAAGGCTTACGGCGGCGCCAAGTATGAGTGGAACGAGCAGGTTGCTGCTCTGGCTGCATACGCAGAAGGCAAGACCGTCGAGCAGCTGCGCAGCGGTGCCATTACCGAAGCCGGTACAGCTGCTGATGCAGACCTGGCTTCCACCGCAACCATCTATCTGGGCGGTTATGTTTCTGCCATCGAAACCGCTGTTGCCAACGCTACCCACATGGGTGCACAGTCCGGCAACGAGCTGAAGCTGGCAACCATCAATCAGGTTTCCAGCAGCACTGCTGCAGATGCAGAAAAGAACGGCATTGCTCAGCTGGATGCTGATGTCACTGCCATGACCATGGATGGTGACACCATCACCTCCTGCTACATCGACTCTCTTCAGACTAAGATTGAGTTTGACACCACCGGAACCATCAAGACCGACCTGTCTGCACCTGTGCTGACCAAGAATCAGCTGGGCGAAAATTACGGCATGAAGGCATGGGGCGGTGCAGTCGCCGAGTGGAATGAACAGGCCGCTTCTTTTGCAGCCTATGTCACCGGAAAGACGCTGGCCGATGTATCCGGTATCGCTGTTGACGAAAGAACTGCTCCTACCGATGCAGATCTTTCTTCCTCTGTTACCATTTCCATTGGCGGTTTCCAGGCTCTGATTGCAAAGGCTGCCGCAAGCAGCAACTAAAATCTATTTCCGTCGTAGTGGGTTGGGTTCGCTCAATCCACTACGACGGCATATTATACTGATTACACTATTATAGAACAAGCAGGTGAAGCAATGCTTCGTAGAATTTTCCCCATCCTTCTAGCCCTAAGCCTGTGCGGATGTGCCGTCGCTCAGGAATCGGAGCAAACTCAATATCAGGCTACTTTCCTGACTTTATTCGACACCGTCACCACCATTGCCGGAAGAGACAGCAGTGAAGAAGCCTTCCAGGAAAAAGCTCAGGCCATTCACGACGGATTGCTTGAATACCATCAGCTTTTTGACATTTACAATGAATATGACGGCATAAACAACCTCAAAACCATCAATGACCAAGCAGGCGTTGCGCCTGTGGTGGTAGATGAACGAATTGTGGAGCTGTTATCGGCCTGTGAAAAATTTTACCAAGACACCAATGGCAAAGTTGATGTCACCATGGGCAGCGTGCTGTATTTGTGGCATCAGGCCCGCACACGCAGTCTTGATGACCCGGCCAATGCAAGCCTTCCGGACGAAGATGCATTAAAAGTAGCATCACTCCACACCGGATTTTCATCCTTGGTCATCGATAAAGATGCATCCACCGTCTATCTGACCGACCCAGATGCCCGTCTGGATGTGGGTGCCGTGGCAAAGGGCTGGGCTACCGAGCAGGTGGCAAAGAATGCCCCGTCCGGTTTGCTGATCAGCGTGGGCGGCAATGTCCGTGCCACCGGTCCTAAGGACGCATCCGGCACCCCCTGGGTTGTCGGCGTCACCGACCCCGACAGTCAAAACGATTTTCTGCATACCCTGTATGTAACAAATGGCAGCGTTGTCACAAGCGGTGACTATCAGCGCTACTTCGTGGTAGATGGGACTGCCTATCACCACATCATCGACCCCGAGACCCTGTATCCTGCAGCGTACTGGCGATCTGTTACCATCGTGTGTCCCGATTCCGGAATTGCCGATGCGCTGTCAACGGCACTGTTCCTGCTCCCTCAAGAGGAAGGACAGGCTCTGCTGGATCAATTTGATGCCAAAGCCATGTGGGTCGATGCACAAGGAAATTTCTATTATAGTCCCGGTTTTCAGGACTTAATTCGAACCTAATGAAAGTGAACGAGGTGAAAAAATGAAACACCTGTTTTTTGGCGGTATCCACCCCGCATACCGCAAGGAGCTCTCCGCAAGCACCACGCCTTCTGATCCTGTGATTCCCAAGCAGGTTATCATCCCCCTATCCCAGCATATCGGTGCTCCCTGTGAGCCTTTGGTAAAAGTTGGCGACAAAGTTCTGCGCGGTCAAAAAATCGGCGATGGCGAGGGTCTGTGTGTCCCCGTCCACGCCTCTGTTTCCGGCACTGTCGTGGCAATTGAACCCCGTCCCCATCCCGGCGGACGCATGGTCAATGCAATCGTCATCGATAACGACTATCAGGACACCACCATTGATTACAAAGTCAGCGATGTGCCCACCAACGAGATGATTTCCGACGAGATTCTGCACACCATCCGCGAAGCCGGCATTGTCGGCATGGGTGGCGCTGCATTCCCCGGTAATATCAAGGCGCTGTCTTCCATGGGCCATATAGATACGCTGATCGCCAACGCCTGCGAGTGCGAACCCTATATCACCGCTGACGATACTCTGCTGCGCACCAACCCGGACCACGTCCTGGAAGGCATGATGATTCTGCATCACGTTCTGAAACCTGAACGTGTCGTCCTGGCAATTGAGGACAACAAAAAAGAGGCCATCGAAAAGGTCAAAACCCTTGCAAAGAATTTCCCGGCAATTGAACTGCTTGTATTGCCTACCCGCTACCCCCAGGGCTCTGAAAAACAGCTGATTCAGTCCGTTACCGGACGGGAAGTGCCCCCCGGCAAGCTGCCGGTAAGCGTGGGCTGCGCTGTGTTCAACGTCTCTACCTTTGCTGCGATCTATCGGGCTGTCCGTCTGGGTATGCCTGTCATCCAGCGAATCGTCACCGTCTCCGGCGAGGCTATCAACACCCCGCAGAACTTCATTGTCCGCATCGGTACACCTTTCCGCGACCTGATTGAAACCGCCGACGGTCTGAGCGAGCGCACCGAGCGTGTCATCAGCGGCGGACCCATGATGGGCATTGCGCAGGATGATCTGTCTGTGCCGGTGGTCAAGGCTACAAACTCCATTTTGTGCCTGCTGAAAGACCGCAATGGTGCAGCAGAGAACCCCGTCTGTCTGCGCTGCGGCAAATGCATCTCTGTCTGCCCCATGCACCTGCAGCCCCTTTATATGTATCGCTATGTAAACGCTCAGCGGCTTGACCAACTGGAGCGCCTGAACATTATGGACTGCATGGAATGCGGCAGCTGCGCATTCACCTGCCCCGGCAAACTCCCTCTGGTGGAGCGATTCCGAAATGGCAAACAACAATTAAGGGAGGCTAAGAACAAATGAATCTAACCGTCGCTTCCTCTCCCCATATTCGAGGAGATTTCCGTTCCAGCCGTCTGATGCTGGATGTCTGTATCGCCCTGCTGCCTGCACTGGCTGTGGGCACGTGGGTTCTGGGGGTGCGGAGCCTGCTGGTCACCGTGATCAGCATTGCATCCGCCGTGGCTTCTGAGTGGCTGTATGCTCTGCTCACCAAAAAGCGCAGCACCGTGATGGACTGCTCTGCAATCGTTACGGGTATGCTGCTGGCTCTGACCCTTCCTGTCACCGTCCCTGTGTATCAGGTGGCACTGGGCAGTGCATTCGCAATCATTGTCGTTAAGCTGATGGCAGGCGGCCTGGGTCAGAACATCTTTAACCCTGCTCTGACTGCAAGAGCCCTGATGATGATCATTTGGCCCGTGTCTCTGGTGCGTTTTAACGCACTGGGTGTGGACGGTGTCACCGCTGCTACCCCTCTGCACCATATGGTTATGCCTGCGCTGCCCCAAGAGAGCCTCATGGATATGTTCTTGGGCAACATTCCCGGCTGTATCGGTGAAATCAGCACCCTGGCACTGCTGCTGGGCGGCGTGTATCTGGTGGTTCGCAAGGTAATATCCCCCCGAATCCCTGCTGCATACCTGGCAACCGTGGCAGTTCTGACTCTGATTTTCCACAAAACCGATGCCCCCTTGCAGTGGATGCTCTACAATCTGTTCGGCGGTGGCCTGATGCTTGGCGCCATCTTCATGGCAACAGACTATGCAACATCCCCCGTCACCCCCAATGGTCAAATTCTCTACGGCATCGGCTGTGGTGCACTCACCGTCCTGTTCCGCTATTTTGGTCTGTACCCCGAAGGCGTCACCTACGCCATTTTGCTGATGAACGCGCTGACATGGGCACTGGACCGGTACACCGCACCCCGCCGCTTTGGCGTCAAGAAAGGAGCACAGGCATGAAAAAATACAAAATCCTGACTCCCATTATCGCAATTCTAGTGGGCACGCTGCTTGTATTCTGCGCAGGCCGGGCAACCGCCGGAATGAAAAAAGCAAACGAAGAAGCCTATATGCTCGACCGGATGCAGACCGTACGGCCCGGAAGTTCCACGTTTACCCCCGAAGAGTACACCGGTGAAGATACCAACATCCGCTCTACCTACAAGGCAGAAAACGGCTACGCAGTCTTTGTGGTAACCCAGGGCTATGCAGGCGACATCGCAATGCTGGTTGGTGTCAGCAACGAGGGAACTGTCACCGGATTGCAGGTTCAGCAGATGACTGAGTCCTACGGACTGGGCGCCAGAGCGCTTTCTGATTATGAATTTCTGATTCAGTTCCTGAATACCGACGGCACTGCCGAAGTCGGTACCAATGTGGATGCTCTGACCGGTGCCACTGTCACCTCCAAAGCCATCACCCGCGGTGTCAATTCTGCGGTCAGCTTTGTCACCGGTGCGGACACTTCTTCCAGCGCTACTTCTTGGGGAGGTTGATTGTGATGAAAAATAAGACTTATGTACTTAACACGCTGCTGGCAGCTGCTCTGGCACTGACCATGCTGATTTTTGTGCTTGTAGATGCCTTCTTTCCCGCAGTAATCCTGCCCCAGATGAACATTCCCAATCTGGCAGCACTTGTGCTCCTTGTACTCATCGCAGAGTATTACATTGCCCCCGGCGCTGACCGCTGCTATATATGTATTCTGCTTTTGTCAGCTGTTACCTTCGGCCTGATTCCTCTGGCTGCAGGGTATATTTCCGGCATGGGCGCTATAAAGCTTGCCGTGGTTGGCGGCGTGCTGTTCACCATGATCACTTGGCTGTTCAGCTCTATCACCGATCGGCTCAGTTCCGGCCCCAAAGCTCACGGAGCAGTCTGGATCTCTGCTCTGGCCCTGTGGCTGGCCACTCAGTGCTTTACTGGTATCATTCTGTAATAGATGTAATCCCCGGATGATGCATTCATCCGGGGTATTTTTATACAACTGATTCTCCTCTTGCTCCCAATACCCGCAAAGTGGCATCTATAACGCAGCAACTTCCCTCTCCACTTGATAAAACTCCCTTTTTTCAAAGAAAGAAATACCACTCAATACACAAAATATCTAAAATAAAAGCTATACAATTGTGCACTGTTACAAATTCTCTTTTAATCGCTCTTTTTTTATCAAATAAAGCCGTTTTTGGAAAAATCGCTCTTGCTATCACGCCTTGTTTGTGCTATATTAAACAAGCTAATGTTATTAATTACCCGCAAACGGAAGAAAATCCGCCACAATCGGTGTATTTCTACCACAGTGCGGAGGGAGGTAAATTTAGATGCTTGAAACCATTCTGACGGTTCTGGAAGTGGCCGCTAGCCTTGCCCTGATCGTAGTCGTTTTGCTGCAGTCCGGCAAAGAGGCTGGTCTGTCTGGCGCGATCGCAGGCAACTCCGACTCCTACATGAACAAGAACGCTAAGGGCGGTGCCGATCACCTGCTGGCATCCTCCACCAAGTGGATTGCCGCTGTTTGGCTGATCCTGACTCTGTCTCTGAGCCTGGTGTAATCATACCACAAATAAATTCCCTTCCAGTTTGGGAGGGATTTTTTTGTCCCATTTTTCACCCATTCCCCATCTTCCCCAATTCTGGGAGCTTTGTTGACTTTCACGCAAAAATTGCATATAATATAGTAAAATCAATGGTTAATTATGGCAGGTTTGAATCTATGGCTAAAAAAACACAGCAATATGGCAACTCCAGCATTTCCATGCTGAAAGGTGAAGAACGCGTCCGGAAACGTCCGGCTGTTATCTTCGGTTCTGATGATTTGGAAGGCTGCAAGCATGCAGTATTCGAAATTCTCTCCAACGCAATCGACGAGGCCCGCGAGGGTCACGGCGACACCGTCATCGTCACGCGCTACTCCGACCTCTCTGTGGAAGTCGAGGACTTTGGCCGTGGCTGTCCGGTTGATTTCAACGAAAAAGAAAATCGCTACAACTGGGAGCTTGTGTTCTGCGAAATGTACGCCGGTGGCAAATATGGCGAAAACGGCGAAAACTACGAATACTCTCTGGGTCTGAACGGTCTGGGCTCCTGCGCAACCCAGTACGCATCCTCCTTCTTTGATGCAACCATCCACAGAGATGGTTTTAAATATACCCTTCACTTTGAAAAAGGCCGCAACATCGGCGGTTTGACAAAGGAGCCTACCGACCGCAAGAAAACCGGTTCTCGTTTCCACTGGAAACCTGATAAAGAGGTCTTTACCGACATCAACATCCCCGCAGATTACTACCGGGATGTGATGCGCAGACAGGCCGTGGTAAACCCCGGCATCACCTTCCGTTTCCGCAATCAGGTTGGCGGCAAATTTGAAACAGAAGAATATCGCTATGACAACGGCATCAAACAGTATCTGGAAGAGATGGTGGGTGATGACGCTTTCACTATGCCCATTTTCTGGGAGACAGAGCGCCGTGGCAGGGATGCGGAAAACCGTCCTGAAATGAAGTTGAAAATCACTGTTTCCTTCTGTTTCTCCAAAAAATACAGTCACACCGAGTTCTATCACAACTCCAGCTGGTTGGAATATGGCGGCAGCCCGGACAAGGCTGTCCGTTCCGCTTTTACAGCGGCTTTTGACAAGTATCTGAAGGACAACAACAAGTACACCAAGACAGAAAGCAAGATCATCTTCCAGGACATTCTGGATTCTCTGGTCATCATTACCAACTGTTTCTCAACCATTGGCTGTTTTGAAAACCAGACCAAGAAAAGTGTCAATTCCAAGTTCACCCAGGATGCCATGACCGCGTTCCTGAAAGATCAGCTTCAGGTCTGGTTCTTAGAGAACAAGCAGGATGCAGACAAGGCCGCTGAGCAGATCCTTGTGAACAAGCGGGCAAGAGAGTCCGCAGAAAAAACCAAGTCCAGCGTAAAAAAGAAACTGTCCGGTTCTGTTGATATTGCCAACCGTGTGCAGAAGTTCGTGGACTGCCGCAGCCGTGACACCTCAAAGCGTGAACTGTATATCGTTGAGGGTGACTCTGCATTGGGTTCCGTCAAGCTGTCCCGAGATTCTGAATTTCAGGGCATCATGCCCATCCGTGGCAAGATCCTCAACTGTCTGAAGGCGGACTATCACAAGATTTTTGCATCCCCCATCATCACCGATCTCATGAAGGTTCTGGGCTGCGGTGTGGAGATTCAGGGCAAAAAAGCAAAGGAGCTTTCCTCTTTTGATCTGGACAACCTGCGCTGGAACAAGGTGGTCATCTGTACCGATGCCGATGTAGACGGATTCCAGATTCGTACACTGGTTCTGACCATGCTGTACCGGCTGTGCCCCACCCTGATTCGCAACGGCTATGTATTTATTGCAGAGTCCCCCCTGTTTGAAATCACCTGCAAGGATCAGACTTGGTTTGCCTATAACGAACAGGAAAAAGCGGATATTCTGAAAAAGCTGGAAGGCAAAAAGGTATCCATTCAGCGTTCTAAAGGTCTTGGTGAAAACGATCCCGAGATGATGTGGATGACCACCATGAATCCCGAAACCCGCCGGCTCATTAAGATCATGCCCGAAGATGCCGAGCGCACCTCCCACTATTTTGACATTCTTCTGGGTGATAACCTACCCGAACGGAAGAATTTCATTGCAGAAAACGGCGCCAGATATCTGGAACTGGCTGATATCTCTTAAAGGAAGCAGATTATGGCAAAGAAGAAACAAGAACCCCAAAAGAAGAAAAAAGTCTCCACTGACGGCATTATGGGTCTGGTGGGCTCCACCGTAGAACAACCCATTTCGGAAACACTGGAGATCAACTATATGCCCTACGCCATGAGCGTCATCGTGTCCCGTGCCATTCCGGAAATCGACGGTTTTAAGCCCTCTCACCGGAAACTGCTGTACACCATGTACAAGATGAATCTGCTCAACGGCAACCGAACCAAATCCGCCAACATCGTTGGCCAGACCATGCGCCTAAATCCTCACGGCGACGCTGCGATCTATGAAACCATGGTCCGTCTGGCCCGGGGCAACGAAACCCTGCTGCACCCCTTTGTGGATTCCAAAGGTAACTTTGGTAAGGTATACTCCCGGGACATGGCATACGCCGCCTCCCGTTACACCGAGGCAAAGCTAGAGCCGATCTGTCAGGAATTGTTCCGGGATATTGACTGCGACACCGTGGACATGGTGGACAACTACGACGCCACCATGAAAGAACCGTCCTTGCTGCCCACCACCTACCCAAATGTACTGGTTTCGGCTAACCAGGGCATCGCTGTGGGCATGGCAAGCAATATCTGTTCGTTCAATCTGGCAGAAGTGTGTAAAACCACCATTGCCCTCATGCAGAACCCGGATCACGACATTCTGGAAACCATGCCAGGCCCGGATTTTTCCACCGGCGCTGAACTGCTTTATGACGAGGCACAGGTGCGGGAAATCTACGCTACCGGTCGCGGCAGTTTCCGTCTGCGCTCCAAGTGGCGCTATCTGAAAGAAGGAAACCTCATCGAGATCTATGAGATCCCCTACTCCACCTCTACCGAGGTCATTATGGACAAGGTTGCGGATCTCATCAAAGCCGGTAAAATCAAAGAAATTTCCGACATGCGTGACGAGACGGATTTGGGCGGTCTGAAACTGACCATCGATCTCAAGCGTGGTGTAGATCCCGAAAAGCTCATGGCAAAGCTCTTCCGGTTGACGCCCCTGCAAGACAGTTTCGCCTGCAACTTCAACATCCTCATTGCGGGTATGCCCCGTGTCATGGGCGTTGGCGAAATTCTGGAAGAGTGGACAGCCTGGCGTACCGAATGTGTCCGCCGCCGCATTTTCTTCCAGGTTCAGAAAAAATCCGACCGGCTGCATCTGCTGAAGGGTCTGGAGCGCATCCTGTTGGATATTGACAAAGCAGTTGATATCATCCGAAAAACAGAACTGGAAAGCGAAGTTGTTCCCAATTTGATGATTGGATTCGGTATTGACGAAGTTCAGGCCAATTATGTAGCAGAAATCAAGCTGCGCAACATCAACCGGGAATACATCCTCAGGCAGACCCGTGCGATTGAGGAGCTGGAGGATGAAATCGCCGATTTACAGGCAACTCTGAAAAGTACCCGCCGACTGCAGAAGGTCATTATCGCCGAACTGGAACAGGTCATAAAAAAATACGGTCAGCCCAGAAAGACACAGCTTGTCTATCAGTCCGCTGATGAAAGCGTCACCCTGGACGAAGAGGATGACATTCCGGACTATCCTGTCCATCTTTTCATCTCCAAACAGGGATATTTGAAGAAGATCACCCCCCAGAGCCTTCGTATGTCCGGCGACCAGAAATTCAAAGAGGGCGACAGCCTGAGTTTCACGCTGGAAACCACCAACCGCGCAGAACTGCTGGTGTTTACAGACCAGTTCCAGTGTTATAAGACCAGGCTATCTGATTTTGAAGATGCAAAGGCATCTGTCCTTGGTGACTATCTGCCCACCAAGCTGGGAATGGAACAGGGCGAGAATGTGGTCAGCGTGATTCTGCCGGGTGATTACAGCGGCTTTGTGCTGTTCTTCTTTGAAAATGGTAAGGTCGCAAAAGTTCCCCTGAGCGCTTATGAGACGAAGACCAACCGTAAGAAACTCACCGGTGCCTATTCTGACAAGAGTCCCCTTCGCACCGTTTTGTCCATGAATACCGACACGCAAGTCGTAGCCTATTCCACAGATGGCAGAGCGCTGATTTTCTCCACCGCACTGCTGATGCCAAAAACTACCCGCTCTACCATCGGTGTCAGCTTAATGACACTTCGAAAAAAAGCAAGCCTTGACTATGCTTGCCTGCTTTCCGGCAGCAACATCGTCAACGAATCTCGCTATCGGGCAAAATCGCTGCCTGCTGCCGGTGCAATCCTCAAGCCGGAGGAAGCCCCTGAACAACAGATCAGCATCCACCTATAAAGGAGGATCCTATGAAGAAATTTCCATCTACCGCCCTTTGGGTGGGAAATATTATGCTTGGCTGCGCCATCTTTGCACTTGCCTTCGACCTGTTCCTGGAACCAAACGGTTTGACTTCCGGAGGCATTTCAGGTCTTGCGATGATTATCATTCACCTGTTCCCCATCGGAACTGTTGGTCTTGTCACCGCGATACTGAATCTGCCCTTATTCTTTGCGGGCGGAAAGAAAATTGGCATGAAATTTTTCATAGGCTCCATCATCGGCACCATTTTTCTTTCCATTTTTCTGGATCTGTTCACAATCATTCCCGTGCCGCAGGTGGAGCCCCTTCTCGCCGCACTTTACGGCGGTCTGATCGGCGGTGCCGGACTTGGCATTGTGTTCATATCCAATGCCTCTACCGGCGGCTCTGACATTGTGGTGCGGCTGTTAAAATCCCGCTACCGCAATATGCCCATTGGTCAGATTTCCTTGCTCTTTGATCTGGTGGTTGCCGCACTGACCGGCATTGTCTTTCAGGATATTTCCAATATGCTTTACAGCCTTATTGCCGTCTTTGCTACAAGCCAAATCATCGATGCTGTTGTCTATCATTTTGATTACTCCAAGGTTGCCCTTATTATCAGCAAAAAACACGCTGCAATTGCCGCTGGCATCTGTGAAAAACTGGATCGCGGTGTCACCTATCTATATGGCCAGGGTTACTATTCCAGCGAGGACACCAAGGTCATTCTCGCTGCTGTGAAACGGAATCAGCTGGCGGAGCTGAAAGAACTGGTGGTGTCCATCGACCCCAATGCCTTTATCATCGTCCAAGAGGCGCACCAGGTTCTGGGCGATGGATTTGCAAAATACTCCAATAACTCTCTGTAATCCGAAGAAAGGGTGTGGCCATGTGAAACGGATGATTGCACTTGCAATAACGATTGGTCTGATATGTTCCGCTGCTGGCTGCAATTGGATGGATGGAAACTATTCTTCCGTTAAGCCCCACAGGGTGGGCTATGCCCGCACAGACGACGACATTCCCTTGGTATCGGACTATATCGATCTGCGAAGTTCCATCATCAATTTGATCGATAACGGAACCACACAGGCCGTCTTCCTTCTGGGTGATTACCAGCAGGAAAACGTGAAAAAAGATATGTTTCGGGCGAAAAACTATGCGCTCAAATCCTATCCCATCGGTGCCTATTCTGTAGAATCCATTGATTATACCTTTGGAACCAACGGCGGGCAAAGTGCGCTCTCTCTTGAGATTGCCTATCGGCATACAAAATCCGAAATCGATCAAATTCGTACTGTACATGAAATTTCCGGTGCCACAGGCTCTATTTCCGACGCTCTCGACAATCACCGGAATTCTCTGGTGCTGCTCATCACCGGGTATGAAGATACCGATTTTGTGCAATGGATCAGCGACTATGTGGCACTTCACCCGGATATCGTCATGGAGTTGCCTCAGGTCTCTGCTCACGTTTATCCGGAGCAGGGAGATACCCGGGTCGTGGAACTGCTTTTTGCCTATCAAAACAGCAGAGACAGTCTGCGCCAGATGCAAAATCAGGTAAAGCCAATTTTTTCTTCTGCAGAACTCTATGTCAGCAGCGATGCTGACGATCAAACAAAGCTTTCACAGCTCTATACGTTTTTAATGGAGCGATTTGACTACAAGTTTGAAACTTCTCTGACCCCCGCTTACTCCCTGCTCTGTCATGGCGTTGGAGACAGCAAGGCTTTTGCTCAGGTCTATTCCGCTATGTGCCGTCAGATTGGATTAGAGTGCATCACGATCTCCGGCTCATTCCGTGGGCAAGCCCACTACTGGAACATGGTGCAGGCAAATGGTGTCTACTATCACATTGATCTGATCCAATCCTATCAATCCGGCAAGATTCAGCTTATGGATGACAGTCAAATGGAAGGATATGTCTGGGATTACTCTGCATATCCCAGAGGCGGTACCCCTGTTCCTGCCCCAACTGAGACGATTGAATAGAAAAAATTCCCCACGGTCGTTAAGACTGTGGGGAATTTTCAAGATCAAGGATCCTGTTGCTGAATAATAAAAAAAGACTTCAACAAACTGTTGAAGTCTTTTGGAGCGGGTGACGAGGCTCGAACTCGCTACCTCCACCTTGGCAAGGTGGCGCTCTACCGGATGAGCTACACCCGCATTTGTTTTTCTCTCGCGGAACATGATGCATTATATCACCGTGCAGCTTATTTGTCAACCCCTTTTTATCCTTTTTTCTATTTTAATTTTCCTGCTGTTCCATGCTCTGAATTGCCGTCCCCTGATAATAGTGCGCTAGTATATTCTCCCAGCTTTCCCCCGAGAGTGCCATCGCCTGTGCGCCGTACTGACTCATACCAACACGGTGACCGAACCCCCTGGTTTCTATGCAGATAGAATCTCCATCAAAAGAAACGGTAAAAGCAGTAGAACGCAGACCCAACAGCTGCCGCAGCGCAATTCCTGTAAATTCTTCCCCGCAAATCTGGATGGTATCTACACCGCCCCCATCTGTATAGGTCACTTCCCCAATCCAGTTTTCCGGGGATTCACTGCTGCTGCAGCCCGTCATTTCCAGAAATTCGTCTGCTGTAAAGGATACGCTTTCTACATACCTGGGTGCATCCTCCTCGCCGGGACTGTCCACCGACTGCAAATAAGGCACATCCTGTCCCCATACCGCCACAGCGTCCTCCGTGCCCCCGCCAGAGCAAGAAAAGTAGGTGGCATCGATCAGTGCACCATCATAAGTCAGCACCATAGAATCTGTCTGAACCACCGCCTGCCGGACTTTCTCTATGGAATCTTTTGTTCCGCCCGCCTCAAGATAAGCCTCCGGAGACTGGTATCCCTGACAGCAGGCCGGATCCATACACACCACAGCATCCTCGTGTTTGCTGTTGTTCATTCGCTTACAGGTATATGTTCGTGCCACAGCCGCTTGAGCCTTCAGTGCCTCCGATTCAAAATCTGCGGGCATCTCTGACAAGACCACACCTGTCAAATATTTATCCAGCTGCATCTGCATCACATCTCCGGAATCCGTCTGCACCGCAACCTGTGTTTCTGCGTCATATGAGCGCTCCAATGGCTGCGTAATGCTGATGCCGTCACTCTCCCGATCCCGAATCTGCCGGGGTTTTTGATTAGAATGGAACGCAAGCATAACCATGGGAATCACCATGCCACACAAAAAAGCCAGAACAATTTGTTTTTTCATTTGTATCACCTCTGGATACCATTTTACCCATAGTTTACCGCAAAACTTGGCGATTTTCATGATAAAACCATACCCTTTTTGTCGCACTTCTTGACATCTTTCGTGTATTTTAGTATAATGTCTGCAAACTATTCCTTGAAATGGAGTAATTCTCATGAAACGACTTTTGAAATGGATTATACCGTTACTGCTGGTTGTTTTGATTATTACCAGCGCCTTTTGGTATATGTTGGTTTATGATCGATCAACCGTTCAGGACTTTCTGAATGCTCAGGCGCGCAACAGTGCCAAGGATGGGCATTTCGACACCGCCACATGGTTTTATAATCTAAGCTACAAGCTCTCTGACAAAAACCAAAATGTAGCCATTGAACTAGCTGAGATTTATAAATCCGCAGGTAACTATACCAAGGCCGAGTCCACACTCACCACTGCCATTGCAAACGGCGGCAGCTCAGATCTGTACATCGCCCTTTGTAAAACCTTTATTGAGCAGGACAAGCTGCTGGATGCGGTCACCATGCTGGAAAACATTACAGATACCGCTGTGAAGGCAGAGTTGGATGCCCAGCGCCCCGCTGCCCCCACTGTAGATCAGGCACCGGGATTCTATTCTGAGTATATCACCCTGAATTTCACATCTGAAGGTGGTGATCTGTATATCACCACAGATGGGGAGTATCCATCCACTGCATCTCAGCCCAGCAACGGTACGATCACCTTGGACGGCGGTGAAACGAAGATCTATGCACTGTGCGTTGCAGAAAATGGTCTGGTCAGCCCCATCTCCATTTTCAACTACACCATCGGCGGTGTTGTGGAAAATGTAACGCTGGCAGATCCTGCCATGGATGCACTGGTGCGCAGTCAACTGTCCTTTGGGGAAAACACCCAAATCAGCACAAAAGATCTTTGGACGATTAAAGAATTGACTGTTCCTGCCGGTGTCACCTCTCTGGCAGATTTGAAACACTTCATTTATCTGGAAAAGCTGACCATCGACGGAATCAACCTGAGCGACCTGAGTACGCTTGCGGGTATGACAAAACTTCAGGAGCTGACCATTACCAATGGCAGCATCTCCTCGTCCTTGTCTGTCTTAAGTAATCTTACGGAGTTAAATCGGCTGACCATATCCGGCTGCGGGCTTTCTTCTTTGGCTGATATCACAAAGCTGCCCGCCATAACCCATCTGAACCTTTCTAATAACGCCATCAGCGACATCAGTACCCTGGCAAATATGTCCACGCTGGAGCAGGTCAACCTGTCTGACAACGCTGTAAAGGACCCCACCCCCCTGGCCGGACTGGGGAATCTGAACGAATTGAACCTATCTAATAACATACTGTCCTCCATTTCTGCTCTAGGTTCCTGTACCGCCCTCACCACACTGGATGTGTCGGGCAACGGACTGAACGACATTGGCCCTGTCGGAAAACTTGTAAATCTGGTTTCTCTTGCGGCTAATAACAATACTCTGACCAATGTAGATGCACTGGCTGCCTGCACAAAGCTCGAAAAACTGAACATATCCCATAACGGGATTGCCAGTCTGGCAGGGCTCTCAGGCATTACCTCGCTGAAAGAGCTGGACTTTTCCTATAACAAAGTCACTTCCATCCCGAATTTTGGGGACGGCAGTGCCCTGGTCCGCATCGTTGGCGACTACAACCAGATCACCGATATTAGCGCACTGGGTAGCCTGTACAATCTGAACTATGTGTTCCTGGATTATAACCCGGACCTTTCCGATGTTAGTGCCCTTATCTCCTGCAGTCGGCTTGCACAGCTGAATGTATTTGGGACCCAGGTTTCTACGGCTTCCGTAACGCCTCTGATTGACATGAATGTGCTTGTCAATTACGACCCCACTTAATATGAGACAAAACTGCCCCGGTTGGTACCGTATGTACCAACCGGGGCAGTTCCATTTTCCCGCTCATTATACCGCACCACTGTCTGTTAAATGCATTCAAAACGTTCTGCCAAAATGAAAAGCTTCCAATGTCCGGGAAACTGACATTGAAAGCTTTTTATGATAGGTTCAGGGATTCTGTTCCAGAATCAGCGCAAGGGCAGATGCAATGGTCTGCTCT
>JAHHRW010000030.1 GCA_020025575.1 Oscillospiraceae bacterium | reverse complement strand
ACGTTCTTGCCGTCCTCGGTAACGTAGTTAACGGTAACGGACTTGGTGTACTCCTTTTCACGAACGGTAACGGTAATGGTGTTGTTCTCGCCGATAGCAATATCGCCGGCAACAGCAATCTCGTAGCCATAGGGAACGTTGGTCAGAGTGTTGGTGTTGATGGAAGAAGCGGTTGCGCCAACTTCGAACTGAGCGGACAGGACATTATCGCCGTTCTCGGTAACGTAGTTCACGGTGATGAATCTTTTCTCGCTCTTGCCTGCGCGGACATCCACGTTAATGAACTTGTGGCCGGCTGCATCCTCCAGGAAGGTAACGTCGCCCAGCGTAACAATCTCATGGCCATTGGGGACATTCGTCAGAGCGCTGGTGTTGATGTAGGTATCACCCTTGGGCACCATGATGTCGGAGCTCTGGATGACCTGGCCTTCCTCATTAACGTAGTTAACGGTCAGGGCCATCTCGATGACCTTGGCACGAACGTAGATAATGCAAATACGATCCACGATGGGCATGTCGCCAGCCTGAGCAATCTCAAAGTCCTCAGGGAGCTTTACCTCGTTGGTGTTCAGAGAGGTGTCGGTGTTCAGTACAATGGTTCTGTAGCTTGTTACTTCATTGCCGTCTTCGCCAACGAGCTTAACAGTAATGGGGATCTGCTCGACACCTTCGGTCTGGGCATCAGTAGTGTTATCATCGCTTGCAAAAGCATTCACAGAGAACAGCAGGCTAGCAACCATGACAACCGTGAGCAGAAGACAAAGATGACGCTTGAATTTGTTCATGTTTTTTCAATCTCCTTTATAATATTGTATTGTGTACGCAATACGAGTAGAATTGCCATTTCTTCCCTCCAAAAGAAATCAACTACTAGCGCGCACAAGAGGTCTGCAATTGCTAAGAATTTTGACAGACCTCTTCTGATAAAACTATAACATGATGGGAACATGTTTTCAAGGTAATTTCTTGAAAAATTACCATAATTTTCTAAAAATATAATAATTTAGGCAATAATGCTAAGGAAAAAAATGGAAATAGAATTTGGAGGCTTACGGCGGCCTTGCCGTCCGGCAATGGCGAATTTGAGACGCTTTAACCGAACAAACAGCGACAATGCTTTATGAAAAATCTATGTAAAATCGGAGCACTCTTCTTATGGAAGTCCCATATCCACAGCACCCCATGACATACCGATAGAAATGGCAGGGGAGTTGTGCATGGTGAAAGCTTCCGGCTGCGGGGATCCGGACCTGAAACAGAAATTTTCGCATAATATTCATAAAAGCTAGATATATTTGCACATATTTCTTTGACGGTGGAAAGCAAATCTGACAGTCGAGCCAGTTTTTGCCCAGGTGGTATCAGCAGGCATTTGGAGGAAAATCCGGTTTGCGCTGCTTGGTATTTTGAAAGATATTGCAATGACAGTTGAAAAATGTTATAATAAAAAAGATATTGAAAAATTTTATATTAGGGATTGGAGCACGAAAATGGGTTTTACGACATCAACATTCTTTTTTATGTTCATGCCGGTTATGGTTGTGGTTTATTTTACCTCATTCTTTCTGAATGAGAAATTTCCCGCTCTTAGAAAAATTCGGATCAGGGATTGTGCGCTTGTTTTGCTGAGCGCGTTTTTTTATGCATGGGCATGCGAATCCCATGTGCTGTGGCTGGCACTTTATATTGTGCTGATCTATTTTATGGGCGCTCTCATCTGCAAAACCCGGGATCTTTACCTGAAGCTTCCGGTTTATCGCAAAGAAGGCGCAGACTATCATCAGATTCGGATGCTTCCCATTGGAACGGCAGCATTTTTCCTGGCGATTCTGATGACGATTTCGGTTCTGGTGCGTTATAAATACGCGGACTTTTTGAATGATAATTTTTCCTACCTTGGTATTACCTTTCCAAGGGGCACACTGGCAATGGCACCGCTTGGCATTTCGTTCATTGTTTTTTCCTCGGTTTCTTATCTGGCGGATGTGAAACAGGGAAAAGCAGAGCTGGGGAGCCTGCTGGACTGCGCGATGTACCTTACATTTTTCCCGAAGATTGTTTCCGGTCCAATTGTACTTTGGAGGGATTTTAAGCCCCAGATACGGCAGAATCAACCGTCTCTTGAGCGGGTGATTTCTGGCATTAACCGCATCAGCATCGGCTTTGCGAAGAAAGCATTGCTGGCGGATGTATTCGGCCTGACCATTGCTCAGATCGATCACAAGGGGACACTGGGCATGGATACAGGCACAGTATGGATTGCGGTGATTCTTTACATGCTGCAAATCTATTATGATTTTGCTGGCTATTCCGATATCGCCATCGGACTGACTAGGGTGCTGGGCTTTGAATGCAAGGAAAACTTCAATTTCCCCTACCGCTCTCTTTCTATCACGGAATTCTGGAAACGCTGGCACATCTCTCTGGGGGCATGGTTCCGGGAGTATGTGTATATTCCCATGGGCGGCAACCGAAAAGGCCTTGGCCGCACGCTTTTGAATCTGGGCGTTGTGTTTGCACTTACCGGTATCTGGCATGGTGCCAGCTGGAAGTATATGATATGGGGAGCAATCAACGGAATTCTGGTGATTGCGGAGCGGATCTATATGAAAAAGCCGTTGTATCAGAAGGTGCCTGCTGTCATCAAATGGGCAGGTACCATGTTTGTAGTCATGCTTTTTTGGCAGTTCTTCCGTTTTCCGCTGGCGAAGGATGCGTACGAATGTATTGGCAGAATGTTCCGGCCCGGTTCTTCTGCGCCGGTCTTTGGCTGGCGGTATTTTCTGGATACCAAATTGCTGGTTTTGATGTGTACGGGAATTTTGGGGGCTACGGTTCTGGGAAGCCCCCGGATCAAAAACTGCTGGCAGAAAGTATCCGGGACCAGGGCTGGATTTGCAGTTCAGGAATCGGTTTTGATAATTCTGCTAATGCTCTCAGTGATTGCGATTGTCAGCTCGACTTACAGTCCGTTCATCTATTTTCAGTACTAACAAGGAGAGACATCCATGAAAAATATACGAATCATCGTTGTGGCGGCCTTTATCGCCATGATGTTTGTCCCGCTTTTGTGCCTGAATACGGATCCGGAAGTGGCCTCTTATATTGATAACCGGATGCTGGCGGAAAATCCCTTCAGCCCGGAAATGCGCAGTCGGGAGGATGCAGATTTAACCGACGATATTGACAATTATTTGAGCGACCGAATCGGATTCCGGGATGAAATGCTGCTGGCCAATACGGTGCTGAATGATCGGCTGTTTGGAAAAATGGATCATCCCAGTTATACCTATGGCAAGGATGGCTATGTGTTCTTTGACAGCATGGTTCCCCAGGCGTTCAGCGAGTTCCACATCGCCTTTGCAGATATGGTTGAAGCGGTGCAGAACTACTGTCAGGAGCGGAATGTTCCCTTCGTATTTGTCTTTGATCCGGAAAAGAAAGCGGTGTATAGCGAATTCCTGCCGGGCGGCGTCCATTACAATAATGATTGGGTCCATCAGTTCCTTCAGGAATTGGATAAGCGAAATATCAATTATGTGGATAATACGCCCATTCTCATTGAAAAGAAGAACGAGGGCGAGGCGGTATTCAACCGAAAGTACAATGCGGGGCACTGGAATGATCTGGGAGCGTTTTATGGTGTCAATCATATTCTGGAAAATGTGCAGCAGTTTTTCCCGGATGTCCCCTTGAATACAATGGATGAATTCGACATCGAATATGTGCTCAATACATCTCTTCAGGTATCTCAGTTTCCAATCCATGAGGAAGAACCTGTTTTTACAGGCAAGAATGAGGTGGAGTATCTCACCCCGCTTTATCGGGAAGAAACCAAAAGGGATGAGCGGTACGGTGCCTTCATCTATTCGATCAATGCCTCTAAAAATGTTGCGGGCAGTCCCAAGACCCTGGTGTTTCAGGGAAGTTATATGAACGGAATGGGTTATAAGTTCTTCCAGAACAGTCTGGGGGAGTACATTGCCGTTCATGATTACCAGAATATTTTGAATTTCCCTTACTATTTTAATCTCTTCCAGCCGGAATGTGTCATTTTTGAGGTGGCGGAATACACATTCGCAGACAACTATTTTGACTATGAAGGCATGAAGGCGATCAACTGGAATCCAACGCTTGCGGCATACGCACCGGGCCTTGGTGTCAATGCGCTTGAAAGGCTGACAGCGGATGAAGTGCGTGTAGAGCGGGGAAATGTGTTTACGACCATTCGCTGGAATGCCGGTCAGGCGTATGACTATGTCTGGCTTGTAGCGGGAGGGGAGTTTGATATGGCACTGGTAGACCCGGAACAGAATCTCTATGAAGTCTCTATCCCAAACGAAAGTTTTGATCAGAGTTTGAATGATCTGTACATAGTCGATGCATTCGATGGGCAGCTGACTCCTTACCAGCTCAGGAATCTGACGATAGAAAGTCCGGTGCAGTGTGAAGG
>JAHHRW010000003.1 GCA_020025575.1 Oscillospiraceae bacterium | reverse complement strand
TTGCCTGGTGACGGGCCGTGAAAATAGGTAATGCCAACACAAGAGTCTACTCATTCGAGTAGGCTCTTTTTGCATTTATTATGCGAAGTTACTTAGTCAAATCTATATTGTGCGGCAGGAAATAGAATCCTTTTTCGAAACTTTTTGAAGCTCCTTGGCCTCTCAGAGCCACACATACAGAGTCGGATATTTGACGCTATGCGCAACTGCTTTTTGATATGACGATGGGGCAGAGTTCGCGTCTGCCCCAAACATACATAATAAAATCTAAAGAGATACTTTTATTTTTTAACCATATCAATTACCTTGGATAGTTGGTTGGTAATAAACGGATAATTCTCCCTGCAGTGTGGAACCAAACATGCGGAACAATCTTTGATCCCTTTTTGGGTGTACTTAAAGTTTCCGCCGCAGTTCTCTCCCAATGCATATAGAGGACAATAGCAGAACATGCAGCTGAATGACTCTGGGTTTGCGTTGGCATGGCAAGGAAAGTACTCACATTCCTTGTGCTGAAAAAAATCATAGTGGGACATGGAATCACCTCATATAAATAAATTCCAAGGATATTCGGCAGGAGGATTTGCACGAAACTCTAAAGGTTCGCCTGTGACAGGATGCTTGAACGAAAGTCGATGAGACCAAAGGGCAATTTCACAGGGATCGTTGTTTAAACTGTACTTTCGGTCGCCCACGAGAGGATGATTCCTTGAAGAAAACTGGCATCGGATTTGATGTGTTCGACCGGTAATTAGGTGAATTAGCACCTTAGTGAGATCTTTTGAACTTGCAAGCAGTTTATAATCGAGGATTGCTTCTTGGACACCTTTTTCCATTTTAGATACAACATAAGTTTTGCGTTCGGACTTATCTCTTAATAGAAGATCTGTCATCCGTCCTTCTGGCGGGTTAGGCACTCCATGAATTACTGCCAGATAGTCTTTGTCAAATTCACCATCGCGTATTTGACGTGAAAGCTCAGAGGCAGCTTGTGGGGTTCTTGCTAACACCATGAGCCCTGAAACGACTCGATCCAAACGATGTACGGTACGAACACAGGCAGCGGGATCCCCCAACGCATCGCGAACCAGATCGGGGACACCGCCTGGTTCATCGGTTGAGAGAACTCTTGGCGGTTTTAAACATACGATAAAGCTTTCTTCCTGGTGGACAATACGTAATTGATTCATGATACTACTCCATTGTGTGGTTACATTTTATACATTGTACCATAATGATCGTCTGGTATGCAATGTAAAAGTATATTATGAAAAAAAGGATATCTAGATCAGGGAAGTCCTGATTCCTGATATACCAAATTCAAAATTGTTAACGCAATTTTTCATTGTGTGTGTTCCGAATAAAGTTGTGTGCTAAAATTTATGGTTGAACATAGTCGTAAAAAACCGGGTATTGAGAAATCTCAATACCCGGAATTTTCTTGAATTGGTGCGAGAGATGGGACTCGAACCCACACGGCGTAACCACACGCACCTCAAACGTGCTTGTCTACCATTCCAACACTCTCGCAAATTCTTAGATATTATACAGCCGCTAGCTGTGTTTGTCAACTGGTTATCTAAAAAACATAAGCCCAAAATAAAATATAGAATATTATGGGAAATAATGCCGAACTTTCATGAGAATCACTTGACAAAAAAAAGAAGATGTGATAAGATTGTACTCCATACTGTGATAGTATGCCCTCATGGTTATCCCATCATGCACGGACATATTAGCACAGGGAAGATTGGTTGTCAAGTGTGAGAATTTAAAAACATACAACCGATCCAAGCGTATCACGTTTAACAACACATTATTCCGGCTTTTGGCCGAAAGAAAGGCTGTGATGATCCATATGGCAATGGTCAAGGACCAGTTGTTTGGCAAGACCGTGCGTAAGAGCTACGCAAAGTATGAAGAGATCTTGGAAATGCCCAATATGCTTAAGATCCAGAAGGACTCCTATAAGTGGTTTCTGGATGAGGGCCTGCGGGAAGTTTTCAAGGATGTTGGCTCCATCACTGATTTCTCTGGTAAGCTTGAGCTGAGTTTCCTGGATTTTTCCATGGACGAGAAGCCCAAATATACCATTGAAGAGTGCAGAGAGCGCGACGCCACCTATGCAAGACCCATCAAGGTTCGGGTCCGTTTGCGTAACACCGAAACCAATGAAATCAAAGAACAGGAAATCTTCATGGGTGATTTCCCCATTATGACCAACGGCGGTACCTTTGTCATCAACGGTGCTGAGCGTGTCATTGTTTCCCAGATCGTTCGTTCTCCTGGTATGTACTACGGACACGAGGTGGATAAAGCGGATCAGCACACCTATACTGCTACCGTTATTCCTTACCGTGGTGCATGGCTGGAATATGAAACGGATGCATCCAACGTGTTCTGGGTCCGTATCGACAAGAACCGTAAGCTGCCCATTACATGCCTGATTCGTGCAATGGGTGTTAACACCGATGAGGAGATCAGAGAACTGTTCGGTGACGATCCCCGCATTCTGGCAACCATTGAGAAGGATCCTTGCAAGACCAAGGAAGAATCCCTGCTGGAGATTTACCGTCGTCTGCGTCCCGGTGAGCCTCCCACGGTGGAAACGGCTACTGCACATCTGGAAGGCCTGCTCTTTGATGCTCGCCGCTACGATGTCAGCAAGGTTGGCCGCTATAAGTTCAATAAAAAGATGGACATCTGGAGCCGCCTGTCCGGCCAGGTTGTGGCTGAGCCCATTGTTGATCCCATGACCGGTGAGATCCTGGTTATGCCCGGCGAGGTCATTGACCGTAACCGTGCCCATGAAATCAGTGATCGCGGTGTTAACAGCGCTGTGCTGCAGGTTGGCGATCAGCTGGTCAAGGTATTCTCCAATGACATGGTGGATATGTCCAAGTTTGTTGACTTTGATCCTGCTGAATATGGCATTAAGGAAAAAGTTCGTTTCTCCGTCCTGAAGGAAATGCTGGACACTGTTCCTGCCGATGGCTGGGAAGATGCCATTGTGGAGCGCATGGATGATCTGATCCCCAAGCACATCATTGTGGATGATATCCTGGCATCTATCAACTACCTGAACTGTGTTGCGATGGGTGTTGGTATCCCTGACGATATTGACCATCTGGGCAACCGCCGCCTGCGCTGCGTTGGCGAGCTGCTGCAGAACCAGTTCCGCATTGGTTTCAGTCGTCTGGATCGTGTGATCCGTGAGCGTATGACCGTTCAGGATCTGGACGCTGTCACGCCCCAGAGCCTGATCAATATCCGTCCTGTGACCGCTGTTATCAAGGAATTCTTTGGTTCCAGCCCCTTGTCCCAGTTCATGGATCAGAACAACCCTCTGGCAGAGCTGACCCACAAGCGTCGTCTGTCCGCTCTGGGTCCTGGTGGTTTGAGCAGAGAGCGTGCATCCTTTGATGTTCGAGACGTTCACTACACCCACTATGGTCGTATGTGTCCCATCGAGACTCCTGAAGGCCCGAACATCGGTCTGATCAACTATTTGGCTACCTTTGCAAAGATCAATGACTTTGGTTTTGTGGAGGCTCCCTACCGCAAAGTGGACAAGCAGACTGGTTTTGTCACACGCGAAGTGGAATATATGACTGCTGATGTGGAAGATGATTATTACATTGCGCAGGCAAATGAGCCTCTGGATGAGAATGGCTGCCTGGCCAATGCACGTATCACCTGCCGCCATCGTAATGAAATCATCGAAGTTGACCGTAACGTGATCGACTACATCGATGTATCTCCCAGAATGATGGTTTCCGTGGCAACTGCGTTCATTCCCTTCCTGCAGAACGATGACGCAAACCGTGCACTGATGGGCGCAAACATGCAGCGTCAGGCCGTGCCTCTGCTGACTACCGAAGCACCTATCGTTGCTACCGGCATGGAGCATCGCTCCGCTGTGGACTCTGAGGTCTGTATCAAGGCTGCAGGAGACGGTGTCATTTCCTCTGTTTCTGCTGACAAGATCTCTGTTCGTTATGACGACGGTCATGTGGAAGATTACAAGCTGACCAAGTTTGCACGCAGCAACGCAGGTACCTGTGTGAACCAGCGTCCCATCGTTGAGGCTGGCGAGCGTGTCACAACTGAGCAGATCATTGCAGACGGTCCTTCAACTTCTCAGGGTGAAGTTGCACTGGGTAAGAATGTCCTGATCGGATTTGTTACCTGGGAAGGTTACAACTACGAGGACGCCATCCTGCTGAACGAACGTCTGGTTCGTGAGGATGTGTTCACCTCTATCCACATTGAAGAACACGAGACGGAATCCCGGGACACCAAGCTTGGACCTGAGGAAATTACTCGTGATATCCCCAATGTCGGTGAGGATACCCTGAAGGATCTGGATGAAAACGGCATTATTCGTATCGGTGCTGAAGTCCATTCCGGTGATTATCTGGTTGGTAAGGTTACACCTAAGGGTGAAACCGAACTGACTCCCGAAGAGCGCCTGCTGCGCGCAATCTTCGGTGAAAAGGCAAGAGAAGTCCGTGACACCTCTTTGAAGGTGCCCCATGGTGAAAGCGGCATCGTCGTGGATGTTAAGATTTTCACCAAGGAGAATGGCGATGAGCTGGCTCCCGGCGTCAATAAGTCTGTTCGCGTTTATATTGCCCAGAAACGTAAGATTTCTGTGGGCGATAAGATGGCAGGCCGTCACGGTAACAAGGGTGTTGTTTCCCGCGTTCTGCCTGAAGAAGATATGCCGTTCCTGCCTGATGGCACGCCTCTGGATGTGGTTCTGAACCCTCTGGGCGTTCCTTCTCGTATGAACATCGGTCAGGTTTTGGAAGTCCACCTTGGCTACGCTGCGAAGACTCTGGGTTGGAAGGTTGCAACCCCTGTCTTTGATGGCGCAAACGAGAAGGACATCCGTGATACCCTGAAACTGGCCGGCCTGCGTGAGGATGGCAAGACTGTCCTGTATGATGGCCGTACCGGTGAGCCCTTCGATAACCTGGTTACCGTTGGCTACCCCTACTACCTGAAACTTCACCATCTGGTTGATGATAAGATCCATGCCCGTTCTACCGGCCCGTACTCCCTGGTTACCCAGCAGCCTCTGGGTGGTAAGGCACAGTTCGGCGGCCAGCGTTTCGGCGAAATGGAAGTTTGGGCTCTGGAGGCTTACGGTGCTGCTTATACCCTGCAGGAAATTCTGACTGTCAAGTCTGACGATGTTACCGGTCGTGTGAAGACTTACGAAGCAATTGTTAAGGGCAACAATATTCCCGCTCCCGGCGTGCCCGAATCCTTTAAGGTTCTGGTTAAGGAACTGCAGTCTCTGTGTTTGGATATCCGTGTACTGGATGAAAACGGCAACGAGATCGAGCTGAAGGACGAGGACGAGGATGAGGATGTCATCTGCGCAACCGAAACCCACGAGGAAATCGTGACCGATACCAATGAGGTTCTGGATTCCGGTTTCGGTATTGATGAGGACAGCCCTGAAGATATTATGGATGTGTTTGGCGGTCTGGCTGATGCCGACGCTGACACCACAGAAGAATAAGGAGGCGTGACAATGGCAAATGCCACCTTTGATGCAATTAAGATTGGCATCGCTTCGCCGGAAATGATCCGGCAGTGGTCCTATGGTGAAGTTAAGAAACCTGAGACCATTAACTACCGCACCCTGAAACCCGAACGTGATGGCCTGTACTGTGAGCGGATCTTCGGACCGACCAAGGACTGGGAGTGTCACTGCGGCAAATATAAGAAAATTAAGTACAAGGGCAAAATCTGTGATCGCTGCGGCGTTGAGGTCACCAAGGCCAAGGTTCGTCGTGAGCGTATGGGTCACATTGAACTGGCAGCCCCCTGTAGCCATATCTGGTATTTTAAGGGCATTCCCTCCCGCATGGGTCTGATTCTGGATATTTCTCCTAAGATTTTGGAGAAAGTTCTGTATTTTGCCTCTTATATTGTTACGGACCCCGGTGATACGCCCCTGGCAGTGAACCAGGTGCTCACGGAAAAAGAGTACCGTGAAATGCGCGAGAAGTATGAAAATGACTTCAAGGCAGGTATGGGTGCCGAGGCAATTAAGGAACTGCTGGAGCAGCTGGATTTGGACGCACTGTCCAACCAGCTGCGCAGCGAGCTGGAAACGGCATCTGCACAGAAGAAGCTGCGAATTGTGAAACGCTTGGAAGTTGTAGAGGCTTTCCGCGCTTCCGGCAACAAGCCCAGCTGGATGATTATGGATGCACTGCCTGTTATCCCGCCCGATATTCGTCCTATGGTTCAGCTGGACGGTGGCCGTTTCGCTACCTCTGACCTGAATGACCTGTATCGTCGTGTGATCAACCGTAATAACCGTCTGAAGCGTTTGATTCAGCTGAATGCACCTGACATCATCATTCGCAATGAAAAGCGTATGCTGCAGGAGGCTGTGGATGCCCTGATCGACAACGGCCGCCGTGGCCGTGCTGTAACAGGCGCAAACAACCGTGCACTGAAGTCCCTGTCTGATATGCTGAAGGGCAAGCAGGGCCGTTTCCGTCAGAACCTGCTGGGTAAGCGTGTTGACTATTCCGGTCGTTCTGTTATCGTCGTCGGCCCTGAGCTGAAGCTGTATCAGTGTGGTGTGCCTAAGGAAATGGCCATCGAGCTGTTCCGTCCCTTCGTCATGAAGAAGCTGGTTGCAGATGGCTTGGCAAACAACATCAAGTCTGCTAAGAAGATGATTGACAAGGGCAAGACCGAGGTTTGGGATGCTCTGGATGACATTATCAAGGATCGTCCTGTTATGCTGAACCGTGCGCCGACACTGCACCGTCTGGGTATTCAGGCATTTGAGCCTGTGCTGGTAGAAGGTCGTGCACTAAAGCTGCACCCCCTGTGCTGTACTGCATTTAACGCTGACTTTGACGGCGACCAGATGGCTATTCATGTGCCGCTGTCTGCAGAGGCTCAGGCTGAGGCTAGAATCCTGATGCTGTCGGCAAACAACCTGCTGCGTCCTCAGGATGGAAAGCCTGTTACCGTTCCTTCTCAGGATATGATTCTGGGTGCTTACTATCTGACCTATGTCCGTCTGGGCAAGGTGGAAAAGGGTGCTGAGGAAGTCTATGTTACCAATGCTGGCGATACCGGTCTAACCGTGGGCGAACTGGTAGATGCCGATGAGTTCCTGGCAGCCAATGCAAAGGCTAAGGAAGAGGGCAAGGCTGAAGCTACCTTCCGTCCGAAACTGGCATACTCCAGCGTGGACGAGGCAATTGCTGCCTATGCAAGTGGTGATGTTGCACTGCACGCACCGATCCTGGTTCGCTATGGCAAGGAAATCAACGGTAAGATGGAGTATCGCATTATCAATGCAACCATCGGCCGACTGATTTATAACGAGCCCATTCCTCAGGATCTGGGATTCGTTGACCGCAGCAATCCTGCAAAGGAATTTGATCTGGAAATTGACTTCCTGGTTGGCAAGAAACAGCTGGGTAAGATCATTGACAAGTGTATCCGTAAGCATGGCTTTACCGTTGCTACTGAAATGCTTGACCGCATCAAGTCCTTGGGCTATAAGTATTCTACAAAGGGTGCTATTTCCGTTTCTATTGCGGATATGGTCGTTCCTAAGAAGAAATATGAGTTGGTTCATGATGCGGAGCAGGTGGTTCTGGAAATTGACCAGTTCTACCGTCAGGGTTTCATTACCAATGACGAGCGTTACCGTCTGACCGTTCAGCAGTGGGAAAAGACCACCGCTGATGTTACCAATGCCCTGCAGGGCAATCTGGACCAGTTCAACCCCATCTACATGATGGCTGACTCTGGTGCTCGTGGTTCTATGGCTCAGATTCGTCAGCTGGCTGGTATGCGTGGTCTGATGGCCGATACCGCTGGCCGTACCATTGAAATCCCTGTTAAGGCAAACTTCCGTGAAGGTCTGTCTGTTCTGGAATACTTCATTTCTTCCAGAGGTGCTCGAAAGGGCATGGCTGATACCGCTCTGCGTACTGCTGACTCTGGTTACCTGACCCGTCGAATGGTCGACGTTTCTCAGGATGTTATCATTCGTGAGCATGATTGTGGTACCACCAAGGGTATCTGGGTCGGCGCTGTTGTTCAGAACGGCGATGTGATCGATTCCTTCGGCAATCGTATCCGCGGTCGTTATCCTGTGCACGATGTGCTGGATCCTGTTACCGGTGAGCTGCTGCACTCCAAGGATGAGCTGATGATGCCTGAGGATGCTGAGAAGTTCGAGGCTCATGGCATTGATAAGATCTATATCCGTACCATTCTGGGCTGCCGCGCCAGAAGCGGTGTTTGTGCGAAGTGCTACGGCATGAACCTGGCCACTTCTAAGGAAGTAAATCTGGGTGAAGCTGTTGGTATCATTGCAGCACAGTCTATCGGTGAGCCTGGTACTCAGCTGACCATGCGTACCTTCCACTCCGGCGGCGTTGCTGGTGACGATATCACGCAGGGTCTTCCCAGAGTTGAAGAACTGTTTGAGGCACGCCGTCCCAAGAAGATGGCTCAGATCTCTGAAATCACTGGTGTTGTCAGCATTGACAATACCCATCGTACACCTCTGCGTGCAATTACCGTTACCGCTCAGGATGGCGAAGTGAAGGTCTACAATGTGCCCTATTCTGTTGGCCTGAAGGTCACTCATGGCAAGGTTGTAAACAAGGGTGAACCCATCACGGATGGTGCGCTGTATCCCCAGGATGTTCTGCGTATTTCCGGCACGGAAGCCGTTCAGGATTATCTGGTGCAGTCCGTACAGGCTGTGTATCGTCAGCAGGGCGTTGAAATCAACGATAAGCACATTGAGGTTATTATCCGTCAGATGATGCGTAAGGTTCGCGTAGAAGATGCTGGTGACAGTGACCTGCTTGCAGGTACCGTTGTGGATACCTTTGAGTTTGAAGATGCTGAGGCAGCTGTACAGGCTCGCATTGACGCAGGTGAGACCGATCTGGTTCTGCCTACCTGCTCTGCAATGCTGTTGGGCATTACAAAGGCATCTCTGGCTACCGACTCCTTCCTGTCTGCTGCATCCTTCCAGGAGACCACCAAGGTACTGACGGATGCTGCAATTCGTGGCAAGGTTGACCATCTGGTTGGTCTGAAGGAGAATGTTATCATTGGTAAGCTGATTCCCGCAGGATCCGGTTTGACGGCATACTGCGACTTCCAGCCCGGTGTGACCCCTGAATCCCGCCATGTTGCGGAAAATGCTGAGAACACGGTAGAGTCCTAAATTATAAGAATTGCCCACACTTGCCGATCGGGAAGTGTGGGCAATTTAAAATCTCCGGAGCTGTGAAACTCCGGAGATTTTCTTATTCTGCAAACATTGCGGTGGAGAGATAGCGCTCACCGGTGTCAGGGAGCATAACAACAATGGTTTTGCCTGCGTTTTCAGGACGAGCAGCAAGCTGTGTAGCAGCATGGAGTGCAGCACCCGAGGAAATACCAACCAGAAGGCCTTCTGCCTTTCCGAGTTTTCTTGCAGCGGCATATGCATCGTTGTCAGAGACGCAGATTACTTCATCATAGATGCCTGTATCCAAAACCTCAGGAACAAAGTTAGCACCGATTCCCTGAATGCCATGAGGGCCAGCTTTACCCTGACTCAAAAGGGGAGAGCGTTCCGGCTCAACTGCGATGATTTTGATGTCCGGTTTTTGCTCCTTCAAAAATCTTCCGACGCCCGTGACAGTTCCCCCGGTACCTACACCGGCAACAAAAATATCCACTTTACCATCGGTATCATTCCAGATTTCAGGTCCTGTGGTTTGGTAGTGTGCCAGGGCATTTGCAGGATTCTCAAACTGCCCGGGAATGAAACTGTTGGGAATCTGCTCGGCTAGTTCCTTGGCCTTCTCGACTGCACCACGCATTCCGGCAGAACCGGGGGTCAGTACCAACTCTGCGCCGTATGCAATCATCAGTTTTTGACGCTCAATGCTCATTGTTTCGGGCATTACAATGATGCTGCGGTAACCTCTTGCAGCACCAACAAGGGCAAGGCCAATACCTGTATTGCCGGAGGTTGGTTCTATGATTGTGGTGCCATCTTTCAAAAGACCCTTTGATTCGGCATCATCCAGCATAGCTTTTGCCACACGATCCTTAACGGAACCGCCGGGATTAAAGCGTTCCAGCTTTGCAAGCATTCTGGTGTTGGGTGCGTTCTGGGTTTCCCACCGGGTCAATTCCACAAGCGGGGTGTTGCCGATGAGATCCTCTACAGTTCTGAATATATTTGACATAGGTATTTACCTCCATAAAATCTTTAGCTGTATCATACGATGGAGAAAAATAATTGTCAAGAAGAAAGTCCTTCCAATTTGGAAGGACTTTTGCAAGGATGCGTCAACGACGCATTTCGTATTCAACCTCGTAGGGGCGTTTCGGAACATAGCGTGGTGCAAGCTTGACAATCACCTGATGATTGTCAATAACGACACTTCCATCGTCGGGATAAAGGGGCATCTGCTGAAAGCGTTCGCTATCAGAAATTGCAATTAGGGTATTTTCATCTGGCTCAGCCCAAGGAACATTCAGCCAATTGTTCAAATAATAGTACACATGCTTGTTGAGCAGCATGACCGTATCTGACATGCAGCTGTAATGTTCGACCATGCTAAAGGCATCAATGCTGCTGTGGTAGATTTTCCTGGGAAATGTTCCGATGATTACCACTTCCATATCCGAGGAGTACCCGGGAGTCTGTTCGACTCTGGACACCAAATTTGCTGCAAATGCATTGGTAGCACGGTGAGCTGTTGCAGAAGATGTGTATGCAAGATTTGTGATCTGAGCGCTGATTAGAATAATCAGACTGCAGCAAATGCATGTGGCTGTTTTAACAATAGATGTGATCTTTTCGCGCTTAAATGATACACCATCCAAAATGGAGAGGGCAAGGATGTACACAAATACGAAAGAATAGCGCATATTTGGTGAGGAATCTGACAGTAGTTGTGTGAAATTAAAAGCCATAGGTGTCAATGTAAAAGCAAGCATCAACAATAGAAATCTTCCGCAGTTCCCAGTGTGTTTTCTGGCCTTCAGAAGATGAATCAAAGCAGTGGCCATGCAAAGCAGGAACACCCAATGGGCAGCGGTGAGCACAATCGTATTGTAGGATGCGGAGTAGGGGACAAGGAAGTAGAAAATCAGCTGTTTATAGGTACTCAAAAGAGAATGGAGCAGCGATCCGAAAGAAAAACTACCGCCAATGGCGCCGATTCCACGGTAATTGAGCAGGGACAAATCCTTTATATGCAGAAATGCTTGAAGCGCAAGGTAGTACAGTACCGCACCGAGAAGCATCATGCCAAGCATTCTGAATCCGTTTTTAACAACCTGATCTAATTGTTGGTCTGGATCCAGTAAGTCGAGAATTACGCAGACCAGTCCAATGGACACAGCAACCGCAAAATATGCCTGATAAGTACCGATGGCGCATGCGAGAAAAACGGCAGCAAGGATTTGTCCATGCGGATACTTGCGGAAGATCCAAACAGAAAGGACTGCCAGAAAAATCCCAAAGGTATAGGCCGATGCGGTGAACATGTATAAATAGGTGTATGCCATAGATGGAAATACAGCCAAGAATGCCCCGCAAGCAATGGCAGAAGAAGTTTTGCGTAGTTTGATTAAATCGGTTACCATGGAGGCACTCAGTCCCAGAAACAAAAGGGATAGGACTCCAATGAGGGAAGGTGCTTGAATATAGCCATGGATCATAGAGGCGTAGTGCAAAAACCATCGTCCTGATATAGTCATTTGCTGTGTATCGTATACACGGCTCAAACCATCAGAATTTGGGATGATGTTTGTAAAAGCAAATAAATGAACCAGTAAACCAATGATCATACAAGAATAAAATGCGACTTTCATTGGTTTTGGGATGGCAGCATACCGCTGTTCCCATTTGCTGTCATGATCTGTATTCATAAGAGAATTCCTTTCGTAACGGGAAAAACACAAAATCGTGTATCATAATCTACTATATTATACCCGAATTTATGAAAAATGCAACGACTCTGTGGCTGTATAAAAGGGAGGAAGAACTGTGTTCTTCCTCCCTTTTATACACGCAGTAACGTTCCAATCCAATAGATAAAGCCATATAGAACGCTTGCACCCACACCATATACGATCACGGGGCCTGCAATGGTGAACATCTTGGCAGCAACGCCCAGGACAAAACCTTCGGTTTTGAACTCAATGGCGGGGGCAGAAACGGCGTTTGCAAATCCTGTGATTGGGACTAGGGTACCGGCTCCAGCAACCTTTGCAATGTCATCATAGACGCTCAGTCCGGTGAGCAGCGCAGACAGGGCGACCAGGGTCATGGACGCTCCAACCGCAGCATTTGGTTTCTGAGTGCCCATGGATAGATACCAGTTTTGCAAAATCTGTCCCAGTAAACAGATCAATCCTCCAATCCAAAAGGCATTCAAACAATCCTTTAAGACCGGAGATTTTGGGGAAATCTCCTTAACAAGTGCATCATATTCCTTATCAGTCATATCCATCCCTCCGATGGATAATTTTCCCCAAAGTAACGAAACTATACGGGCAAGGTACAGATTTATTTTTCCTTGTAATATAAATAGCAGTGGCAAAATCCCTCAAAATCGGGATCATTGATTTGATCACGAAATTCTTTGCACATACATTTGGTATCGGGTGTGCGTTCCAGGCGGCAGGGACAGTAGCCATCTTTCTCTTTCAGACCGGCTTTCACTGTTTTTACAACCTCTTCATCGGGATTGAGTTTAATCTTACTCATAATGGTCTCCTTTCACCATGTGGGGATACAATCCGTACGCAAGGGCAGATTGTGGATCATGTCCTTTGCGGTATGCTGAAATGTGTCATAGTCCGTGGTTTTGCGTAGTTGTTTCCAGTACTTTTCGCTGCCCTCAAACATGGAAACCAGATAGTGCCAGTTTTCCTTTATTCGGAATATGGCGTTTCTCTTGCTGCCAAAGGCGATGGAATATGCATCCATCAGTTCGTCCAAGAAAGCCTCTAGTTTTTGACGTGTGGTTCCGCCGGGAGAAAGCATTCCGGGATTGGCTACAAGGCCTCTGCCGATCATGACAGTGTCTACGCTTGGGAATTTTTTTAAAATGGCTTCAATTTCATTGGTGGAATTCAGATTTCCGTTGTAGCACAATGGAAATTTGCAAGAATCCACCGCCAGCTGAAAGGCGTCCAAATCACATGCTCCATCATAAAATGCCTTGCGCACCCGGGGATGAATGATCAGTTCTGCCAAGGGGTACTCATTATAGATGTCCAAGATGCGGGGGAACTCATCCCTATTTTCCATACCGAGCCTTGTCTTAATGGAGACAGGCAGTACAGCAGAGGAATAAAGCCGATCTAGAAAGCGATCCAGTGCATCCGGATCTGCGAGCATGCCGCTGCCTTTGCCCTTACTGACGACCGTACCTGACGGGCAGCCCAGATTGATGTTCACAACACGGTAACCGCGATCTTTGCAAACATCAATTGCCCAGAGCATATCCTCCACATTTTTTCCCAACAGCTGAGGAACTGCGATAAAATCCACACTGTCAGCCATGGGAAGTTCACGAGCCTCACGGTTGGTGAGAGTTCGATGAATGGTTGGGGAGATAAAAGGCATATAGTATCGATCAACGCCCGGAAAATATTTGTGATGAACTTGACGAAAAGTGGCATCGGTAATCCCCTCCATGGGGGCAAAGTCGTGTTTCATCAGACCTCCAGATACCCCTTGAGGACGAGAATCGTGTTATAAACACCATCGATATGGCTGCGCTCATAACCGTGGCTTGCGTAAACGCCTGCACCGATGAGACCATGGCGAATGTCATTGCCTGCACGAAGGGTAGCCTCCACATCGGAGCCGTAGTAAGGGTATACATCGATGGCATAGGATGCATTTTCGGCCTTAGCAGCGGCAATCAGTTTTCCAACAACCTCATAGGAGTAGGGGCCGCCGGAGTCCTTGGCGCAGATGGAGCAGTCCCGCTCGGTGCAGGTCAAGCCGTCGCCGACACAGCCCATGTCCACAGAAATGGCCTCGGTTACACCGGCGGGTACAGAGGATGATCCGCCGTGACCAACTTCCTCGTAGACGGTAATATGCACCCATACATGGCGCTTGGGTACAATGTGATTGTCAGAGAGGTATTTTGCAAATCCCAGCAAGATACCGACGGACAGCTTATCATCCAGAAAACGGCTCTTTAGATAACCGGATGTAGTCCTTTTGGTTCTGGGATCAAAGCAAACCATGTCACCTACCTGAATACCGAGCGCCTTCACATCATCAGCAGAGGAAACAACCTCGTCCAGAACAACTTCAACTGCATCAAAGCTCCGCTTGGTGTTATTGTACTCTCCGTTCACATGGATAGAGGCGTTGCAGAGCTGAAGGGTACCGTCTATCACGTTTCCATCACGGGTGTACACTCTGACATTTTCGGCCTCAGCATTGTTGGGGTTCATGCCGCCCAGGGGACTCACCAGGAGTCTTCCGTTGGCCTTAATCTGTGCAACCATAGCACCAAGTGTATCGGTATGGGCCTCCAGCAACAGACCGTCCTCATCATTTTCGCCGCCCAGATCAACGATTACACCGCCCTTTGTGGTGATGTTCGCAGTAAATCCAAGCTGCTCAAATGCATTTTTAACCCATACAGCTGCATTGTGTGTAAAGCCGGAAGGGGAGTCTACAGCTAAGAGTTCTGCAGCCTGCTCCCAGGCAAAGTTTGCGTATAACTGATCAAGCATATCAATAGCCTCCAAAAATCCCGTAATACCATACGGCAAATATTTCTCTTAAAAAGTAGTTGATGCGTAAGGTAATTTTAGATGTAGTTGCAGGAATCAATTCCGGTTCCAAGCCCAGCCACCCGGAAAACATGGCGGCCCGGTGAAGATGGTATTCACTGGATACGATTGCCACCTTTTCAGATCGCACACCTGTGCGGTTTTCGATGATGTCCATAGAATACTGGATATTTTCCAGCGTGTTTGTAGCAAGGGGTTCCATCCAGATACGGTCGGCTGGAACATCGGCATCCGTAAGGTACTGGAACATGCACTGCGCCTCGGTGATATCCTCTCCGTCACCCTGACCGCCAGACACGATTGCCACAGAGTTGGGGTGAGTATTCAGATACTGGGCAGCGGCATTCAGCCGTTCCTGCAGGGAAAGAGATGGTATCGTGCCATTGACGCCGGCGCCTAAAACGATCAGGTAGTCTGCATCAGGATCCTCTGTACCACGGCTGGATTTGATGATAAATGCACTGGTCACCGCCATTGCAACCAAAATAGATGCGATAATGAGAGATTCCATGATCAGAAGTCCTTTTTTCCAATATACATTGGGAATCAAAGTGATGAGATGGTGGAAAGGAATCCAGATTGCGATTGCAAACATTAAAAAACCAGAGAATGCATATCCGGAACAGAAATACCGCAATATGATGCCGGAAAGCAAAAGACCGGCAAAGAGATACCACCTGGGATGAATGGTTCTATTTCTAGTTTCCATGTGATCTCCTTTCATCATTTTCATCTTATTTTAGCACATATATGAAAGAAAGTCACGAAATTTAGGATAATTTCTGAAAAAGTAAAGCTTGGAACTGTAAAAATCAAAGCAATTCAAATTCATAGTTTTCGAATTTTAATCGGTCACCTACATCAATGCCAAAGGGGAGCAAAGCAAGGGCAACCTCTGACTCAATACCGGTGGAATCGTATTTGACGGTGGCATATTCACCACGAATATCGATGACAGTACAAAGCATAATGAGCCTCCTATTGTAAAAATTCGCCCCTGGTTACCCAGGGGCGAATGATAATTTGTGAAGTGTATCAGGAATTAGTCCTTGTACATCTCAACCAGCTTGAGCAGATGCTCGTAACGCTCCTTAGCGGCAGCCTCGTTCTTAGCGAACAGGTCGCTAGCACGCTCGGGGAACTCACGGGTCAGACGGCTGTAACGAGCCTCGTTCATCAGGAATTCCTGATATCCACCCTTAGGAGCCTTGGAGTCCAGAGTGAACTTGCCGGTTTCCTTGGAAGGATCGAAACGGAACAGGTTCCAGTAGCCGCAATCAACAGCCTTCTTCATCTCAGCCTGGCAGTTGGTCATGCCGCCCTTGATGGAGTGCATCTCACAGGGAGCGTAACCAATGATCAGGGAAGGACCGTTGTAAGCTTCAGCCTCGGTGATTGCCTTGATGGTCTGAGCGGTGTTAGCACCCATAGCGATCTGAGCAACATAAACGTAGCCGTAGCTCATTGCAATCTCGGACAGAGACTTCTTCTTGGTTTCCTTACCGGAAGCTGCAAACTGAGCAACCTGACCGATGTTGGAAGCCTTGGAAGCCTGTCCACCGGTGTTGGAGTACACTTCAGTATCGAAGACGAAGATGTTTACATCCATGTTGGAAGCCAGGACGTGGTCAACACCGCCGAAGCCAATGTCGTATGCCCAGCCGTCGCCGCCGAAGATCCAGACGGACTTCTTGGACAGGTATTCCTTCTTGGACAGGATATCCTTAACGGTATCGCAGCAGACATTTGCTTCCAGGTCTGCAATCAGAGCCTTGGTAGCGGCCTTGTTAGCCTCACCGTTGTTAAAGGTATCCAGCCAGTTCTGGCAAGCAGCCTTACGCTCCTCGGAAGAGGTGGATTCCATAACAGTCTTGACCTTGTTAGCCAGAGACTCACGGATCACTGCCTGTGCAGTGTACATACCCAGACCGTGCTCAGCGTTGTCCTCGAACAGGGAGTTGGACCATGCAGGACCATGGCCGTCAGCATTTACGGTGTAGGGAGAAGTAGCAGCGGGACCGCCCCAGATGGAGGAACAGCCAGTTGCATTGGAGATATACATACGATCGCCGAACAGCTGAGTGACCAGACGAGCATAGCTGGTTTCTGCACAGCCGGCGCAGGAGCCAGAGAACTCCAGCAGAGGCTTACGGAACTGAGAACCCTTAACGGTGTTGTCCATCATATCGGGCTTGTCAGCAACCTTGGAAACCATATAGTTGAAGACTTCCTGCTCGGGCAGCTGGGATTCCTGAGGAACCATCTTGATGGCGTCAACAGGACAGACGTTGACACAGACACCACAGCCCATGCAGTCCAGGGGAGAGACAGCAATTGCGAAGGAGTATACACCCTTGCCCTTACCAGCCTTGACGGGGACAATCTTGGTGCCAGCAGGAGCTGCAGCAGCCTCAGCCTCGGTCAGAGCGTAGGGACGGATGGTAGCGTGAGGACAGACGTAAGAACAGTTGTTACACTGGATACACTTGTTCTGATCCCATTCGGGAACGGTAACAGCAACGCCGCGCTTCTCGTAAGCGGATGCGCCCAGAGTGAACTGGCCATCAGCGAAGTCCTCGAAGGCGGAAACAGGCAGGCTGTAGCCATCCATCTTGCCAATGGGATTCAGGATGCCCTTGACCATTGCAACGGTAGCTGCATTGCCTTCCAGAGCAGCGTCAGGGGTGTTGTCTTCTGCGGTAGCCCAGTCAGCGGGAACGTCGATCTTAACATAGGCGGTAGCGCCAGCGTCAATTGCATTCCAGTTGGCGTCAACAACATCACGGCCCTTCTTCAGGTAGGAAGCCTCAGCAGCAGCCTTCATGTAGCTGATTGCCTCTTCGCTGGGCATAACCTTAGCCAGAGAGAAGAATGCGGACTGCAGGATGGTGTTGGTGCGCTTGCCCATGCCAACCTTGATAGCCAGGTCGATTGCGTTGATGGTGTAGAGCTGAATGTTGTTGTTTGCAATGTAACGCTTGGAAGCTGCATCCAGGTGATGGCTCAGCTCTTCCAGGTTCCACTGGCAGTTAATCAGGAATACACCGCCGGGCTTAACGTCCTGAACGATCTTGAAGCCCTTAGTGATATAAGAGGGGTTGTGACATGCAACGAAGTCAGCCTTGTTAATGTAGTAGGGAGACTTGATTTCCTTGTCACCGAAACGCAGGTGGGAAACGGTAACGCCACCGGTCTTCTTGGAGTCGTACTGGAAGTAAGCCTGTACGAACTTGCCGGTGTGGTCGCCAATGATCTTGATGGAGTTCTTGTTAGCACCGACGGTACCGTCGCCGCCCAGACCCCAGAACTTGCACTCGATGGTGCCCTCAGCTGCGGTGTTGGGAGAGGGTTTCTCCTCCAGAGACAGGTGAGTTACATCGTCGACGATGCCCAGAGTGAACTCGTGCTTGGGCTCATCCTTAGCCAGCTCTTCGTATACTGCGAAGACGGAAGCGGGGTGAGTATCCTTGGAACCCAGACCATAACGGCCGCCAACTACCTGTACATTGGTCTTGCCAGCCTTGGCCAGAGCCATGACGACATCCATATACAGAGGCTCGCCCTGAGAGCCGGGCTCCTTGGTGCGGTCCAGAACAGCGATCTTCTTAACAGTCTCGGGAATAGCTGCAATCAGCTTCTCGGGGCAGAAGGGACGGAACAGACGAACCTTAACCAGGCCGACCTTTTCGCCGTGAGCGTTCAGGTAGTCGATGACTTCTTCAGCTACGTCGTTGATAGAACCCATAGCGACAATGATGCGGTCTGCATCGGCAGCGCCATAGTAGTTGAACAGCTGGTAGTTGGTACCCAGCTTTTCATTGACCTTAGCCATGTACTTCTCAACAACTGCGGGCAGTGCGTTGTAGTACTTGTTGCAGGCCTCACGATGCTGGAAGAAGATATCGTCGTTCTCGTGAGAACCACGCATTGCGGGGCGCTCGGGGTTCAGGGAGTGCTTGCGGAATGCATCCACAGCGTCCATGTTGACCATTTCCTTCAGATCTTCGTAATCCCAGATAGCGACCTTCTGGATCTCGTGGGAGGTACGGAAACCGTCGAAGAAGTTGATGAAGGGAACACGACCCTCGATGGAAGCCAGATGGGCAACAGCACCCAGATCCATGACTTCCTGCACATTGGTCTCACACAGCATAGCGAAACCGGTCTGACGGCAGGCATAGACGTCGGAGTGATCACCGAAGATGTTCAGAGCCTGAGCAGCGACAGTACGAGCGGATACATGGAACACGCAGGGCAGCAGCTCGCCGGCGATTTTGTACATGTTGGGGATCATCAGCAGCAGACCCTGAGATGCGGTGTAGGTGGTGGTCAGGGCACCAGCAGCCAAGGAACCGTGAACAGTACCGGCAGCACCAGCCTCGGACTGCATCTCGATAACCTTAACAGTGTCACCGAAGATGTTCTTACGGCCAGCAGCAGACCACTGATCGACATAGTCGGCCATGGGGCTGGAGGGGGTAATGGGGTAGATGCCAGCAACCTCGGTAAAGGCATAACTGACGTGGGCGGCAGCAGTATTGCCGTCCATAGTTTTAAATTTTCTAGCCAAAATGAAATACCTCCTAAAGTATTACAAATTTTGTCCTGTATATAATACCATCTTTCATCGCGTTTGTAAAGGTGAGATTTCGATACTTACGACTAAATTATCCCATAGAAATCGTGTGTTTTGGTATAAATGTGTCAAATGTTACTATGGAAAGAACTTTGAGGGGATTGCCTTTTTGTACGGTGTAGGGTATTATGTAACAAGTGTTTGGATTTGGAGGGATTGTCGTGATTTGCAGTGTATCCACTTTGGCAATAACAGGCATTCAGGGCTGCTGCGTGATGGCTGAGTGCTATATTTCAAATGGGCTGCCGGGATTTGATATCGTTGGACTGCCGGATGCTGCGGTGAAAGAGGCACGGGAGCGTGTCCGGGCTGCCGCCAAGATGAGCGGCTTTACGTTTCCGGTGAGCCGCATTACGGTGAATCTGGCTCCTGCAAATGTGAAAAAGGCAGGCTCTCAGTATGATTTACCCATTGCTCTGAGCATTCTGTGTGCAGCGGGAGCCATCAGGCACCCCACTGCAAAAACGGCTTTTTTGGGGGAGCTGGGTCTGGATGGGGGAATACGCCCGATTCATGGCGTTTTGCCCATGGCATTGGCTGCAAAACGAGAGGGGATTCAAAACCTGTTTGTGCCGGCGGAAAATGCGGCAGAGGCAACGCTTGCAAGGGGGCCAAAGATTTATGGGGTTTCCAATCTGCGTCAGGTGGCGGATATACTCAATGGGAAATCTGCGGCAGAGCCGGCGGAAGAATGGATTCCTGCGGAACAAAACCAGAAAACGCTGGATTTTGCGGATGTGCTGGGGCAGGAGAATGTGAAACGAGCCCTGGAAGTGGCAGCTGCCGGCAGCCATAATGTACTGCTGATTGGCCCTCCGGGTTCCGGAAAAAGCATGCTCGCCAAGCGCCTGCCTTCTATTATGCCCAGAATGACCCGGGAAGAATCACTGGAAGTCAGTCAAATCTATTCGGTGATGGGAATGCTTTCTGCAAAGGAACCGCTGGTTACCCAGAGACCCTTTCGTTCACCGCACCATACCATATCTAATGCCGGCCTTGCCGGGGGCGGAAGTAATCCGAAACCTGGAGAGATTTCCCTTGCCCATATGGGTGTACTGTTTCTGGATGAGCTCCCGGAATTTCGCAAGGATACATTGGATTTGATGCGACAGCCTTTGGAGGATGGGCGCGTTACAATTTCCAGGGCATCCGGGGCAGTTAGCTACCCGTCGGAGTTTATGCTGGTGTGCGCCATGAATCCGTGCAAATGCGGCTGGTATGGGGACGTGGGCGGCAGATGCACCTGCTCTGAGCGCAGTGTTCAGAACTATCGCAGCCGAATCTCCGGCCCCATGCTTGATAGAATTGACATTGTGGTGGAAGTGCCTTCGGTGCATTTTGAAGAACTGCGGCAGCGGAAAGTGGCGGAATCTTCAGAGCAAATCAAGCATAGGGTGGATGCTGCCCGGAGTATACAGCATCGAAGATTTGGTGAAAACACCGGATTATGTAATGCACGGATGACTTCAGCCCACCTGCGTCAATACTGCGAGCTGAACGATACCTGTGCAAGTCTTATGAAACAGGCATTTGATGCCATGGGCCTGACAGCACGGAGCTATGACCGGATTTTGAAGGTTGCCAGAACCATTGCAGATCTTGCAGGCGCTGAAAAGATTGGGCCGGAGCATCTGGCTGAGGCCATTCAGTATCGGGCTGTAAATTTGGGAAATCCGTAATAATTCGGAATAACGAATGAGTAGGAGTAATCTATGACAAGATTTTTTGTAGAACCGGAGCAGATGATGCAAGATATGCTGGTGCTTACCGGAGAAAATGCTGCCCATGCCAAGGTGCTGCGTCTAAAGACCAATGAACAGGTACTGGTTTGCGATGGTCAGGGAAAAGAATGCCTTTGTACGGTTGCAGAGGTAACACCCAAGCAAATCACGCTGGATGTGAACGAACGCAGAGAGTCTGACTCTGAGCCGGCGGTTCAGGTCAGCGTGTACATGGCTTTTCCAAAGGCGGACAAGCTGGAGCACGTGATTCAGAAGGCAACCGAACTGGGGGTTTATGAGATTGTGGCATTTCCATCTGCTCGGTGTGTATCCAAACCAGATGAAAAGAGTCTGAAGAAGAAACTGGAGCGTTGGCAGAAAATTGCATCATCCGCTGCGGAACAGTCCGGCCGGGGCAGAATTCCACAGGTTGTTGTACTTCCCAGTTATGCAGAGGCACTCAAGCGTGGAGCGCAGGCAGATCTGCCCATGATGTTCTATGAAAATGAACGGGCAACAACGCTGCATATGGCGCTGACTGAGCACACATTCAGGACGGCTGCGCTGCTTACCGGGCCGGAAGGTGGCTTGGAGGAAGGTGAAGTACAGAGGGCGATGGATGCAGGGTTTCGGGTCTGCACCCTTGGAAAACGAATCCTGCGCTGCGAAACGGCACCGTTGTGCGCACTGTCTGCAGTGATGTATGCTGCCGGTGAATTTTGATATTTTGAAAACCACCTCGTAAAGGGGTGGTTTTTTGTGAATCAATGGATGTGTTATTCACAAAAATGTCTATTCTTTTTTTAATAGGTGTGCTATAATGTCTGAAAATGGTTTTCTATGCTCTGTTTCATGGGAAAAACCGAAAGGAGATTTGAAATGGGATTGTTCTCAAAAATCTTTGGCACCCGATCTGATCGGGAGGTCAAGAAAATCCAACCCCTGGTGGACAAGATCCTGGGATTGGAGAATGAATATAAAGCACTGTCAGAAGATGCATTAAAAGCAAAGACTGCAGAATTTAAGGAACGTCTGACCAAAGGAGAAACCTTGGACGATCTGCTCCCTGAGGCGTTCGCAGCCATCCGGGAGGCGGCTGACCGCGTTCTGGGCATGCGGCCCTATCCGGTGCAGTTGATTGGCGGTATCATTTTGCACCAGGGCAGAATCGCAGAAATGAAAACCGGTGAAGGTAAAACCTTGGTTGCCATCCTGCCATGTTATCTGAATGCGCTGACCGGAAAAGGCGTTCATGTTGTCACCGTGAACGATTACCTTTCCCGTCGTGACTCTGAGTGGATGGGTAAGGTTTACCGCTACATGGGTATGAGCGTCGGTCTGGTGGTTCCCGGCATGAGTCCTGCTGAACGAAAAGTAGCTTATGCAGCAGATATCACCTACTGCACCAATAACGAGCTGGGTTTTGACTATCTTCGTGATAACATGGCTATTTATAAGGAAGAGATGGTCCAGCGTGGTCATAACTTTGCCATCGTGGACGAAGTGGACTCGATTCTCATTGATGAAGCGCGTACCCCGCTGATTATTTCCGGCAAGGGTGATGATTCTTCCAAGCTTTATGAGACTGCAGATGCCTTCGTTTCCAAGCTGCGCAAGCAGGTCTTTGCCAAGACGGACGAAAAGGAAGTGCAGGACGATTATGACTGTGACTATATTGTGGATGAAAAATCCAAGACGGTTTCCTTGACGGCATCCGGCATTGAAAAGGCTGAAAAGTTCTTTGGTGTGGAAAATCTGGCAGATCCGGACAATGCAACCCTTTCTCACCACATCAATCAGGCGATGAAAGCCCGGGGCTTGATGAAGAAGGATATTGATTATGTGGTCAAGGACGGTCAGATCATCATTGTTGATGAATTTACCGGTCGTTTGATGTATGGTCGTCGTTATAATGAAGGCCTGCACCAGGCCATTGAGGCGAAGGAAGGCGTAAAGGTAGCAGGGGAGTCCAAAACGCTGGCAACCATTACCTTCCAGAACTTCTTCCGCCTGTACAACAAACTGTCCGGTATGACCGGTACCGCTTTGACTGAGGAAGAGGAATTTGGTACCATCTATAAGCTGGATGTTGTGGAGATTCCCACCAACCGTCCGGTTGCGCGTGTGGATCATCCTGATGTAGTTTACAAGACGGAGGCAGGCAAGTTCCGTGCCATCGTCCGTCAGGTTAAGGAATGCCACGAAAAGGGGCAGCCTGTTCTGGTAGGTACGATCTCTATTGAAAAGAGTGAGGTCCTCAGCAAGCTGTTGAAAAAAGAGGGAATTCCCCATAATGTCCTGAACGCAAAGTACCACGAAATGGAGGCGCAGATTGTTGCGCAGGCAGGCTACTATGGTGCCGTTACCATCGCAACCAATATGGCTGGCCGTGGTACGGACATTATGCTGGGTGGTAATGCTGAGTATATGGCACTGAACGATCTGCGCAAGCAGGATGTCAGTGAGGAGCTGCTGCAGGAGGCAAACTCCTATGCTGAGACCAATGATCCGGAAATTCTGGCAGTGCGTAAGCAGTATGAGGAGCTGCTGGGCATGCATAAGGCTCGGATTGCCGACTATGCACGCAAAGTAAAAGAGGCCGGCGGCCTGTTTATCATCGGTACCGAGCGTCATGAGTCTCGCCGTATCGACAATCAGCTCCGTGGCCGTGCAGGCCGTCAGGGTGACCCCGGTGAGAGCCGTTTCTATCTGAGCATGGAAGACGATCTGATGCGTCTGTTCTCTTCTGAGCGTATTATGTCTATGATGGACACCCTGGGGCTGGATGAGGATACGCCCATCGACCAGAAGATTTTGTCCAACGCAGTAGAAAATGCCCAGAAGAACGTAGAAAGCAGAAACTTCCGCTCCAGAAAGAGTGTTCTGGAGTATGACGATGTTATGAACACCCAGCGTGAGGTGATTTACGGACAGCGCCGGCAAGTCCTTGATGGTGATAATCTGAGGGACACGGTGATGAACAATCTGCACAGAGTCATCGAGGGATTGGTTGCAACGGTTACCGCGGAACAGGGTGCGATTTCCAATCAGCAGGAGCTTGCTGCACTGCTGGCGCATATGGACAATATCTATTTCCCCAAGGGGATGGTTCATTTCACTGATGAGGAGCTCGCAGCAATGCAGCCCGGTCAGCTGGAACAGAAACTCTTCGATTGTGCAGAAAAGACCTATCAGGCCAAGGAAACTGCTTACGGCGAGAAACTCATGCGTGAGTTGGAGCGCGTGATTATGCTGCGTGTGGTGGACGAGTATTGGATGGATCACATCGATGCGATGGATGAACTGAAGCAGGGTGTTGGTCTGAGGGCTTACGGTCAGCATGACCCGGTCATCGAGTACCGCGAGCAGGGCTATGAGATGTTTGAGGCTACCATCAATGCCATTCGGGAGGAGATGGTACGCCGTCTGTTCCTGGTTCGGGTACAGCCTGCTGAGACGGTCAAGCGTGAAAAGGTTGCCAAGGAGATCCATGCAGTGGGCAACGGGGATTCCGTTGTGAAAAAGCAACCTGTCCGCAACACCGCAAAGAAGGTGGGCCCCAACGATCCTTGTCCTTGCGGCAGCGGCAAGAAGTATAAAAAGTGCTGCAGAGAAAAGGATATTGCTGCTGGCAGAGAATAAACAAAAGGAGGAAAGATATGGCCTTTATCAATGAAATCTATGGGAAATTGGAATATCTGACCTCTGATTCGATTGCAGTTCCCCATTGCTTTTCTACGCGTATGGGAGGCGTCAGCACGGGGAATCTGGCCAGCCTGAATTTGGGGACAAGTCGGGGGGACAATCCGGAAAATGTTCTGGAAAACTACCGCATTCTCGGCAATGCGGTAGGATTTGCCCCTGAGGATGTGGTTTTTACCCGCCAGACACACACCAATATTGTTCGCAAGGTCACCCAAAAAAATGCCGGGGAAGGCTTGTTTCGCCCGGTGGAGCCGGAGTGTGATGCGCTGATTACCAACACAAAAGGACTGGCACTGACGGTTTTTACCGCAGACTGCACTCCCATCTTGTTGTGGGATAGGGAGAACGGTGCAGTAGGGGCGGTTCATGCCGGTTGGCGGGGAACCGTGGCAGATATTGCCGGAGATGCGGTTAGAGCAATGTGCGAAAGCTACGGATGCAAGCCGGCCAATATCTGTGCAGCCATCGGCCCGAATATCGGCCAGTGCTGTTTTGAAACAGATGCAGATGTCCCCCAGGCGATTGTGGAAATACTTGGTTCCGATGGCAATCAATTCATTGTGAGCAAGGGCGATAAGTACCATGTGGACCTGAAAGGTGTCAATCGTCTGCTGCTGAATCGTGCCGGTGTGCAAGCTGTGGATGTCAGTGCAGAATGTACTGCGTGCCAGCCTCAGCGGTTTTGGTCCCATCGTGTTGTTGGGAAAAATCGTGGATCAATGGCGGCAATCATCGTCTGCAAAGGAGAAAATAACGCATGAGAAAAATTGCAATGCTGCTTTGCCTGGCATTGATGTTGGGGCTGTTTGCAGGCTGTGAATCAGATGGTGCTTATGTGCCCACCGGGGATGGTCTGGCAGATTACACCCAGCCATCCCAGCAAACAAAGCCTACGGAGATGAAGGCTCCCGGTGAATTGGAAACCCAGAAAAATGCATTCACCCTTGCCTACTATCCAAAAGAGGGATTTAACCCTTATTTGTGTACGAATATTAACAATCGGATGCTGTTTTCTTTGCTTTATCAGGGCTTGTTTGCAATGAATCAAGACTATGAGGCAGAACCCATTCTGTGCAAAGATTTTACAGTATCAGAGGATTTGACGGTATATACGCTTTACTTGGAAACGGCCACTTTTGCAGATGGCAGTGCACTGACTGCAGAAGATGTTGCAGCAAGCCTGCAGTATGCCAGAGACAGTTCGATTTACAGAGGACGGTTTGACTATGTTGGCGAGATTTCTGCACTAGATGCCAGCACAGTGCGGGTGACCACCTATGTCCCGTATGAGAATCTGCCGATGCTTTTGACGGTTCCCATCGTAAAGAAGGATACGCTGGAAAATGCGCAGCCAGTTGGCTCCGGTCCGTACCGTTTGCAGAGTGCTGCATCCGGATTGGTGCTGCAGCGTAACCAGACATGGTGGTGCAAGGCAGAGTTGCCTTTGACATCGGAGACAATCACCCTGCGCACTTTTGAAAACGCAACGGATGTCCGTGATGCATTTGAATTTGAAAATGTTGGAATTTCCACGGCTGATCCCGGAGCAGCCAGCTATGCTCAATATCGGTGTGATTACGAGCTCTGGGAAGAGGATACCGGTGGATTCTTGTATTTGGCGACCAATTCTTCCAGTGAGGTCTTTTCTAATCCAGAGGTGCGAAAAGCGCTGACTTATGCAATTGACCGTCCAAAGATTCTTGAAAAATACTACAATGGATTTGGTATGATTTCGACTTTGCCTGCTTCGCCCAATTCTCCGTTCTACCATAGAGGATTGGCAAGCAAGGTTACATTTGACTCGGCTCGGTTTGAAGAGGCCTTGACGAGAGCCGGTATGCGGGGGACAGAAATCATCCTGTATGTAAACAAAAGTGATTCTGTTCGCCTTCAGGTGGCCCGGGAGATTGCACAGATGCTTACGGACTGCGGCCTTGTGGTAAAGGTAGAGAGTGATACCAGCGCAAACTATCGAGAGGGATTGGCAATGGGAAACTACGATCTGTATCTGGGCCAGACAAAGCTTTCCGCGACCATGGATTTGAGCGAGTTCTTTGCGCCTTACGGTGCGCTGAGCGATGGCGGCATGTCTGACGAGGCTTGTTATGCCCTGTGTCATGACGCTTTGGAAAATAGCGGTAACTATTATAATCTGCATCAGGCAATCATGGAAAAGGGACAATTGGTGCCAATCCTGTTTAGGAGTCATGCAGTCTACGGAAAAAGGGGCTTGGTGGATGAGATGCACCCGGGCCGGGATAATATCTTCTATTATTCCCTGGGCAAAAGCATTGAAGAGGTAAGGACATTAGAGGGCGCAGCGGCAACCACGGAAGAAACAACAGAGGAATAATCCCAATACTGCCTGACGATGATACTACAATCTCTAGGACGCAAAAAACCCGCCTTATGTAAGGCGGGTTTTTATGTAACCAATTTAGGATTCGAGAGCTGTAATCTTGTCGATACGGCGCTGATGACGGGCGTCACCAGAAAACGCTGTTTCCAACCACACATCGACGATTTCCAATGCCAGGTTCTTACCGATAATGCCGGCACCCAATGCCATTACATTGGTATCGTTGTGCAGACGGGTCATGCGGGCAGACAGAACATCGCTTAGAAGTGCACAGCGAACGCCCTTGATCTTATTGGCCACAATCGAGGCGCCGATGCCGGTGGTGCAAAGAACGATGCCTCTATCACATTCACCGTCAGCAACTGCTTTCGCGGCAGGTGCAATCATGTCGGGGTAATCGCAGCTGTCTAAGGTGTGAGTACCAAAATCATGGACTTCGTGGCCCAGACTCTCCAGGTGCTCCTTGATGTCGTTCTTCAGCGACAATGCACCGTGATCACAAGCAATTGAAATTTTCATATTTTTCCTCCTAAATGACAAATCCACCGTTTACACCGAGAATTTGTCCAGTAATAAATTTTGCATTGGCTAGAAACGCAATGGCCTCTGCCACATCTTCTGGGGTGCCGTTTCTTCCGATGGGGGTTTCGCTGCGCAGCTGCTCCAGAACATCTGGTTCTAAGTTGCCGCACATATCCGTCATGATGACACCGGGTGCAACGCAGTTCACCCGAATCCCAGATGGCCCCAGTTCCTTTGCTAGGGCTTTGGTCATGGAGATGACGGCACCCTTGGTGGCGGAATAGGCAGTTTCGCAGCTTGCCCCAACCTGGCCCCACATAGAGCTTACAGTCACAATGGAACCTGCCTGTTTAGACAGAAAGCCAGACATAGCCGCATTTACGCAATTATAAATGCCTTTCACATTCACATCAAAGATGCGATCCCAATCGGATTCCGGCATCATACTCATAAGTCCATTCATGCTAATTCCTGCATTGCAAATCAAAATGTCCACGGAGCCGATTTGGGCAAATGCCGCCTCAACAGCTGCTTTGTTTGCAACATCTGCACAGATGGCAGTTGCTCCGGTTTCCAGTGCAAGGCGGTTTGCGGCCTCTGCCTGTTTCTGATAAAGGAAAAAAACCCGATGACCGGATTGGCAGAAACGGCGCACGGTTGCAGCACCAATGCCCCGGGAACCGCCGGTAACTAATACAGTTGACATAAGTTGTCCTCTCTTTTCGCAGCGTAAATCGAGGGCTGTTGCCACAGGTGCAACAGCCCTTTGTGTTTAACGTCTGCGGCTCTTTGTGCGATGGTCTGAGTATGCTCGAATAGAAGAAATCTTGCTGTCAGATTCACTCATGAATGCCTTCAGTTTTTCTTCAAAGAGCTGATCAGCGGTCTTGGGAGCGGCTGGGGGCACAGGAGCGTTGCTCCGCGGCGTATGGGGCCGAGGTGCCTGACTGCGGAAGGAATTAGAACCGGAGTTCTGATCTCTGCGGAAATTGGGGCGGGAATTGCCCTGGTTCTGAGGCTTGGGCTCAAGACGTTTCATAGAAAGGTTGATCTTTCCGGCGGGATCGACAGCGATAACCACAACTTTGACATCCTGTCCTTCGGTCAAATGCTGACGAATGTCACTGACATAGGCGTTGGCAACTTCCGAGATATGTACCATGCCTGTTTTGTTGTCTGGCAGCGCAACAAATGCGCCGAAATTTGTAATTGATTTTACTTTGCCCTCAAGGACGGCTCCGACGGTTAACTCCATACTGATGTTTGTTTCCTCCATGCTTATTCTGATTCTTCAATAATAATGGTGCCCGGATCTACAAGATTCAGTTCCTCGTCAGCGATACGACGAATAGACTCCAAGCTATCGATGTTTTCGATGCGGTTGGACAGATCGGTGTTTTCTTGTGCCAGTTGGGCGGCCTGCTCTTGCAGAACACCGAGCTTTGCCTGAGCGTCCCACTGGCAAAGGCGCAGGGCAATCAGTGTCACCGTAGACAACACGATGGCGGTTGTAACCACTGCTTTGGTCAGCGGCAGCGTGCGACGATGTTGCAGCGTAATTCTCTGCATCAATCTGTGAAGATTGTTCATGAAACGGGCCTCCGGGTTTGCGCCCACGTTTATGGCGCTTATTCTTTTCTATTGTAACCCATTTTTTCGCAGTTGCATAGAGCCTTTTTTGACTTTTCTTAATTTTTTTCAAAAAAATCAGGACAGGACCTGTAATCTTGCGAAAAAATCTCCAAATCAGTTGCCAAAATTTGTCGAAGACTCGCTGGACGGTGGCGTGTAAAGTGATGAGCCACATGGAATATCCCAGCACACCGCCTCCCACATATCCCAGTCGAATGTCTCCTTGGCAGATGTAAAAGGATAAAATCAGCCATGCCGGCAGTAATATCGCGCATATGATTAGCTGATATACAATGGGGCAATGGCGGTGCAGTGGTTTGGGAAAGTCTAAAATGGGACCTAGTGCAACACCTAGCAGAACACAGTGTAATAACCGCTGCCATGCCAGCGCAGGTGGGGTCATCGGAAGAATCCCCTTCGCTGCTTGGGCTCTTCATAGCTCAGAGTTATGATATGTCCCTGAATCACCAATGCGCCATCATCCAGCGACAGACATTTTAGTCGGAGATCTTCTCCCTGAATCATGAGGGTCCCAAGACTCGTATTCAGTTCTACCATGTCATCATCAAAGTGGATGACTTCAGTTGCTCCGGTGAGATTTAATCGATTCCGTTCATCCAAAATGAGTTTATGGGGCAATTTCGTAGCGGCATTTTCCATGGTAAATCCTCCTTTGAGATAGGGTATGCGGTCTGTGGAGGAATAGAACTGTTGCGAATGTGTAAATTACGCAATTGTGCTGTTGACGAAACTCATTCGGGGAAGTATGATGACAACAAGAAAGGGGAGATATTCTGTGAAAGACAATATTTCAAAAACCTTATCCCGTGCACGCTGGGGCTCCATTGCGCTTATGGTATCTGGCCTTGTTCTGGTGTTTTTTCCGGACTTCGGCTCTCGCACTGTGGCAAGCGTTGTTGCATGGCTTATGATGATTGTGGGAACAGCCGGATTGCTGATAGGCGTGCTTAGCTGGCCCTTGTTCGGAATCGGAACACTTGCAGGCAGCGGTATTACATTGATGATCGGATTCTATATCCTTCGTAATCCACTGGCACTGGCATCTATTCTGGGAGTCTTATTGGGAGTACTGTTGACTGTGCAGGGGTTAGGTGCTCTGGGCGATGCACTTCGCCTTCGCCGAAATGGACAGATTTGGGTATTTGGAATGGTATGGGCCGGATTGACCCTGGCCATGGGGATCATTCTGATTTTCTCCCCCATGACCACCTCTCGGATTGTTATGACGATTGTGGGCCTGATCATGATTGTATGCGGCGGTGGAAATCTGTACACCCATTTCAAGGCAAAATCCCATATAGAACCCAGAAAGGGCGGCGGCCGCATCATCGATGCAGACGAATAAGGCCAGTCACTATGCCTTGTCCTTTGGTTTGAAAATACAGCTGGCCACGAGACCTGCGATGATTGCTGCGGTGATGCCGCCAGCGGTGGATTTGAGGCCCCCTGTGAAAATTCCGATGAAACCGCTTTCGTTGACGGCATCTCGGACACCTTTTGCAAGTGTGTTCCCAAATCCGGTCAGGGGAATGGATGCTCCTGCACCGGCAAAATCAATAAACGGCTGATAGATACCCAGTGCCCCCAGAACCACACCTGCCACCACATAGCTCACAAGGATTTTAGCAGGTGTCAGTCCGGTCAGGTCGATCAACAGCTGTCCAATGAGACAAAGACAGCCGCCAATGACAAATGCTTTGATATAGTCCATGGTTACCTCCTGGATTCGATGCATACCCCGTGGCATACGCCGGGGATTGGCAGGTTTTGCTGTGTGGAAGTTGGGGAAAGGAGTGCACCGGTTCCGCAGAAGAGGATTTTCTTCAGCTTGCCGGATTGCAGTTTGCTCAATAGTTCTGAGCACAGAACGATGGCGCTGCATCCGCATCCGGAGCCGCCTGCGTGGACATCCTGCTTTGGGGCGTCAAATACAAGATTGCCGCAGTCGGTTATTTTTCCGCCAATGCTGATTCCTTCCTTGCGGAACAGGTACATCAGAACCTCTTTTCCAAGTGATCCCAAATCGCCTGTGACAATTAAGTCAAAATCTTCCGGGGCAGTGTGGGTATCGTCAAAGTGGGCACGGATGGTTTGAAAGGCGGCTGGGGCCATGGCACAGCCCATGTTTGTGGCATCGGTAAGGCCAAGGTCTGTCACGGTTCCCACAGTGGCAGAGGTCAGTTCAACGGTGCCGTGTTTGCGCTCTACCAAGGCTGCGCCGCTGCCGGTGACAGTCCACTGGGCTGTTGGCGTGCGCTGACCGCCATATCCCAGCGGAAAGCGATACTGGCGTTCAGAGGATGCAAAATGAGAAGAGGTCATTGCTACCACTTTGTCTGCGTAGCCCCCTCCGGCGGTCATGGTGGCCAGCAGAAGGCTTTCTGCCATTGTGGAACAGGCACCGTACAGTCCAATGTGGGGAATGCCCGTATTCCGCAGTGTAAACGAGGAACCGATACACTGGTTCAGCAAGTCTCCGGAAAATACCACATCCAGATCAGAATTTTTCAAATTTGCTTTTTTCAAAAGTGTTTGCAGAGCCAATTGCTGCATTTTCTTCTCCGCTTGTTCCCAGGTCTTCTCTCCAAATTTGGTATCGGTATCCGTCAGATCAAACAGATGTCCTAAGGGGCCTTCGGCCTCTTTCTTTCCGGCAATACTTGCCCAGTTAGAGATGCAGACTGGTTCCGCAGGATGAAAGCTTTGCTTTCCAATTTTATTTTGCGCCATAAAAATCCCTCATTTCCTGAGGGTAGTATAAGCAATATCGTAAAAAATAACCGGAAGTTTTCAAAACTTCCGGTTATTTTGTGTCAGTCTGTTTTATTTACCGGCCAGAGCACGCTCAAGCCATACAGAGCCGAAATCCAATGCGGTATAAAGACCGTCTTTTTCGCCTTTTTTTACGATGCGATCACGTCCCTTTGCGTTGGGGTCGGTGAGCTGCAGCTGAATGGAAACTTTGGTTGCAATGTCGGTATCGTTTACCTTCTTTGTCTCCATAATCTGGAGCATTACAATATGGGAATCGGCCATGGAGCCATAATAGATAAGGTTGTCCTTGCGCATCAGAGGGCGGCCCTTATACATCAATCCTTTATTTTCTGCCATTGGAACCTCCTGTCGTTGGGGATCGGCAAAGCCGATCAAGGGTGGATAACGGATGAGTGGTGTCATGGAAATGGGGCTTTTGCACCGCAAAAGCCCCATGTATTACGAGAAATTACCTGTCGAACAAGTAGCACTGCACCAATTCCTGGAGCAGTTCGTCCCGATCCAGCTTACAAATCATGCTACGGGCACCATTGTAATTCGTAATATAGGTGGGATCCTCGGTAAGCAGATAGCCCACGATCTGATTGATGGGATTGTAGCCCTTTTCGTTCAGAGCATCGAATACGCAGCGCAGCGTGCGACGCATATTTTCCTTGTCGTCACAGGGAACTGTGAACTTAATGGTGTTATCTGTCATATGACCGACCTCCTTTATATATGGTATATTATTGCTATTATAGCCCAAATATTCGAATATGTAAAGGTGGCATCGGTAAACATTTTATGAAGATGGGAGCGGGTGGTGCTCCCATCCTAAATCCTAGCGAAGGACAGCATTCAGTTTGTCAGCCAAATTAGCAAGAACCTTGCTCACAACAGTTTCAGAATCAGCATCCGTCAGCGTCCGATCATCGGCACGCAGTTCCAGGGAGAATGCCAGACTCTTCTTGCCATCGGGCACGCCGACACCACGATAAATGTCGAACAGACGCACTTTGCGCAGCAGCTTTCCGGCGGAGGCAGTGATGACATCTTCCACCTGTGCAACGGTGGTATCCTCATCACAAATCAGTGCCAGGTCACGGCTGACAGCGGGGTATTTGGGCAGGGGAACAAAGGTGGGCTCCGGCAGCTGAAGTTCGTAAGCCTTACTGAAGTTGATTTCAGCGCAGTAAACTTCACCATCAAATCCGTAGTTCTTGGCAACCAGAGGATGCACCTGTCCCATATAGCCCAGATCAACGCCATTGATGGTGACCATTGCACAGCGACCGGGATGGTAGGAAGGATTGTCCTTGACAGCGGTATAGGTTGCCTTCGGCAGACGCATACCGGAGAGAATGGATTCGAGCTCACCCTTCAAGGTGAAGAAGGTCTCGCCGGAACCGTAGGTGCCCAGCAGGAGCATCTTGGGCTCCTCGGGAAGTGCCTGACCATCTACAGGCAGATAAATTTTTGCCAGTTCATAGAGCTTTGCACACTTGTTGTGGTAAGCATTGTTCCGGGAGAGAATATCCAGCATGGAGGGAAGGGCAATGGTACGCATAATCGAGGTGTCCTCGCCCAGAGGGTTCTGGATTCGCATGGCGTTGCGCAGGGGGGAATCGCCGGGCAGACGAATCTGGTCAAAGATTGTGGGGGAAACAAAGGAATAGGTGATGATCTCGCTATAACCCAGAGCACGGCACAGGGTACCAACCTTGTTTTCAGCCAGCATGATGGGGGCATAGCCACCCTGCGTAGAGGTCTTGAATGCAGTGGTAGGAATCTCATTGTAGCCGAAGCTTCTGCCCACTTCCTCAGCGATATCAGCCATCAGATTCAGGTCAGGACGCCAGGAGGGAACCAGGATGTTGTCACCTTCCACAGGGATTTCCAACAAATTCAGGTACTTGACCATATCCTCACGGGAGATGCTGGTACCCAGCAGGTGATTGATTTTTTCAGGCTCCAGAGCCAGTGTCTTGGACTGGGGAACATGGTTGAGAATGTCAATGATACCGTCCATAACGTCACCACACGCCAGCAGTTCCACCAGTTCACAGGCACGCTCCACAGCGGGAACTGTCATCATGGGGTCCAGATTCTTCTCAAACTTGCCGGATGCCTCTGTGCGCATACCCAGAGCCAGAGCGGTCTGGCGGATGGAGGTGCCGTTGAAGTTGGCAGATTCAAATACAACACAGGTGGTGTCATCCCGAATCTCGGAATTTTCACCGCCCATGATGCCGGCAAGACCAATTGCCTTTTCGCCGTCGGCAATCACCAGCATACCGGGTTTTAGATTCCGGATATTTCCATCCAGCGTGGTCAGACTTTCACCTGCCACAGCTTCACGAACAACAATGGTTCCGGAGCTGATATAGCGATAGTCAAATGCGTGCATGGGCTGGCCGTACTCCAGCATGACATAGTTGGTGATGTCCACAATGTTGTTGATGGGGCGAATGCCGTTGGCACGCAGGCGCTGGCGCATCCACTTGGGAGAGGGGCCCACCTTCACATTGGTAATCATCCGTGTGCTGTAGCGGTTGCATAGGTTTTCAGCAGGAACCTCTACATCAAGCTTTTCAAAGATGGAACCGGCGTCGCTGCCCTTTACCACAGGCTCGTGATGTTTCATCTGCATACCGAATGCAGCGGCAGATTCTCTGGCAAGACCCATAATGGAGTAGCAGTCGGGGCGGTTGTTGGTGATTTCAAAGTCAACTACGGTGTCGTCGTTGCCGATCACCAGATTGATGTCATCACCGGGCTTGCAGTCCTCGTCATTCAGAATCCAGATGCCGTCGGCAAATACGCCGGGCAGATCACTTTCGGTGAGCCCCAGCTCTTGGAAGGAGCAGAGCATTCCGTTGGACTTTTCACCACGCAGTTTCCCTTTGGTGATATGCACACCGCCGGGGAGCCAGGAATTGTGCAAAGCAGCAGGAACCAGATCACCCTCATGAACATTCTGAGCGCCGGTAACAATCTGGACAGGCTCTTGCTCGCCGACATCCACCTGACAGACCCACATATGGTCGGAATTTTCGTGACGAACGATGGAAACAACTTTGCCAACCACAACATTCTTGATTTGTGCATCCATACGCTCGTAGGTTTCAACCTTTTGACCAAACACGGTCATGGTTTCGACATAATCCTTATCGGAGATGTGGGACAGATCCACGAACTCCTCATTGATCCATTTTCTGTTGAGTTTCATGGTAACCCCTCCTTAGAATTGATTCAGGAACCGTACGTCGTTATCGAAAATCAAACGCAGGTCATTGATACGCAGACGACCCATAGCCATACGCTCCAGACCCATGCCAAATGCAAAGCCGGAGTATTTTTCAGGGTCGATTCCACAGTTTGCAAGCACATTGGGGTGAACCATGCCGGCACCCAGCAGTTCAATCCAGCCTTCGCCGTGGCAGGTAGAACATACCTGACCATCTACCTCACCGGTGCCGTGGCACTTGTGGCACTGCATATCCATTTCGCAGCTTGGTTCCGTAAAGGGGAAGTGATGGGGACGGAATCTCATTTGCAGATCCTGACCGTAAATCCGCTTCATCAGGGTAATGAGGGCACCCTTCAGGTCACCCATGGTGATGTCTTCTGCCACGACCAGACCCTCAATCTGGTGGAACATGGGGGAGTGGGTAGCGTCAGCCTCGTCCTTACGGAACACACGACCGGGAGCCAGAATGCAGATCGGGGGCTCGGAAATCTCCATAGCACGAATCTGCATGGGGCTGGTCTGGGTGCGCAGCAGAACGGAATCATCGTCGTTAAAATAGAAGGTGTCGGAACGGTCGCGGGAGGGGTGCCCTTCTTCGATGTTCAGACGGGTGAAGTTGTAGCTTGCCAGTTCTACTTCAGGACCGTCAACCACCTGATAGCCCATGCCTACGAAGATATCCTTGATCTCCTGCAGAACCATGTTCATGGGGTGCTGACGACCCATCACGACTTCTTTGCCGGGAATGGTGACATCCAGACTTTCGCTTGCCAGCTTTGCTTCCAGAGCAGCTGCATCCAGAGCAATCTTACGCTCTTCCAGTTTCTTCTCAATCTCAGCACGAACGGCATTTGCCAGCTGACCCATAACGGGACGCTCTTCAGCGCTGAGCTTGCCCATCTGCTTCAAAACTGCGGTGAGTTCGCCTTTTTTGCCCAGCAGTTTGACGCGAAGTTCTTCCAGAGCTGCAGGATTTGCAGCCTCGTCCAGAGCAGTCAGCGCATTGAGCTTAATTTGTTCCAATTGCTGTTTCATGGAATTCTCTCCTTTAAGAAAGTAGTAAATACAAAGAAAAAACGGTCTTTCGTCCCTGATAAGGGGACGAAAGACCGGAAAATCTTCCGCGGTACCACCCGCAATTCGCATAAAAGCGCACTTAGCAAGATGCAAACACATCTCCGACCCATAACGGAGGCCACACCGGCGCACCCTACTTTTTGTTCAGGCGGCAGCTCCCGGGAGAAAGCCCCAATATCGGCGCTGAGCGGATCACACCACCCCGCTCTCTCTAAAAAACGCCCTGCGATATCAGGACAGCCCATTCTTAGCTTTTACAATATATATAACATTTTATCACAGAAAAACAAAAACTGCAAGGGCTTTATTGACGTTCAAGGTAGCTTTTTAGATAGATCAATGCCTGATGATAGCCGTCCAGTCCCTGTCCCATGATGGTGCGGATGCAGGCCTGACCGGCATAAGAGATCTGACGAAACGCCTCTCGTGCAGAAACATCAGAGATGTGCACCTCTACCGCGGGAAGGGCAACTGCCTTCAGTGCATCCAGCATGGCAATGGAAGTGTGGGTGTAGGCTGCAGGATTGATAACGATTCCGTCAAAATGTCCATAGGCAGACTGGATTTTGTCTACAATGGTACCTTCGTGATTGGATTGAAAGTGCTCCAATTCAATATCCAGTTCCTGGGCCCACAGGTTCAAAAGCCGCAGCAGTTCGCAATAGCTTTGACTGCCGTAAATGTTTGGCTCGCGAATGCCTAACATATTGATGTTTGGCCCGTTTATCACCAGAATTTTCATTTTGATTCCTCCAAAAGAGAACAAATTTTTTCAGCCGTTTCAGCAATAGTCCCATCGTTTGGCACGATTTTATCGGAGAAAGAGGCGTACAGAGGTTTTCTTTGTTCGTATAGGATTGCAGGATTGGTCTGCTGTGACAAAGGACGCCCATGGGTGGGGAGTGCATTACCATCACGCTGAATCCAGATGATGGTACCGTTCTGATGCAGCAGAGGATAATTCCGTTCCTTGGTGACGCAACCGCCCCCTGTGGCAATCACAAGTCCGGATTGCCTGCCCAAATCGGACAGCACTCTTGTTTCCAAATCCCGAAAGATTTCTTCACCATCCTGTTCAAAAATTTCAGGAATGGTTTTTCCTGCCAGCTTTTGGATTTCTTCGTCTGCATCCACAAATTCTTTCCCGCACTGATCAGCAAGCAGTTTTCCAACGGTGGATTTTCCGCAGCCAGCCATGCCGATGAGCACAATGTTCTCCATCTGTTTACGCAGATTTTGATAGATTTCATGGATTATCTGGGAGGGCAGGGTGGTGCCTGTAAAGTATTCTGCGGCCCGTTTCGCCTGCGCTACCAACATCCACAGCCCGTTAAAGGCAGGAATATTGGCACGTTCACAGTCCAAAAGGAGCTGCGTTCTGGCAGGGTTGTATATAAAATCGAATACGCCCTCCAGTTTCGGGAACCGTGCGATATTCAATGGGGCAGCACCGGTATTTGGAAACATGCCCACAGGGGTGGCATTGACAATGAAGGAGGCATCTGCGTGGCGGCTGAGGTTGTGATAGTTATTTTCACCACTACGGGAGATGGTCACCACCCGGGCACCCAAATCCTCCATCACGGCCACCGCAGTGACAGATGCACCGCCTGATCCGAGAATCAAAGCTTTCTTCCCGGAAACAGACAGACCGCTGTGCTTTACCATGGACATAAAGCCATAATAGTCCGTATTGTGACCTTCCAGCGTGCCATCCGGCTTGCGCACAATGGTGTTTACACTGCCCAGACGGGTGGCCAGCTCGTCGATGGTGTCTAAATAAGGGATCACATCTTTCTTGTAGGGCATGGTCACATTCAGCCCAGCAATATCGGGTTGGTGGAGCAGTGTTTCTACTTCTTCGGGTTCCCGTTCGTACAGGTCATAGGAATATTGACCGATTAACTTGTGAATTTGGGGGGAATAGCTGTGTCCCAGTTTTCTTCCCAGAAGTCCGAATTTCATCAAACCACCTCACTGTAGCTGCCCAGATACTTAAATTCTTCACAAAGATCGTCCAGTTCACACATGAGCTGCACAAATTCGTCAGAATAAATGGAAGTCTCTAAGTCAAAATAGAACATGAATTCAAAATCCCGGTCGGGGATGGGGCGCGATTCCAGCTTTGTCACATTGATGCCCAATACATACAGCCGGGCCAGTACACGGTACAAAGAGCCGGGGCGGTGGGGCAGCACCATCATAATGCTGGTCTTATCAGCACCGGGGTATATTTCCAGATTCTTGGAAATGCAGATAAAACGGGTACGGTTGTTGCCTTTATCCTGAATCGAAGACGCCAGAATTTCCAGATCATAAAGCTCGGCACAGTTTCTGCTGGACAGGGCCGCCACATCCTTCCGGCCGGAATCAGCCACCATTTTGGCGGCCACAGCGGTGTTTTCCACAGCAATGACCTTCACATTTGGGATCTTCTCTAAGAATTCAGCGCACTGGCTGATGGCTTGCTCGTGGGAGTAGATTTCCGTGATGTCAGATAGATTGGTGCCGTGATTGACCAATAGATTGTGGTCAATTTTCAGGCGGAAGGTTCGGACAATGGAGAAATTGCGACGAATCATCAGGTCATAGACCTTTTTTACGGAACCTGCGGTGGAATTTTCCAGAGGCAGAATGCCATACTGGCAAAGACCGTTTTCAATGGCGGTGAAAATATGTTCAAAGTCTTTGAAATACAGGATGAAAGGCGCTTTGAACATCTTTTCACAGGCAATCTGAGCATACGCGCCCTCTACACCCTGGCAAGCTACCGTTGGAGTCGGTGGAAATAGTTTTGGGGTTGCCTCAATGGCATGGACGATTTGCCGGTGCAAATCTGTCTGTTGGTTGTTCATTTTGCTCTGATGGCTGCGGCTGAGTTCAAAAAGCATGGAATATAAAACCCGAGTGTAGTTTGCCATATCAGGCCCGGCTTTTTCAGCCACATCCAGTAACTTTTCCCGCTCACGGCCGGGGACATATACAGGCACGTTGTGTTCCTTTTTGTAGTCTGCAATTTGCCCGGCAACTTCCATACGCTGGCAGAATAGTTTTACCAGTTGGTCGTCGATATCATCAATCTGACTGCGCAATTGGGTCAAATCCATTTTCCGTTCCTCCTTATCATCTTCTTGCCTTCCATTCCAGAAAAGCGTCGTAAATGGCGATTGCAACAGCGGCCTCTACAACAGGAACCGCTCTTGGGACGATGCATGGGTCGTGACGGCCTTTTACGATGAGTTCTTTCTGCTCCATATGACCGAGAGAAACACTCGTTTGCGGTCTGCTAATGGATGGCGTTGGCTTGAATGCAGCACGCAGAATCAGGGGCATACCGTTGGTGATGCCACCCAAAATACCGCCTGCATGATTGGTTTGTGTCTTGACAATGCCGTCTTCTATGATGTATGGGTCGTTGTTTTGACTTCCGCGGAGTTTTGCTGTACCAAAACCTGCACCGAATTCTACACCCTTTACTGCGGGGATTCCATAGACCATCTGCGCGATTCGACCTTCCATGCCGCCGAACATGGGCTCGCCCAATCCAACGGGCAGACCTGTAACAGCACATTCTACAATGCCGCCAACGCTATCGCAGTCTGCCTTTGCATCCTGAATGGCTCGGCGCATGATGGCGCCTGCCTCTTTTGAGATGACAGGAAAATCAACGCCAACCTGCGCAAGTTGTGGAGAAACGGGGAAAAAAGGCGTATCGGAAATCCCTGCTATATTTGCAATGTGAGCGCCGATTTGAATACCCTGTGCATCAAGCCACTGTTTGCATAGACCACCGGCAATGCACAGCGGTGCAGTGAGTCTGCCGGAGAAGTGACCGCCGCCGGATAAATCCTGATAGCCGCCGTATTTTACCTGAGCCGTATAGTCGGCGTGACCAGGTCTGGGGCAGTCCATCAGATTCTTGTAATCTACTGATCGGGTATTGGTGTTTTTAATGATTGCGGTGATGGGAGCGCCGCAGGTATATCCGTCCAAAAGCCCGGAGAGAAATTCCGGCGCATCGTCTTCTTTCCGAGGGGTAGAGAAATCATTCTGCCCTGGGGCGCGGCGCTTTAAGAACCGCTGCAGTTCGTCCAAATCCACGCTTAATCCGGCGGGCACCCCATCTAGAGTCATGCCGATGGCTGCGCCGTGGGATTGACCGAAGATGGACAGCTTGATCATTTGTCCGTAAGTGGAGCTCATAGGCTACCTCCTAATGTTACATAATCTGCCCAAAATGCAGGATAGGATTTGTTGACTGCTTGGGCCCCCAGAATGGTGAGGGGCTGTGTGCACACGGTTGCTGCAATGGCTGCTGCCATGGCGATGCGATGATCGCCTGATGCATTCACGGTTCCGCCCATATATCCGGTGCCCTGAACAATCAGGCCATCCTCTGTGACGGTGGCGTTTCCGCCGATGCTGTTGATTAAATCAGCGACTGTCTGCAGCCGGTCGGATTCCTTGATTCGCAGGCGCTGGGCATTGATAAAGGTGGCACCCTGTTTTGCGCCTGCGACTACCGCAAGGATGGGAACCAAGTCGGGGATGTTAGACGCATCAATGGTACAATGTTCCCTGAGTCTGGGCAGCCAGTATGTGATGGCTCGATCCCCCTGAGCAGAGGCATCATCCAAACCGGTTACCAACAATTCAGAGCCAAGTGCGTTTGCACCAAGCCAGAATGCACCGTTGCTCCAATCACCTTCCACATGAATGGTGCCGGGTGTGGAGAAATGTGCCTGTTTGAGAAGATAGCATTCCTGCTGACGTTCCATTTCTACACCGAACTGTGAAAGCGCGCTCAGAGTCATTTCGATGTAGGGTAAGGATTCTATTTTCCCAGTAAGATGCAGCTGGCTGCTGCCATTTACCAAGGAGAGAGCAAACAGCAGTCCGGTTACAAACTGGCTGGAAACGCTGCCGTCAATGGAATATCGACCGGGTTGTAATTTTCCGTGACAGGCAATGGTATTTTCTGTGGGACGGGTAAGACTGCAGCCCATCCGCTCCATCAGCTCCCAAAGGGGAGAAAGGGGACGCTGCGGCAGTCTGCCCTCCATCAAAAAGACAGCATCCACACCCAGCGCCCCCACAATGGGAAGTAAAAAGCGCAGGGTAGAGCCGCTTTCGCAGCAGTTAAGTGTGGCGTGTTTGGAAAGGGTCTGAATAGGCATGATGAGATATCCGTCGTCTGTGCGCGTAATCTGGGCACCCAGTGCGTTCAGGCACTCTGCCGTGGCCTGAATGTCCCGATTGGTTTGGGGACACAGGAGCGTGGTGGGGCGGTCGGCAAAGGCGGCACACAACAGCAGCCGATGCGCCTGGGATTTCGATGGAATCGCCGGAATGATTCCTTTTAATTTTTGGGGTTGAATGGTAATGTCCATATCAAAGACCTGCCTGAATAAAGGATTCGATTTCGTTGATGGGGGTGGGACGAATCATGCATTCGCCGATTTCTTGGGGAATAATCAGATTTACAGTTCCGCCGGAGCGTTTCTTGTCGGAAAGCACCATTTTGCACAGGTCGTGTGCAGAAAAGTCCGTGTAGATGGGCAGCTGAAACCGGGTCAGTAAGCGCTGGCATTTTTCTCCCGTCTCCCAGGAGCACAATCCCATTTTGACAGCGGCTCTTGCTACGATGGCAGTGCCAATGGCAACGGACTTTCCGTGGGAGAGGGTGAATTTGCTCATGGCCTCGACACCGTGACCGATGGTGTGTCCCAAATTAAGTTTCTGGCGTTCGCCGCGATCAAATTCGTCTGCGTTGACGATATCTCGCTTGTGTGCAACGCACCGGGCAATCACGCGCTCCCGATGGAATGCGGGGCCATCCTGCATCAACTCTTCAAACATCTCCGGATCAAACAGGATGGCTGTTTTAATAATCTCTGCGCATCCGTCTAAAAAAATATCTTCCGGCAGCGATTCAAGACACGTTAGATCGCACAGCACAAGACTGGGTTGACAAAATGCACCTGCAAGGTTTTTGCCAGAGGGCAGATCAATGGCGGTTTTACCGCCGACACTGGAATCTACCGCAGCCAATAGCGTGGTTGGAACCTGCACAAATCGGATGCCCCGCAGGTAGCTGGCAGCACAGAATCCTGCCAAATCTCCCACAACGCCGCCGCCCAAAGCCACGATCACATCTGTTCTAGACAACTTGCTTTCTGCCAGAAAGTTAAGAACTTCCAGAAAAACTTGACCGTTTTTGCTCTGTTCGCCGGCGGGAAAGACAAAGTGACAGGTTTCAAAACCTGCATTTTGCAGACTTTGCTCGGCATCACTGCCATACAATGGCCAAACGGTGGTCTCGCTAATCAGGCAGACCTTGCACGCTTTTCCCAGGGCAGCAACCTGCTGGCCTAAAGTGTCCAGAATCTCATAACCGATTTGCACCTGATAGGATTGGGAGGCATTTACTTCAATTGTAGTCATCCGTCAACTTCCTCCTTGGCTCGCTTTCCGTCTTCGAGCAGCGCAATCAGTTCAGCCATGTCGCTATGCTCCACGGCATCCCGGTATTGTTCCAATGCATTGAGAAAGGTATTTAATTCCTGCAATACAAATTCCCGGTTTTCCAGGAACAGTTCCGCCCACATCTGTGGATTCAGCCAGGCCACCCGTGTCAGATCTTTGTAGCTCCCGGCGGAAAAGCCTTTATGCGCTAAAGCGGTGGGAGATTTGATAAAGGCGTTGCTCAAAATGTGAGGCATCTGGGAAGTGAATGCAATCATGCGGTCATGCTCGGCTGCGGTGGTAACGGAGAAAGAACCAAAGTTGCAGGGCATCATGGCTGTTTTCACGCGATCTAAGAGCTCCATATCGTCAAATCTGGGGGGGACCAGAACCATGGGGGCACCCTGGAACAGGTTGGAGCGGCTATACTTAAACCCGGAATGATGGTTGCCCGCCATTGGGTGTCCACCGACAAAGGTAAAGCCGTAGGTTTCTGCCAGCGGAAAGCACTGCTGGGTAACCAGCTGTTTTACGCCGCAGCAGTCCATGACCAATGCATCCTTGTTGATTAGGGGGGCATTATTTTTCAGCCATTCAATACATCCGGCAGGATAAATGCAAAGAAGAATAAAATTGCACTGGCCGATGCTTTTTTCATCCAGTCTGTCAGTCACAACACCGGCGACCTGAGAAAACATCAGCATATCTTCATCTTTATCACAGGCGTACACGGCGTGCCCGGCTTTGGCGTAGGCTCTTGCCAAACTTCCGCCAATCAGTCCCAGACCCAAAATGCCAACATTCATCGTATGGCCTCCCGAATCAGCTGAACGCGGTGACTCAAATCTGCAAATTGGTCAGGAGTTATGGATTGGGCACCATCACACAGGGCACAGCTGGGATTGTTGTGTACTTCCACCATGATGCCATCAGCACCGGATGCAGCGGCAGCGGCAGCCATGGAGGGCACCAAAGATGCCTTGCCGGTGGCGTGACTGGGGTCTACAACAACGGGAAGGTGTGTTAATTCGTGCAGTACAGGGACCGCAGATAGATCCAGCGTATTTCGTGTGTAGGTTTCGTAAGTGCGGATGCCACGCTCACAGAGAATCACATTGGGATTTCCTTCGCTCATAATGTATTCTGCACTCATCAGCAATTCCTGCAGCGTGTTTGCAAGTCCACGCTTTAGGAGAATCGGTTTCTTTGTTTTGCCAACTTCCTTTAAAAGGTCAAAATTCTGCATATTGCGGGCACCGATCTGAATGACATCTACATCGGCAAACAAATCCAGGTGTACAATGTTCATTAACTCGGTGCAAATGGGAAGACCGGTGGCCTTTTTTGCCTGAAACAGCAGGCGCAGACCGTCTTCTCCCATCCCCTGAAATGCATAGGGAGAGGTGCGGGGCTTAAATGCACCGCCGCGCAGGATGGTAGCTCCGGCGTCCTTTACAGCCTGAGCAACCTCGATGATCTGATCTTCACTTTCAACAGAGCAGGGGCCTGCAATCATGGAAAAGTAGCCTCCGCCAATTTTGGCGTTGCCAATTTCCACGATGCTGTCTTTGGGGTGGAAATTGCGGTTTACCTGCTTGAATGGCTCAGAAACCCGCTTCACACTTTCGACAATATCCAAACTGCCCAGCAATTCCATATCGACCTTGCTGGTGTCGCCAATCAATCCCAGGATGGTGACTTCCTGCCCCTGGGAAATGTGCACATCCAGATTCATACGCTTGAGCCAGTCTACCAAATGCTGGGTTTGTTCAGGGGTGGTGCCCTGCTTTAAAATAGCAATCATAATCATATCTCCTTACAAAAAAAGCACCGCACGATACGATTCGTGCGGTGCTAAAACTTAAATATAAGCTCTGGCTGGAATTTGGGAGCAGCACAAATCGCTATTACTTTTGACGGTAAAAGTAATAGTAGCCATAGAAGTATGCTGCTGCAAACAGATTATGGCTCATTGTGATGTGCCTCCGAGATTTCTAGTAATGACAGCAGTATAGCACAGCTGAATTTGTTTTGCAAGTGCTGATGCTAAAATTTACATTCATTTGGAGAAAAACAGAAAAAAGGGCAAATGCAAGGCAAAGCTGCTTGCCGAATGCTTATTTTCGGGATAAAATGAAGAAGAGGAGGGGATACCGTGCAGTATTTGTGTGAAAAAGACATTCAGAATTTACTCCCGGAGCGAAAAAAGGATACCCACAAGGGCGATTACGGAAAGGTTCTGCTCCTTTGCGGCAGCAAGGGGTTCACGGGAGCCGCGGCATTTGCGGCAAGGGGGGCACTCAGAACAGGGGCAGGGCTTGTGTATTTAGGCGTTCCGGAGAGCATCTACGCGATTGAGGCGGTCAAATTGGACGAACCGGTGATATTTGCATTGCCGGATGCGGGTGGGATGTTGTCAGAGAATGCATCTGAAAAAATCAGACAGCTATTGCCGAAGATGGACGCAGTTTTGTTCGGCTGTGGCAGCGGAGTCGGAGCTGGGACAGAAAAAGTCCTAAAGCTGCTGCTGCGTGAAACAAAATGCCCATTGGTTCTGGATGCAGATGGAATAACTCTGGTATCCCAGCATAAAGATGAACTGCGGGGCAGGACAAGTCCCACCATATTGACACCCCACGATGGGGAATTTGCCCGTTTGTGTCCGTTAGATTTACCAAGACCGGAACAGACTATGGCGATGGCAAGAGAACTTGGCTGTATCATCGTTCGCAAGGGCTATCGCAGCTTGATTACCGACGGACAAGTGTGCTACGAAAACCACACAGGAAATCCCGGAATGGCAACGGGAGGCAGTGGCGATGTCCTTGCGGGAATCATCGTAAGTCTGCTGGGACAGAAACTGCAGCCCCTGGAGGCGGCAGCAGCAGGCGTTTGGCTCCACGGTCGCGCTGGGGACAAATGTGCGCAGATGTTGGGGGAGTATGGAATGCTGCCCAGTGATATGGTGGAGGAATTGCCCCGACTACTAAAATAGGCGGGGATGTTATGATACGAATTGTCTTGTTGTTTCTGACCATGATTTTGCTGACAGGCTGCGGCGGCACGGGGGATGAAATGGACAGTGCGCTGCAGCTGCGAAGTCGATGCCTGGGGGCGCAAACGGTGTCCTTTCAGGCAAAAATGACAGCAGACTACATAGATACCATGGAGCAGTTTACCCTCAAATGTGAAGTAGACCACGATGGTATCATAACTTTTTCTGTGGAAGAGCCGGAAGAGATTTCTGGTATTACCGGAACGGTATCCGGGCAAGAGGGAATGCTGACCTTTGACGAAAAGATGATAGCCTTTCCCTTGATGGCGGATGAACGGCTCAGCCCACTCAGCGGGCCATGGGTTATGATGAAGGCATTGCGTTCCGGTGTAATCACGGCCTGTGTGCAGGAGGGGGATCTGCTGCATGTTTCGGTCAACGACAGCTATAGTGATGACCCTTTGACTGTAGAAATCTGGTCAGAGGGGATGGAAGTCAAATCTGCGGAAATCAGCTGGCAGGGAAGACGCTTTCTGTCGATGGAAATCGAGGGGTTTGAGTATGTGTAGAATTTCGTAGAAAGCTGCATAGGATAAAACGGATGCTTACCGTATATTTTCCTATTTGATGTGGGACAATAGAATCAACCGCGTTACATAGGAAGATCCGGTAGCGCCGGTAAGATTTCTCACGGAGCGTGAACAGTATGGATAGCAGTGTGAAACGGGGCGACATCTTCTATGCAGATTTAAGTCCAGTGGTGGGCAGTGAGCAGGGCGGAACTCGGCCGGTGCTGATTGTCCAGAACGATACCGGAAATCGTCATTCGCCAACGGTGATTGCTGCAGCGATTACCAGCCAGACAGGAAAGGCCAGACTTCCGACGCATATCAACATTGCAGGCGGCAGCGTGGGACTTTCCAAGGATTCGGTGATTCTGCTGGAGCAGATTCGCACCATAGATAAAAAACGCCTGCGCGAGCATATGGGCAGGCTGGATGATGCGCATATGTCCATGGTGGACAATGCCATTGCAGTCAGCTTTGGACTGCACGAAAATGAGTCATGAAAAATGCTCCCCGATATGGCAGACACCCGTAAATCGGCACATCTGCGGTTCTGCCGGGGAGCGTCAATAGGCAAATTGGCAGTATCAGGGAAATTACCTTGATACTGCATTTTATTTTGCAGCTGATCTAGACCAATTCTGCTAGCTTGGCCTATATGAAAGAAGATTCCCTCTTGGAGCGATTAGTGACAGAATTATAATCCCTCAGCCACCGTGTATGGTGTTCATCATACACGGTGGTTTTTGTTTCCATTACGGCTTTGTACCGATGGTTTCGAGCAAACATATATAACCACATTTCTTTAGAAAAGGGATTGACAGCGTAACAATGTTATGATAATATCAGAGCGTAACATTGTTAAGGAGGTGCGGAATGGAGGATCTGATCTCCAAACGAGAAGTTTTGGAACGGTATGGAATTTCCTATGGAGCGCTGTATCGGTGGAAACGGCTCGGGCTGATCCCAGAGGAGTGGTTCATTAAAAAATCCACGGTGACAGGTCAGGAAACCTTTTTTAACAGGGAACAGATTTGTCAGCGGGTGGAGTTGATTCTGGAGCGGAAAGAGAATATTTCTCTGGAGGAGCTGGCAGAGGTACTGGCTGGAAAACGAAAAGAACAGCAGTCCCGTAGACGGCTCATATTGGAAACCAGGTTTGATCGCCGGGAATACAGTGTAGAGGAACTTAAAAATGCAGTGCTGACAGACGGAGAACGAAAGATCAGCATTCTGGACTATTTGCGGGAGGTTTCGTTATGAGTGAAAAAATGGATTTGAGAATCAGCGGCGCATCGGCTATGCCGGGCGGCGATTACGGCAGAGTATGGATCAGCGGAAGCGGCAAAGTGCAGGGAAATCTGCGGGCAGACTCCATCAGCTGTGCTGGTTCGGCAAAGGTACTGGGCAATGTGGTCACTGAGGATCTGGGGTGTTCTGGCAGCTGCTCTTTGAAGGGCGATGTGCAGGCCCAAAAGGTTCATGCATCAGGGGCAATGAAGGTAGAGGGGAATCTCAGCGGTGAAGAAATACGAATTTCCGGAGCACTCAAGACAGAGGGAGCCATCCACTGCCAAAGGCTGAAGATATCAGGCGGCCTGTCGGTGGGCGAAGATGTGGAGGCAGAGGAAGTATCGTTGAACGGTGGTGCCAAGATCTGTGGACTTCTGAATGCGGAAAAAATTGAGCTGGAAGGCAGCCCGGCGGCGAAGATCAGGGATATCGGTTGTTCCAGCCTGAAAGTTCGCAAGGCCAGAAGTGGTTGGTTCAGCAAGATGGTGGGCATTCAGTACGCATTGGAAGTGAATAGCATCGAGGCCGATCAGGTCGATTTGGAATATACCCGGGCCGATGTAATCCGGGGCAGGGATCTGCGTATCGGATACGGCTGCAGGATCCGCCGGGTAGAATATACAGGAACCTGTCACGCGGAAGAAGGCACGGTAGAGGAACTGGTTAAAGTATAAGCAAATTTTCTGTGCATACGGAAAAGAGAATGGCATGGCCTTGGCCATGCCATTTTTTGAAGGTAAGCGCTTTTCAAAGCCACCGCCGAATGTGGAAAATCTTTAGATATAATAAGAAATAGATTATGGAAATATTTGTAAGGAAGTGATAAAATGGACATAACACAGAAAAAGAAAGGGTAGATCAAATGAAAAGAGTATTATCTTTAGCCTTGGCACTGATATTGTTTTTTGGTGTGCTGCCGCTGCAGACAAATGCAGTCCAAGGCGGAAAACTGGTAGCGCTGACCTTTGATGACGGCCCATCATCCACTTATACCCCGAAACTTCTGGATGGCCTGAAGGCAAGAAATGCTAAGGCGACTTTTTTTGTACTGGGGCAAAATGCCAGTAACAATCTGGGGGTTCTCCAGCGGGCTTATGCCGAAGGGCATGAGCTTGCCAGCCATTCCTGGAATCATCCTGATTTGACGACATTGTCTAATTCGGAGATAATCTGGCAGATGAACGCCACGGCAAATGTTTTGGATAAGGTGTGTGGGGAAGGAACAAGCTATCTGGTCAGACCGCCTTATGGCAGTGCTAACTCCAGAGTAAGATCCCTGCTCAATGCCCCCCCGGTCTTTTGGACGGTTGATCCGGAAGATTGGAGATATCGGAATGCATATACGGTCCGGAATCATATCGTCAGGAATGCCTTTGATGGCGCCATTATTCTGGTGCATGATATCCATGGCACCAGCGTGGAGGGGGCGCTGATGGCGGTGGATGAACTGCAGAGCCAGGGATATGAATTTGTGACGGTCAGTGAATTGCACCGCAGAAGAGGTGTAACCATGGTAAATGGTGAATGGGTCGATAGCTGTACACCCACAGGAACAGACTTGGGACCCGTTGCGAAGCCCGAGATTACATATACGGCGAATCGCACCAATATGACGGTTGCAATCACAGCCAGTGCGGGGGCCAAGATCTATTATACGACGGATGGGACCTTGCCAACCAATAGCAGTGCCATATATACAGGCCCCTTCCAGGTAAATTATGGCAGCGTCATCAGGGCATATGCGGCCTATAAAATGAATGGTTCCCGGTCAGAATTGGCATCATTGACCCTTGCAAATGCAGGCCCTGCCAGATCTCCAAGGCTGAAAGCTGTTGATGGAAAAATCGAAATGACTGCACCGAATGCAGATGCAAACATCTATTACACGGTGGATGGCAGTAAGGCAACTGCAAACAGCACAGTCTACAATGGTCCAGTGGAACTTCCAAAGGATACATATATCCATGCTGTGTGTTCCGGCGGGTATTATACCACCAGTCCGGAAACAGTTGTGTATCACTCCGGCAGGGGTATCTTGTTTGCAGATGTGGCTCCCGGTGTTTGGTACTTTGATCCCATTGACCGTTTGGCATCTGCCGGACTGATGAGCGGTATGGGCAACAATATTTATGAGCCCAAGACCAAATTGACGCGCGGTATGCTGGTGACCATGCTGTATGCCTATTCTGGTGAAGATTTGGGCAATGGGTGGGCGCAAACCAGTCCCTTTGTGGATGTGCCCAAGGATGCCTGGTATGCCGATGCGGTAGAATGGGCATATCGCAATTCTGTCACCGCCGGATATGAGCCAAACAGATTCAACCCAAATGGAAAGCTGACCAGAGAGCAGCTGAGCGTTATGATTGACCGATTCCTGGAATATCGAGGCAAAACCCTGCCCAGAGGGGATTCACCTGCAGATCGGTTTGCAGATTCTGATAAGATTCATAGATGGGCGGTGTCTAGTGTAGAGGCTCTGGCCGGGGCAGGATTACTTGCCGGTGACGGCATCAATGTAAATCCCCGTGACAATGCCACCCGTGCAGAGGTCGCAGCAATTATCTGCCAGATGATTGATTACGAGACCGGCACACATTAAATCCTGTAAACATTTATATCGTTGTTTTGAATCGTCAAAGGACCCCAGTTTTCATGAAACGGAAACTGGGGTCCTTTGATAAACATACGGTGCAGTTCCTTAAAGGAACTGCACCGTCCATATATGGCCATTTGCAATTATTTATTGGGCTTGTAGCTGTCTTTCAGGCTGACAGAACGGTTAAATACCAGATGCTCGGCAGAAGAATCCTTGCTGTCGGGGCAGAAATAACCCAAACGCATGAACTGATAAGAGGCAGGAGCCTTTGCATTGCGCAAGCTCTTTTCAACCTTGCAGTCCGTCAGGACTTCCAGAGAGTTGGGGTTCAGGCAGGCGATGAAGTCCTTGCCGGCGGCATCCGGATCGGGATCGTCAAAGAGATTGGAATACTGACGAACCTCTGCATCGCAGCAATTGTCCGCATCAACCCAGTGAATGGTAGCACCCTTGACCTTGCGTCCGTCAGCGGGGTTGCCGCCCTGAGATTCGGGATCGTAGGTGGCCAGAACCTCTACAACATTGCCATTTTCGTCCTTGACGCAGCCCGTGCAGGTGATGAGATACGCGCCCTTCAGACGACACTCGGGGCCGTTGGGGGTCAGGCGCTTATACTTGGGAATGGGAGTTTCCATGAAATCATCTGCTTCAATCCACAGATTCCGGGAGAAGGTAACTTCTCTGGTGCCGGCGGATTCGTCTACGGGATTGTTCTCCACCTGGAAGGTTTCGCTCTTGCCCTCAGGGTAGTTGGTGATGGTGAGCTTGATGGGGCGCAGAACTGCCATCACGCGGGTTGCAGTCTCGTTGAGGTCTTCACGCAGACAGTGCTCCAGAAAACCGTATTCAATGGTGTTGGGGGATTTTGCCACGCCAACACGATCGCAGAAATTACGGATAGATTTTGGAGTGTAGCCCCGGCGGCGCAGACCGCACAGGGTGGGCATTCTGGGGTCGTCCCAGCCGGAAACTCTGCCTTCTTCCACCAGCTGTCTCAGCTTACGCTTGGACAGAACGGTATGGTCAATGCCCAGACGGGCAAACTCAATCTGACGGGGATGATGGGGCACACTAACATGCTCAACGACCCAGTTATACAGGGGACGATGGTTCTCAAATTCCAGAGAACACAGAGAGTGGGTGATGCCTTCCAAAGCGTCCTGAATGGGGTGGGCAAAGTCGTACATGGGATAGATGCACCACTTGTTCCCCTGACGGTGGTGATGCATATGACGAATTCGGTAGATAACAGGGTCACGCATATTGAAGTTGCCGGATGCCAGGTCAATCTTGGCACGCAGCGTCATGGCGTTGTCTTCAAATTCACCTTCACGCATTCTGCGGAACAGATCAAGGCTTTCTTCAATGGGGCGGTCACGGTAAGGAGATACAGCAGGATGCTCTACATCGCCGCGGTTTGCCTTGAATTCCTCGGGAGTCAGCTGGCAGACATACGCAAGCCCCTTCTGAATCAGCTCAACAGCGTACTCATAGTCCTTTTCAAAATAATCAGAACCATAGAAGAAACGGTCACCCCAGTCAAACCCCAGCCAATGGATATCCTCTTGAATGGCCTCAACAAATTCCACATCTTCCTTGGTGGGATTGGTGTCATCCATGCGCAGATTGCAAATGCCGCCAAACTTTTCGGCAGTACCGAAGTCGATGGTCAATGCCTTGCAGTGACCGATATGCAGATAGCCGTTAGGCTCCGGAGGAAATCGGGTGTGAACGGTCATACCTTCGCAGCGACCGCCCTCAGCGATGTCTTCTTCGATAAAAGCGTGGATGAAATTCTTGCTTTCGATCATTTCAGCCATTTTGTTACCTTCCTCTCTTGTTGCGAGATTTTCCATAATGGAAACATTATAAACCATTCCAGACTGTATTGCAACAAAAAAAGCGGTATTGAGGGGATTTTTCCCTTTCATAACGGGATCAGAAGTGAACAGATAAAAAAGAATTTGCAAAAAAAAGAAATATATGTTGTCAATTGGGCTGACTTATATTAAAATAGGGGATGATATGAAAGGAGTGGTGAACTTGCCTGAGGTACAATTCAAGCGAGTGCTTTTGAAGGTCAGCGGTGAGGCGCTGGCAGGTGATGCACGCCGTGGCCTGGATTTTGAGGTTATCGGACAGGTGTGCGACGCAATAAAAGAATGTGTGGATCTGGGTGTTCAGGTTGGTGTCGTCATTGGCGGCGGCAACTTTTGGCGCGGTGTAAAGGATGGCGCAGACAAGATGCAGCGCAGCCATGCAGACTCAATGGGTATGCTGGCAACTGTCATGAACTGTCTGGCCGTTGCAGATGCACTGGAGAAAAAAGGCATTGAGACAAGAGTGCTCTCTGCTGTAGAGATGCCCAAGTTTTGTGAATATTTTACACGGGATGTGGCAGACCGCTATTTAAATGAGGGGAAGGTCGTGTTCTTCTCCTGCGGTACCGGCAACCCCTATTTCTCTACGGATACCGGCGCAGTGCTGCGCGGCGTAGAGATTGAGGCAGACTGTGTTTTGATGGCCAAGAATGTGGATGGCATTTATTCTGCGGATCCCAATGTGGACCCCACTGCTGTTAAATTTGACACCTTGACCTATGATGAGGTACTTGCCCGTCATCTCAAGGCTACAGATACGACTGCAATGACCTTGGCCATGGACAACCACATGACGCTGGCCTGTTTTGCCCTGAAAGACCCCAGAAATATTATTCGTGTGATCTGCGGCGAGCAGGTTGGCACCATTGTCAAGGAGGACTAATTATGAGCGTAGATTTTAAGGAATATCAGAGAAAAATGGAAAAAACTCTGGAAGTGCTCCAGGAGAACTTTGGCGCAGTTCGTGCAGGCCGTGCAAATGCAAAGGTTCTGGATCGCATCACGGTTGAATACTATGGTTCAGAGACTCCTCTGAACGGTGTTGGCTCTATCTCTTCTCCCGATGCACGCACTCTGGTGATTACTCCGTGGGACACCAAGGTTCTCAAGGACATCCAGAAGGCCATTCAAATGTCCGACCTGGGTATCAACCCCCAAAATGACGGCCGTGTCATCCGTCTGGTCTTCCCTCAGCTGACTGAGGAGCGCCGTAAGGAGCTGGCTAAGCAGGTTAAGAAGTATGCCGAAGATGGCAAGGTTGCAATGCGCAATGTCCGTCGTGAAGGCATGGACTATGTGAAGGGCCTGAAGAAGAAGGCTGAAATCACAGAGGATGAGCAGAAAAAGGCCGAAAAAGAATTGCAGGATATGCTGGATAAGTACATCAAGAAGGTGGACGAAGCCCTGGCAGCGAAGGAAAAGGAACTGATGGCAATTTGATCGCATGCCACAAGGGGCGCAGTTTTTGCGCCCCTTGTATGATTATAGGTGAAAGAAATGGCGTTATTTAACAAAAAGAAAACAGAAAATGAGATTTTACCCTCACCCAAACATATTGCCATCATTATGGATGGTAATGGCCGTTGGGCGAAAAAAAGGGGATTACCCAGAACGGCCGGACATGCAGCAGGGGCGGAGACATTCCGTCGGATCGCAAACTACTGCCGCACCCTGGGGGTGGAATACCTGACGGTTTATGCTTTCTCTACGGAAAACTGGAAACGCTCGGAAGAGGAAGTTTCCGGCATTATGAAGCTGCTGAAGAATTATCTGCTGGAAGCATTACAGGATATGGAGAAGAATCATGTCCGTTTTAAGTTCTTCGGCGACCTTTCCCGACTGAGTCCCGAGCTGCAGGAGCTGTGCAGGAAGGCTGAGATGACGTCCTCTCAGTACCATGAGGTACAGGTGAATTTCTGCCTGAATTACGGTGGCCGTGACGAAATTGTTCGCGGTGTCAAGGCGTTTGCGTCTAAGGTTGCCTCTGGAGAATGCTCTGCAGAGGATTTAACGGAGGAGCGGTTTGGGGACTACCTTTATTCTGCAGGTGTGCCGGACCCAGAGCTCATCATTCGGCCTTCCGGTGAAATGCGCACCAGTAATTTCCTGCTGTGGCAGAGTGCGTATTCCGAGTTTGTGTTCATGGATGTATTGTGGCCTGACTTCAGGGAAAAGGATTTGGATGAGGCTATTGCAGAATATCATCGGCGAAATCGTCGATTTGGAGGCGTGTAAGTAAATGAAAACCCGTGTGATTGCTGCAGTGGTATTACTTCCTCTGCTGCTGCTTGTTGTATTGGCGTTGCCAAAGGTGTTTACTGCAATTGTATTCGGCGCAGCCGGTGCGCTGGCAGCCTATGAGCTGCTGTTTGCCACCGGACTTGTCAAGGAACGCAGATTGCTTGCATATTCTGCATTGTCGGCATTCCTGGTGTCCATTTGGAGTTATGCCGGGCAGAATCAGGCGTTTGGGACGCTGTTGGTTGTTGCTGTTTTTGCGGCATTTTTTGGGGAGATGATGGCCTCTCATACCAAACTGGCCTTTGATAAGGTTGCTATGTGTCTGGTTGCAGCGCTGGTGGTTCCTTATCTATTGAGCAGCCTTGTGCGAATCCACATTCTGCCCTTGGGACGTTTCTACATTCTGATTCCGTTTTTGATGGCATTCCTCCCGGATACGGGGGCTTATTTTGCAGGCATGGCCTTTGGCAAGCATAAGCTGGCCCCTGTCATCAGTCCCAAAAAAACCGTCGAAGGAGTTGTCGGCGGTGCAGTCAGCTCGATTTTGGGTATGCTGCTGTATGCCTTTGTTTTGAGCATGTACTTTGAAATGAAGGTAAATTACATTTATGCCGTAATCTACGGCATTGCATCTGCTGCCGGCTCTGTATTTGGTGACTTGAGTTTTTCTGTAATCAAGCGCCAGACCGGTATTAAGGACTATGGTCATTTGATTCCTGGTCACGGTGGCATTTTAGACCGATTTGATTCTATGATGGTAGTGGGACCTCTGGCGGAAGTTCTGGTTCTGCTGCTACCTTTGGCGGTGAAATGATATGATGAAAAAGATAAGTATTCTGGGTTCTACCGGCTCCATTGGCCGACAGAGCCTGGATGTAATTTCCAGAATGAGCGGTGTTCAGGTTGCGGCGTTGACTGCGGGCACCAGCGTGGATCGTATGGTGGAGCAGTGCCGACAATTTGTGCCGGAACTTGCGGTTATGGCCACAAAAGAGGCTGCGGATCAGGTTGCGGCTCAGGTTTATGATCTGCCAATCCGTATCAGCTATGGTGAAGAAGGGCTTGTTGAGGCGGCCACCATGGAAAGTGCCGACTGTGTCATCACTGCGGTGGTGGGAATGCTGGGACTAAAACCCACGCTGGCAGCCATCCGTGCAGGAAAGCGCATTGGTCTTGCCAACAAGGAAACACTGGTTTGCGCCGGTGAACTGGTGATGGCAGAGGCGAAAAAGCACAATGTGGAGATCGTTCCGGTGGATTCTGAGCATTCCGCAATTTTCCAGTGCCTGATGGGCAGCCACGACAAGCGAGAGGTCAAAAAAATCATTCTGACCTGCTCCGGCGGCCCGTTCTTCGGTAAAACAAAGGAAGAACTGAAGTCTGTTACAAAGGCAGATGCACTGAAACATCCCAATTGGAAGATGGGCGCAAAAATCACCATTGACTGTTCTACCCTGATGAACAAGGGACTTGAGGTCATCGAGGCCATGAGATTGTACGATGTGCCTCTGGAGCAGATTCAGGTGCTCATCCATCGGCAGAGCATTGTCCACTCTATGGTGGAATTTGTGGACGGTGCAGTGATGGCACAAATGGGTTCGCCGGATATGCGTCTGCCCATCCAGTTGGCACTGACCTATCCGGAACGCACTGTTTGTCCCGTGGAACCGCTGGACTTGACTGCTGCACCGCTGACATTCTGCCATCCGGATCTGGAGGCATTCCCCTGTCTGAGACTTGCAATGGATGCAGCAAAGCAGGGGGGAACTGCGTGCCCGGTTCTGAACGGTGCCAATGAACAGGCTGTTGCCATGTATCTGGATGATCAAATCGGGTTTTATGATATCTATGATTTGGTTCGTGGGGCAATGGATACAGTTCCCTTTGTGCAAAATCCCACGCTGGAGCAGATTCTGGATGCAGATGCTGCGGCTCGTGCCTATGTGCGGAGCAATGCAAAGTAATTTCTATTAAAGTGAGGAAGGCTCATGTATATTCTTTTGGCAATTTTAATGTTCAGTCTGTTGATTGTCATCCATGAATTGGGGCATTTTGTGACAGCAAAGCTCTCTGGGGTTCAGGTGAATGAATTTTCGGTATTCATGGGTCCGGCGATTTTCCAAAAGCAAAAAGGAGAGACCATGTACTCCATTCGCTGCATTCCCTTTGGCGGATACTGTGCCATGGAAGGAGAGGATGATGACTCAGAGAATCCTCGCTCTTTTGGAAAAGCGGCATGGTGGAAACGACTGATTATTTTGCTTGCCGGAGCAGCCATGAACTTCCTGTGCGGCTTTTTGATTTTCTGGTGCCTGTTTGGCCTGTCCTCGGAAGTAGAAGTCCTGCCTGAGCCTGTGATCTCCGGATTTTACCGGGGAAACGCAATTGAAGGTGCCGAGGGACTTCAGTTGGGGGATGAATTCTACTCCATCGATGGAGAGCGGGTTTATACCTCTGGGAATATTTCTTTCCTGCTGGGTATGAACCTGTCAGAGAAACCCGGCACCCACGATATTGTGGTCATCCGTAATGGACAGAAGATTTTATTGGATGATTTTCCCATGAATCAGGTGGAAGTTCAGACCGAGAATGGGATTCAGAAACTCTATGGCATGAAGCTCTCTGCAGAACCGAAAAGCTTTGTATCCAGCATGAAATATGCATGGAATAACACACTGGATACGGTGCGCATGGTCAGAATGAGTCTAAAAATGCTGATTTCCGGTCAGGCGGGGTTAAAAGATCTGGGCGGTCCTGTGATGATTGTTCAGACCATCTCTGAGACGGCTGAAAAGTCCGGGAGTACCTCGGCTGCACTTTGGAATGTGATTTCTTTTACGGGATTCATTGCGGTGAACCTTGCGGTGATGAACCTGCTGCCACTTCCTGCGCTGGATGGTGGCAGAGCTGTGTGTGTGATTCTATCGACAGCGGTGGAAACCGTTACCCACAGGAAATTGAATCCGAAGTATGAATCCTATCTGCATGGAGCAGGTATGGTTATCCTGCTTGGATTCATGGCGCTTATTACGTTTAAGGATATTTTCAATATTTTTAGGGGATGAACAAAATGACGAGACAGATTATGGTCGGCAATGTACCCATCGGTGGCGGGGCCCCTGTGGCAATTCAGTCTATGCTGAATACCAAGACTACGGATGTTCAAGGTTGTTTGGAGCAAATCAACAAACTTCATGCAGCAGGTTGTCAAATTGTACGATTGGCAGTTCCCAACATGGAGAGCGCCAGAAGTTTTGCTGAAATTTGTAAGGAAAGCCCTTTGCCCCTTGTGGCAGACATCCATTTTGATTATAAGCTGGCAATTGCGGCTGCTGAGGGCGGTGCCAGCAAGATTCGCATCAATCCCGGTAATATCGGTGGAGAAGACCGGGTGAAGGCGGTTGTGGATGTATGCAAGGATCGCAAAATTCCCATCCGAATCGGTGTCAACGGCGGATCGCTGGAAAAGGGGTTGCTGGAAAAATATGGACACCCCACCGCAGAGGCTCTGGTTGAGAGTGCATTTTCTCACCTTGCGCTGCTGGAAAAGTATGGATTCTATGATACCTGCGTGTCTATGAAGTCGTCTACTGTTCCGACTATGGTGAAAGCTTGCCGCTTGTTCCGCAGCAAGTGTGATTACCCCCTGCATATCGGTGTCACGGAAACGGGACCGGAGCGTGTTGGTCTGATGAAATCTGCTATGGGCATTGGCGCACTGCTGTTGGATGGCATTGGTGACACCATCCGGGTCAGCCTGACTGCGGATCCGGTGAATGAAGTGTACGCAGCGAAGGATATTCTGAAAGCTGCGGGACTTCGCAAGGAAGGTGTGAACATCATTTCTTGTCCAACCTGCGGCAGAACCAGAATCGATTTGATTGGCTTGGTAGACCGTGTTGAGCAAGCGCTGAGAGATTGCGAAAAGCCGATTACCGTGGCGGTAATGGGCTGCGTGGTCAATGGCCCGGGCGAAGCCAGAGAGGCGGACATTGGTATCGCCGGCGGCGACGGCTGGGGTATGATTTTTGAGAAAGGGGAGCAGGTAGAAAAGCTGCCCTATGATGAACTATTGGATGCACTTTTAAAGCGAATTGAGAAATTCTAAGGATAACTTATGAAGGATCATGTACTCTTTTTGAATATGTTTGCCCTGTATCAGCCGCCGGAGTCGGAAGCACAGCTTTTGGCTCAGGCGGCCGTTCGGGCTGCACAGATTGATGTGCAGAAACGTACGGTAGCGGTCGAAATGGAATCTCCCAACTATATCCCTGAGCGTGTGATTCACAATATCTGCCAGGAGATAGAGTTATGCTACGGCCTGAATGAATTGATCGTCTACCGATTCTTTCCGGGAACGGAGCTGCCCAAGATGGAGCCTGCGGAGCTTACGAATCTCTTTGTGGAAGAGAACTCCATGTGCCGTGGGTCACTGGCTGGGGCAGTGTGGGAGTGGTCTGGCAGTAAGCTCACTGTCAAATTGCGCGCTAACGGGAAAAAATTACTGGAAGAATGTATCCCCTCTATTCGCAGCAAACTGCAGGCTATGTGCGATGAAACCGTTGACATTGAAATTGTCGCAGGCGCAGATTTAGAGGGACAGGCGTTGTTTGATGCCATGGAAAAAATGCGTTCAGAAATGGTGGCAAAGCAGCCTCAGCCTGTATTTTCGGAGAGAAAACCAGCATCTTCCGGTGCATCTATGCAGCAGGGAGACACCTTCTATGGCAGACCCTTTAAGGGAACAGCGGTTCCCATGAAGGATATCAAGCTGGATATGGGCATTGTCATAGTAGAGGGCAGAGTCTTCAATGTGGAGCATAAGGAACTGAAAAAGCGCAACGCCTGGGTGATCAACTTTGACATGACGGATAATACCAATTCCATCCGGATCAATAAATTCATGGAGGCAAACGAGGCAAAACCCGTACTGGAAAATGTCAGTGTAGGCAGCGTACTCAAAATCCAGGGCAAGCTGATGATTAACCAATTTGATAACGAAATGGTGTTAAAACCAAACGCTATGATGCCCGGATCTATGCCCAAGCGGTTGGATATGGCAGAAGGCATGAAACGCGTGGAGCTGCATCTGCATACCACCATGAGTAACATGGATGCGCTGACTTCTACCGCGGCTGCGGTAAAACAAGCCGCAGCGTGGGGACACCGTGCAATCGCCATTACCGACCACGGTGTAGCGCAGTCTTTCCCGGATGCGATGAAGGCGGCAGCGAAGGCGAAGGTCGCCGGCACCGATCAGAATATCAAGATACTTTATGGTGTAGAAGGATATTATGTTAATGATGTAGATGACCGCATAGTTGTCCATGGAGATAGAGATGCGGCCTTTACCGATGCGTTTGTGGCATTTGACTTGGAAACTACGGGATTGTCGTCAAGAGATGATACCATCATCGAAATCGGTGCCGTCCTCATGAAAGAGGGCGAGGAAATCGATCGATTCCAGACATTTGTCGATCCCGGCAGAAGGCTGGAGCGTAAGATCATCGATTTGACGGGTATTACGGATGACATGCTGGTAGGTGCCCCAAAAATTGAAGAAGTTCTTCCCAAATTTCTTGAATTTGTAGGAGATCGGCCACTGATTGCCCATAATGCAGATTTTGATGTGGGATTTGTTCGCGAAGCGGCAAAGAGGCAGAATCTGCCATTTCATCCCACATCCGTGGACACACTGATTCTTTCTCAGAATCTTCTGCCGCAGCTGAATAAGTTTAAGCTGAATATTGTGGCTGATGCGCTAAGTCTGCCGGAATTTAACCATCACCGTGCGGCCGACGATGCGGTAACCTGCGGCTTGATTTTTCACCGGCTTGTGGAAAAACTGAAGGAAATGGAAATGAGTCGCATTGCGCAGATCAACCCTGCTATGCCACAGCTTCGTTCCAAGAACCGCATTGACAACCGTCATGCCCGCCATATTATTCTCTTTGCGAAGAATCAGGTGGGACTGCGAAATCTGTATCATCTGATTTCTGATTCGAATCTGAAATACTTCAAGCGTGTGCCCAGAATTCCTAAGTCTGAACTGATGGAACTTCGAGAGGGCATTATAATCGGTTCGGCATGTGAGGCGGGCGAACTATATCAGGCCATCATGGAGCGAAAGAGTGAGGACGAATTGCTCCGCATTGCCTCGTTCTATGACTTTTTGGAAATTCAGCCTTTGGCAAACAATGCGTTTATGCTTGCAAAAGGTATGGTTAAGGATGAAGAGGAGATCCGTGATTTCAACCGGACGGTGATTCGCCTGGGTGACAAATTGGGCAAACCCGTTGTGGCTACCGGTGACGTGCACTTCCTGAACCCGGAAGATGAAATCTTCCGTCACATTTTGTTGGCAACCAAGGGGTTTGACGACTGTGATCGATCCAATCCGCTGTACTTTAGAACCACAGACGATATGCTGCGGGAGTTTTCATATCTGGGTGCACAGAAAGCGTACGAGGTGGTTGTCAAAAATACCAACTTCATTGCGGATCAGTGTGAAACACTGCGTCCTGTACCGCATAACCTGTTTGCACCGAAAATTGAGAATTCTGTGGAAGATCTAACGAATTTGGTTTATGAAAAATTCCATCGCCTTTACGGGGATCATCCACCGGAACTGATGTCGAAACGTGTAGAAACAGAACTGCATGATATCATCAGCTGCCATTATGATGTTATCTATATGTCCGCCCAGAAATTGGTTCAGAATTCGCTGGAGCATGGCTATCTGGTCGGTTCCAGAGGTTCGGTTGGTTCATCTATCGTGGCGTATATGTCCGGCATCACAGAGGTTAATTCTTTCCCGCCGCATTACCGATGCCCCAATCCTAAATGTAAGTACACCACTCTGGATGTACCAAAGGGTTATGGCTGTGGCGCAGACTTGCCGGATGCCATTTGTCCCAAATGTGGTACAAAGTTTGAAAAAGACGGCTTTAACATCCCTTTTGAAACCTTCCTTGGTTTCGGAGGTGATAAGGTTCCAGATATCGACCTGAACTTCTCCGGCGAGTATCAGTCCAGGGCCCATGCTTACTGTGTGGAACTGTTTGGAAAATCCCATGTGTTTCGAGCAGGAACCATCGGCACGGTGGCAGAAAAGACGGCATTTGGCTATGTGAAGAAGTATCTGTCTGAGCGAAATCGCAAGGAATCCAGGGCAGAGGAGAATCGTCTGGCGTCGGGCTGTGTTGGTGTCCGAAGAACAACCGGACAGCACCCCGGCGGACTGGTCGTTATCCCTCAGGAAAATGAAATCTGGGATTTCTGTCCCGTTCAGCATCCTGCAGATGACCCAAAAGCAGACCAGATCACAACGCACTTTGAATATCACTCCATGGAAGAGAATCTGCTGAAACTGGATATGCTAGGTCACGATGACCCCACCATGATTCGTATGATGGAGGATATGACCGGTGTGGATGCAAAGCTGATCCCACTGGATGATAAGGACACCATGTCCATCTTCACATCATCCAAGGTTTTGGGCTATGAAAATGACAAAATTCTGGGACCAACCGGTGCGGTTGCAATTCCGGAATTTAATACCCGATTCACTCGCGGCATGTTGATGGACACCATGCCCACCCGTTTCGATACGCTGCTGCGGCTTTCTGGTTTCTCTCATGGTACGGATGTTTGGCTGGGCAACGCCAAGGATTTAATCACCTCTAAAACCGCATCCGTTGACGAGGCAATCGGCTGTCGTGATGATATCATGATTTACCTGATTTCCCGTGGTATGCCCGAGAAGCGCTCCTTTAAGATCATGGAGGCTGTCCGTAAGGGCAGAGGCCTTCCTGATGGGGCGGAGGAAGAAATGATTGCGGCCGGTGTTCCTGATTGGTACATTGGCTCCTGTAAAAAGATCAAGTACCTGTTCCCGAAAGCCCACGCAGTTGCCTACGTTATGATGGCGTTCCGTATCGCATGGTTCAAAGTGCATCATCCACTGGCGTTTTATGCGGCTTATTTCTACCGGCGCAGCCAGAAGGGCGGCTTTGATGCGGCAATGATGACCGGCGGCATCGATAGCGTCGTTGCGAACATCAATGCCATTGACGGCAATGAGAATGCAACGGATAAGGACGAAGATCTGCTGACCACACTGGAAGTTGTGTATGAGTTTAACCTGCGTGGTTTTTCGTTTTTGCCGATCTCTTTGTATGAGAGCCATGCAACAAAATTCCTGATCAAGGACGGAAAGATTCTGCCGCCCTTTGTATCGATTTCCGGCTTAGGTGAAAATGCTGCATGGGACTTGATGCATGGACGGGAAGGCAAAAGCTTTATATCCATTGAAGAAGTTTCAGCAGCCTGCCCCAAGGTGTCCAAGACACACATTCAGATGCTGAAGGATGTAGGCGCATTTGGAGACTTGCCGGATACCAGTCAGGTCAGCCTATTCTGATTCTTTACAAAAAGGCATCCGTTTGCTATACTTGTTTTATTGTACAGAACATCCTAAAAAAGGACTTGTACATGGGGTGTGGTTGTCCACATCGCTTAGATTTTCCTAGGAAATGAGGTTACAGATATGCAAGATATTGGTATGCAGTTTCATATTCGCTGCGTAGAGGGGGATGTGGGCCGTTATGTATTCCTGCCCGGCGATCCCGGCCGCTGCGAGGCGATTGCGGCTCATTTTGACAATCCCGTCCATGTGGGTATGAATCGGGAATATAACATCTACACCGGCACGTTGCTTGGGGAAAAGGTCAGCGTGTGTTCCACCGGTATCGGCGGGCCTTCCGCTGCCATTGCCATGGAGGAGCTGGCAGCCATTGGCGCAGATACCTTTATTCGTGTTGGAACCTGCGGCGGCATTGATATGGACGTCTGCCCCGGAGATGTGGTAGTTGCAACCGGTGCGATTCGGTATGAGCACACCTCTTTGGAGTATGCGCCTATCGAATTCCCAGCAGTGGCGGATTTTGATATTACCACCGCTCTGGCAGGTGCCAGCCGCAAACTGGGATACAGAACCCATGTGGGTGTTGTTCAGTGTAAGGACGCGTTCTATGGCCAGCACAGCCCGGAGAAGAGCCCCGTATATTACGACTTGCTGCAGAAGTGGGAGTCTTGGAAGCGTCTGGGCGTAAAGGCCAGTGAAATGGAGTCTGCTGCTCTGTTTGTGGTGGCAGCTGCACTGGGTGTTCGTTGCGGCTCTTGTTTCCATGTCATTTGGAATCAGGAACGGGAGAAGGCTGGTCTTGAGATGCCTATGACCGAAGACACCTCTGGCGCAATTCAGGTCGGCATTGAGGCAGTGAAGATGCTGATTCGGGCGGATAAAGCCAACAAATCATAAACCGTATCCCATCAGCCCAATGGCTGATGGGATATTTTGCATTATGGACGGGGATAAAACAAGATGGTTGCGATTGCAATTTTCAAAATAACTGCTATAATGTAGAAAAATCCATCTAGGAGGTTAATCATGGAAAGTAACAAGATTCGTCAACGCTCCGAGATTTCTCAGGCAGACCGCTGGGCTACAGAAGATTTGTATGTCAGCGATGAACTCTGGGAAACAGATCTGGAAAAAATGATTCAGCTGGGCAAGGAACTGGCGTCCTATGCAGGAAAGCTGGGAAACAATGCAAAGAATTTGCTTGCGTTCATGACCAAATTTGAAGAATTGGAAGATCTGAGCAGTAAGCTTGCAAACTACGCCAGCCGCAAGGGCGATGAGGATACCCGTGTAGCTGCATATCAGGCCATGAATGGAAAATTCATGAGTGCCTATGTAGCGTTGGATGCGCAGATCAGCTTTCAAACGCCTGAAATCATGGCAATCTCCGAGGAAACCTTGGAAGCATTCTACAAGGCAGAGCCCGGTCTGGAGCGCTATCGCCGTTATCTGACCGATATGCGCCGGCTGAAGGAGCATGTTCTGTCTGCCAATGAGGAGAAACTTCTGGCTGCGGCCGGTGAAATGGCTCAGGCTCCATCCAATGCGTATGAGATGTTCAATTATGCGGATTTGAAATTCCCTGCGGCGGTGGATTCTGAAGGAAAAGAACATCCTCTGAGCAGCGCCACCTTTACCACTTTGCAGTCCAGCCCCGATCGTGTGCTGCGAAAGAATGCCTATGAAAATCTCTATCATACACTGGAAAGTTTCAAGAACACCTCTGCATCGCTCCTGTCTGCACAGGTAAAGCAGCTGCAGTTCTTTGCCGATGCCAGAAAGTATCCGTCTTCTTTGGATGCATCTCTGGCAGCTACCAATGTGCCTACCTCTGTCTATACCAATCTGATTGAGGCTGTCCACCAGAACCTGGATAAGATGCATCGTTATGTCCGTCTGCGCAAGAAACTGCTGGGTGTGGATGAACTGCATTTTTACGATGTGTACACGCCGTTGCTGTCCGGTGTAGAAAAGGAGATTCCCTTTGAAGAGGCCAAGCAGACCGTATATGAGGCGGTTGCACCTTTGGGCGAAGAATATCGCGCAATTCTGAAAGAAGGCTTTGAAAACCGCTGGATTGATGTTTACGAGAACGAGGGCAAGCGCAGCGGCGCGTACTCTGCCGGCGCAAAGGTTCACCCATTCGTGCTGCTGAACTACAATGGAACATTGGATAGCCAGTTTACGCTGGCTCATGAGATGGGACATGCGCTGCATTCCTATCTTTCCAACAGAACCCAGACCCCGCTGGATGCAGGTTACGTAATTTTCGTTGCTGAGGTTGCGTCAACTTGTAATGAGGCGCTGCTGATGGAGCATCTTTTGAATCAGACCACAGATAAGAAAGAGCGGGCATACCTCATCAATCACTTCTTAGAGCAGTTCAAGAGCACGCTGTACCGTCAGACCATGTTCGCTGAGTTTGAACTGAACATTGCTCGGATGCATCAGGCAGGTACACCTCTGACTGCTGAGACTCTGTGCGCTGAGTATAAGCGTCTGAATGAGATGTACTTTGGACCGGATATGGTTGTGGATGATGAGATTGCCATGGAGTGGGCAAGAATTCCTCATTTCTACTACAATTACTATGTATTCCAGTATGCCACCGGCTATTCAGCTGCCATTGCACTGTCCCAGAAGATCCTTGCTGAGGGTAAGCCTGCTGTTGACAAGTATCTGGAATTCCTCAGTGGCGGCTGTTCCAAGTCCCCTGTGGATCTGCTGAAGGGGGCGGGCGTAGATATGTCTTCCCCTGTTCCTGTGAATCAGGCGCTGGAGCTGTTTGGCAATCTGCTGGATGAGATGGAAGAACTGACCAAGGACTAAGATATGAAAGAAATCTTTCTCCCAACGCTCCACGCTTTTGCCATGGACAATATTTTCACAGGCTCCTGTGGACTGTTTCGGTTCCGGGCAGCGCCGACTGTGGTGATGGCTACGCCAAAGGAAGTGGATTACGAGCAAAGTTCTATTAAGGCTGAGTTTTGGCACGGACAGTTGTGCTATGAACTGAGTGAAATGGAAGGTGAGCAGGTCTTTCCTATGTCAGAGGAAGGGCGCCAGGCCATGAAAGACTGGTTGGAATCCAATATCTAAATGAAAGGCTCCGAATTTTCGGAGCCTTTTTATAAAACGGGAAAAATAAGTTGACAATTACGGGATATATGTTAAAATATTAAAGAATTAGGCAATGCAATACGGAAAAGAAACAGCTTTGTGCTCTATGAGCGAAGAGGGGACGGTGAGAGCCCTCGGGAGTTTGCAGACTGTGGGCCACTTCCGTGCTGTCCGGGATGACCGGAACGGGTGCTCCCGTTACAGAGCAGCTAAGATGTCGGCTCTGCCGATAAATTAGGGTGGTACCGCGATTTTCCTCGCCCCTAACACTAGGGTCGGGGTTTATTTTTTTGTTAATTTGTATAATCTTATGGAGGTAATTCCCATGAATCCCAAGCCTTATGGCGTAAATGAACTGCGTGAGATGTTCCTGAGCTTTTTTGAAAGCAAGGGTCACCTGCGCCTGCCAAGCTTTTCTCTGATTCCTCAAAACGATGCTTCGCTGCTGCTGATCAACTCTGGTATGGCACCAATGAAGCCCTATTTCACCGGTGAGGTAGAACCCCCTCGCCACCGTGTCTGCACCTGCCAGAAGTGCATCCGTACCGGTGATATTGAAAATATCGGCAAGACTGCCCGTCATGGCACCTATTTTGAGATGCTGGGCAACTTCTCCTTTGGTGACTACTTCAAGCATGAGGCCATTGCATGGTGCTGGGAGTTCCTGACCAAAGTGGTTGGTCTGGACCCCGAACGCCTGTATCCGTCCATCTACGAGAATGATGATGAGGCATTTGAAATCTGGAACAAGGAAATTGGTGTTCCTGCTGATCATATCTTCCGTTTTGGTAAGGAAGATAACTTCTGGGAGCACGGTTCCGGCCCTTGCGGTCCTTGCTCTGAGGTTTACTACGACCGCGGTGAGAAATACGGCTGCCATAAGCCCGGCTGCACAGTAGGCTGCGACTGCGACCGTTATATGGAAGTCTGGAACAATGTTTTCTCCCAGTTTGACAATGATGGCAACGGCAATTATACGGAACTTGCCCACAAGAACATCGATACCGGCATGGGTCTGGAGCGTTTGGCAGTTGTCTGTCAGGACGTGGACAGCCTGTTTGATGTAGACACCGTCATGAACATCACAAATAAGGTAACGGAGCTGACTGGTGCCTCCTACGGCATGAGTGAGAAAACCGATGTTTCTCTGCGTGTGATTACCGACCATATCCGTGCATCTACGTTTATGATTGCGGACGGCGTTCTGCCCTCTAACGAAGGCCGTGGCTATGTGCTCCGCCGTCTGCTGCGTCGTGCTGCTCGTCACGGCAAGCTCCTTGGCGTGAACACCCCCTTCCTGTATCAGGTCGTGGAAACGGTCATTCAGGAGAATGAGAACCACTACACCTATCTGCGAGAGCGCGCGGACTATATCACGAAAGTGGTGCGTGTAGAAGAAGAGAATTTTGCCCGGACCATCGATGGCGGTATGCGTATTTTTGCAGATATGCTGGCTGAGCACAAGGAAAAGGGCGAGCCTTCTTTCTCCGGTGCGGATGCTTTTAAGCTGTACGATACCTATGGATTCCCCATTGATCTGACTGTGGAAATGGTACAAGATGAGGGATTGACTCTGGATACCGATGAGTTTGGCCGCCTGATGCAGGAGCAGAAGGAGCGGGCTCGTGAGGCACGTAAGGCTCTGGGCGATCTGGCTTGGGCAGGTATCGATCTGGGACTGGACAACACCCCCACCGAGTTTGTGGGTTACGATGTGAATAACTGCGAGGCTAAGGTCTTGGCGGTTTGTGTTGGGGAAGAGGTTTCCGGAAACATTGCCGGCGGCGAAGAAGGCATTATCGTCCTGAACAAGACCCCTTTCTATGCGGAAATGGGCGGTCAGGTAGCGGATCAGGGTGCAATCCTTGTGGGCAATGCCCGCTTTGCAGTTACCAATGTTCAGAAGGACAAGGGCGGAAAGTACCTGCACTATGGCAAGATGGTTAAGGGAAGCATCAAGGTGGACGATGTCGTTTTGGCATCCATCGATGTAGAGCGCCGGAAGGCCATTATGCGTGCACACTCTGCGACCCACCTGCTGCAGAAGGCTCTGCAGACCGTGCTGGGCGACCATGTGCATCAGGCAGGCTCCTTGGTTTTGCCGGACCGCCTGCGTTTTGACTTTACCCATTATTCTGCAGTAACCGCTGAGGAACTGATGAAGATTGATGCCGTTGTGCAGTCTGCTGTTCTGGAAGGCTATCCCATTGATACCAGAGAAATGAGCATTGACGAAGCCAAGGCTCAGGGTGCTATGGCACTGTTCAGTGAAAAGTACGGCGATGTGGTTCGTGTTGTCAACATGGGCGGATACAGCGTAGAGCTGTGTGGCGGTACCCATCTGGACAATACCGCAAAGATCGGACCTTTCCGAATTGAGAGCGAAGGCTCCGTTGCATCCGGTGTTCGTCGTATTGAGGCAATTACCGGTAAGGAATGCCTGAAGGATATGACCAAGAATCGGGAGCTGGTGTATGAGGTTTGCAGTGCGCTGAAGACCAAGCCTGCTGAACTGTCAGAAAAGATTCAGGCCCAGTTGGATGAAATCAAGGATTTGAAGAAGCATATTGAGCACTACAAGGCCAAGGAAGCCTCTGGTGAGGTGGATCGTTTCCTGTTTGGTGCACACACGATTGGTGATCTGCATGTACTGACTGTAAACGTTCCCGATGCAGATGCAAACAAGCTGCGTCAGATGGGCGATATGCTCCGGGACAAGGATTCCAAGGTCGTAGCGGTTCTTGCAGCCGTCAATGGTGAGAAACTCACGTTCCTGGCCATCTGCGGCAAGGATGCCGTTAAGGCCGGTATCAAAGCCGGTGACCTGGTTAAGCAGGTCTGCAGCTGCTGCGGTGGTTCCGGCGGCGGCAAGCCTGACAGCGCTATGGGTGGCGGTAAAGATGTGGTGAAGCTGGACAATGCTCTGGCTCAGGTGGATGACTTTGTTGCCTCCAAACTGCAGTAATTTTTAAATTTAGGGCGCTGCCTGATTTGGCAGCGCCCTTTTGCAAAAGAGGTGATTGTCCTGCGAAAGCTCATGTGGTTCAGTATTGGTTTTTCAGCCGCCTGCGCTGTGGGTACATATCTGTTCCGGGGAATGGGACTGCTAATATTGACAGCCGGGGCTTTTCTGGGGATGATTGTTTCGTCTGCATTCCAAAAGCGGTCTGCCATCTTTTCCATATCTGCTTTGGTATTGCTGGGCCTTGCGTTTGGAAGTGTCTGGTTTTATGCATGCGACGAGTGGAGAATCAAACCTGCCAGACAGGTGGATGGGAGTATGCAGGAAATCGTTTTCCGGGCAAGCAATTCTGCGTGGGAGACGGAGCGCGGCAGCGCAGTTGACGGGACCATTCGGCTTGGGAGAAGAAATTATAAGATTCGGCTGTACCTGAAGGAAAACAATCCCGTGTGCATCGGAGATTTTGTGAAGACAACAGCAAAACTGCGGTTGACCGATGAGGGTGGCTCCAAAGAACCTACATTCCATCGTACAAATGGTATTTTGCTCTTGGCGTATCAGGCGGGCGATGCTGTCATAGAGCAAGGAAAGTCCGGTATTCGAGATTTGCCGGGAATCCTGCGGGAGAAAAGTTTGGAGCTGATTGAGCGTTTCATTCCCGGAGAATCGGCGGGCTTTGCCAAGGCGCTGCTGCTGAGTGACCGGTCGGACATGAGCTATCTGCGCAGCACCCAGTTCAGCGTTACGGGAATCAGTCATATTGTGGCAGTATCCGGGCTACATGTGACGATTTTGTTTGCACTGCTCTATTTTCTGGCAGGCAAGCACAGATATATTACAGCCGTCATTGGCATTCCCAGTCTGGTCATGTTTGCTGCCGTGGCAGGGTTTGTCCCATCGGTGACGCGGGCATCGATCATGCAGATTCTTGTGATGCTTGCATTGGCCCTCAATCGTGAGTATGATCCACCCACAGCACTCTCTTTTTCTGCGCTTGCGATGCTTATTTGGAATCCGTTGGTGATTGCAGCAGTTGGCTTTCAACTTTCTGTGGCTGCAGTTGCAGGAATCTTCCTGTTTTCAGGAAAAATACGAAATTGGCTCAACACTTTCGTTCCGCAAGGTCAAAAGAGATCCACATATCAAAAACTTCGGGCTTGGATGATTACAAGTGTCAGTGTGACACTGAGTGCTACTATGATGACAATGCCTCTGACAGCGGTGTATTTTGGAACTGTAAGTTTAGCAGCGCCCATCACCAACCTGTTGGTGGTGCCAATCGTGGGCTGTATCTTTTATGGGATAGCCTTGGTGTGCTTATTCGGAAATCTACTCCCGGTTGCAGCTGGTTTGGTGGGGTGGGGTTTGTCTGTGCTGATTGGCTATATATTTGCAGTTACAGACTTTTTGGCAAGTTTTCCGTTGGCAGCGGTATATACCAGAAGTATTTATATTGTATTCTGGCTGATTTTTTGCTACATAATTTTCACTTACTTGCTTGTAACACAGAAGAAAAAACCGGTGCTGAGTGCTGTCCTTTGTGGGGCTGCTTTGCTTATAGCGATAGCGGCCTCTTATGCCGAGGTAAGGCAGGATGACTACCGGGTCACAGCTTTGGATGTGGGGCAGGGGCAGAGCATTCTGCTGCAATGCAACGGGGAGACTTATATGGTGGACTGTGGCGGCAGTTACGGCAAGAATGCAGCAGATTATGCGGTAAGAACCCTACTGAGCCAAGGAATTTTCCGTTTGAAGGGGTTAATACTCAGTCACTATGACGAGGATCATGTGGGCGGTGTGGAATACCTTGTGCAGCGGATGGGGATTGACACAATCTATCTTCCGGATGTAGAGGGAATGAGCGCCTTTCAGGAAAGGATACGCCATGTGGATGAAAGCATGCAGTTCTGCCCCATCAATCAGGATATGGAGTTATCCATTGGGGAAGGAAAAATCACCATATTTGCGCCGGAACAAGGGGGCAGCAGCAATGATAGCGGTGCCTCGGTATTGTTTCAACGGGAAAAATATGATACACTGATAACCGGCGATATGAGTATGGTGAAAGAGCGCCAGTTGATTCAGGATAGACAACTTCCGGACTGCGAGGTGCTGGTTGTTGGTCACCACGGTTCTAAAAATTCCACAGCGGAAGAATTGCTATACAGTATCGCACCAGATGTGGCGATGATTTCGGTGGGGTTACATAACGCCTATGGCCATCCCAGCGAAGAGGTCATTTCAAGGCTTATGGCCTATGGATGTCAGGCTTTTAGAACAGATTTGATGGGGGATATTATTTACAGGGGGTGAGTTTGGTGGCAAAACAGGAAATAAAGACAGATGAATTTGGACGGCTGAAACAGGCAATCCGAAACAGGGACTTGCAGCGGCTTTACTTCCTTCATGGAGAGGAAGTCTACTTGCTGCAATACTACCTGAATGAAATGCGAAAAAAGTCCATTGACGAGCTGACTCAGGATTTTAATGCACACCGATTCACGCAGGAAACCTTTTGCGTTCAAGACTTTGCTGATGCAGTAGAGGCGCTGCCCATGATGGCAGAAAAGACCTTTGTTCAGGTGGACGAGATTGACTTGTTTAAACTGAATGAGGCAGATCGGGAAAAGATGATTGAAGTGCTGTCAGATATCCCGGAATACTGCACAGTGGTGTTTACCTACGAAATCGTCCCATGGAAACCGGATAAGCGGCAAAAAAAACTTTGGGATGCGGTTAGCAAAAACGGCATCATTGTTGAGTTTGCCAAGCAGAGTCAGCGGGAGTTGGTCACATGGATTGGCCGCCATTTTGCATCGTTTGGAAAGCGAATTTCCAGCGATCTGTGCGTATATCTGATTGATATTACAGGCGGAACTATGACAGCCCTGCAAGGGGAAATCCAGAAGATCGCAGCGTATTCGGGCGCTGATGAAATCTGTAAGGCGGATATCGATGCGGTGACTGAGCCGGTTCTTGATGCAGTGGTCTTCCAGATGACGGATTTGTTGGGCAGCGGTCAGTATGGCGCAGCGCTGAATAAGCTCCAGCAGCTATTCAAAATGCAGCAGGAGCCAATTGCGATTCTTGGTGCGGTCGGCAGCCATTTTCGCAGGATTTCCACAGCAAGAACGCTGATGGATGCTGGCAAAAATGCAGATACATTGATGCGATTGACAGGACTGAAGGACTATCCTGCCCGAAAGACCATGTCTGTGGCCCAGAAGTTTTCCGTCCGATTCTGCCGTGCGGCAGCAGAGCTGATTTTGGAGACAGACTATAAGATGAAGACGTCTTTTGATGAACAGGAGCGGCTGCTGGAGTTGTTGATTTTGCAGTTGGCGCAGGAGGCTCAGAATGGTTAGAATTAAGGAAACCATTGTAGTGGAAGGGCGATACGATAAGAACACCCTATCGCAAATTGTGGATGCACCCATTTTGGAGACCTCTGGATTCGGCATTATGAAGGACAAGCAAAACCTGGATCTTCTGCGACGGGTGGCAAAAGTGCGTGGCCTGATCGTTTTCACAGATTCGGACGGCGCAGGCTTTGTAATTCGTAATTTTCTAAAAGGGGCAATTCCGTCCCAGTATATGAAACATGCCTATATCCCTGATATCTATGGCAAGGAAAAGAGAAAGTCTGCTCCCGGTAAAGAAGGAAAACTGGGAGTAGAGGGGATGACGCCTGAGATTATTTTGGATGCCCTTCGTCGGGCCGGAGCGACCATAGAAGGGGAGAGCGCCGTTCGTGCCCGTCAGGAGATTACGAAACAGGATTTGTTTGCGTTGGGACTGTCGGGGTGTGCAGGCAGCGACCAAAGGCGGAAAGCTTTAATGAAGAAACTGAATTTGCCGGAGCATATGAGTGCCAATGCGCTGCTCCAGGCATTAAATATGCTGTATGGCATAGAGGAACTGAAAAAGATGATGGAGCAAATCGATGATTGATATACAAGTTAAAAATTTAACAAAATTCTTCGTCATCGGTGAAAACCTGTTGGATGGTCTGTCTTTCGACATACAAGAGGGAGAACGTGTGGCAATTTTGGGGCGAAACGGCTGCGGAAAAACCACTTTGTTCAAAATCCTCACCGGAGAGATGGAGTATGACGACGGCGAAGTGTACGTAAATCCCAATAAGAAACTGGGACTGATTTCTCAGATTCCAAAATTCCCAGAAGGCTACACCGTAGAGGATGTGCTGCGCAGTGCGTTCCGGGAACTGTATTACATTCGTAAGAAAATGCAGAAACTGGAAAGCGAGATGGCATCTGGTGACGAGTCACTTTTGCGCCAGTATGATGACCTATCGAACCGATTCTACACCGGCGGCGGTTACGAGATTGATGTGGAAGTGGACAAGATTTGTAACGGTCTGGGCATTACACAGCAGCAGCGCGACCAGGAGTTTGACAGCCTTTCTGGCGGCGAAAAAACCAGGATGAATCTTGCTCGTCTGCTTTTGGAAAAAACGGATATACTACTTCTGGATGAGCCGACCAACCATTTGGATCTGCGCAGTGTTGAGTGGCTGGAAGAATACATCCGCACCTTTAAGGGGACTGTCCTCGCCATCTCTCATGACCGATTCTTCTTGGATCAGGTGGCAGAGCGTATCATTGAGATATCGGATGGACATGCAGAGTTTTATTCCGGAAACTACTCCTTTTATATTGACGAAAAGCAGGCTCGTTTCAATTTACAGTTAAAACAGTACGAGCAGGAGCAGGCTAAGCTGAAACAGCTAGGCTACACCATGGAGCGAATGAAGGGATGGGGTATCAATAACCGAACCCTATACCGCAGGGCCATGTCCATTCAGCACCGTATGGAGCGCATCGAGAAAACAAAGCGTCCCACAAAGGAAAAGACCATGAAGGCGACCTTTGGTGAAAAAGGGTTTTCCGGTGATGTGGTCTTTACCGTCAAGAATATGGAAAAGCACTTCGGGCACAGACAACTATTCTCGGATGTAAACCTTCGGGTGGAAGGCGGGGAGCGCATTGCACTGCTGGGTGACAATGGCACAGGAAAATCTACCTTTATTCGGTGTTTGCTTGGGGATGAAGATTTTACCGGTAAAATTCAATTTGGCCCCACGGTGAAATGGGGATACTTGCCCCAGATCATCCATTTTGACCACCCTGAGCGCACCCTGTACGATACCATGCTGTACGAAAAGAACTGCTCTCCACAGATGGCTCGTGACCGATTGGGCGCATTTCTGTTCTCGGGGGATGATGTATATAAAACCGTTGGAAACCTCTCTGGCGGCGAGCAATCCCGGCTGAGACTGTGTATGCTGATGGATGAGAAAATCAATCTGCTGATTTTGGATGAACCCACCAACCATCTGGATATCGCATCCAGAGAATGGGTTGAGGCGGCCATCGAAGAATTTGAAGGTGTCCTGCTGTTTGTTTCCCATGACCGCTATTTTATCGAGAAATTTGCGGAACGAATTTGGGAGCTTGAGGACGGCACCATCAAGGATTATCCCTATGGCTACACAAAATACCGCTCAACGAAAGAATTTGAGAAGATTTCTAAAATGGTTCCTGCGGCGCCTGTGAAGGAAAAGAAGGAAAAGCCCAAAGGTGGCACGAAGGATACTGAAAAATTAGTTCGCCGTCTGGAGCGTGAGATCGAAAAGCAGGAGCGCATCGTTGCGGAATATGATCCGCTGATTGAATCGGCTGCGGCAGACTATCAGGAATTGACTCGACTGTTAGCAGAAAAAGACGCGGCAGAGATCGCGCTTATGGAGCTGATGGAGCAGTGGGAACAAGCCAGTGCAGCCATCGAATAATATCGGTTGACAGTCTTCATTGGGTGACCTATAATATGGTAAGAAAAATAGTCGGTTTTCCGACATAAGGAGCGTTGTAAATGAGTTCTTGTAGTGGAAATTGTTCTTCTTGCTCCAGTTCTAGCTGCGGTGACCGCACCGCAGAAAGCTTGCTGGCAAAGTTGAACCCTCATTCCAGTGTTAAAAAAGTAATTGCCGTTGTTTCTGGTAAAGGCGGCGTAGGTAAGAGTACCGTCACATCCATGCTTGCTGTGGCAATGGCCCGCAAGGGGAAACGCGTTGGTGTGCTGGATGCGGATATTACCGGTCCCTCTGCGCCTAAGGCTTTCGGCGTGTCTGAATGTCAGGGTGCTAGTGAAGACGGTCTGTATCCTGCACTTACCCGCAGCGGCATTCAGGTCATGTCTATCAATCTGTTGCTGGATAATCCCGGTGATCCTGTCCTGTGGCGTGGTCCTGTGATTGCAGGTGCGGTAAAGCAGTTCTGGACGGATGTGATCTGGGAAGATGTAGACTATATGTTTGTTGATATGCCTCCCGGAACCGGAGATGTGCCTCTGACGGTATTCCAGAGCCTTCCCGTTGATGGCATTGTGATTGTTACCAGCCCTCAGGATTTGGTTTCCATGATCGTTGCCAAGGCGGTGAAGATGGCCAATATGATGCATATCCCTGTGTTGGGCTTGGTGGAGAATTACAGCTATCTGCAATGTCCTGACTGCGGTAAGAAGATCAATGTATTCGGCAAGAGCCACGTGGACGAGGTTGCAAAGGAGTTTGGCCTGCCGGTTCTGGCCCATCTGCCCATTGATCCCGCTGTTGCTGAGGCATACGATGCAGGTCTGATGGAAACCGTCTCTACGGAGAATGTTTCCGATGTGATCAATAAAATCGAGAAGATGTAAAGAAAAACCCGGAAGGACAAACGCCTTCCGGGTTTTCGTTTCGAAAAAAGGACGAACCGAAAATCGGCTCGTCCTTTTGCATTATTCGTTGGTGTAGTTGTCGAAGTAACCCTGGATATAGATGATGGGAGTGCCCTTATCGCCAGAACCAGAGGTCAGGTCACACAAAGAACCAATCAGATCGGTCAGGCGGCGGGGGGTTGTGCCCTGAGCAGCCATGTTACCGACCAGGCTGGAACCGTCCTTCTGCTGAATCTTCTCCTTGATAGCATCACGAAGTGCTTCACCAGAAAGGTTCGCAAAATCGTTGTCAGCCAGGTACTTCAGTTTCAGCTCGTTGGGAGTACCTTCCAGTCCGGGAGTGTAGGCAGGGGAGACAACGGGGTCTGCCAGTTCCCAGATCTTTCCGATGGGATCCTTAAATGCGCCATCGCCATAGACCATGACTTCCACATGCTTGCCGGTCACTTCCAGCAGACGAGCCTGGATATCCAGAACCAGTTTCTGGCACTCTTCTCTGGGGAACAGCTTGACCGTGTTCTCGGTAGCCTTGTTGGAGCCCAGCAGACCATACTTGGCGTTATAACCACTGCCGTTGACGGGGGCGGTCATAATTTCGTCCAGACCATACACCTTTTCTGCGCCAGCAGCCTTCAGCAGGCGCTTGGTACGAGCACGGGTGTGAATATCGCAGTTGAGGACATTCTTTGTGTACTTAAGAACAGCTCTGGGGTCATTTGCAAATACGACCTCAACCTCTGCACCGCATTCACGGATCAGATTGCTGTAGTATTCTACATAGTCAACACCGGTAAAGGGGTGCTTGCTGTAACCAAACAGCTCACGGTAGCGATCCTCGCTGAGAACATCGCTATAAGGATTGATGCCCTTTTCGTCCAGGAGGTCCCAATCAATCAGATGGTTGCCAACCTCGTCAGAAGGATAGCTAAGCATCAGGACGACTTTCTTACAGCCTGTTGCGATACCGCGCAGGCAAATTGCAAAGCGGTTACGGCTCAGGATGGGGAAGATGACGCCAACAGTGTCACCACCAAATTTGGTGCGGACATCTTCGGCGATATTGTCGACGCTGGCGTAGTTACCCTGTGCTCTTGCAACAATTGCTTCGGTTATTGCGACTACATCACGATCACGGGGGGCCAGACCGTCAAACTTCATTGCCTGCTGAATGGAATCGGTGACGATATCTACTAAATTGTCTCCCTCACGAATAATGGGGGCGCGGATTCCCATAGAAACAGTACCAAACATCCGGCTCATAAACAACACTCCTAATCAAGTTGAGATTGCGCTTTTTAAAAGACGCTTTTACTTACATATTATAATACATCATTACCCATTTGTAAAACATTATAATGAAATCTACGAAAAAATATTGACGTGAAATTAGAAATATATTTGTGTAGTCTGAATAATACGGAAAAAAATGCCATGAACAGATCATGGCATTTTTTATGTATGCTTATAAAATTTTTCCGAACAGATACAGAGCAATCAATAAAACCAAGCTGGTCGGACCATAAGTTGCAAAAGAAATATCCGAATAAACAAGCTGCGTATATCCGGTTTGATTGAGGTAATACACGATAAAAACCATAATAACAGTCGTTAAGATAGCTTTTGAAAACTGTTTACCAAATAGACTGTGGAAGAAAAATGCGTAACATGCGCCCAAGATCGGATTAATGACGGTTAGTATTGCGCTAAGCAGGAGCTTCAGCACGGCAATGAAAAGGATGATTCCCCAGAAACCCAGAATGATGGGTTTTGCCCAGGTGCCGAAGATTTCTGGTGTATACGCATTGACCAGATATGAAAATCCTGTATAAAGAGCGAACGCACATAACCCAGTGATAACCCGGTATAAATACCAGCTAATGAGATTTCGTCCGCGCGGCAGATAGGTTTCCAGCATATTAACAAAAAGCGCTAAGACAGCCATCTGCAAGATTGCTGGATAGAATACCAAATCGGGCAAGTCGGATAGTCCCCAGATGAAGAGATGATCTGAAGTTAGTGTAATAAATGGGAGCGTGCTGAACCAAACACGCAGAGTTGGAAAGAAGTAATATAGAGCAATCGATGTGAAATAGATTAGAAGAATATTTAATGTAGCAGATACACTTCGTGTAAGGCTGGAGCCCCTGCCAAAGATCGCACGAAGAATTGCACCGGCAGCGAAAATCATAAGTGCTAGTATACAAACGATTTTAAGCGTGACAATCCAATCTATTTGAGGATTGCCAGAACCTATAACAGCGGATAAAAAGGGGATGGAGTTCATAATACCTCCTATAACACAAACAAGACAGCATATGAAAAACAGCCGCCAGTTTTCCCTGACGGCTGTTGTATTGCATTTGGTAGAGATAAATTACTTAATCTCAGCCTCTGCGCCAGCTTCCTTCAGCTCTGCAGCCAGCTTCTCAGCATCTTCCTTGGAGATAGCTTCCTTCAGAGTCTTGGGGCAGTTGTCAACCAGATCCTTAGCGTCCTTCAGACCCAGGCCGGTAGCAGCACGGACAACCTTGATGACGTTCAGCTTGGAAGAACCAGCGTTCTTCAGGATAACGTCAAACTCGGTCTTCTCTTCAACTTCAGCAGCAGCGCCAGCAGCGGGAGCAGCGACAGCAGCAGCAGCAGCGGAAACGCCGAAAACTTCCTCCAGGGTGTGAACCAGTTCGGACAGCTCCAGAACGGTCAGGCCCTTAACTTCCTCAACGAGAGCAGTGATCTTTTCACTAGCCATTGTAATATCCTCCTAAAATGTAAGTTAAAGTGTATTTGTTAGTGTGTGCAGCAGATTAAGCCTCTGCCTCGGCTGCGGGAGCGCCGCCTTCCTTCTGGATACGAACCTGATCCAGAACAAAAGCCAGGCTGGAAATGGGAGCCAGGAAGGTACCCAGAACGGAAGCCACCAGAGCATTCTTGCTGGGCAGTTCGCCGAAGCCATTCAGCTGCTCAGCAGTCAGAACGGAACCTTCAACAACGCCACCCTTGATGGTCAAGGTGTTCTTGTTCTTCTTGGCAAACTCGCAGATAATACGAGCGGGAGCGATGGGATCGCCGGTGGTGCAAGCCATTGCAGTGGTGCCGTTCAGAACCTCGTCGAAATCGTAACCAGCATTCTGGGTAGCGAAACGAGTCAGGGTGTTCTTAACAACGGAGTACTCAACTTCAGCATCACGGAACTGCTTACGCAGCTCGTTATCCTGAGCAACAGTGATACCCTTATAGTCGACAAAGACGATGGAAGAAGCTTCCTTGATCTTGCCGGTCAGGTTTTCAACCACGGCCTTCTTGCTTTCAAGAACCTTTGCGTTAGGCATGTGAGATGTCACCTCCGAAATAAAAAAAGTGTCTTTCTGCCAAATGACAAAAAGACACGCAAATAAATCATATCCACGCACCTCGGCAGGAATTACTGCTTACGCAACCTGCTGTCTTTGGCAACAGGTGAATTATAGCATGGATCGAACACTATGTCAACTACTTTTTTCGATTTTTTAGAGATGTAGGCAAGAATGTAAAAGAATTTATGTATGCACTACAAAAGAAAACCGGGAAGTCATAAACTTCCCGGTTAAAAGATTGTAATATAAAATTACAGGTACTTAGCTGCGCTGACCTTAACGCCGGGGCCCATGGTGGAGACGACGACGCAGGAGCGGATATACTGACCCTTAGCTGCAGCGGGCTTAGCCTTAACAACAGCCTTCATCAGGGTGTCCATGTTCTCAGTCAGCTTCTCGGTACCGAAGGAAACCTTGCCGATGGGGCAGTGGATGATGTTGGTCTTGTCCAGACGGTACTCAACCTTACCAGCCTTGATTTCCTTAACAGCAGCAGCGACGTTGGGGGTGACGGTGCCAGCCTTGGGGGAGGGCATCAGACCCTTGGGGCCCAGAACCTTACCCAGACGGCCAACCAGACCCATCATGTCGGGGGAAGCAACAACGACATCAAAGTCGAACCAGTTTTCCTTGGTGATCTTCTCGACCAGCTCCATGCCGCCAACATAGTCAGCGCCTGCAGCCTTAGCCTCTTCGACCTTTGCATCCTTAGCAAATACCAGAACCTTGCGGGTCTTGCCGGTGCCGTTGGGCAGAACGACAGCGCCGCGGACCTGCTGGTCAGCGTGACGGGAGTCAACACCCAACTTGATGTGCAGTTCGACAGTCTCGTCGAACTTTGCAGAAGCGCCCTTCACGACCAGATCCAGGGCTTCAGCGGGATCGTACTGTACGGAGCGGTCAATCAGCTTGGCGCTCTCCTGATACTTTTTACCTCTAAACAATGTAATTATCCTCCTTATCGTGGTAATGCGGAATAATCCTCCCACATAACCGGGATCAAACTATCCCGGACAGCAAATTATCAATCAACGACGGTGACGCCCATGGAGCGGCAAGTGCCGGCAACCTGAGTTTCAGCGGCTTCCAGAGAGGGGCAGTTCAGATCGGGCAGCTTGGTCTTAGCGATCTCGGTGATCTGAGCCTTGGTGATGGTACCAACCTTCTGCTTGTTGGGAACGCCGGAACCCTTCTCCAGACCGATGGCCTTCATGACCAGCAGGGGAGTGGGGGGAGTCTTGGTGATGAAGGTGAAGGAGCGATCAGCGTAGACAGTGATGACTACGGGAATCTTGTAACCCTCCATATCCTTGGTCCGAGCGTTGAATTCCTTGATAAATGCTGCGATATTCACGCCATGCTGACCCAGAGCAGGACCAACAGGGGGAGAAGCAGTTGCCTTAGCGGCATTGATCTGCAATTTGATAATACCAGTGACTTTCTGTGCCATTTTAAAAGCACCTCCTGAATAAAAATGTGGTAATATGCGTTTTACGCATTTCTTTCGGGGTTAAAACCCCTCCCACGTTCCGACCGGAGATTCCGGCCCGATGCGTTTACTGGGAAACGACCTCAACTTGATCGAGTTCAAACTCGACAGGGGTCTCACGGCCAAACATGGATACAACCACGCTGACCAAGTTTTTGTCGACATCAATTTCTTCGACAGTTCCGGTGAAGGAGCTCAAGGGGCCATCCAGGATGCGCACGGAATCGCCAACATGATAGCTGACAATGATTTCGCGCTTTTCAACACCCATTGCATAAACCTCATCCTCTGTCAGGGGAATGGGGTCGTTGCTGGAGGTACCCACAAAGCCGGTAACACCACGGACATCCTTAATCACATGCCATGTGTCATCGCTGTAGAACATTTTCACCAGTACATAGCCGGGGAAGATCTTACGGTCGTAAGTTTTGCTTACGCCGGATTCGGTGATCTCAGTGACAGTTTCCAAAGGAATGGAAACGGCCAGGATCTGATCCTGTAGATGCCGGCTTTCCACGGTTTTTTCAATGGTGGCCTTCACCGTGTTTTCATAACCGGAATAGGTATGGACCACATACCACTTTGCATCTGCCATAGTGCTACCCTTAGTGGAACAGGGCAATCAAGCCACTGATTCCAACCTGTGCGACAAAGTCGAACAGCCAAATAAATGCACCAACAACCACGACGCAGCCGGCCACGACCAGAGCGTTTTTCAGAACCTGTTCCTTGGTAGGCCAGACAACCTTCTTCAGCTCGCTGCGCAGCTCACGGAAGAACTTGCAGACCTTGTGCCAGGTTCTAACAAACCAGTTTTCCTTCTTGACTTCTGCCATGATGGTAGGTCCTCCTTACTTGGTCTCGTTGTGAATGGTGTGCTTTCTGCAGAATCTGCAGTACTTCTTCATTTCGAGACGGTCGGGGTCATTCTTCTTGTTCTTCATGGTGTTGTAGTTTCTCTGCTTGCACTCGGAGCATCTCAAAGTGACTTTAACGCGCATAACGGCACCTCCTTAAATATTGCCTCCCTGTATCACTTCGTCTAGCATAAAATTTAGTCGCGGCTTAACTACAAACGCCGCACCGAAGCTGAAAAAAGCGCATAAAAAAAGCCTTTTTTCACAGGTAGAACCATCATAACATAGAGGGTGGAGGCTTGTCAACAATTTTTTCCTTTATTTTTTGCTTATATTGCAGTATAATGAGGGAAACCGAACATACGGGAATAAAATGACATTGAGAGGAACGTCCATGAAACGAATTTTGGGAATTGACTATGGTGATGCCCGCACAGGAATTGCCATTTCTGATTTGCTGTGTTCCATTGTTGGCACTACCACGGTGATTCACAGCCGCAAGCCGGAGAAGACACTGGAGGAAATCTGCAAACTGGTGTCGGAAAATGAAATCGGAGAAATTGTCATGGGACTGCCCAGAAATATGGATGGAACCGAAGGTGCCCGTGCGGAACTTTGCCGTGCATTTGCACAGCAGGTGGAGCAGGCTACGGGGCTGCCGGTAAGGCTCTGGGATGAGCGCCGCACCACCGTTGAGGCCCACAATATCCTGTCTGAGCACAATTATCACGGGAAAAAGCGGAAAAATACTGTGGATGCGGTGGCAGCCTCTTTGATATTGGAGGGTTATCTCAATTTCCGGGGACGATAACGGATCTCACGGATTCCGCAGATGATAAAGAATATTCCGAACACTTTCTTTAGAATATCCACATTCAGCTGCTGCCCCAATAGATTCCCAAGAACAGTGCCCAACAGTCCAAAGATGATTGGAATTAGGATTTTTGGCGGATTCAAGTTACCTTGTTTCCAACGGAACAGACACGCAATGGCAGCGCAGGGGATAAAAAACATGAGATTCATCAGGCGGGCCTGACTTTGCTGCGTTCCAAGAACGACCGTTAGCCACAAAAGCAGCAGGCTTCCTCCGCCGACGCCCAATCCGGACAAGAAACCCAAAACTGCACCAATCAGGATTGCAAACCAAAAGCTGTCTAGCATAAATATCGCACGCCTCCCCAGAGAATCATGATACCAAGAATTCGGTGTAGCCAGAGTGTGGGGATTTTCTTCCCGAACAGCCCCACCAGGACACCGCCGATTGCACTGCCGATGAGATAGGGCATGGCATCCTGCCAAGGCAGGGCTGTGTAGAGCGAGCCCAACCATAGGGACAGCAAACTGACCGGCAGCATCACGGAAACACAGGTGGGGAAGAGTTCTTGTTCGTCAATTTGGGCCAATAGGCTAAGTGCAGGAATCAGGATCATTCCACCGGCTCCGCCAAAGAGTCCGTTGACAAAGCCTGCTGCCAGACCGGCTGCAGCTGCGCCAAAAAACAAGCGTTTGTGTATATGCATATAATAAATCGCCTCCTGTGAAAGTTTTCCACAGGAGGCGTTCTTTATTCCTTTACCAAATCTAAAACAATGTGTCCGGCGATCATCAGGCCGGCCACACTGGGTACCCAGCTGACAGATGCAGGGATACTGCGTCTGCCGGGAGGGGGGGCCTCCAGAGGGATGGGGGTAACTGGCTCTTCCGGAGAAAATAGAACCGTGTGATGATACACATTTCTGGCACGAAGTTCCCTGCGCACAACCCGGGCCAAAGGACAGCCGCTGGTTTTTGAAATATCGGTGATGGTGAATTGACTGGGATCCAGCTTGTTTCCGGTGCCCAGAGCACTGATGATAGGGATATTTCGTTCCCGGGCATTCATGATCAAGCTCAGTTTGCACGAAACCAGATCAATGCAGTCGGCAATATAATCGTAGTTGGTGTCAAAAAACTTCAGTTTATCCTCTTCGCAGTATAGTTCGGTAATGGCGCGAACCTCGCACTGAGGATTTATGTCACGGACGCGTTCAGCCATGGCCTGGGCCTTGTACCGACCCAGTGTAGAGTGGAGGGCACATAGCTGCCGGTTCATATTACTAAGGCCAACGGTATCGTTGTCAATCAGCGTCAAACTGCCCACGCCGGAACGGGCCAGTGCTTCCACGGTATAGCTTCCTACACCGCCGATGCCGAAGACTGCCACATGGGCGTGGCGAAGTTTTTCCAGCGCAGTTTCTCCCAGAGCCATCTGCGCGCGGATAAAGGTATTGTCCATAAAATGATCCTTTCTAAAAAACAGGCCGCGAACATATCGCGGCCTGTTCACAGGTTACCAAATCAATTCTTGTTCAGAACCAGATCGGTCTTTACATTAGAAGTGTTTTTCAGGGTAACGGTGACGTTATCGCTCAATTCGGTCTGCCATTTCATCATGTCAGCATCACGCAGATTGTTGGTGATCATAAAATCACGATAGGTCACGTCAGCGTTGCCGGCATAGTAGATGATGTGCACGCCGTAATCAGATTCGACGATGCCGGTATCACCGGCCTTACGACCCTCGGCAAAACACCAGTCGTTAAAGGTGGGAACCATCTGACCGGGGTAAACATTCTCATACAGACCGCCGTTGGTGTTGGAACCGGCATCGGTGGAATGCTCTTCTGCCAGAGCGGCAAATGCATCCTCAGTGGCGTCACCGGCGTTAAACTGTGCCAGCAGTTCCTCGGCCTTTGTCTTGGTTGCGGCCTTTTCCTCATCGGTGTAGGTGGTCTGACCGTTCTCGCCTGTGGTACCGCCCTCATAAGGCAGCAGGATATGGCGAACATTTGCAAGAGGGAATTTGTTGTCGTTGGAGCCAACAAAATAGACGATGTAGTAACCGCTGATGTTCTTGGTGGTATTGCCTTCGCTGTCGGTGGTTTCAGTTTCGTTGGCAATCATGGTCATATCGCCCGGATTGCGATTTGCATCGGAGACCCAGTCGCGCAGGCTTTCATTGACGCTGCTGTAAAGGGTATTGGTAAATGGGGTGCTTGCAGCATCGGTTTCAGCGTTGATAGACAGAGCAGCAATGGCTGTGTCCAGTTCTTCAACAGAGGTGATCTGCTTTGCCATCAGCTCGTCTGCAGCGGCTTTGCAGGCAGCAAGACCGGCGGCCTGCTCTTCTTCTGAGTAGGTTGTGGTGCCATCTTCGCTGGTGGTACCGCCCTCGTAGAAACGAGAGGCAGACAGGAAATAGGAATTGTAGGAGAAGGAGCTGTAAGTGTTGGGGTTCTCAGTTTCGGCATCGCGCAGAGCAGCATCGTCGTAAACAAGAGTCTGACTGTGCTCTCTGGAGTACTCGCTTGCAATCACCTGAACCTCGGCGTACTTGCGATAGGTTTTTTCGTTACAGCCCTTGCCATAGATAGCCTTGATATAGCTGTTCGCATTCGGATAACCATAAAGTTTGGCGTACATTCCCATGCCGTTGACGGCGTTATCAAGCTCAGCTGCACCATCTTCAGACAGGGTGTAGCCCTGAGCAATGGCCTCGTTATAAACCGCATACATGCTCTTCATGGTGTTGGTTGCGGATTCCAGGAAGTAATCAGCCCAAGTGGTGCTGGATTCTTCGTCCTGCATCTGCTCATCCAGAGGCTTGGTGGGATCAATGCCGGAAAGAGCGATGTAGTTGCCAAACTGGCTCATAAACTGGTTAACGGTATCAATATAGTAGTGATTCAGCTCAGCTGCGTTGATGTTTGTGTCGTTGATCGTGGCTGCGGTGGTATTACGCTGGATCATGCCGCTTTCTGTGATGTTGGTGGCAATCACAACGCAAATCATCAGGGCAATTACAACTGCGAAGATGATCGTGTACAGGCGAAGTTTTTTTGATTCCTTTACCTCTTGCTGCTGTTTTTCAGTCATTTGGGTAACATACTGCTCATGACGGAGTTTCTTCTTTTCAGATGCGCTCATGGTTATCATATCCTCTCATTTGCATTGGTAGTTATATGCCGATACATAGCATAGACTCGAACATTATATCCTAAAGCAATCTTAGTTGCAAGCAGAAAATAGATATATACCTGATATGCCCCCGAATATTAACAAAATGGTAAAAAAAGTGCGGAGGACAAGCCTCCGCACCGCCCGCTTTAGCCGTGTGCACCCGATGATGACCTGCACAACATGGCAGGTGGGTTGCCGCTCTCAAGATCTTCACTGCTCCCAACATCCACCATACGTCAAAGCGCAGGCGGGAGGTCTGCAATCCAACCGAGAAGTCAAGCATCCCGATCATAAAATGTGGGTCCAAACGAGCACATCACGAACCAAGCAGGAAATTATTTAAATTATTCCTCGTCAGAATCGATTTCGTCTTCTTCGTACATCTGATCCATGATCAGATTGTAGACGATTTCCAATTCCTGATCGTCTTCGATGGCGCAAAGAATGGGATCGCCGTCTTCTTCGACACTCTTCAGAATGCTGACTTCCAGTTCAACCTCGTCCTCACCGTCGCTGGCAGGAATCACGGCCATATAAGTCGATCCGTTATATTCTAATGTGGACAAAACCTCTAGTTCAAATTCCGTGCCGTCTTCATCAACGATGGTGATAAAGTCGGAGCCGTAATTATCAGACATATACTTGTTACCTCCAAGTGGATTTGTTCTGGCATCATTGTACGATGAAATGGCGATAAAATCAATATAAATTTTTTCGGCTGGTCTGATGCGTTCATAAATAGTCATCTACCAGCTGCATAAGTTGATCCACGGACTCTATATAGATCCCTCTTTTTAGCTGTAGCTGATCTGCGATGGGAAGGGAATCAGCACGGACAGGAAAAATCCGATACGGCTGCGGGTCTTCATCCTTCCACAAAGCCACGTACCCGTCTTTGATCCCGAGCATCAATCCGGCAAGTATAGCAAAAGTAGTCAATTGTTTTTTTATTTTCTTCATAATCCGCCCTCCAATGATAGCATTTGTTTCTTTTTTATCTTTATTAATAAAAATGGACTTTCGTTTTTTTGTGGGGTATGCTATAATAGTATGAACTGTCGGGAAAAGTATGCCCATTTTGCCCGCAGATTTGTAACGGACTTTTCACTTCAACCTTGGAGGTAACCATATGGCAATGAAAAAAAGAAGAAAAGTTACACGTCAGGAATGGCAGCCAAATGCATTCTTGCGCATCCTGCATGCAGTATGGACGGTGGCTGTTTCGGCGTTGAAGATCGTCATCGGTGCTGCTGCAACGGTTGCGATTATCGCAGCGGTATGCGCCTTTGTTCTGGCGGGTGCACTGGGTGATTATCTGCAAAATGATATCATGCCCAATGTCAACATTGAGCTGAACAAAAACGGTCTGGATCAAACATCCTACATCTACTATGTGGATAAAGCTGGTGAAATTAAACAATACCAGAAAATTTACGCAGAAACCGACCGTCAGTGGGCAAGCTATGATGAGATTCCCCAGGATCTTGTCCACGCAGCAATCGCGATTGAGGACAAGCGTTTCTACGAGCATCAGGGCGTAGACTGGATCACCACAGTGAAGGCTTGCGGAAACATGTTCTTTGGTGGCAGCTCTACCTTTGGCGGATCTACCATTACGCAGCAGCTTGTAAAAAACCGCACCGGAGAGGATTCAATCACTGTCCAGCGTAAGGTAGAGGAAATCTTCCGTGCGCAAAAACTGGAAACCCAGTATGACAAGGATACCATCATGGAATGGTATCTGAACATGATCTACCTGGGCGAAGGCTGCTGGGGTGTCAAGAGTGCTGCCCATGTTTACTTCGGTAAGGAATTGTCCGAATTAACAACTGCTGAGTGTGCAAGCTTGATCTCGATTACCAACAACCCCTCTTTGTACGATCCGTATATCAGTGAGGAACGCAACCGCAAGCGTCAGCTGACCGTTCTGGATGAAATGAAGAATCAGGGATGGATCACAGAAGAACAGCACAGTGAGGCAGTTGCCCAGAAGATGTTCTTTACCAATGCATCTTCTGAGGTCGTCGATAAGGTCTATAAGTGTCCCAACGGCGACTTCGAGGGAGGGGCAAGGGATTACAACAGAGATGGGGATATATTCCTGTGCCCAACCTGCGGAGCAACAGCAGACATTGAGCTGGATGCCAGCACCGATATGTACTCCTGGTTCACAGAGGCTGTAATGGATGATGTGGCTATGGCTCTGGCGGAGAAGATGGGCCTTGAATGGAACGATGAATCAAAGCGGTTCTTCCTGGATCAGATTAAAAAAGGCGGCTACCATATCTACTCCACAATTGATGTGGATGTGCAGGCTGCAGTGGACAGAATTTACACCAACTTGGATGAGATCCCCACCACGGATTCGGACCAGCAGCTTCAATCTGCTATCGTCATTACAGATAACCGTACCGGTGATATTGTAGCTATGGCCGGTGCTGTAGGTGAGAAAAAGGATTATGATGCATTCAACTATGCCACAGATCAGGGGTTACAGACGGGTTCTGCCATGAAGCCTCTGACGGCTTATGCACCTGGATTTGAAGCAGGTGTAATCAGCCCTGCCTCTGTATTGGATGATTTGCCCATTGATTACAGCGATGGCATATTCCCGTTGAATGATACAAGATATTATCAGATCAGCACTTCTGTTTTAACGGGCGTCGTTGATTCTATCAATACCATCGCTGTTGATACCGTCGATATGATCGGCACCCGCTACAGCTTTGATTTTGCGAAAAACAAGTTCCGACTGCACGGCCTGCTGGAATCGGAAGTGACCAGTTCTGGTCAGGAATTGTCTGACCTTGGATATTCGCCTTTGGCGCTGGGTGCGCTGACTTACGGTGTCACCATTCGGGATATGGCCAATGCTTATTCCACCTTCCCCAATGATGGCGTGTGGCGCGAGGCCAGAACCTTTACAAAGGTATACGATTCCGAAGGCAATCTGGTGATTGACAATACCCAGGACTCTGAGCAGATCCTAAGCTACAAGGCAAATAACTATATGAACTACTGCCTGCGTAATGTTGTTACCCAGGGTACAGCTCCCTATGCAGAACTTGGAACAACAGCTGCTGGCGGTAAAACCGGTACAACCTCCGGCGATAAAGATCGTTGGTTCTGTGGATATACCAGATACTATACGGCGGCCGTGTGGTGCGGTTATAAGTATCCGGAAGAAATCAACCTGACCGGCAACTACTGGAATCCCTCAGGCCGTCTGTGGGAAAAGGTTATGAGCCAGATCCACGAAAATGTGGAATACAAGAACTTGTACGACACTTCCAATATGCAGTGGGTCACTGTTTGCCTGGACAGTGGTGGATATGCAACCGATGCCTGCAATGCAGATCCCAGAGGCAACCGTGTTCAGAGCATTCTGGTTAATCCAGAGGATGCACCGAATTATTCCTGCTCAAAGCATATTCTGGTAGATTATTGTGGCAGCGGCAATGGCGCAGCCAACGAATTCTGTAAGCAGGTGAAGGGTGTAAGCATCCGAAAGGTGGGTCTGGTGAAATACACCCAGTCCCAAATCGATTATATCAGGGCAGCGTATTCTGTTCCCAGCTTTACCGATGATATTGTCTATCTGGTGGATGGCAATGGCGCACCCCAGTGGTTCTATGGAATCAACGGCGGTATTAACCAAGGTGTAAAGGCACCGTATAAGGTTTGTACGACGCATACAAAGGAAAGCATTAAGCCGCCGGAGACACAGCCACCGGTAACGGAGCCGGTTTCCCCAGCGCCAGAACCTGCACCGGAGCCTCAGCAGCCCGCGCCGGAACCTGCACCAGAGCCCCAGCAGCCTGCGCCGGAACCTCAGTCTCCCCAGAACCCTTAATTTATAGATAGAGGATAACAAGATGATTTGGACTTCTGATGAGTGGAAAGATTATGAAATTTTAGATGCCACCGATGGCGAACGCCTGGAACGTTGGGGTAAGTACCTTTTGGTACGCCCCGACCCCCAGGTGATCTGGAATACGCCCCGGGTGGATGCTGGCTGGAAACATTACGATGCACGCTATCTTCGTTCAAGCACAGGCGGTGGTCGCTGGACCGACCACCATCTCCCGGAGCACTGGCAGATCAAATACAAGGACTATTTGACATTTAATGTAAAGCCGATGAACTTTAAACACACGGGTGTTTTCCCGGAGCAGGCTGCCAACTGGGACTTTATCCGAGAGAAGGTGTCTGACGCATCTGCACATCGCCCGATTCGTGTGCTGAATATGTTTGCATACTCCGGCGGCGCGACTTTAGCAGCTGCTGCCGGCGGCGCAGAGGTATGGCACGTGGATGCCTCTAAGGGCATGGTTGCGTGGGCAAAGGAAAATGCTGCGGCATCAGGCCTTGCGGACCGCCCCATTCACTGGATCGTGGATGACTGCGCAAAGTTTATCCAGCGGGAAATCCGCAGGGGCCGCCGTTATGACGGAATTATTATGGACCCCCCAAGCTATGGCAGAGGACCTTCCGGGGAGATCTGGAAGATGGAGACCAGTTTTTATCCTTTCCTGAAAGAGGTTCTCAAGGTTCTTTCAGATGATCCTTTGTTTGTGATTATCAATTCCTACACCACCGGGCTTGCACCTAGTGCGGTGGGATATGTTTCTGACACGGTTTTCTCTGCCAACTATGGTGGGCACACCCACAATGGTGAGTTGGGGTTGCCTGTCAAAAGTACAGGATTTGTGCTGCCCTGCGGAGCTGCAGGCCGCTGGACTCCTGACTAAGGAGGAGAAGATTTTGAGTCAAGCAATTGTTGTAGAGAATCTGGCATATCAATACCCGACGCAGGAGCAAGAAAAGGGTACGTATGTTTTTGAAGACTTGAATCTGGAAGTAGAACAGGGGAGTTTCGTTGCACTTCTTGGCAGCAATGGTTCCGGAAAATCTACCCTGGCAAAGCACTTTAACGCAATCTTACTGCCCAGCGGGGGCAGAGTTTGGGTATATGGCATGGATACCATGGACGAGGATCGTCTGATCCAAATTCGCCGTAACGTGGGTATGGTATTTCAGAACCCGGATAATCAGATCGTTGCCAATGTTGTGGACGAGGATGTAGCCTTCGCACCTGAGAATTTGGGAATTTCCAGTGCGGAAATCCGTCAGCGTGTGGATAATGCGCTGAAACATGTGGGCATGTATGCGTATCGCGAGCATGCACCTCATTTGCTGTCAGGTGGTCAGAAACAGCGTGTTGCCATTGCAGGCGTCATCGCAATGGAGCCGCGGTGTATCGTTCTGGACGAGCCTACCGCTATGTTAGATCCCAGAGGTCGCCGTGAGGTTATGGAAACGGTTCGTAAATTAAACCGTGAGAAGGGAATTACCGTAATTCTAATTACCCACCACATGGACGAGGCGGCGCAGGCGGGACGGGTTGTGGTACTTCATAAAGGTGTTATCAAAGCCGATGGCACACCCAAAGAGGTCTTTTCTCAGGTGGAACTGCTCCATGAACTGGGACTTGCGGCACCCGAAACGGTGGAACTATGCTATGAACTGAACAAGGAAGGGTACGATCTTCCGCTGGATCTACTAGATACCGAGAGCTGTGCGCAGACACTTTATGAGCTACTGAAGGCCTGACGCACCGGGAGGAATGTAATTTGTCAACCATCTTAGAGGTAAAAAAACTCACACACACCTATAGTGCCGGAACCCCCTTTGAACACAGAGCACTGGATGAAGTCTCTTTTTCTGTGGATCGGGGAGAGTTCATCGGCATCATTGGACATACAGGCTCTGGAAAGTCTACCCTGATTCAGCACCTGAATGGCTTGCTGAAACCCAGCTCCGGAACGGTCCTACTGGATGGCAAGGATATCTGGTGCGACAAGCAGTTTACCAGACAGGCAAGATTTCGGGTAGGTCTGGTATTTCAATATCCGGAGTATCAGCTATTTGAGGAGACGGTATATAAAGATATTGCCTTTGGCCCCAAGAATATGGGACTGAATGCCGATGAAATCGATCGCCGGGTAAGAGAGGCTGCGAGCTTTGTCGGAATCTCAGATGAACAGCTGGCGGTATCTCCTTTTGATTTATCAGGCGGTCAGAAACGTCGTGTCGCAATTGCGGGGGTCATTGCCATGGAACCGGAGGTTCTGATCCTGGATGAGCCTACCGCCGGACTGGATCCTGCAAGTCGTCAGGAGATTCTTTGCAATATCGAATCGTATCGCAGGGCAAAAAATGCAACCATTATCATGGTCAGCCATTCCATGAATGATGTGGCGCGGCTGACCGATCGTCTTTTGGTTATGAATGGCTCTAAGCTCGCTATGGATGCACCTCCTGCGGAGGTGTTCGTGCGTGCACAGGAGCTTTTGGATATGGGACTGGATATTCCCGATGTGACGCAGGTTTTTCTGCGTCTGCAACAGATGGGGCTGGATGTAAAGCCGGTGTACACCATTGAGCAGGCGCTGGAAACCATTCGGAAACTGAAGGAGGGAAACACCCATGCTTAAAGATATCACTTTAGGTCAGTATTTCCCGGGCAATTCCGTTATCCACCGATTAGATCCCAGAACCAAACTGCTGATGGTGATGGCATACATCATCGCCCTGTTCAGCGCGGGTAGCTGGTTCAGCTATGGTGTGGTATTTTTGTTCCTGGCCATCTGCATTAAAATTTCTAAAATATCTCTGAAAGCCATCACCAGAGGATTGAAACCAATACTCTTTATTTTGATTTTCACAGGTGTGCTGAATCTGTTCTTTACAGAGGGAACACACGTCGCTATCTCGGTATTTGGCTTGACCATCACCTGGGAGGCGCTGGAGCGGGCATTCTTTATGGTGTCCAGAATCATGATGTTAATCACAGGTACATTTCTTTTAACCTATACCACATCACCGATTGCGCTGACAGATGGTCTGGAGTCGCTGCTGAGTCCATTAAAGAAACTGCATCTGCCAGTGCATGAACTGAGCATGATGATGTGTATTGCCCTTCGTTTTATCCCCACGCTGATCGAGGAAACAGACAAAATCATCAGTGCGCAAAAGGCAAGAGGTGCAGATTTTGAAACTGGAAATTTGGTGCAGAGGGCGAAGGCTCTGGTTCCGATTCTGGTGCCGTTGTTTATCAGTGCCTTCCGAAGAGCAGATGAACTTGCCATTGCAATGGAGTGCCGCTGCTATCAGGGCGGGGAGGGAAGAACCAAGATGAAACTGCTGCGCTACCATCGTCTGGATCTTTACTCCTTTGGAGCAGGTGGATGTCTGCTGATTGCGGTATTTGTTCTGCGTAGCTTTGGACTGTAAGGGGTGACCATGCGTAATATTGTTTTATATCTATCCTACCTTGGCACCCACTACCATGGTTGGCAGATTCAGAAAAAACTGGCTACCATAGAAGAAACGGTAGAAGATGCTGCGGCAATGGTGGTAGGACATCGCGTCCATGTGACCGGCTGCGGCCGAACAGATGCAGGGGTCCATGCAATGTGCTATGTTGCAAATTTTCGCACGGACTCTCGCATTCCGGTGGATCGTCTGCCCTATGCGCTGAATACACATCTGCCGCCGGATATTGTGGTAGATCATGCTTTTGAAGTTCACGACAACTTCAATGCAATTGGTTCCTGTGTCCGGAAGGAATATACCTACTTGATCTATAATTCCAGAATCAAAGATCCGTTTTATGTGGATCGTGCATGGTTCTATCCCAAACATCTGGATGAAAGAATTATGCAGGCTGCTGCGGATCAGTTTGTGGGAACCCATGATTTTGCGGCGGTTCGCAGTGTTGGAACGGATGTAAAATCCACGGTTCGTACCGTGTATTATTACAATGTTGAGCGTCACGGGAATATGATTGCCCTAAAGGTGTGCGCCAACGGATTCCTTTATAATATGGCTCGAGCCATGGCTGGAACCCTTGTCTTTGCGGCTGAGGGCAAGATTAAGCCGGAACAGATCGGACAGATTCTGGAGTCCGGAAATCGGACAGCAGCCGGTCCCACAGTACCACCCGGTGGCTTGTACATGACCCACCTGTGGTACGACGACGGAATCGAGAAATTTGAACTGGAAAACCCAGTTTCTTTTTAAATTCATAATTTGTTTGCCAATTTCTTTCGGAGGTGTGTTATACTGCCTCCGAAAGATAGTATTTTCCCGGATAAGGGAAAGGAGTGATTCCCAATGCAGCCAAAGTTATGCGTTAAATGCAAAAAAAATATCGCTGTCATTTTTATTTCGAAAATAGAAAACGGTGCAACCCTAAATGAGGGCTACTGTCTGAAATGCGCCAAGAGCCTTGGGATTCCCCAACTCAACGATGTTGTTCGTCAGATGGGAATTTCAGAGGAAGATCTGGATATGATTTCTGATGAGATGAGCAATATGTTTGCACAAATGGCACCAGACGCAGATTCAGACGATGATGAAGTGGAAAGCCAGACTGCTACATTCCCGCTGCTCAATCAGCTCTTTGGGGCAACTAATGAGATGTCCCCCAAAGAACACCAGGATCCTGAGGAAACCGCCCAGAAACACGCAGAAGGCGAGGAAGGCAAGAAATCAAGGAAAAAGGGCAGCCAGAAACACAAGTTTCTGGACAGCTATTGCCTAAATCTAACCGGAAGAGCAAGAGAAGGAAAGCTCGACAAGGTTATCGGCAGAGATATCGAGACGGAACGCGTTATCCAGATTCTGAACCGCCGTCAAAAGAATAATCCCTGTCTGATCGGCGAGCCTGGTGTGGGTAAGACTGCGATTGCCGAGGGCCTGGCCCAGCGGATTGTCAGCGGAGATGTTCCGTATAAGCTGAAGGATAAGGAAGTTTATCTGCTTGATTTGACAGCGTTGGTGGCAGGAACGCAGTTCCGTGGTCAGTTTGAAAGCCGTATGAAGAGCTTGATTGGCGAAATTAAGGCATCCGGAAACATCATTCTGGTCATTGATGAGGTTCACAATCTGGTGGGGGCCGGTGATGCTGAGGGTTCTATGAACGCTGCAAACATACTAAAACCTGCCCTCTCTCGTGGTGAAATACAGGTGATTGGCGCTACTACATTCAGTGAGTACCGCAAGTACATCGAAAAAGACTCGGCGCTGGAGCGTCGCTTTCAGCCTGTCACCGTGGCAGAGCCTTCGATTGAAGATGCCTGCCAGATCATGCAGGGCATTGCCCAGAGCTATGCCACTTTCCACGGTGTTACCATCAGCCCTGAGATTGCAAGACAGTGTGTTGTGCTGTCTGAGCGCTACATTACCGATCGTTTCCTGCCAGATAAGGCCATTGACCTGCTGGATGAGGCTTGCTCTGATTTGAACCTGCACTCTAAGGAGATTTCTCGTCTTGCTGAGCTCCGTAAGGAACGCGACGACTACGAGCTGGAGCTGCGGATGCTTACCGAAGATACGGAAAACGAGCATTATGAGCGGCTGGCGACTCTGCGCAGCAAGCTGCTGCAGATTGCCGCCAAGATTGAGGAACTGGAGCAGGTACCACCCCCTGCTGTGACCATGGAGAATCTGGCACGGATCATCGAATTGTGGACAAAGATTCCTGCAAGCAAAATTAAGGCTCAGGAATATCAGCAGATCAAGGGCCTGTCTGATCGCCTCAGAGAGCACATTGTGGGGCAGGATGAGGCGGTAGATGCGGTTTCCAGAGCAATTCGCCGGAATCGTGTTGGGATTTCGCCCAAGAAACGTCCCGTTTCCTTTATCTTTGTCGGCCCAACAGGCGTGGGTAAGACGGAACTGGTCAAGTGTCTTGCAAACGATCTGTTTGACAGCGTGGATTCTCTGATCCGTTTGGATATGTCTGAGTATATGGAGAAACATACGGTTTCCAAACTGATTGGATCGCCTCCCGGTTATGTGGGATATGACGAGGCAGGTCAGTTGACGGAGAAGATTCGCCGGAAGCCTTATAGTGTCGTGCTGTTTGACGAAATTGAAAAGGCACATCCTGATGTACTGAACATCCTGCTGCAGGTTCTGGATGACGGCAGAATCACAGATGCCCAGGGGCGTGTGGTGAATTTTGAGAATACCATTATTGTCATGACCTCCAATGCGGGCAGCGAGGGCCGTGTGGCGAGCCTGGGATTTGGCAGGACAACATCCGATCAGGTGAAGGAAAAGACCATGCAGGCGCTGTCTGAGTTCCTCAGACCGGAATTTATCAACCGCGTGGATGAAATCATTACCTTTAACCATCTGTCGGAGGAAAACTTCAAGGGAATTGCAGACATTATGCTGCGTGAACTGCGAGACAGCCTTGCCACTAGAGGTCTGGAATTGACTTGGAGCGATGATGTGAAAGATCTGCTTGTGAAGAAGGCATATTCCACGGTTTATGGCGCAAGAAACCTGCGCAGAACCATCCAGAGAGAACTGGAGGATCCAATCTCTGAGGCAATTATTGATAGTTTTGATAAGCCCATCAGTCGTATTTCCGTTGGAGCAGCAGAGGATCAGATTTCTCTGGATATCGCGTAAAGACAGAGAATTCTTTTCCCCGACATGAGTGAATCGTTCAAGCCCGGTGCAGTTTAATGCACTGGGCTTGCTTAATTTATAATCTTTTTTCTATTTATTAGATATAAAGGGAGGCACCTCTTTTGCGTGCCTCCCTTTTGACGGATGCCTGTTTAGCTGGTGATTTCGTCCAGCACCTTTTCTGCCACCTGTGTGGCAGCATCTTCTACTTTGTCCGCGGCTTTAGTGACCATCCTCTTTGTTTTGGAATGGGGTGGGAGCATCATGGTAGCCATTGCGCCTGCGGCCATGCCGATCCCCATTGCGAAGGGCCATGCTTTCATAATTTCTACCTCCTTGTATTTTTGTGCAGATGCACATTGATAGTATGTCCGAATCTTGCAAACTCAAGATGGAAAATGTGATTTATCTGTTTCCAGATGTAGAAAACTGTGGTATAATAGAAAGAAATTGCATGGAGGATTTGTATATGTCCATCGATGTGTTGCAAAATAGTATTCGGAAGTTTAAAAACCCATCTGCGGTGATTTTTGCGCCAGTTTATGATTTTTTGCCTCCTCTTTATGAGAAAAACGTGATTGGAATCGGCGACTACTGCTGTACCTTGCTATCTGGGCTAAAGAATCTGATTCCTGCGGTACGTGTGGATTTTACGGCATTTGCGCTCTTAGGAGAAGGCGGCATAGGGCAAATGCAGCGAGTCATGCGCTATGCAAAGGAACTGGGGTACTATGTCATTTTAGATTGGATGATTTTGGAAAAGGCAGGTGCATCGGAATACCGGGCAAAACAGCTGCTGTGTGGAGATGATTATCCCTGTGATGGGATTACACTATGCGGTTATGCTGGCTCCGACTGTATTAAACCGTATATTACAGCAGCCGCGGAAAAAAAGCAGGATGTTTTTGTGGTTCTGAAAACAGCAAATCGCTCGGGTATGGAGATTCAGGATTTGCAGACCGGCGGCAGATTGGTTCATATGGCCGTGGCAGATTATCTGAATCGCTGGGGAGAAACAGCCATGGGACGGTGCGGATACTCCAGAATTGCGGCGATGGCAGGGGCAACCAATGCCACCAGTTTGAAAAGTCTCAGAAAGAAATATCCGAAAGTTTTTCTGCTGGTAGATGGACTGGATGTTTCAGGCGCCAATGCAAGGAATGCATCCGCGGCCTTTGACCAACTGGGGCACGGCGCACTTTGCTGTTCTGGCAGTTCCATACTGGGAGCGTGGAAGGATCATGAAAATCTTGACCCGGTTGCGGCGGCTGTGGAGATGGCAGAACGGATGAAACGGAACATCACCCGATATTTGATCATTCTTTAATAAAAAGGGCTCGTATCCCAATAGGCCCTAACAAAAAAGACGAGTAAGGCTCCCTCAAACGGGGTGACCTACTCGTCTCCTTTTTTCTTCAGATTGAAATTGCGTGAAAGACGCAACACATAGCATGTTTACCGCAGATGGTCGGGATGCTCAACCGGTATGATTACTTCATTCACAGAATTATTCTGTTTTGAAAATATAGCGTTTACATAACTGATGAGTCAAAAGGGATATTTCTATTCTCTCTGCATGGTGTCTCAATAAACGAGCATGCAGACCGGATAATAGGAATCTGCCGAAGAAGATTTGTATAATCCCCCTAAAGTAGACGATGGATGCAACCAAATCTACTTCAGGGGGATGAATTATGTTGCCGGCTTATGCCCGGTCTGCACCGGAAGCTGGCACTTATGATTATTTTGCTTTGGTCAGGCTCCGACGATACTTCGTGAACAGGATACCGCTGGTGACAGCTGTCAATGGCGCAACTGTGACCAGTCCGAACGATCCTACGATTGTATGTATGATCTCGGCAGCCACAAATTTATAATTTAAGATGAATCCCATGGGGGTGCCTTGCGCCATAAAAACCATAAGCAGGGCTATATAGCTGCCGGAATAGGCTAGCAGCAGTGTGGTGGTGGTAGAACCACAGGCAGCCCGACCCACAGCAAATCCAGAGCCAATTGCATCGCGAGTTGAGATGTCGGGGCGTTTTTCGACGACCTCGTGGACTGCAGAGCAGATATCAACTGCCAAATCCATGACCGCACCGGAGGAACCAAGAAAAATAGATGCCACAAATATTCTTGTTAAGTCCAGGTGTTGAAATCCTGCGTAGAGCAGGCTTTCACTTGATTCCATAACTGCACCGTGAATTTTGAACAGGTCTGTAAACAGGTATCCGAGAATTGCGGTGACGATGATACTCAGTGTCGCACCGGATGTGGCCGCAAGGCAACGCAAATCAAGTCCGTAGATCAGGCTTAGAATGATGAATGAAAGCATCAATACGATGCCGAGAGAAACGATAACAGGGTTCCATCCCTTCAATAAGCATGGAATCAGCAGCTTCCAAAGCATTAAGATGGTAACAGCAAACGATAGAATTGCACGCAGTCCCGTTTTTCCTGCAAATACGATGAGTAACAGCAGAAAAAGGCCAACGAGAATCACTTCTTTATCCAGACGATAGTGGTCGGTCATGGTGATTGTCGAAATGGTATCACCGTGGTAGCTAACCGCGACAAAGGCGTGATCTCCTGGCGCAAAGATCTTATCCTCAGCCAGAGATCCATTTAATCGGTTTACCGCATCGTGTTCTTGCCCTTTAAAGTGACCGGACAGGAGACGAACCCGGCATCTTTGCTCACCGGCACGGATTAAGCCAGTGTCCACAATGTCACTTTCGTCAGAAGTCAGGACCAGCGCCTCCACCCGGTCAGCTCCCTGGTATGTCAGGGCGCCTTCATATCCAGTGGGGAGAATCAATAGGATGCCCAATAAAATCAGGGCAAAAAGAACTGGCAGCAATGTGGGGAATTTTTTTCGAATATGAGATAATTTCATTGTACCTCCCAAAAAAGAAACAGCGTCGGAACGATGTATGTGTCCGACGCTGTATAGTTGATTACAGATTACTGAACATCCAGCAGGGTAGCCAGCTTGTTGTAAATTTCTGTATTGTCATAATAACCGCCAAAGTTCTCAGAACCATTTCCGTCTGCAAAGACTGCAACAGGCAGGCCGGTGTGAGAATAGCTACCGAAATTGATGCCAGACTTGTTGTTAAGGATATGGGTAATTGTGACACTAAAGGGATTGTAGGTGCCATACAGGACATACTGTTCTTGTGTGTAGTCAGGGGCTTCGTCTGCCATTGCCAGCTCATAGGCTGTACGCAAACGGTCGATTTCGTATTCGGTCAGGACCATACGATCTTCTGCATCGCCCTGCATTTTCAAACCGAAGAGGGATTCGACATCCTGCATTGCAGTTTCAAAAGGAGTCTTATTTGCCTTGTACTGTTCTACATACTCATCATCAAATTTTGCGTAGGAGATCTTCTGATTTGTCAGGTTGGTCAGGTAAGTGTCATAGTCAGTACCAGCAAAACCGATGGTCAGGCCGCCGGTCTCATGGTCACCGGTAACCAGAATCAAAGTTTCTTCGGGATGCTCTGCTGCAAAGTCGATTGCAACCTGAACTGCGTCAGCCAGAGCCAATGTATCGTTGACGGTTGCGCCGGCATCATTTGCGTGACATGCCCAGTCGATCTTGCCGCCTTCGCACATCATGAAGAAACCGGTGTCATTATCCAGAACCTCAATGCCCTTCTTAACATAATCAGCCAGTACCCAGTCGCCTTCGCTGCGGTCCATGGTGTAGCTCATGGCATCACTATCGGCCAAATGCTCGTCAATCAGGATGACCTTGCCGTCGTTAGCAGTAATAGCCTCGGCATCTGCCTGGGTGTGGGTTACCTTGTAGCCGGCCTTTTCAGCCAGGTCGTACAGGCTTTCCTTGTCTTTATCATTGCCGGTAGGCTTCTTCAATGCGCCGCCAGCAAAATACTCGAATCCAGAGTCAATCATTTCCTGACCGATTTCGTAATAGTTGTTACGGCTCATCTGGTGTGCATAGAAGGCAGCAGGTGTTGCGTGATTGATATTAACGGAAGAAACAATGCCGATTTTCCAATCTTTTTGGGAATGGAGCTTTTCAGCGATGGTTTCAAATTCCTGACTTCCGGTTGTATCTACATTGATCATGCCGGAATAGGTTTTGTTGCCAGTGGCAATGGAAGTAGCGGTAGAGGCAGAGTCGGGAGCAAAGGAGCAGGAGTCATAAGTTACTGCAGAACCAACCGCATCAAAATCCATGAAATTCAGAGCGACGGGGCCGTCCAGAACGGCACCTTTGCGGTCGTCATAGCTGTGACTGGGAAGTGCCTGTGCATAGTCAGAATCAGCAACTGCGCCCAGATAATCGGAAGTGGCCTGGAACTGGGGATAGCTCATACCGTCACCGATAAACATGAATACATATTTCGGAGCTTTCGCTAAGCTGGGTTCCGTTACTTGGGTGGTGGAAGTCACAGACGTGGTGGTTTCGGGCTGCGTGGTGCCTCCCTGCGTAGAACAAGCGGCAAAGCTAAATGCAGTGGTTGCCGCTAGCAAAAGCGATGTTAGTCTTTTTGTGTTCATTTCGATGTTCTCTCCTAACTTTTTACGTGTTTTCATCACGAACGTAGTACAGGACTGTATAACCTGTACTTGGATTATACATTTTTAGTCAGAAATGAACAACCAAGCTTTCGTCAGAAAATTGTAAAATGAAAGTAACATATTGCGTGGAAGGCATGGGAATCGATGATCAAAATCAACGTGACCTGCGGAACAGCAGCCACCTTTGATGCAATTGTAAACGCCAAAGAACGTTTTCCATAAAAGCGTAATTAAGCAAAGCCCAGTTCAGTACAAGACCGAACTGGGCTTTTGTAGTGCTGTTTTTGCACAGCTCTTTTTTAATCGCCTACACCAAAGTCGGTGTTTTCGTACAAGACTTCCACTGTGGGATCTTGCTGCAAATAGGCGTATTCCTTCATAAACCAGTCCACCAGCGCGTCATCGCGTTTTACATCGGTGGAGTTATTGGTAAACACATTGATCGTGCCCAGCTTAAAGTACTTTTTCAGGCATTCGATATCGTATTGAATCATTTCTTTGGTCTGCCCTTGAATGCCCACCATCAGGCATGGCGAGTCGAAGTATCGGCTCAACTCCGCGGCATCTTGGAAATCGGCGTGTTTGTTCAGGTATTTCTCACGAAAATCGTAATCAAAGGTTTCAGCGCCGGTTTTAAAGGTAATGGGGATGCCAAAGAATTCCCGCATCTCGTCCAGACGGCTGCGGTAGATCCAGTGTGCCTCAAAGAAAAGTCTGCCGATGTTCTTTTCTTGCACGGTGCGGCGAATATCTTCCAGGGTTTGCATTGGCAGTTCAAAGCAACTGCCGGAGTTGATCACTTCCAAGACGCCAAATTCTCCGGTAACGCAGCCCAGAACTTCCTGATTCAGCGCAACCATTTCGTCGATGTTGCGAGAATTGTCATGGATATAGTCGCAAAAACGGCATTTTCCCCACGCACATGGGCGGGATTTCAGGAGCACGATCTCGCGCTGATTTTTATTTGTGATTTTGCTGTATCGCTCCATCTAGAGGTTATCCTTTCTTATGTTTGCCGGTAATCGATGCAGGAAGATATTTCACCAAGAACACTGCAAACACCAAAACTAACAAACGATCCACATAGTCTGTGAGAAATTGTACGCAGAACACGCTTGCGACTAGGTTCATTCCGGCTTGATGCAGGTATTGCACCAAAAGACTGGACACGGAAGAAGTTATCCCGCCAAAAACGAAGGCACAGATGCAAGAGGCCAGAATGGTTCCGGGAAGTGTGACCAGAAAGGCACAAACTGGGAGAAGTGCCTTGGAAGAAGTAAGGCGTTTGGAACGATATACGATACCGGCCAGTAAACCAATCAGCATACCGACGGGTATGAAGAACAGGGAATATACATCAACGGTAATACCAACCAACAGACCACTTAATAAACCGGGAATCATGCCATAGATCGGCCCGTATAGCATGGCGCACAGTACGGTTCCGAAACTGTCAAAATAAATCGGGAGTTTTGAAAGACCTGCCAGATTGGAACCAACGATATTCAGCACCACGCACAAGGAAATAAAAGACATCTGGGATGCGGAAAGGTGTATGCGTTTCATGCCAACACCTCCCCAACTAAAATCTGATCCAGCACCTTGCTGGCCTGATCCGGCTGGGCACCCAATACCCGGCACAGGAAGAGCATCATAAACTTCTTGGTATCTACTTGTGTAAGCACTTTGCTATTGTGGAGCTGATTCCAGATTTGGAAGGCATCACAAAGGGTCTGACCATAGCTGATGCCGGTCGTTTCCACGGCTGTGTAAGTGGTAAAGCCATGGCACAAAGAACGGTCTGCAAAATATGCAACAGCCAGGGGGTCGTTGAGTACACAGCCAATCACCCCTTCCTGTTTCCAGTGAAAATCAAAATAAAATCGGGTGATGGCCTCTATTTTTTGACCCAAAGAGGGGTTTACGTTTTTCATATACTCCAAGATATTGGGAGTAAGTACAATTTTTCGAGTTACATCCAGCCCAACCATGTGGATGAACTTGTCTTTCAATTCCGGCAGGGAGGAAAAGGCAGTGTAAACATGGGCGGCGGCATCTGGGTCGCACCAGTAATTGTATTCTGCCACAGGGGAACAGTTCCCGTGGGATTTGTAGGTTCCCCCCATGGAAATAAGCTCACGGATGTTGCAAAAAGCTGCGCGATTCCGTTCCAGCAGCCGTTCCAGATTGGTCAAAGGCCCCAGTGCAATCACGGAAACGTCCTTCTGTGTGGTGAAAACCGATTCCAGATATGCTACTGCGTTATCTTTGACGGTGCACCCAGACGGAACTGGAAAACCGGACTGGCCAAGGCCGTCTTTGCCATGGGTGTCCATTGCGTCCACATATGGACGTACCAGCGGTTTTTCTTCTCCTTTGTACACGGGGATGTCTGTGCGGCCCATCCAGTCCAGCACTTTGCAGGCGTTTTGTACACCTTTGCTGACGGGAACATTGCCGCAAACAATGGTGATACCAACCACATCAATTTCTGGGCAGGACAGTGCCAGCATGATCGCAAGGCTGTCATCAATTCCGGGGTCGCAATCCAAGATTACTTTTTGTGCATTCATTCTCCAATCTCCTTTGATAAATTATTTTGAGATACTTGGTTTTTTATACTGGGAAGTTCACGAACCAGTCCGAATAAAATATTCGATTTCATAAATGCGATGTCCATTATAGCAAATTGACATCAGAAAGGAAAGGGGAAATTTTGTTTCTGGGGAAAAATGTCACAAAATGAAGGTTTGCAAATCATTACATAGATGCAGCCGAACCAACGCGGAGAGCAAGACAATTTGCCTTGCCACGAAATCAGATTGTCTGCAAGGGGGATCAATTACTGTTTGCAGTTTTACGCATGATCTGCCACGGACGGGTTCCGTTTGTACACCCTGTTCTGGCGACCTCCATCGGTCACAAGAACTCCCTCTGCCACCAAATCGTGAAGAATTACACCGGTGCGGCTGGCCTGCAGCTGCAACAGCTCGTCAAATTCTTTTCGTTTCGCACTGCCGTGTTCATCCAAATATTCCAGAATTTGTTTTTGGTGTCTCATCGTATTCTTTCCTGGCTTACTGGTCTGCTGCGGTTGATTCAGACAACGATACATATCAACTGAACCGTTACGTTGGATCGCATATTTCTTTGGAAAGCCCGCAATCAACCCATTGAGATTAGAATAGCCGTAATTTTTGGGCTTGAAAGTGGAATCATACTTCTTGATGGCGGAGCCTGCAGCGCTTACATAGGCATAGCCGTTGTCGGTTTTATTTTTCTGGAATACCTTCTCCAGCAGGTCATGTATTTTTTCAAGGTCACAGGGTTGCTTCTTCTGAACCGGCACAGCGGGCTGCACTTTCGCAGGCTGCACCCGGATCGGTGTCTCCTTCAATACTGTAAAAATATTGCAGCTCTTTCGGAAGGCCTCTACCGTACTTTCTCCGCCGATGCCGATGACAAATTTACCGCCCTCTCGCAAATGAATGGCCAGAGGCGTAAAATCGCTGTCGCTGGAGACGATGGCAAACCCATCGTACAGCCCGCTATAGAGCAGATGCATTGCATCGATCACCAGCGCAAAATCCGTCGTACTCTTTCCGGAAACGTAGTCAAACTGCTGGATTGGCTTGATGGCGTGCTGCATCAGCGTATTTTCCCAGCTTTTCAAACCTTCCTTACGCCAATTGCCGTATGCTCTTCTCAGGATAATACTTCCGTATTGTGATACTTCCCGAAGGATCTGTTCGATTTTTGCTGCCGACGTATTTTCAGCATCGATGAGCAGCGCCAGTTTTCTTTCTTGTTCCATACCTGTACCCCACTGATTATTTTCTCAGATCAATGCTTCGCACCAATTGGGGGAATCCTCTGACCCTCGGTGTCATGTGCTGTGTAAAGGGGAAGCTTGACCGTATATAACGATATATTATCACATTTTTAAGATCGCACAATAAGATTCTAAAAAAGCACCGAAACACAGGATACTGTGCTTCGGTGCCCCATATGGTATGTTTTCTTAGTTAAAGTTGCTGTAGGTCACTTCACCGCTTTCACTCTCAATGGCCTTATCCATCAACTCCTGATTTTTAAACAGGTTGTCAAGTTCAACGTTGCCATATCCGGGAATGAGATCGCCGTTTTTATCAATCCGAATTCCAGACACAACAAAGTAGCCGCAGGCATCCGGGAAGGACATGACATGTTCCTCTCCGTCAACTGTATAATAGGTAACGTTATCGACCGCAACCTTGAACGGAACCACAAGCCAATGTTTATTCCAAGAAACCGTATCTACATCCGAAGCGGCAGCAGCAGAGCCAGTGAACATCAGATCACCAAAGGTTACCCCTTGTTTCATATCAAGCAAATACCTCGGTTTCTCGGGATCATCGCCGAAGAGCTCAAAGTAAGAGTTCTTTTTTTCCTCCAGTTCTTTCTGCATTTGACCCTTCAGCTCCTGAATGCTGTTCTGGCTGAGCATGGAAACGTCTGTCACATAGCTTTCATTGCCTTCGACGGGAACTTCCAGTTCCGTGCGGGTTAATTCATACGCATCTACACTGGTGGAATTGAAAGATGCGGTAATCTTTACGGTATCACCGTTTTTCAAATATCCATTTTCCTGATTCTCACCGACATCCACTTTATAGGAGATGCTGCTGTAAATATCTGTGCCGCCGTTATTGACATGGACGGTAAGATAGGGAGAGCATCCTGAAATCTCCAGATAAATGTCTTCTTCAGGGCCGAACACGGCTTCGTCAAAAGGATCAACTTCAATTGCCTCCTGAAGGCCTTCCACCTGAATGGTTTTCTCCGTGTTTTTGAAGGAATAGCCCAGTTCCTTGGCTTTCTCCTCATTATAGGTCAGCTTGATCGTGATGGTGTCGCCGTTGCGCACTCCCTCGGTGGTCTTAGGTTCCAGCTGGAAGGTGGTTTCGAGGGCAGTCAGTTCTGCCAGCTTCTTCACGGACTTTTCATCATCCTTCCACTGGGACATGATGCCATGCTCAAACTCGGCAAAATCAAAATCTGCAGCAGCAGTGGCTTTTCCGTTGAATCCGCTGAAATTGACGGAAAGATAGGGGGAAACGTCAACTTCGGTACTGCCGCAGGCAGTCAGTGCCAGCATCATCACTGCACCGAAAATCAGGATCATCCACTTTTTTAGTTTTCTCATTATGATACACTTCCTTTTCATATTTTGTATCAGCGGTTGTACATGTTGTTCATACCGTTGATGATATTGGCGGCAGCATTGATCTTGCTGCTGGTGCGGATGCTCTTGAGGTGTGCGGTCTGTGCCTGCTGCTGGGCAACCATTTCTGCATTGGCCTCTTCCACCTTCCAGCGGTGCAGCTGAGCATCAAACATATCGAGCGCTTCCTTCAGGGAGTCGGCACGCTGGGTGCTGATGATCTTGACCAGATAGCCGGTTGCCAGAGGATACCAGTAGTCATCGGGGAGGAACTTAAGATCTTCGTAGTTGTCTTCCAGAATCTTCATACCCTTTTTATCTTCAGATGCAGCCTTCTCACTGAGATCCTTGATTTTAAACTTCGTCAACACAAAGAACGCAGCAGCAGCGATGAGAATTATCAGCCACGTAAGTTCCGAGTCCAATAAGAGTCCTACAAAAAATGCAACTAGTCCCACTCTTACCGTGTTTTTAACCAGATGGGCCCGCTTGGAATCGGCCCGTCCCTGAAAAGCCGCCTCTTTTTCAAAAAACACGTTGGCCTCGCTGCAGATTCTGTCTGCCTGGTTCAGTTGATTTAATAATGTTTCCATAATGATCTTTCTCCTTTGTTTTTGTTTTCTGCCTTATAGACGATTGACATTTCCATTTGGTTTTAATAAAAACAAAGAAATTTTTATTTTTTTGAAAACCGGTGCCACTGTGCCGAAGCCCTGCGCCACCGACTTCCAAAATCAGTCGTGATGACCGGAAACAGTGTTCCATTCCGGCTGATACAATCCGCCGTGCGCATTCACTGCATCCAGGTAAGCGTTGTGATCGGGATTGAATCCCAGCTTGAATTCCGTATCCGGATTTTCAACAAGGCGGCTGTTTTCCAGCTTGTAGACCCCTGCAATCTCTCCGCCGTTGCCGACATAATCCAAAACGGTTCCATCTGCCAGAATCTCACACTTGCCTTCGGTGCCCAGCCGATCCATTTCCTGACCGTTCCAGGCAAAGCTATTGCACGGCTGAATGTCGCCCCGCTTGCCATAGCCGATCAGCAGCTCCGAAATTCCATCGCCATCGATATCAACTATGGCGTAGTAAAACTGCTGTCCGGCAAAGTTTGCAGGGTTCATGTGGTAGTTCCACATCATCCCATCCAGATAGGGATAACGCTCATAGATGGCTGGGTCATTGTTAAACTCGTCGTGGGGCATCTGATAAACTTCCCAGTATGCCGCTACGATTTTCTTGCTTTCCGCGATGGCCAAATCTGCATCACCGGGTGCGAACTGGTTCTGATCCGCTGTCAGCTGGGTCCAAGAAAAGTCCGTTACAGGTGTGCAGGCCGAAACCTGCTCCTGAATGGCTTTCAGCGCCCCATCGTCATCTCCGGCCGTGTAAAGGCATGTGGCAGACTCCTTTGCGGAACGACCATCCTCAGCCATTTTATACAGGCTGTGTACACTGGACTGGGCATCAAGCACTTCGCTGTAGTACATGGTGCCGTCCGTCATGATCTGCAGCCGGGCCGATTCGCTGCCCAGAGCGTTCTGAAACAGCAAGCTGACCGGTTGATTGCCGTCATAAGCATAAACATCCACGACCTGAATATCGTTGTCTGACCCGAAACCAATCAGCAGCTCATCTGTTCCATCGTGATTGATATCATAATCTGCGGTATAGAACTTGAAATCCGGGGCATACATAAAATAGTAGAACATTGCCGAACTTTCCGGGCGCACATACTTATAATCGAGCAGCTCGTAGGTCGATTCTGTTGCACACATGGCCTTTTGGTACTCATTTTTTACCGACTCGTAGACATCCTGCGCCATTCCCGTTTGATGTTCTTCCGGCACAGAATCATACAGATCGTGCAATTGCGCCTCGGGCAGTGCCTGGGCTTCTGCCACGGAAACCATCGTTTCTGTGGTCCCGGCTGTATCATGCTGACTGGAGCCGCCGGATTTCACCGCTATGGTGACACCTCCGGCCACAACGCTCACAGCCAGAATTCCGGCAAGGATTTTACCGGCAAGGATATTTCCACCGGCAGCTTTCAAGCCTTCGCCCACTGCGACCTTCGCCGCTGCAGATGCAGCCGAATTTGCTGCGGTAGAAGTTCCCGCGTTGGAAATGGCTGCCGAAGAAGCTCCTGCGGTGGACGTTCCTGCGGCTGCAGATTCTGTTGCAGAAGCTCTGATTGCCGACCAAATATGCGCTGCCTGAGAGACCTCTCCGGGAAGCATGGCTGCATCTGCATCCATACGGAACAGCCACAGCAGGAAGGGCAGCGGTGCAAGAGAGTAGAGTTTGGTACCCTGTTTCTCCAGATCCCGAACTTTGACTTCTACCTTTTTGCGTCCGTAGTTCAGACGACTCTTTGCTGTGTTTTCGGAGCATCCCAGTGCTTCGGCAATTTCCGCCACACTCATTTGCTCATAGTAGAACATACCGATGGCAATCCGCTGTTCCTCGCTCAGGGTGCTGAGGATTTCATCAATCAGCCGGGTAGTCTCCTTCCGATCGATCACTGCTTCCGGCAGATTTTCGGACCTGTCATCCTGAAAGTCCAGTTCCTCATCATCCTCCGTGACGATTTCCGAGAACAAGACCGGTTTCTTCTTTTTGAAATAATCCTTCGCTTTGTTGGTGGCGATTCGATTCATCCACGCGCAAAAGTTTTCAGGCTTATCCAGCTGATCCAGACTTTGAAATGCTTTGATATAGCTGTCCTGCACAATATCAAGAACGGTATCTTCATCCTGAATCATTGACTTCACCGTGCGGTACACCCGGTGGTACGTCAGCTGGTACATCTGTGACATTGCATCCTGGTTACCCTCGGCAGCCAATCGGATCTGCTCCTTTGAAAATACCTTAGAATTTTCAAGATTTAACGGGTCCATCTGATCTCCTCCTAGTCGTTTACATTTTCTATAACATTTTATTTCTAATCGTTCCACATACTCATTTGTATTTTAGCATTATTTGGCACCCTTCTGCAAGATGGTAAGGATTTTTCTTAGCAGCTCTGCCGCCACCTGCGGCGACAATTGATACTGCTCCACTAACTTACAAAACATGGTCCGAAAATCTTCTCCTGTATCCATCGCTCAACCTCCCTTCTGAACTCTAGACGAACGGGAGGCGAAAAAGGTTTTAAGTATCATAAATTTTTATATATTATTCAGCATCATATTGTGATGTTAAAACGATTACGTACCGAATATCATGCATAAGAAACCCATAATATTACATATAGTATACTATTAGTATACTATGAAACAAAATTCCAGAATATAAAGGTATGGAAATGCCTTAAGGATAAAACAAAAAGGGAGTATCCCATAAGGATACTCCCTTGGTCCGAGTGTGATTATAGGATTCTAAGAAATCCAGTAATATCAATGGTTTTGTAGGCAATCAGCAAGAGGACTTATATTATGTAATAATTCAACATCATATGATTCTGGTTGATTGCATCATGTATTATTTGCTGTAATTTTTTGTAAAGGCACCCTCGAAAATAGAGTCGAAATTCTGATCCATCCAAGATCCTTCCACCACGTTTACTGCAATACCATGGTCCTTCTGAGCGAAGGCTGTTACATCATAATTAGAAATCTGGACTGACTCAGGAACAGTAATGGTCTGCAATCCGCTGTTACCGAAAGCAAAGCCTTTGACTTCAGTAAGAGAGGCAGGCAGCGCAATGGACTCAAGTGCTGTGCACTCATAGAAGGCTCGCTCACCAATCAATGTAACAGAATTAGGGATTACAACACTTTTTAAAGCAGAGCAATCCTCAAATGCTCTGTCACCAATTGTTGTTGGGTTTCCCGCAAATGTTACAGTTTCCAGCGCTGTATCACATTGAAATGCACAAGGTGCAATATTAGTAATCGTAGCGGGAATATTGATTTCCTTCAGCGCAGTACAATACCAAAACTCAGCAGTGCCAATCTCTTCAAGTTCTGCAGGAAGTGTAATAGAAGTTAATTTGTCTGCACGTTTAAAAACACCATTCAACTCAATATTCTTATCACTTTCAAAAGAAACGGAGGCAATACTGTTTTCCTTTTCGGTAAAAATCAAAGCCTCAAATCCCTCGCATCTCGCAGGAATCACAATAGAAGTCTGTTTTGCGCCACTATCTGTTAAGCCGACAATCATGTTGCCGCTCCATTCAAAATAATCTTCTGAAGCGGATCCCTTGTTCGCAGAACTTTCATTGGCGGTTCCGTTCATGCTTTCATTGGAGCCATTATTTCCACCATTGTTGTTCTTACCACAGCCAGCAAAGGAAAAGAGCATAGCTACGGCCATTGTTGCACTTAATAGTTTGATTAAATTTTTCATAATAATTCTCCTTTATCTGGTATATCCCAGAGCCTTTGCAGGCGAAATACCAACCGCCAGCGGAATACGAAAGGCTGAAACTTCCAGGTGAGTATCCATCAGCTCTGACTCTGCTAATACGTTATTATGGTTTGTACGGCCACTTTTTTTAGCACACTTATTATAAACTGATTCATTCGTCAATTGCAATATCAAATTGACCTTTCATAGAATAAAGTTACTCATACAGCGCGTATCGACTCATACAAATAGGTCACTGTCTACTTTTTTGCAGGGTATTTCATCCCTTTTTCTCCTTTGCTGCTTTTTTATACGGATTATCCGTGGACTACATTTTGTTGACCAATATCTATTTTACACAAAGGTTGAATAGAGTTAACCTTAAATATTAAAATATCCCAAATGAGTAGATGCAAAACAAAAAGGGAGCATCCCATAAGGATACTCCCTTGGTCCGAGTGTAATTATAGGATTCTAAAAAATCTAGTTATATCGATGGTTTATAGACAGTCAGCAAGCTATGTTAAAAACAAACTTATAAATGATACTGCCGTATAAGCTTGGCATATTGGAATAGCCCACGCTTTTCTAGCTCTTCTACAAACACCGGCCACGGTGGAACATTACTCATATAAGGAGTGGGTCCGGTATAAAGTCCACCACCTGGACCTGTGTAGAGTCCACCACCCGGCCCCGTATAGAGTCCGCCGCCTGGTCCTGTATAGAGACCGCCACCCGGCCCCGTATAGAGTCCGCCGCCTGGCCCCGTATAGAGACCGCCACCCGGCCCCGTATAGAGTCCGCCGCCCGGCCCTGTATAGAGACCGCCCCCAGGACCTGTGTACATACCACCACCTGGTCCGGTATAAATTCCGCCACCGGGACCTGTATATTTATCTCTTGGCCACATAATAAATCACTCCTTTTAACAAAAGTTTGTTACTATTTAACAGTATATCATAGTCTGCTAATAATGCAAATAAAAATAAAAGGGAGCATCCCATAAGGATACTCCCTTGGTCCGAGTGACTGGATTCGAACCAGCGGCCTCTTGAACCCCATTCAAGCGCGATACCAAACTTCGCCACACCCGGATACGCTATTCACTTGACAGCTTTAACATGATATCACACCATTTTATAAAATGCAAGTATTATTTTTGAAAATCTGCAAAAATTTTTATTTTTCGGTTTATAAGATCTGTTTTGTCCTTCTGACATGTTTGTCTGCCCGTGATTAACATATGTTTTTGCTCCGTTGATGTGATGTGGGCAGACTAACTATAGAACCTTTTCCATCTGGATATTTTTTATAGTATGGTTTGTTTTGGCATAGAAATTCCCCCTATCGTAGATTTTAGTTAGTTCCATGGTCTACTTTAGGGGGAATATATCATGTTAGTTATCTTCGTTTGGTGGATTTTCCTTTCCCAGAGGCACGAGATGGTTTCACGTTGGATTTTGAACGGGAAAGCGGAGTATTTCGGGCAGAAACCTTTGCTTTTGGTTTGGTGCTGCTTTTTCTAGGGGGCGGGGAATTGGTGTAGCCACCGGGCTTGGGGGCCACGGCTCGAATCAGGCATTTGGGGCCGGTGCCGATTAGATCCTCACGATGGGCCTTGATAAGCGCCTCCCGAACCAGGTAATAATTTTTGGGGTTTCGGTACTGAATGAGTGCACGCTGCATAGCCTTCTCATGAGGGTCAGTAGGAACATAAACCTTTTCCATCGTTCTGGGGTCAAGACCAGTGTAGTACATAACGGTGGAGAGGGTAGAGGGGGTAGGATAGAAGTCCTGCACCTGTTCCGGCATGTAACCCATGTCACGGGTGTACTCTGCCAGTTCCACTGCTTCTTTCATGGTGGAACCCGGATGACTGGACATGAGATAGGGAACCAGATATTGATTCATACCGTACTGCTTATTTAGGGCGTAATACTTGTCCACAAACTTGTTGTAAACCGCATTTCTGGGTTTTCCCATTTTAGATAGAACGGCATCAGAAACATGCTCTGGGGCAACCTTTAGCTGGCCGGAAATGTGATACTGAACCAGTTCCCGGAAAAAGGTGTCCTTGTGATCTGCCAGCAAATAGTCGAACCGGATACCGCTGCGGACAAAGACTTTCTTGACACCGGGCAGCTTTCGCAGTTTGCGCAGAAGTGAAATATAATCAGAATGGTCTGCCCGCATGTTTTTACAAGGGGTGGGATACAGGCACTGGCGATGGGGACATGCGCCTTTGGTCAACTGCTTTTCGCAGGCGGGATAACGGAAATTGGCGGTGGGACCACCCACGTCATGAATGTATCCTTTGAAATCCGGCTCGGCAATGATTTTCTCTGCCTCATCCAAAATAGATTCGTGGGATCGAGTCTGAATGATGCGCCCCTGGTGGAAAGTGAGTGCGCAGAAAGAACAGGCGCCAAAGCATCCACGGTTGCTGACCAGACTGAATTTGACCTCTTCAATTGCAGGAACCCCGCCCGCCTTTTTGTAGCTGGGGTGATAGGTGCGGCAGTAAGGCAGGGAATAGACGCGATCCATTTCCTCTGTGGTCAGAGGTTTCTGCGGCGGATTCTGTACCACATATTGTTTGCCATATGGCTCTGCCAGTCGCTTGGCTGTAAAGGGGTCACAGTTATCGTACTGGACTTTGAAGCTTTCTGCATATTTGCGTTTATTGGCTTTCAGCGCATCAAAAGCGGGAAGTGTAATCGTTGGTAGACTGTCATCCAGTTCATCCATGCGAAATACAGTTCCGTCAATATAGGTGATATCCCGAATATTCATTCCTGAATTTAGGGCCTCGGCAACTTCGACGATGCTCCGCTCGCCCATGCCATACAAAAGCAAATCGGCCTGAGAATCCAGAAGAATGGAACGTTTCATGGATTCGGACCAGTAATCATAGTGGGCCAGACGACGAAGGCTTGCCTCGATGCCGCCGATGATGATGGGGACATCCCGATAGGTCTGACGAATCAGATTACAATACACAATTGTGGCATAGTCAGGGCGTTTTCCCATCACGCCACCGGGCGTGTATGCATCGGTCTTGCGACGATGCTTTGTGACGGAGTAGTGGTTGACCATGGAGTCCATGTTGCCACCGGAAACCAGAAAACCAAGGCGGGGCCTTCCGTAAATGTTAATGGATTCTGGGTCTTTCCAGTTGGGCTGAGAGATGATACCGACATTGTATCCAGCGTGCTCCAGCACACGGCTGATAATCGCGTGACCGAAAGAATGGTGGTCTACATATGCATCGCCAATGACATATACAAAATCGCATTGCTCCCAACCACGATCAATCATATCCTGTTTACAAATCGGGAGAAATTCCATATTGCTCCTCCTAATAGAGATTATTTGAGATAAGTATAGCAGAAGATCAAAGAAAATGAAAGTGTAATCAAATAGATGTAAAAATTTGAAAATAAGTGTTGACAAATGATTGTTTGCATGGTAATATATTCAGGCAATCGGGCGACTGAGAGCAATATGCGCGAGTGGTGGAATTGGTAGACTCGCTAGATTCAGGTTCTAGTGCTCATTCCGGGCATGCGGGTTCGACTCCCGCCTCGCGCACCAAAATACCGAAACACATTTGATGTCAAGGCGAAAAGCCTTAGAGCATCAAGGTGTTTCGGATTTTTTTATGCTAAAATAAGCTCCAATTCCAAAGATTCCATAGAGCATTTCCTGCCAGCTGGTGGGATATGAACCCACATGTTTCGGCGTTTTAGAAATGAACTGCACCCCACCTGTTGGATAGCATGATACTCGGTCCAACAGGTGGGGTGATTTTAAGCCAAAGGGAGTACCGGACATATCTCTACACAAAAACAACAACCCAATCCAGCTCGTTTCGATTCTTTATGGAACCTGATATTACATGGAAAGTGAAATGATTATCAGGATTCGTTTATATCCACTGTAACATTTTACCATGGATATCGTTATATAGAGGAACAGGCAAGGAGGTGTGAGCCAGTGCAACCGGATGCGATAGACCAATTTTATCATCGATACTATAAAGAGCTGTATTTGTATCTTTTTTCTATGTGTAAAAGCACCGAACGAACAGAGGACCTGCTGCAAGAGACGTTTCTAAAGGCTTTCCTCTCCCTGCCGGATTCTAATGACAATGTTCGTGCCTGGCTATATATAGTAGCACGCAATCTTTACTTTGATACATTAAAAGAAGACAAACACTTCGTAACAGATCAGGATATTGAAATGATAAAAGACATTTCCAACAAAGACCCCTTAGAAAACCTTCTTTCTGATGAACGGAACAGGTCGCTTTATCAGGCGTTATCTAAATTAGAGGATCGAAAGCGAGAAGTTTTGGAACTTCAGTATTTTAGTGGACTAAGTCAAAAGGAAATCGCAAAAATATTAGATTTGAAACCAAATCATGTCCGGGTGCTGGCACTGCGAGCCAGACGGGAAATTCGATTATGGATGGAGGAGAATGGATATGACCTATCGTGAATTACTAAATCTTTATCAAACTGGCCAGTTAGATGCCCAGACCCGCAAAGAGGTGGAATCGGAGATTGAAAAACAGGAGGCAATCGGGGATTACCTGTTTGATGCCATGGATTCGCTTCGCCCAGACGGCGTGCCTGAATCGTTGGAATCTGAAAAAAATCAGGAGCAAGGAGACCGGATTATGCTCCAGATTCGTAAATCAATCCATCATACCTTTCTCAAGTTGGGGATCACCGTTGGAATTGGTGTATTGTCAATTGTTCTGGTAATTATCTTCGTCTTACCCCAGGTGGTCAATCACTTTTACTACAATCCAAATGAATCAATCTCAGGGGTGTTAGGGCAAGAGACCGTAGAACAGCCCCGGATCAATCTGGACCTGTCAGTCTGGACAGAGCTGTTTTTACCCAGCGGATACCGCAACCGTGCCTATGCAGAGCCGATGGGTTACGGAAAATACGCCCTTGTGTTCCCCAGTACCCATACACCGGATCACAGTGGGAATCGCATTGGTGGCATGCTGGTTCGGAATAAGCTGACACTCTACGATCCCAATGCCTTCAATCGGGATAATATGGTTTTTGATGCGCCAATTACATCCGAAGATAAAGCGGTATTTAAGGAGCTTGCCTTCTCTCAAATTGAAAAAATCTTGGAAGACAATCGTCAATATGTTGCTTGTTTCTCTTTGAGTGAACCTACGAATTATGAAAGGTTATACCAGTGGTGTGTTGATCATAAATTAACCAATGGACTGTGGTTTCATGTATACACAGATCCGGTTCCGGGACTTCCTGCCTGGGGACAAGCTTTCGGCTTTGCGCTGGATACAACATCTACCGGATATGGATCTCTTGTATGGGATGCAGAAAAATATCCCAATCTGGTAGAAGAATATGGCTGGGGTTTTGATGAGGAAGCAAAGAAAACACATTTTCTCAGCTTGCTCGCCTATACCAAAGAAAATCCGGAGTTCACAGCGGTGATGGGAAATCTTCATCCAAATTACGAAGAAGTCATTGATCATACGGCAAAATATGTGGAAGATAATGGATTGCAGCTCAGTGGATTCTCCTTCGTTGGAACGAAGGAAGAAATTCTTGCACTTCGGAGTGACCCTATGATTCAATATGTGATTACCGTACCTGCATTCTAAAATAAGATAAAAACACGGTTTCTTGTACGCGCATAAATTCCCCCATTTGTTAGACAGTATGCTTTACGCTCTAACAGATGGGGGATTTATGATGCCGCAGAAGTATGTTCAATTTGTCATACATTTTCTTTTAAAAGAACAATAAAATATTTGTTGACAAATTATGAGCTGTATGTTATTATAAACCGGTCGTCAGGCAATAGTCGGCGACAACATGCGCGAGTGGTGGAATTGGTAGACTCGCTAGATTCAGGTTCTAGTGCTCATTCCGGGCATGCGGGTTCGACTCCCGCCTCGCGCACCACGATAAGAGGCTATACAGGTTTCTGTATAGCCTCTTTTTGCATAAAGAAACGCCATGACCTGTGGTTATGGAAAGACTATGGTGACAGATGAAACGTTGCTATGATATGACAATCATTTCAGAGTGGCTCACGACCAAACAATAAAGGCTGTCCCGCATACATCATGAACAGGTCCAGCAAAAACGGACAACAGACAAAATACCCCCTGATGTAGGATAATTGGATTCCTACATCAGGGGGTGTTGTTATGCGCTTAGATATGACACGCAAGGGATACAGGTTTGCCGTTAAACTACAAAGATTGCGTGATTTATTTATGACAAATAAGTATAAAAAATCGGAAAGACTTCCAGATGGAACTCTTTAGATTGCGCAAAATTTGAGGTTAAACCTGCGTTGCACCGTCTACTGAGAGGGTAGCACCGGTGATATAGCTTGCTTTGTCACTGGCGAGGAATACAAATGCATTAGCAACTTCTTCGGGCTCGCCAACTCTGCCCAGAGGAATTGTTGCAGCAATGCTGTCAACCATCTCCTTAGGCAAGGCAGCAACCATGTCCGTACGAGTTACACCGGGTAAAACGGCGTTAACACGGATGTTGTCCTTTCCCAGCTCACGGGCAAGAGACTTTGTCAGTCCGTTAACAGCATACTTGGAAGCGGGGTAGGCGCAGCCGGAAGGCTGACCATAAAGGCTTACCATGGAACTCGTGTTAATGATAGAACCTGCACCTTGCTCCTTCATGAATGGGGCAACAGCCTTAGCGCAATAGAAAACCGAGTTAACGTTCAGATCGATGACTTTCTGGAACGCAGCTGGATCATATTCATAGATGGATTCCCGAGCAGAAATACCTGCGTTATTGGCAAGAATATCAATTCTTCCATAGTGATTTTTTACTTCCATCATAGCCTTTTCGACAGAAGTATAGTCAGAAAGGTCAGGTGCAAGACCAATAACTGGAGCAGATGGATTTTCAGCCTTGATTTCATCAATCGCTTTGTTTACTGTTTCCATTCTGGATCCGAATAATGCCACAGAGGCCCCTTCAGCCAAAAATGCCTTCACAATTGCAAGACCGATGCCTCTGGTACCGCCTGTTACAACTGCAACTTTATTTTTCAACATAAATAATTCTCCTTTCATGGAAGTGGAATTTACGAGATTACATACATAGATGTAATCCCTAGATGATAGCATATGTTTTTGCAAATGTAAATACCAAAGAGAATGATGCAAAAAATCTATTGTATGCGAGAGAAGGACTTGGTTAGATTAAATGTACGTCTACATTTAAGTGATGACGATAAATGAAAGTTACTATTTGCATTCTGAAGCATTTGAGTATTGCGTGGAAAATGTCAGCGCAGTCGAAAAGACTGACGATATTGGCGTGCCAAAAGTATCTCTGAAGGTTGAATTTGTGCCACTGGATCAGACGGATGAGTATAAGAATTTGGTATTGTTGGAGCGTGTCCTTATTGGCGATACGGTTGCAGTTTCCTTTGATAAGCTGGGGTGAGACGAGATTATGCAACCAATCTGCGTTTTAATATACAAGTGAAGGGGGAATGTGATATGAACATCACACAAAAAATAACACTGGATCTAACAAAGTGGTCTGTATTCCAATATGTCTCTGCAAAGCAGGGAGATCGCAGCAGCCGTTTTGTGAAAATCACGCTGACCAATAATGGCGCATTTTTTAAGCCGCCTGCTGGGGTGACTGCAAATTTTAGAGCGCAAAAGCCAGACGGCACCATGATTCTCAATCCGGCAGTTGTAAATGGTGATGGGACGGTAACCATAGAACTCACACAGCAGGCATTAGCTGTCCGTGGCGATGTGATTGCGGACATCTTTTTGACGGACGTTGATGGTGGAATCCTATCTTCCGTCAGTTTTGTAATCCATGTTGATGCTGTACCAGATGGAACGAAAACGGATAGTACCAGTGAGTTTCTGGTATTTATGCAGATAATAGAGCGTGCAGAGGTGGCAGCAATGCGGGCTGAACAGGCTTCAGATCACGCAGAGCAGATGGTCGGGAGCGCAGCGGATAAAAGCTTTGTGGAAAAATTAGTTGCTGTTGAGCGGGCGAGAATTGACCAGATCGTCGCTGTCCCTCATGAGCAAACAGAGGGAAATGCAGAGCTTCTGGATATGCGAGTTGGTGCAGATGGCAAGACATATGCGTCGGCAGGAGAGGCCGTTCGTGAGCAGATTGGTGGTCTTTCTAACGATATTAAAGATGCGTTAAAGCGTACAAACATACTGGATATAAACGATTCGGTTGAAGGATACGCTTACAATCCAGCAATCGGGGCAGGTATCGAGAAAGCTACTAACGCAGTGTATACAGCTTGTAATCAAATCTTCGACGTTGCGCAGGGAGAAACGTATACGTTAAATTGGCTGTATGGTGCTTGTTATGTGTACAACAGTTCTAAAAAACTGATTTTGTATACCTACATTGAGGCTATCCCACACACTATCACGATTCCGTCTGATGGAAAATATATGACAATAGCAGGCTCGACAAGTCGCATAGATAACATCATGCTTGTTAAGGGTAGCACACTACCAGACCACTACATTGATTATGACATCCTTAACATCAAAACAGAGCAGGGAGATAAGAATGAACAGTCAATAGATACTATCCATAAGCAGGTTGATGGTCTTTCTAAGGATGTTGAAAACGTGTCAAAGCGGACGAATATGTTAAATATAGAGGATTCAGTTGAAGGATACTCTTACACACCCAACATGGGTTCAGGTATTGTGCAAGCGGAAAATTCAGGTTATACAGCCTGTAACCAAGTTTTTGGTGTTGCACAGGGGGAAACATATACGTTAAATTGGCTGTACGGTGCTTGTTATGTTTATAACAGTGATAGAAAGCTAATCTTATATGATTATGTTGATACCATTCCGCATACTCTTACAATCCCTGAGGGCGGCAAATATATGACCGTTTCCGGCTCAACAAAGCAAAAAAATAATATCATGCTTGTAAATGGAAATTCTATTCCAGACCATTATGTCGGATATGACACACTTAAAATCAACACAGAACAGGGATATAAAAATGCAAGTGAAATAGAAAAGCTAAAAAACCAGAAAGTGCTATCTGGCGTTAAGTGGGCGGCGTTTGGTGACAGCTTGACGGATAAAAACACATTAGCTAATCTTCCTAATGGGTCGAAAAATTATGTTGATTGTGTCAGCGAAAGCTTAGGTCTGAATGCGGTGAATTGTGGTGTAGGTGGAACTGGTTATAAAAAAGCTAATAATTTTGTTTCCAGAATAGACACCATCCCAGCCGACACAGATATCTTAACGGTTTTCGGCAGCTTTAACGATTATGAGTACATTGAAAGTTCACTCGGCGTTTTTGGCGATAGCAATGCAGATACGCTTTATGGGGCAATGGACGTTTTCTTCAAAACGGTCACAGAAAGATATCCTAATATTGTTATTGGCATTATCACACCGACTAAATGGGGATATTTGACAAGTCAATCTGGTAACAATGAGGCTCAGAAAAGATGCGATTCCTATGTAAAAGCACTGATTGATACCGCCGAAAAATACGCGATTCCCGTCCTAGACCTATATCACACTTCCAACCTGCGCCCGTGGAATGCTAATTTCCGAAAGCTTTACTACAAGGATGACAACGGTGATGGAAATGCAGAAAGCGTACACCCGATGCAGGATGCACATAAAAGATTTATTGCACCGCAGGTTGAGGCTTTTATAAAAGGCATTTACGCTGTTTATGCTTAACATCCTGCAGGTGGCAATCAAACGGAAAATTTAGAGGAGGAAGACGAAAGATGAAAGCGAGGTTTTACAATGGACATGGAGCATGAGCGCCGCCTGACGGAGGTGGAACAGCGGTCAAAGTCCAATGTCCACCGATTGGACGAGATGGAAAAACGGCAGTCGGAACAGGAGGAACTGGTCAGTGCAGTCGCGGTTCTTGCGCATCGGCAGGAAACTGTCGAATCGGATGTCAAGGAAATTAAAACGGACGTGAAAAAAATAGCCAGTAAGCCTGGTCAACGCTGGGAGGCCATCGCGGACAAAGTGATTTGGGCGGTTCTTGCGGCGTTCGTCAGTTTTATGCTCGCTAGAGTAGGATTATAGAGGGGGTACATATGAATACATTGGTGAAAAATGCAGCAAATCTGGTAAAGGTGAAAACCATTGTGACCTTTGCAGTGGTGAGTGTGTATGTTGCGTTGGCACTTCGCGGTGATATCACCCCGGACAACGTTGTGATGACTACTGCAACAGTCATCGCATTTTACTTCGGAACACAGCATGAAAAACCAGCAAAGGAGGATAAGTAATCATGGCAAAGACTTTTCTGATGGCAATTGATGCAGGTCACGGCAGAGACGTAGGTGGCAACCGGTGCGTGAAGTATTTGGACCCCAACCAGACGGCGGAATGGGTTCTGGCTGACAGGGTATCCAGAGCGATTGCTGAAAGAGCAAAGCTGTACGCGGGATTCAAGACCATCCGGGTGGACGATGTCACAGGCAACGAGGATGTCAGACTTGGGGAGCGCGTCAGACGGGCAAATTCTGCAGGCGTTGATTTCTACCTGAGCAATCATTTTGATGCAGGCATTGGCGGTAGCTATGGCGGCGGTGTAACGGCATTCTGCGTTGCTACCGGCGGGCAGGCTGAGCGGTACCGGGATAACCTGTACGAGGCTGTGGTGGAAACAGGGCGTCTGCGTGGCAATCGATCGGAGCCCAGAAAGACGGAAAACTTCTATGTGCTGCGAAACACGGATGCGCCCGCTGTGCTGATCGAATACGGTTTCATGGACAGTCCCGCCGATGTGCCGGTGATCCTGACCCGGGAGTACACAACGGCGGTTGGCTATGCCGTGGCTGACCGGCTGGCAAAGATGCACGGTCTGCGGCGGCTGGGCACCTTCGACGATGTGGGACCGGATGCATACTGTTTTGATGCGGTGCAATGGGCGGTGAAAAAGGGCATTACAAACGGCACATCCAAGCACACATTCAGCCCGGATGCGCCTTGCACCCGTGCCCAGGCGGTCACAATGCTGTGGGCTCTGTATGGCAAGCCTGAGCCCGATGGGTATCAGGCGTTTACGGATGTGGCGCCTACAGCCTATTTCTCCAAGGCTGCCCAGTGGGCACGTTCCAAGGGAATCACCGTCGGTGTTGGAGATAACAAGTTCGGCCCAGATGTTCCCTGTACCCGTGCCCAGATCGTGACCATGCTGTGGGCAGCAGCCGGGCGGCCTGATGTTGGCTGTGATCTGCCTTTCAACGATGTAAAGGAAAGCGCTTACTTCGCCAAGGCTGTTAAGTGGGCGAAGGCCAAGGGAATCACTTCCGGTGTTGGTGGCGGTAAGTTCGCACCACACGATCCCTGCAGCCGGGCGCAGATGGTTTGTTTCCTGTATAAGGTATAAAAATTTCCCCTCTCTGGAGTCGCATCCGGAGAGGGTGATTTCATAACAGTTTTTATTCTGTGCATCGAGATGGTATCTCATATGAGAGAAAAAATACACAAAAAGAGGGCGAAGATCAGCAAAAAATCAGAGTGCAGTTTGTGAAATATAGAAAAATGCCAGTCAGGAACATCTGACTGGCATTTTTGTGGCGGAGAGAGTGGGATTCGAACCCACGGTTCCTTGCGGAATCACTAGTTTTCAAGACTAGCTCCTTAAACCACTCGGACATCTCTCCATGTGAGGGATAATATACCATTTTCCCTCTGAAAAGTCAAGTGTCGTTTACGGAGTCTTTTTGGTCAGCTTGCGCTTATTGCCTTTCTCGTCAACAAGATAAGTGTTTTCCAGATGGCCCACAAGGCTTGCCTTCATTGCGTCGATATAGACGCGGCGGAGCTTGTCACGCTCGGCAGTTTCCTGGGGGGTCAATCCTTCTGAAGTTTTCGCTTTTTTAGCCAGTTCATTGATTCTGGCGATGGTTTCGTCCATAGTCATACAGTTCACCTCATACATAGCGGTGGATTACCACGCTGATTCTTCCTTTTTTTGTCTGGCCGTTCACCTGGGCCAGCTTGATTTTTCCAAGGCCACGCACAGAAATGGTATCTTCCTGGTTGACAGGCTTATCGCACTTGGTACAGGGAAGACCATTGATTGCGACCTTTCCTGCGTTGATATAAGTGGATGCGGGGCCTCTTGCAATATTGAATCCGGAGCCAATCACGGCATCTAAGCGGATGGATGCCAGGGTGTCGCGGATTTCCTTAATTTCAGGGGCGGGAATGTTGGCGTCCTTCAGAGGAATGTGCTGGAGTCGGAGGCGGGTTCTGCCCGCTGAGTCGAAATTAGACAGCAGATAGGGGGCAATTTCCTTAGAAACAAAGAAATCGCAGGAACCCTTATCGACACAGATATCACCTATGGTTTCTCTTGCGACCCCAGCACCCATCAAGGCGCCCAGAAAATCCCGGTGACTGAGTGAGTCTCCGTTAAAGAAAGTTGCCCGCAGGCAAGCAACAGGGGAATCGTCTTCCATAAGAGTATCTTCCGGCAGATACTCAGGAAGGTAGCAAAGCAATTGGCGTTCTGCATCCGGGTAGCCGCCAAAGCGGAATAATCCCTCCGGTTCACCAAACAGCAGTCGGGTCATTTCCAGTTCCCGCGGCGAAAGGAAACAGGAGTTTGCGGCAATATTTCGGCACATGCCTGCGTTGATTTTATCCCATACTTTTGCAAGAAGCATCTTGTCTTCTGTAGTATGGGCAATTTTTTCAATATTACTTCTGTTCATAATTCCCATCCTGATACGATACTTTAAGCATTGTACCACATTTTTCACCAGATGAAAAGAAGTTTTTCTTGTGAAAAGCAGAGTTTTATCGTATAATGGATTGAAGAAAGTGGGTGAAAGGATGATTGTAGCGATTGTCGGCGCAGGCGCTGCAGGAATGGCTGCGGCGATTGCAGCATCGGAAGATCCCAAGGTGCAGGTGTTGCTTCTAGAGCGTCAATCCCGTGTGGGCAGAAAACTTCAGGCCACAGGTAACGGAAGATGTAATTTATCCAATCAGAATGCAATAGATAGTGGGTATCATGGCGACCAGAAGGACTTTTGGAAGTACGCCATTGAACAGTTTCCACCGGAGAAGACCCTTGCATGGTTTCGCCGGCTGGGGCTTTTTACTGTAACGGAACAATCGGGGCGGGTCTATCCCTATTCAGATCAGGCCAATTCTGTGGTGGATGTCCTGCGATTTGCTCTGGAACGAGCGAATATTCAATTGGTTACAGACTTTGAAGTATCCAAAATCCGAAAGGAGCAGGATACATTTATTTTATCCAGCAGAGACAGAACGCTGAACGCTGATCGGGTGATTGTTGCCTGTGGTGGTTTGGCAGGCACCAAGCTGGGAGGCACGATGTCCGGATATAAATTGCTGCGCAGTTTTGGGCATAAATGCACCAAACTGCGCCCTGCGTTGGTACAGCTCAAGACCAGTTGGAATGGCGTAAGTGCATTGAAAGGTGTTCGTGCCAATTGTCATGCGGCCATCTATCATGATGGACAACTCCATTCGGAATCAAATGGTGAGATTCAATTTACCGACTTTGGATTATCCGGGCCTGTGATGTTTGAAATTTCCAGAGATGCCTGCGCAGTGCCTGGCACATGGGAGTGCAGGTTGGATTTCCTACCGGATATGGATGCAGATGCATTACAGGAAGAACTGATTCAACGGAAGCATTCTGCACGCACGACGGATGATCTGCTTACCGGAGTCCTTCATAATCGGCTGGGGCGGGTACTGACTCAGGCGGCGGGGGTTCGCGGCAGATTCCCTTTGCATGAAATGATGGATAGTCAAATTCACGATGTCTGCATGATGGTGAAGGATTTCCGAGTAGAACTGAAGGAGCCGCTGGGTATGGATGCGGCACAGGTAACAGCTGGCGGAATGGTTACGGAAGAATTTGACTGCATGACCATGCAGAGCAGGCTTGTGCCGGGGCTTTATGCCTGCGGAGAAGTGCTGGATGTGGATGGGGATTGCGGCGGATATAACCTGCAGTGGGCTTGGAGCTCAGGCAGACTGGCAGGTGTTTGTGCAGGAAAGGAAGAAACATGATACGAATTCGTGATATAAATATGGCACCGGCTCATTCGGTCAGCCAGTTAACCTATGAGGCTGCGAAGATGCTGCGAGTCTCCAATAGCGTTGTGCGGCAAGTGAAGATTGTGAAAAAATCCATTGACGCGCGAAAGAAACCAGATGTGCGTGTGAGTTATACCATCGATGTGAAAGTAGATGGAAATGAGGAGAAAATTCTCAAGAAATCCGGCTGCAAAAAAGCATCTATTGCACCATGGTTCCACTATAAGGTCCAGCAGATGACCAACGAAAATGCAAAGCGCCCGGTTGTGGTGGGATTTGGTCCGGCAGGTATGTTTGCAGGTCTGGTTCTTGCCATGGCTGGGTGCCGTCCTCTGATTTTAGAAAGGGGAGAAGATGCTGTAACACGCCGCGAAAAGGTGGAGCATTTCTGGAAAACGGGGGAACTGGACCCCAGCAGCAATGTGCAGTTTGGTGAAGGTGGGGCAGGAACATTTTCTGATGGAAAGCTCAATACCGGCGTCAATAATCCCAGAATTGGCTGGATTCTGGAGCAATTTGTAGAGGCAGGCGCTGGGGAAAATATTCTTTACGATGCAAAGCCCCATGTGGGGACGGATGTGTTGCTTAACGTGGTGCAATGTATTCGCAATAAGATTATTTCGCTGGGCGGTGAGGTGCGCTTTCATGCGCACGTGACTGGACTGAACGTAAAGGATGGGGCTGTTTGCGGTGTATCGCTTTCGGACAACACTCAGATCGATGCGGATCGGGTTATTTTTGCCATTGGCCACAGTGCAAGAGATACATTCGGGATGCTGCAGGAAACGGGAATCCCCATGGAACCCAAACCCTTTTCTATGGGGGTTCGGATTGAGCACAAGCAGTCTGATATCAATATGGCACAGTATGCCTGCGAAAATCCGGCGCTGCCACCAGCCGATTATAAACTGGTCAGCCATTTGGATGATGCCACGGTCTACACATTTTGTATGTGTCCCGGCGGCTATGTGGTTGCAGCAGCATCGGAAGAAGGTGGGGTTGTGACCAATGGCATGAGCTATGCAGATCGGGGTGGAGAAAACGCCAACGCAGCATTGCTTGTAACGGTGAATCCATCAGAATTTCCCTATTCGGGGGCATTAGGCGGCGTTCAATGGCAAAGAGAGATTGAACAGCGGGCATTCCAGGTATCCGGTGGATATCAAGCACCTGCGCAAACGGTTGGGGATTTTCTATCCAGAAAAGCAAGTTCTGGGGCACAGGGGATTCATCCCACCTATCAACCTGGAGTATACTGGTGTGATTTGCATGATGTGCTGCCGTCTAAAATTACGGATGCTTTGGAGCAGGGAATTCAAAATCTGGATGGTCGGCTCCGTGGCTTTGCAAGACCGGATGCGGTTTTGACAGGGCCGGAAACAAGAAGTTCTTCGCCAGTGCGGATTCTGAGAGGGGAAGATCGAATGTCAGAGGTGACAGGACTCTTTCCTGCCGGAGAAGGCGCAGGATATGCCGGCGGAATCATGTCTGCGGCAGTGGATGGCATGATGGCGGCAGAAACAGTGATCCTGCAGATGATGCAGGAGTAGGATTTCATCCGAAATTAAGATTTTGAGTGAGGCGAGCACCAAATGAGAGAGAGAAAAAGCGGTTTATGGGGTGCACTCGGTGTGATTGTGTGTATGTTTTGTCTGTGTGTGAGTGTTTCAGCGGAATGCAACCATGTATACGAAGTTCATGAGATCCCTGCCGGATGCGTTACGCCCGGTGTGCATGAGGAACTATGCACCTACTGCGGAGCCCCTGGGATATTTTCCAATCTGGAGCCACTGGGGCATGACTTTACAAGCTGGGAGCAGATGCTGCGCCCCGAGTGCACAAAAAATGGAAAAGAGCAAAGAAAATGTGCACGATGTGATTTCTTGGAGGAGCGTTCCATCCAGGCAGTTGGACATCATTATAATCAGGGGGTACTGACCACGGAGCCGACTACAACAGATATGGGACGAATTACATATACCTGTTTCAATTGTGGGGACACCTATCAAGAGACGATTCCTAAACTGACCAATCCATTTGCGGATGTAAAGCCCCAAAACTACTTTTACAACAGTGTGCTGTGGGCTGCGAATATGGGCATTACATCCGGTGTTGACATGACGCATTTTGCTCCAAATCAGACCTGTACCCGGGGACAGGTAATGGTGTTCCTTTGGCGCGCAATGGGCAGTCCAGAGCCTGCATCCAGTGTGAATCCCTTTGTTGATGTCCAAAGCAGGGACTATTTTGCAAAGGCGGTACTTTGGGCCTACCACGCCGGGGTAACTGCGGGGGTAGATCAAACGCATTTTAGACCGAACAATCCGTGTACACGGGCGCAGGTGGTAACCTTTTTGTACAGTGCGAAGGGAAGGCCGGCCCATAGCGGAGAAAATACTTTTTACGATGTCGGTACCAGTGCATATTATTACAATCCGGTCATTTGGGCGGCTGAGAATGGAATTACGACAGGTGTTGGGGATGGGATGTTTGGCCCCAATCAAAGATGCAACCGTGGTCAGATCGTTACATTCTTATATCAGGCAAGAAACGTGTAAACAGAAGAGTGAATATCCTTTTAGTGTAGAAAATGCATATAAAAATCGGCGGAACTCCCCAAAAGAGTTCCGCCGATTTTATCAGCCGATTATTTTCCGGTGGAGCCGAAACCTCCGGTGCCACGCATGGTATCTGTAAGTTCATCCACAAGGGTGAATGTCGGAGTCATCACCGGAGTGATGACCATTTGCGCAATTCGTTCACCGGCATTCACAGTTTGTGGATTCTGTCCGTGATTGTGGAGCATGACCAGCAATTCACCGCGGTAATCACTATCCACAACACCAACCTTGTTTGCCGGAGCCAAATCCCGTTTACAGGCCATGCCGCTGCGGGCATAAACAAGACCGGCGTACCCAACAGGAATCTCTACGGCAAGGCCGGTGGGGATGGATTTGGTTTCACCGGGCAGTATGGTAACGGGGGCATCTACACATGCATAGAGATCAGCGCCTGCAGAATACTCTGTGCCGTAGGTAGGCATCATAGCGCCGGGGCGCAGGAATTTAACGTTCATAATGTTTTATCCTTTCATTCCTTTTGAATCGCCTTGCCAGTCTTCCCAGAGAACAATTTCTCCTGCTGCAAGGGTCTTTTTCATATCGATAATACGTTGGTTTTCGCTGCCGCGGAACCGCAGAGAAAGATTTTTCTGTTTCTCAATGAATGGCCCGTCGACCAATACATCCAGATATCCGATGTATTCCTCTGTGATGGCAGGATCGCCCAGCTTTCCGGGCCAGATATCACGATCAAATACATAACCTGTAAACGCCCAGATGCTCTTGTTCGGCAGCTCTTGCTTGATTTGACGCAGCAGTTCGACGATGGCGCCCTGGTTCTTTGGGTCAAAAGGTTCACCACCTAGCAAGGTAATGCCTCTTACAAAGTTGGGGCGCATTAAATCGATGATATGATCGATGGTTTCTTGGGTGAACGGATCGCCATATTGAAAATCCCAGGCTTCTTCATTAAAGCAGTTTTTACAGTGGTGGTTGCAGCCGGAGACAAACAGACTCACACGGACACCAGGGCCGTTGGCTATGTCTCTGGGCTTTATTGTAGCGTAATACATATGGTTCCTCCCGTCTATTAATTAGACGAATATCAGTGAATGAAAAATAGAAGTCTGCCAGGTTTATTATCGCTGTTGTCCGAGCTTGGAAAACCAGGGGAAACTCATGGGCCAGATGCAGCCTGCACCGATCACAACAAGAAAATAACGAACAGAACGACTGACCATATGGCCATTGAAGAGTGCATCCAAAGGGCTTTTTAGACCTTCTTTTACAAGCAGGACAAGCAGCAGACCGCACACGACTTTTGCAATCTGAGCATACCACACGGCGTCGGTAGAGAATTTTAGGAATTTTCCATCTACATAGTAAACGATCAGCATGCCCAGCAGTGCACCCATTAGGGTGTAAGCATTCTTGACTGCGGATTCCAGATTCTGCGCATCTACATCTTTTCCGAAGGGATACAGCTCGGTATAGGCAAGAAAGCCAACGCCGAGGAGGAGCATCACTGCAAAAAGGGCCGGGATATATGCGCCGTCTTTTTGAAAGCAGACAGGTTTCAATACAAACACAAAAATCAATGCCATTCCAGCACCAACCAGAACATCGATGGGCGTATGGACACCCAGGTACATTCTGGAAAATGGAACAAGCACTGCAATTGCAATACATAAAATGCGCACCCATTTTTGGGAATTGCAGATGGCGATGGCGCCAAAAGTTCCTACGGCGTTTTGGCTGTGTCCGCTGGGAAAGGAGTAACCGCTGGCACCTGCTCTTGCAGACTCAACAATGGTAAAATTGGGATCACGAACCCACGGGCGTGGTATCTGGCATGCCAGCTTTAGAAATTGGTTGGAAATTGCGCCCACAAATCCAACGGCCATGAGATAGTACCCTTGCCGTTTATCGATGCACCAGAAAAATATCAGTGCTACCAATAAAAAAATCAGTTCACCGCCGAATTCGGTAATGAGCTGCATGATAGTGTCCAAAGCAGGACTGCGGAACCTCTCTAACAGATATAGAAAACTCATATTTGACCTCCATTCTTTTTTGGATAAACAAAGTTCAGACGGAAACATTATACCAGATACAGATTATTTGTAAAGAAGATCAATAGAATGTAAACAAACACGCAACGGTATTGCCTTTTTGAGCCAATCAGGTTATAATGTGGAAAAATACAGATATTTTCCAATTAAAAGGGTAAAGATACGCAAAAGGAGGAGTTCATATGTATATCGACGGGACTTATATGATGATCTTATTGCCCTGCATCATTCTTTCCCTCTGGGCAAGCAGCAATGTGAATTCTACATTTCGGCGCTATTCCCAACAGAATTCCCGCCGGGGTCTGACGGGGGCGGATGCAGCACGGCAGGTTCTGACAGCCAACGGGGTCAGGGGCGTGCGAATTGAGCGTGTTGCAGGAAACTTGACAGATCACTACGATCCTAGAACCAATGTGATTCGGCTGTCCGATGGTGTGTATTCCAATACTTCCACTGCAGCCATTGGCGTTGCCTGCCACGAGGCAGGTCACGCAGTACAGTATGCTGTGGGGTATGCGCCGATCAAGATTCGCGCAGCGGTTATTCCGATCACCAATTTTGGGTCTAAGCTTGCGATGCCGCTGATATTGCTGGGTATGCTGTTGTCCGGGTTGGGTTACTTCTACTACAATCTGGTGTATGTGGGAATTGCCTGCTTTGGTCTGTCCCTTGTATTCCAGCTGGTTACATTACCGGTGGAATTTAACGCCAGCAGACGGGCGTTGACAGCGATCAAAGACGGAGAACTGCTGACAGCAGAGGAATACCAGGGTGCAAAGAAAACCCTGACTGCTGCGGCACTGACTTACGTTGCGGCTACAGCAGTGTCACTGGCTCAGTTAATTCGCCTGCTTGCAATATTCGGCGGAAGAAGACGTAATGATTAAAAATATCCCGGAAAGCAATGGCTTTCCGGGATATTTTGCTTTTTATACTTCACGAATGACACCGCCACCGACAACGATATCATCGTCGTACAGAACAACAGCTTGTCCGATGGTCAATGCCCGTTGGGGTTCTGCAAAGTGAATGTGGACTCGTCCATCCGGCAGAACGGTTGCGGTTGCGTCAGCCTCTTTGGCTTGATAACGCACCTTTGCCTTGGTTGGCAGGGGCTCTGTGGGAGCATCAATGGCACTCCAAACAAAGTTATCTGCAATCAAGTGGTCGGAATACAGTTCTGCATTGGTAGAGAGCACAACCTGATTCTTTTCCATATCCTTGTATTTCACATACATACTTTCCGGCAGTGCAAGCCCCAGACCGCGACGCTGACCGATGGTGTAGCGGATCATGCCCTTGTGCTGACCCAGCACGTTGCCTTGCGTGTCCACAAACTGACCCTCAGGATAGTCCTTTCCGGTGTATTCGGTGAGGAACTGTGCATATTTGCCATCAGGGACAAAGCAGATGTCCTGACTGTCATGCTTGCGGGCATTGATGAAATCAAATTGATCGGCAAAGCTGCGGACTTGCTCCTTGGACTCAAATTCACCCAAAGGGAATTGGGTATGCGCCAACTGTTCCTGACTTAAAAAGTAGAGCACATAGCTCTGATCTTTTGCAATATTTTTCGCCTTTCTCAGCAACCAGCGATTTTTCTCGGAATCATAGGTGATTCTGGCGTAGTGCCCAGTGACAATGGTATCACAGCCCAGCACCTTTGCGCGATCGTAGAGTTTCGAGAATTTCATGTATTTATTGCAATCAATGCAGGGGTTTGGTGTTGCGCCGTGTTCATATGCGCAGACGAAACGGTCGATAACTTCTTTGGAAAAGTCATCGGTAAAGTTAAAAACATAGAATTTCATGCCGAGACTGTGGCAGACACTGCGGGCATCCTCTGCATCCTCTAAGGAACAGCAGGTCTTGCCACCTGCGGAATCTTCTATATTTCCAGAATACAGCTTCATATTGACGCCGATGCATTCATATCCTTGTTGTTTCATAAGTGCAGCGGATACGCTGGAATCAACACCACCGCTCATGGCGATTAGCGCACGCTTGTTATCCATAAAAATCACATCCTGATTATTTACTTGCAATGATCTGAAATGCCTGTGTCTTTTTGCAGCCAAAAAGCCACAAGGACTTCAGCTGGTATCATTACATATCGGAATATATTCCTCGTTTATAGCCACATTATACTGGTAGAAAAGTTAAAATGCAAGTTTTATATGGGTCAAAACCTTGCATAAGCTGTCGGTGATTTTGCCTACAACATGCGCTTTGCTTTGAAAACGAAGATGAGTCATAGCATTGTATCTTCCCATGTTTTGGTCATTATGGCGGCACGGTGTATCATTTGGATGAGAAAACAGTGGATAGGTGAACACGGAACTGATGAAAAGAAAGGAATCCATTCTTGTTATCATTTGATTTTACATCTTGTTTAGGAATTTTTATTCATTTGCGGGTAAAATATACAACGATACATCAATACTCAGGAGGCACCGATTGTGAGAAAAATCATTAACTTTAATTACAAATGGGCATTTTCTAAGGAGGCGACAGAGGTTCCCACCGAAATTTCACCCAAATGGAACTTTGTGAATCTGCCCCATTCTTGGAATGCCATTGATGGTCAGGACGGCGGCAGTGACTATTACCGTGGCACAGCTTACTATGCTAAGACGCTGGACAAAATGGATCTTCCCACTGCCGACCGGTATTATTTGGAAATCTGTGGTGCGAATTCTTCTGCAGATGTTTATGTAAATGGAAAGCACCTGGCGCATCATGATGGCGGATATTCCACCTGGCGTGTAGATATTACTGATGCGCTCCAGAGAGAGAATCTGTTTGTCATTGCGGTTGATAATTCTGCCAACGATCGCGTGTATCCGCAGGTGGCTGACTTTACTTTTTATGGTGGACTGTACCGGGATGTCAATATCATTGCGGTGAGCCAGTCCCACTTTGATCTGGAATACTACGGAGGCCCCGGCATTAAGGTCACTCCCATCATGGATGGTGAGAATGCCAATGTGGAAGTGGAGGTTTACGTTCGCAATTATCAACAGGGGCAGCAAATTCGCTACACCCTGTCGGATGCAGAGGGCAACACCGTTGCGTCTGCTGTCACCACAGATACCAAAGCAAACTTCGTCATGGAAAACGTCCACAAGTGGCATGGCCGGAAAGATCCGTACCTCTATACTGCACATGCAGAGCTGCTTGCAGACGAAACCGTAATGGATGATGTTTCTGCACGCTTTGGCTGCCGCAGCTTTGAGATTGACCCGGAGCAGGGATTTATCCTTAACGGAGAAGAATATCCTCTGCGTGGTGTTTCTCGCCATCAAGACCGCTGGGGGCTTGGCAACGCAATTCTGCCGGAGCATCACAGGGAAGATATGGACCTGATCTGTGAGGTTGGCGCAACCACCATTCGTCTTGCCCACTATCAGCACGACCAATACTTCTATGATCTGTGCGATGAGCGCGGTATGGTCGTTTGGGCAGAGATTCCCTATATTTCCCAACACATGGCAACCGGTCGTGAAAACACCATCAGCCAGATGAAGGAACTGATTACCCAGAACTATAATCACCCCTCTATCGTTGTCTGGGGTCTGAGTAATGAAATCACCATGAAGGACGACAAAGATCCTGATTTGATTGAGAATCACAAGATTCTGAATGATTTGTGCCACGAGTGGGACAAGACCAGACTGACGACCATTGCGGTACTGTCTATGTGCCCTATGGATTCTCCTTATGTCCAGATTCCGGATGTGGTTTCTTATAATCACTATTTCGGATGGTACGGTGGTGACACATCCATGAATGGGCCTTGGTTCGATCGGTTCCACGAGAGAAACCCCCAAATTCCCATCGGCTGCTCTGAGTATGGATGTGAGGCACTGAACTGGCATACGTCCAAACCCACTCAGGGGGATTACACGGAAGAATATCAGGCATATTACCACGAAGAACTGATTAAGCAGCTGTTCTCCCGGAAATATATTTGGGCGACCCATGTTTGGAATATGTTTGATTTTGGCGCAGATGCCCGTGCCGAGGGCGGCGAGAACGGTCAGAATCACAAGGGCCTTGTCACCTTTGACCGTAAGTACAAGAAGGATGCTTTCTATGCGTACAAGGCGTGGCTGTCCGACGAACCTTTTGTCCATCTGTGTGGCAAGCGTTATGTAGACCGTGTTGAGGATGTGACTTGCGTAACGGTTTATTCAAATCAACCCACGGTAGAACTGTTTGCCAATGGCGTATCCCTGGGCGTAAAGAACGCTGCGGATCATTTCTTTAAATTCGATGTGCCCAATGTTGGGAAAACCCATTTGATTGCTGTATCCGGTGATCTGAAAGATGAAGGCAATCTCAATAAGGTGGAAGTGTTCAACGAAGATTATCGCCTGAAGGAAAAGGGCGCAGTTCTGAACTGGTTTGACATTACCGAACCGGAGGGGTATTTCTCCCTGAATGATAAGGTCGGCGATATTCTGCAAACGGATGCAGGTAAGGAAATTTTTATGGCACTTTCTGCCAAAATGTCTGCAAAATCAGGGGATGATCATAAAACCAGAGGCTTTGAGATCAATGCAGACATGATGCAGATGATGAACGGATTTACGGTTTTGCGTTTGTTGAGCATGGCCGCAATAACTGGATTCAAGCCCACGAAAGAGGAACTGCTGGCGCTGAATGCCCAGCTGAATCAAGTCAAGAAACCCAACAATTAAAGATACCCAATAGACAGATCGCCCCGGAAAGGAGCTCGGCAAGTTCATTTGCTCGAGATGCATTTCCGGGGCGGATTTTATATTGAGGATACAATAGTGGGTGATTGAGCAGGAAATTGCTCAATGCATTTTAATAGAACAGCAAGTCTGAATAGGTCGGATAGGGCCAGTAGGATTTATCGGTAAGGGCTTCCAAAATATCAGCCTCGCGGCGAGCGTGCTCCATGTCCGGAACAATGACATCATGATAATACTGAGCGGCCTCGGTGCTGGTGGAGGGGACTTTGCGCAAATCTGCGTCCAGCTTTTCACAAAGATCATAGAGTGCGTCTGAGGCATTGGACAGACGCTTGATCAGGCTCTGCTCGGCATGACAGCTGACACCGATTTTTTGCTTGGTTAGAATCCCTTGCGCCAGATGATCGGTGTACTTTAGTGCCGCGGGAAGAATTTGATGGCGGATCATATCGATAGAGGTTAGGGCCTCGATGTTGAGAATCTTGTTATAGGCCTCAATATGAATTTCGTGTCTTGCACGGAACTCATTCTCAGTGAAAATGTGGTGCTTGGTCACCAAATCAATATTTTTCTGGCTGATATAGTGGGGCATACAGTCAGCAGTGCTGGAAAGGTTGCTCAGTCCGCGGCGGGCGGCCTCCTCCTTCCACTCCTCAGAATAGCCATTTCCGTCAAAGATGATTCGCTTGTGTTCCTTAAATGTGCGGCAAACCAACTCCTGCAGGGTGGTATCGAAATCCTCTGCCTGTTCCAGTTCGTCGGCAAACTGTGCCAGCTCCTCAGCCATGATGGTATTCAGGGCAATATTGGGCCCGGAAACAGATTGGGAAGAACCCAGCATACGGAATTCAAACTTGTTACCAGTAAAGGCCAGGGGAGATGTACGGTTGCGGTCGGTGGTGTCCTTGGGAATTGCAGGAAGAACATCAACACCGATGCGCATGACTCCTTTTTCCGGGTCGGTGTAATTTGTACCGCTGATGATGGAGTCCACAACGGCGTTTAGTTCATCGCCCAGGAATATGGAGATGATAGCGGGGGGTGCCTCTGCGGCACCAAGACGATGGTCGTTACCAGCGGATGCGGTGGTACAACGCAGCCATTCCTGATACTCGTCAACACCTTTGATAAAGGCGGCGAGAAATACCAGAAACTGAGCATTCTGACGAGGGGTCTGGCCGGGGCTGAACAGGTTTTTGCCTGTATCAGTGGAGAGGGAATAGTTATTGTGTTTACCGGAACCGTTGACACCCTGAAAGGGCTTTTCATGCAGCAGACAGACCAGATTGTGTTTAGCAGCGCATTTCTTCATGATTTCCATGACCAGCTGGTTGGAATCACAAGCGGAGTTGGCGTCGGTATAGATGGGAGCCAGCTCGTGCTGAGCGGGGGCAGCTTCGTTGTGTTTGGTCTTAGACAGCACGCCAAGCCGCCACAGCTGTTCGTCCAGATCCTTCATGTAGGACGAAACTCTGGTACGGATGGTGCCGAAGTAGTGGTCGTCCAGCTCCTGTCCCTTAGGAGAGGGGGCACCAAACAGCGTTCTGCCGGTGAGCCGCAGATCTTCACGCTGGGCATATAAATCTCTGGGAATCAGGAAGTATTCCTGCTCCGGGCCGACACAGGTGACAACACGATTGGCGGTCTGATCGCCAAAAAGCCGCAGGATACGAATCGCCTCTCTGGAGACCTCATCAATGGATCTAAGCAGTGGTGTCTTTTTGTCCAGAGCTTCTCCTGTGTAGGAGAAAAAGCAGGTGGGGATGAAAAGGCTATCATCCTTTACAAAAGCGAAAGAGGTTGGATCCCAGGCGGTGTATCCACGTGCTTCAAATGTGGCACGCAAACCGCCGGATGGAAAGGAACTTGCATCCGGTTCACCTCGAACCAGTTCTTTGCCGGAAAACTCCATAATGACTTTTCCTTCGCCGACGGGGGTTAGGAAAGAGTCGTGTTTTTCAGCAGTGATTCCGGTCATAGGCTGGAACCAGTGGGTATAGTGGGTGGCGCCTTTTTCAGTTGCCCATACTTTCATGGCTTCGGCAATGCTGTTGGCGACAGATAGCTCCAGGGGCGTGCCGGTTTGAATGCAGTGCTTCCATGCATCGTAGATTTCGGGAGACAGACGCTCCTTCATGGTTGTTTCGTTGAAGACATCGCTGCCAAAAATGGCAGGTAGATTTGTGATCTGGCTCATAGGACACATCCTTTCAGACATTGAAACAAAACATGGGAAAACAAAATAAATTATGATGAGAATATTATCCACTTTACGGAAAAAGACAGAATTCCCACATTATATATGTTAAAATCATATGCGCAAATATTAGAAAAAGCAAGGTGTGAAGTTGCATAAAATTGAAAGACACCATGCGTGCGAAATGTACAATGAAACCAAATCTAAAATAAAATGAATTTTTATATACTGCTGTCTTGCATTTTTTGGTGTAATAACATATAATAATCCCAGAGAATTGGGAAAGGATGATGGAATTGGCTACCTACGCTTGCAGAAGCAGAGAGGAACTCCGAGCAGAATTTAAGAAATTGAGGGCGCGTTACGAGGAACTGAGGCATGAAAATCTGAAACTGGATATGTCCAGAGGCAAACCCAGTAAGCTCCAGCTGGATCTGGTCAGTGATATGCTGTCGGTTTTAACTGATCCGCAGGAATGTATTGTGGACGGAGACGATGCGCGAAACTACGGCGATTTGGCTGGATTAAAATGCGCAAGGGAATACTGGGCGGATGTTCTGGGCTGTAAGCCTTCTGAAACGTTTGTAGGCGGCAATTCCAGCCTGAGCTTAATGCATGATCTAATTGCACGGGGCTATACCCATGGCCTGAAAGACAGCCCCAGACCATGGTGCAAAGAAGAACGCATCAAATTTCTGTGTCCTTCTCCCGGATATGATCGTCATTTTCGTGTAACAGAAAGCTTTGGATTTGAACTGATTACAGTTCCGATGACCCCTGATGGACCTGATATGGATTCTGTGGAGCAGTTGGTTCAGGACCCTCAGGTAAAGGGCATCTGGTGTGTTCCCAAGTATTCCAATCCTCAGGGATATACCTATTCGGATGAAACGGTGCATCGGTTTGCAAATCTGAAACCGGAAGCTCCTGATTTTGTTATTATGTGGGATAATGCCTACTGTGTGCATGAATTTGATGGTGTATTTGAACCATTCGAGGATATCATCTCTTTGTGCGCACAAGCAGGTCGTCCGAATATGGTATATGAGTTCGCATCCACCTCTAAGATTACTTTCCCGGGTGCTGGTATCTCTGTTATGGCCTCTAGTGAGGAGAATATCAAATACATGACCAAGCTGATTGCGGTGCAGACCATCTCTTATGACAAAATCAATCAGCTGCGTCACGTCAGATATCTGAAGGACAGAGAGCACACCATTGAACTGATGAAACAACACGCAACCATTATGGCTCCAAAGTTTGAAATGGTTCTGAAGATTCTCAGAAGTGAGGTGACCGCAAAGGGAATTGCCCACTGGCATCATCCCAAGGGGGGGTATTTTGTCTGCGTAGCAGCCATGCCTGGAACTGCAAAACGTACCTTAGAGCTTTGTAAGCGGGCAGGGGTTGTCTTGACGGAGGCGGGCGCAACCTATCCTTACGGTGTGGACCCCCATGATTCTATGATCCGTATCGCACCAAGCTATCCGCCCATTGAGGAGCTGGAAAAGGCTATGATGGTATTCTGCACTTGTCTGAAATTGGCAGCACTGGAAAAGTATTTGGGTCTGCATGAAGATTTCATTTGATGAAAAGCCTCCTTTGCGGGAGGCTTTTTCTTTACATGGTCCAGTGTCCGTGGTAAAATATAAAAAAAGGAGGCGCCAATATGGAGGATGTAACCAAACGATATTATGAAAAAAGGGCGAAAGTTCTGATTAAGAATATGGAGAAACGGCATTTTGAGGCCTACTATTGTTCAACAAAGGAGCAGGCTCTTGAAAAGGCGCTTGCGTTGATTCCGCAGGGTTCAAGCGTTGGTTGGGGCGGTGCCTTGAGTGCTACCCAGATTGGCTTGATTCAGGCAATCAGAGATGGAAATTATGAGGCATTAGACCGAGATCTGTGTATAACACCGGAGGAGCAAGAACAGAACAATCGTGCGTGCTTTGGTGCAGATTTTTTCCTTACGGGAGCCAACGGACTGAGCATGGATGGTCAAATGGTCAACATCGATGGAACAGGCAATCGAGTGGCAGCAATTGCCTATGGCCCTAAGAATATTCTGGTGATTGCGGGCATGAACAAGGTGGAAGATACCATTGAAGATGCCGTTAAGCGGGCGAGAACAGTGGCGGCGCCCATGAACCATCAGCGTTTTCCGGGCAAAACCCCCTGCACGGAGAACGGTGTCTGTGGAGACTGTCTGGCTGAAAAGTGTATCTGCAATCAAATCCTGATTACCCGCAATAGCCGCATTGAAGGAAGAATCAAGTTTATTCTGGTGGGAGAAGAATTGGGATTATAAGTGAAAAACTCCGGTTCAGATGAACCGGAGTTTTTATTATTGAATGTGCGTGTGATTGGAAATATGGTCTTCACAGTAGCAGTAATAGCCTTTGCACCGGGAGCAATAACGGAACTCCAGTTCCGGATTGGTCACATCGGTTCTGCCGCAGACGGTACACTTGTGGGTGTAGGGAGCTTTTGGCGTTGCGTTTGTTGCCTCGTAAGAACCGGCTTTATGAAAGGGGATTGTCTTAGCGCCGGGGTGTGTTGCTTTTTTTACGGTACGGTGTGCATTGATGCGCCAGCTCACAGGGAACACATTGGCCACATCAGGGCCGAAGAACAGGAAGTAGTTGCCCAAAGCAATGAGCGGGAACAAATTATAGGGGAACGGATGAAACAGACCTAAGAGAACAACAATCAGGTCGAATACTGCAAAAATCCATGCTTTTACGGGGACAATGAAGAAGAGCAGGAACTGGGAATCCGGATACATGGTTGCATAGGAGAGGAAAAGACTCATGTTCAGATAGTAAACATCAGCTTGCCCACCAAAGATCATACAATAGATATCCATGAGAACAACGCCGGTCAGGTAGAATAAATTGAAACGGAGCGTTCCCCAGATGTTTTCCATCGCCCGTCCAAGGGAGTAGTAACACAGCAGGGTAATGGCGGTAAACAACAGATTACCACCGGAATAGCACAGGGGGTAGGTAAATAGACGCCAAATCTGCCCATGCAGGATGGCCTGACGGTCAAACATGAAAACGTAGTACAGGATGTTGCTGGGGTCAATTAGATTCATGAGCGCCATAATAAAGGAGCCGATGCTGATATAGAGCATTAAATTGGGGATACCTTTGTTTCTGTTCGCATAACAGAAACGGTTAAAACGTCGTCGTAAATCCTTCAAATCATTCACCTCTATGGGAAAGTTAAAATTATTTTATCAGTTTACCGGAGAAAAGTCCATAGCACAAATATGAACATTTCATCAATGTTATATTTCGCTGTAAAAACACTTGACAAATCTGTGAGAAGAAAGTAGAATATTCTGGAACTATATAAATGCCTTATCAAGAGTGGTGGAGGGAACGGCCCTATGAAACCCAGCAACCTGAGAAATCAAGGTGCTAAATCCGGCGGCGAAATACGAAAGATGAGGATTCGAGAACTGCTATGCGCTCCGAATCGTCGGTGCGCTTTTTTTTATGCGCACAGAAAGGAAACATTATGGAAAAAAGACTCTTTACTTCTGAATGCGTGACAAATGGCCATCCTGACAAGGTGGCGGATACGGTATCTGACGCAATTTTGGATGCCTGCCTTGCTCAGGATCCGGGCTCCCGTGTAGCCTGTGAAACAATGGTCACCACGGATCTGTGCGTGATTTGCGGTGAGATTACCACCAAGGCAGTGGTGGATTATGAGGCCGTTGCAAGGGAGGCCATTCGCAGCATTGGCTATACCCATGAAGGTGACGGATTCCATGCAGATACCTGCCAGGTAATTTGCAAAATCCACACCCAGTCTGCGGATATTGCGCTGGGCACCAATGATGAGGTGGGTGGAGCCGGCGATCAGGGAATGATGTTCGGCGGAGCCTGCAACGAAACACCGGAATTAATGCCTCTGCCGGCGGCAATTTCCCGAGCATTGGTCAATCGTCTTACCGAGTGCATCGCAAGCAACCCCGAGCTGCGTCCGGATGGTAAGACACAGACTTCTGTTGAGTATGATGAAAATGATAAGGTTGTGGGAATTGATACAGTCGTTGTGTCTGTGCAGCACAGTGTAGAGTTCCCGGTGGAAGAGCTGCGTGGTTATATCCGTGAGCAGGTAATCGCACCTGTTCTGGCAAGCTATGGATTCAACATTGATGATGTTTCCCATATTTACATCAATCCAACCGGAAATTTTGTAATTGGCGGCCCTAACGGAGACACCGGACTGACTGGTCGTAAAATCATTGTGGATACTTATGGCGGCTATTTCTCCCACGGTGGCGGTGCATTCTCCGGAAAGGACCCGACTAAGGTTGATCGCAGTGGTGCATATATGGCCAGATACATGGCTAAGAATCTGGTTGCCGCTGGTCTGGCGGAAAAGGTACAGGTGCAGCTGGCATATGCCATTGGTGTGGCAGAGCCTGTTTCTGTACGTGTGGACAGCTATGGTACCGGAACCATCAGCGAAGAGAAGATGACGGAACTTCTTCGCAAAACCTGCGATCTGACCCCCGCTGGTATTATCCGCAAGCTGGAACTGCGCAATCCGATTTACTGTGCAACTGCAATGCATGGTCATTTCGGTGTGGCGAACCATCCCTGGGAGCGGACAGATCTGGCAGATGAGCTGAAAATGCTTGCTAAAAATATCTGATATATTATAAGAGAATGTCGGACTGCCAAGGCCAATGGTGTTGGGCTTTACGACTGGCTATTGCATGTGCTCCGTATTCTCCTGTACTTGGGATGTCCCATGCCACGAAAGACTGGGGGACGAAAACCATCCATGTAAAGATGAAGAAAGACGAGCACTTCCGTAAAAAGTAAATCCTCAGCCACGCAGCAGGGCACCCACCGGTGCCCTGCTGCTATTTTATTCGGGTGGTTATTTACCATTTTTGAACGCTTGTATAATCGATCGCTTGCTATTCCATTTGGCATATAAAATCCCCCATCTGTAAGACCGTATGTCGTACCGTCTCACAAATGGGGGACATTTCCAATTTGAATATTCCTGGGAATAAACTAATTTGCGTATTGCAGTGCCGGGTTACAAATCTTTTGCAGTTTTCAGAAATTGATCCTAATTTTGCGTGTGCAAATGGATGTCAACTCTTCTAAACGCTTAGTATTTTGTACCGGATGCAACGCTTTTACGAACCAGTGCACGCTTCAATCTGGCCTCTGCCATTCGCAGGTCTGTGTCAGAAGAATTCTTATTCTGCAAAACCGTTTGCGCACGCTGATAGGAGGCGTCTGCACGGTCAGAATCGATTTTTTCGGCCCATTCAAAGGTTGTGGGAACGAGGGTCACTTCTCCGTCGACAACGCTGATCATGCCACCGATACAGGCAGCTTCATGACGCTTGCCGTCAGCTTCGACAATGGCTTTACCCATGCCCAGGGGGCACACGCAGTTCATATGCCGAGCCATGATACCCAGATCGCCGGTGGTCGTACGGACGATAACCTTTTCAGCTTGGCCGTCAAAAATCAGTCCATCGGGGCTGACAATTTTCAGGGAGAAGCTAGCCATGCTTACTTCACCTTATCCTTTTCATAGCTCTCGACCACATCATCGATGCTGCCCTTAAACAGGAAGTAGGATTCGGGAATATGGTCATGCTTGCCATCAATGATTTCCTGGAAACTGCGGATGGTGTCTTTCAGGGGAACATACTTACCCTTGAAACCAGTGAACTGCTCAGCAACCGCAAAGGGCTGGGACAGGAAACGCTGGATCTTACGGGCACGGTTAACGGTAACCTTATCTTCCTCGGACAGTTCGTCCATACCCATGATTGCAATAATATCCTGCAGTTCCTTATAGCGCTGCAGAATGTTCTGAACAGCACGGGAAGTATCATAATGAGCCTGACCGACAACTTCCGGAGACAGGATTCTAGAAGAAGAATCCAGAGGGTCAACAGCAGGGTAAATACCCAGAGATGCGATACCACGATCCAGAACGGTCTTTGCATCCAAGTGAGCAAAGGTGGTGGCAGGTGCCGGGTCAGTCAAGTCATCGGCAGGGACATAGACAGCCTGAACAGAGGTAATAGAACCGTCCTTCGTAGAAGTGATACGCTCCTGCAAAGCACCCATTTCGGTTGCCAGTGTGGGCTGATAGCCAACAGCGGAAGGCATACGACCCAGCAGGGCGGAAACTTCAGAACCGGCCTGAGTAAAACGGAAGATGTTATCAATAAATAGCAGAACGTCCTGATGTTTTACATCACGGAAGTATTCGGCCATTGTCAAACCAGAAAGCGCAACACGCATACGGGCTCCGGGGGGCTCGTTCATCTGACCATAGACCATGGCGGTCTTTTTGATAACACCGGACTCAGTCATTTCACGGTACAGGTCATTGCCCTCACGGGTACGCTCACCAACGCCGGTAAATACAGAGTAACCATTGTGCTGGGTTGCGATGTTGTAAATCAGTTCCTGAATCAGAACGGTTTTGCCAACACCTGCGCCGCCAAATAGACCGATCTTACCACCTTTAGCGTAGGGGCAAATCAAATCGATAACCTTGATGCCTGTTTCCAGAATTTCGGTAGCAGGCTCCTGATCTTCATAACTGGGGGCTGGACGGTGGATGGGCCAACGCTCCTGCGTGGTGGGTTCTGGGCCGTTGTCGATAGGCTGTCCCAACAGATTGAAAACTCTGCCGAGGCACTCTTCGCCGACGGGAACCGTAATGGGGGCGCCGGTATCAATTGCCTCCACACCACGCTGAAGGCCATCAGTAGAACCCATAGCAATGCAGCGAACCACATTGTCGCCAATGTGCTGCGCAACTTCTGCAACAACGGTAGAGCCGTTGTGGGGTACTTCAATGGCATTCAGCAGTGCGGGAAGCTGATTGTCCGCAAAGCGGATATCCAAAACGGGACCGATGATCTGCGTCACGGTGCCGATATGTTTGGCCATTGGGGTCAACTCCTTTGAATTGAATTCCATATTTGCAGTCAGGTGTCAGGCACCTGCCACAATTTCGGTGATTTCCTGGGTAATCGCTGCCTGACGGGCACGGTTAAACTTCAGATTCAGATCGCCGATCATGTCTTCAGCATTTTGGGTTGCAGAGTCCATAGCGGTTCGTCTGGCGGCCTGTTCGGCACAGCGAGACTCGCAAAGGGCGCCGTATAAAATGCCACCCAGGTATTCTGGGACGATGGTGGCAAATACGGTTTCTGCATCAGGCTCGTAGAGCATATCAGACTGAGAAACTTTTTGGGATGTCTGCTGACGAAGCAGAGGAAGCATCTGTAAGGAAGCCGGAGTCTGGGCAAGGACAGAGACGAAATTGGTGTAGACAACATGAATTTCGTCGTATTTTCCTGCCAAATATGCGTTTGACAGCATTTTTGCGATGGAGAAACAGTCGCCGATGGAAATCTCGGCAGCTTCTGCATAGGTGTCCGTGAGGATATTGGCACCATGGGACCGGAAATAGTCTACACTCTTTTTTCCGATGGGCAGGATGGTGGCATCCTTACCCTCAATTTCCTGAACACTAAGTTTCAGAACATTGCTGTTGTAACCTCCGGCAAGACCGCGGTCACCGGCGATGACAACATACAGCGCTTTGTTACCATGACGCTTGGTTAGGAATGGGGAAGAAAAATCCCGATTGCAGTCCACGATGTCATTTATTGTTTCGTATAGAATCTCAAAGTAGGGGCGGGAGGACAGGACTTTTTCCTGTGCCTGACGGAGCTTGGAAGCAGCGACCATCTCCATGGCTTTTGTGATCTGCTTCGTGCTTTCCATGCTTCGGATTCTGTTTTTTATTTCCTTGGTGGAAACGCCAGCCATGGCTCACACTCCTTCCGTGTTAGTTTGCCGGATTGAACTGGGCAATCAGTTCATTCAAAGCATCCTGGATCGCCTGCTCGGTTTCCGGTTCCAGCTTGCCGGTCGTACGGATATCGTTGAGCGCCTTGGAATAGCGATTCTCCATGAGCTCAGACAACTGACGCTCAAATTCAGGAACCTCATCAACAGCAATCTGATTCAGGTATCCGTTTGTAACTGCATAGATAATGCACACCTGATGCGCGACATCAACGGGGGCATTGTTGCGCTGCTTTAATACGGCCACAATACGCTCACCCAAAGCCAGACGAGACTTGGTATCAGCGTCCAGATCTGAGCCAAACTGAGCAAAGCTCTGCAGCTCACGGTACTGAGAATAAAGCATTCTCAGGGAACCGGAAACCTTCTTCATGGCCTTGATCTGTGCATTACCACCAACACGGGAAACGGAAATACCAGGGTTAACAGCAGGCATAACGCCGGCATTGAACAGCTCGGATTCCAAGAAAATCTGACCATCGGTGATGGAGATAACGTTGGTAGGAATATAAGCGGAAACATCACCGGCCTGAGTTTCGATAATGGGAAGAGCAGTCAGAGAACCGCCGCCCTTTTCTGCACTCAGGTGAGCAGCACGCTCTAAGAGTCTAGAGTGCAGGTAGAAAACGTCACCGGGATAGGCTTCGCGTCCGGGGGGACGGCGAATCAGCAGAGAAATTGCACGGTAAGCGACGGCGTGCTTGGACAGGTCATCATAGATTACCAGGACATCCTTGCCCTGATCCATGAAATACTCACCCATGGTACAGCCAGAGTAGGGGGCAATATACTGCATGGGGGCCAGCTCGGAAGCGGTAGCACTGACAACAATGCTGTAATCCATGGCGCCAGCTGCGGTCAGACTGTTAACAATCTGAGCAACGGTAGAGCGTTTCTGACCGATTGCAACATAAATACAGATGACATCCTTGCCCTTCTGGTTCAGAATGGTATCCGTAGCAATGGTGGTTTTACCGGTCTGGCGGTCACCGATGATCAGCTCACGCTGACCACGCCCAATGGGAATCATGGAGTCGATTGCCTTAATGCCGGTCTGAAGGGGCACATTGACAGGTTCACGATCAATAATGCCGGGGGCGGGGGATTCGATGGGGCGGAAACCATCGTTTTCGATGGTACCCTTGCCGTCGATCGGTTCGCCCAGCGCATTGACAACACGACCAATCAGCCCGTTGCCCACGGGAACGGACACGACACGACCGGTACGCTTAACGGTGTCGCCTTCTTTGATACCGCTGTCGTCACCGAGGATAACAACAGAAACGGTATCTTCATTCAAGTTCTGTGCCATGCCGAATTCGCCGTTGGGAAATTCAATCAGCTCGCCGGCCATGCACTGGTCCAAACCGGAAACAGTGGAGATGCCGTCACCGACCACAATGACGGTGCCGGTTTCGCTTGTTTCCAGCTTGGCTTCGTAGTTCTTAATCTGACTACGGATGATTTTAGTTATTTCTTCGGGTCTTAATTCCATTTGAGTCCCTGCTTTCTGATCAGAGTACGGTATTTTTCAGAACGCCGCGGATATCTTCCAATCTGCGACGGACGGTACCGTCTACCTGCTTGCCGTCCCAGTCAAGCCGGACACCGCCCAGACAGGAAGGATCAACCTCACACTGAAGATCGATGGACTTGCCGGTAACGGTGGAGAGCTTGTCTGTAAGCTTTTTTCGCAGTTCGTCAGACAGGGGAAGGGCTGTGACCGCAGTCACAATCATAATTCCGTTGTCTGCATTGTAGCACTGCTGAAAAACACGACAGCAGCCGGTAAAATGCCGCATATAGCCGCGTTCTGTGAGAATTTTCAAGAAATTCAGAACATAGGGGTGAACTTGATCCCGGAAACTGTCATCCAGAATCTGGCAACGTTCGGGTTTCGGGATTGAAGGTGTGCTCAGCAGTGTCACGAACTCGGGCTCTGCCTGAAACGACTGTTCAAGCACCTTCAGCTCGGACAGAATCTGCTGGGACAGACCTTCGTCCTTGGCCAGCTCATACAGCGCCTGGCCGTAATGACTTGCAGCATCTGTCATAGGCTTTCTCCCAGATTGTCGATGAATTCGGCAATCAGTGTCTGCTGGTCAACCTCGTTCAGCTGACGCGCCACAACCTTTTCTGCGATAGCCATTGCAACGCCGGAAATTTCGTCCTTGGCGTCGTTCAGGGCTTTCTTCTTCTCCTGGGCAATGTCGGCGTTTGCCTTTTCCAAAATGGTGGCAGCGTCTGCATTTGCCTGACGAATGATTTCGTCTTCTCTTGCCTGGGCACGGGCGACAGCATTCTTTACGATTTCGTCACTGGTGCGCTTGGCCTGGGACAGCTTGGATTGATACTCGTCTTCCAGGGCCTTGGCCTGCTGGCTTGCCTTGTTGGCGGAGTCGTACATGTCATCAATTTCTTTTTGACGATCTGCGATTATTTTCATCACAGGGCCAAACAGAAATTTCTTACCTACAAAGAATACCAGCAGGAAGTTGAGCAGTGTAAACAGAGCAGTCCAGGGGTTTACACCGATAAAGCTTTCAAATCCTTCCAATTTGGTAATCTCCTTTCAAATAAATTTAGAAAGGAAATTAACCCAGAGCAAACAGGATCAGGAAAGAAATCAGCAGAGCGTAGATACCGGTGGTCTCGGCAATTGCACAGCCCATGATCATGGTGCTTCTCAGGTTGCCGGCAGCTTCGGGCTGACGAGCCATGCCTTCCAGTGCCTTACCAACTGCGTTACCTTCGCCGACACCGGGGCCGATAGCGCCGATACCCATACACAGACCTGCACCGATTGCACAACCTGCCTTAAAAATAGCTAAACCCAAATCCATAAATAATTCCTCCTAAAATGTTTTCTAATATAAAAATTTATGGGGTGACAAAATGAATCACTCTGCGTCAGCCTGAGGCTCGGGCAGAGATCCGGAAATGTAGACCATGGTCAGCAAAGAGAAGACCAAAGCCTGAACAAAGCCGGAGAATAAATCAAAGTACAAAGAAAGTACCGCGGGGATACCAAGCGTCAGCAGGGGAACACCGGTCAGAATGCCGGCAGCCTGCAATAGACCAAACAGACCCAATGCAAAAGAAACAATGCCGGCAATCAAGGCGGCAACCTTCTTTGTCTTACGATTCCAAATGAAGAGGCCTGCGCTCAAAACCAACAGGACGATCCCGACTGCTGCACCGCTGGATGCAATCAGATTCAGTACGGTACTGGAGGCCAGAGCAAGACCGGTGTAAAGAACCGTGGTGATAACACCGCCGCCGGCGACATTGCCAAAATGACGGAATGCCATAGAGGCAGGCTGTGCGATTTCACCGATGATGTTCATGGGGGTCATGACAACAATTGGCTCGGTAAAACCCTTGAGCCAACCGCCAAAACCGTTGTTCTTGATGTTATTATACCAAATAATGGCGCTGACCATAATGGACCATGTGAGCGTTGTGCTCAGGTCCGCAGTGGCAGAACGAAGGAATCCAGTCATGCCAATCAGAGAACCAAAAATGGAGCTGAGGAAAATAGCGCCGATAAAGGGAGTCCAGTGTGCGTTGTGGGCACCCATGGTTTCCACAACCATGCCCTGGAGCATACCAACACCTTTTTCGACCAATACCTGAGCTTTGCCGGGGCGGGTGCTCAGACCCTTGCCCAATATCACGAAGGCAGTACACAGCAGAATTGTCACCACGAGAGAAGAAATGGTCGTCTGCGTGACGGGGATTCCGCCGAAAATCGGGATATTGAAATAAACAAATGCACCGGTAACGTTTACACTCATAATTTATTTTCACCTGGCTTTCTGAAAAATTCTGCAATCGTTATAGTGGGCCGCACAAACAGCAGCGGCAATACAAGGGAGAATACATTAAACAGGCCACTCTTTCCGCAGGCAAATAAAATGAGAAACAGGATAGCGATGCGCAGCATATAAGAATTGCGGACCATGACCTGTCCAGCTTTCACTTTCTGGGATTGAGCCTTATCTGCTGCCATACAGGTGCTGATGGCCATGAAGAAGAAGTTTCCGGTGGCCAGTATCAAACCAATCAAACCACCGTACAATACAGGCAAGTCAAATTTGTGCAGCAATGCAAAAATACCGCACATGAGGGCAGTGCCAATGACTTCGCCCAACAGGACAATTCCTGTTTCTTGAAATACAATTTTGCGCGAATCCATGATAACCTCCGATCAATCGTGATCGTTAAATGAAATGGGGGGTGGCGTATTATCTTTTTTACCCTGGGACATGCGCTCAAGCATCTTCAAAGATGAGCGAAGCCCGGTAATTGCAGAGCAAAGTCCAACGACCAAACCTGCAATGATTACCCAGGTGCCAAGATGAAATCGGTTATTCAGCCAGACACCCAGCAGTACGAAACCGGCTAAGGGGAATGCGACTGTCATGCCCAGCTGTGTGAGCCAAACCAGAAGAGAAAGGTCTTTCAATTTTGTTTCCTCACCTTTCAGATTTGATCAAATTTCAACGGATTCATTTTAACACAATGAATCATTGAAAGCAAGAATTTCATTGTTAAATATAGTAGAAAAAGTGTTATGCGCCGCTTACCTTTTCGATAGAAAGGACAAAGTAAAAAGTTGCGCTCTAGGTCTTTTCATTTTAGGTATTTTATAGTAAGATAAAAGAAATATACATAAATCCAAATAAATGGCCGTATCTCAGGAAAGGGGATATGGCGGTGTTGGATTAGAACACATTGGAGCGAGATTGATTTGGCGGAACAAGAACTAGAAATACTACAAGGTGCAGTGGCAGCTGTGGTTTACCAGAATTATGACAATGGATATTCTGTCTTAAAACTAAACTGTGCAGGGAAGACAGTGACGGTGGTCGGTATCATTCCGCTGCCCGTTGTGGGTGAACGGCTGATGGTGACGGGAAAGTGGAGCAACCATTCCAGCTTTGGCAAACAATTTGAAGCAGAGTTTCTGGAGCGGATGCTGCCGCAAACTGCTGCGGAAATCCAGGGCTTTCTTTCCAGCCGTGCCATCAAAGGAATCGGCCCAATTATGGCTGCACGAATCGTAGAATACTTTGGGGATCAGACCCTGCTCGTGCTGGAGCAGGAGCCGGAACGCTTGGCACAGATACCCGGGATATCTCTGGAGAAGGCTCGGAGCTTTGGCAGAGAGTACCGGCAGCAGACGGGACTTCGGCAGTTGATGGAGTTTTTCGCACTGCACCATCTTCCGACGGAACTTGCGGTGCGGGCCTATAAACTCTATGGGGAACAGACGGTGGAATTGCTTTACGACGATCCGTATTTGTTGATGGATCACGGACTGGATGCCCCCTTTGCTGCGGTGGATCGGTTTGCAATCGAACTGGGCACCGCTGGGGATGATCCACGCCGCGTGGAGGCGGGGATTCTCTTTGAACTGGGATACAATACGGATGCGGGCCATACCTTCTTGCCGGAGGAAAAGCTGATTTTGGCCACGGCACAGCTTTTGAGCGTGGAAAGGGAAAAGGTTTCTGAGGGGGTTGACAGACTCAGTCAGGCAGATCGTGTGGTTTTTCAGCAATTGGCTGGAATCAAAATTGTGTACCTTCCTCAGATGTATGAGGCTGAACTCTATACAACTTACCGTTTGCTGCTGGCGGCAAACTGCAGTTTCCCGGAACCTGAAAACCTGGATCAGTTGATGAAGACTGTGGAGCAGGAGAGTATGGTACAGTATTCCCCGCAGCAGGCACATGCCATTCGTGCAGCTGCCACCAATGGGGTGCTGCTGGTTACAGGCGGCCCGGGTACCGGTAAAACCACAATCGTGCAGGGAATCCTCAACCTGCTGGGACATATGCAGCTGCGGTGCATGCTGGCTGCCCCTACGGGACGGGCAGCCAAGCGCATGACAGAGGTGACAGGTGAGGAAACTTCTACCATTCATCGCCTGCTGGAGGCAGGAATTGACCCGGCAACGGGAATGATGGTTTTTGGCAGAGATGAAGATTTTCCCCTCAGGACGGATGCTGTGATTGTGGATGAGATGAGTATGGTGGATATTCTCCTGATGCATAGTCTGCTGAAGGCGATCCCTCAGGGCAAGAGAATTATTTTAGTGGGCGACCCGGATCAGCTCCCGCCTGTGGGCCCTGGATTTCCGTTTGGTGATATGCTCCGCAGTCATATGCTGCCGACAGTACACCTGACAGATATTTTTCGCCAAGCGCAGCAGAGCCTGATCGTCATGAATGCCCACCGAATCAATGCAGGCCAGATGCCGGAGTTAAAGAGGGTGGACAAGGACTTTTTCTTTATGCGCCGACAATCCGCAGAGGCAGTATGTCAACTGATTGCCCAGCTATGTGCAACACGGCTGCCAAAAAATATGGGAATACCGGCGGATCAGATTCAGGTGCTCAGCCCAACGCGCAAAGGTGGTGTGGGTACTCAGAATTTGAATAAACTTCTGCAGGCAACCTTAAATCCACCGGCTCCCGGTAAAAAAGAACGCCAATTTGGGGATTTTTCTTTCCGAGAGGGCGATCGGGTGATGCAAATTCGCAATAACTATGATATAATGTGGCGAAAGACTGATGGCAGTGCAGTGGGCAGCGGTATTTTTAATGGTGACATCGGAACCATTTTGCAGATCGATCCCCATGCCGAAACGCTGACAGTTGTTTTTGACGATCGAGAGGCAGACTACGACTTTTCCCAAATGAATGAACTGGAGCCTGCTTATGCCATGACGGTACATAAAAGTCAGGGCAGTGAGTATCGTGCCGTTATTCTGGCGGCATGGAATGGTTCCCCTTATCTGCTTAGCCGCAGCGTCCTATATACAGCGGTCACCCGTGCCAGAGAGCTTTTAATCATTGTGGGCAAGGAAGAAATCATTGCTGCTATGACAGAAAATGCAAAGCGCAATCGCAGGTACAGCGGCCTGAAACTGCGGCTGCAGGGGAAGAATGAATGAGACTGTTCAAACGAGTCCTTGACTGGGTTTTTCCCAGAAAGTGTGTCCTGTGTCAAAAAATATTAGAACAGAGAGAACTGGATCTTTGTCATGGATGTCGAGCCAGTGCTCCGTATTTTGCGGCAAGACCCGGTAAAATTCCTTATATTTCCCGTGTGACTGCGCTATGGCATTACGAGGGCAACGTGCGGCACAGCCTTCTTCGCTATAAGTTCTACAATGTCCGCAGCCTTGCAGAAAGCTATGGTCGGCTGTTGGGAATGAGAATATTGCAGGAATTTGGTGACGAATTTGACATCATCACCTGGGTTCCGGTTAGCCATAAGCGAAAACGGCGGCGAGGATATGATCAGGTGGAACTGGTTGCCCGTCGTGTTTGTCTAGAACTGGGTTGTCCATTGACTGCTTGTCTTGTAAAGCATAGAGATACAAAACCAAACTCCGGGCTGAAGACACCGGAGGAACGAAAAGCAAATGTCCTGGGTGTTTATCACTTGATTCCCGGGGCCTGCGTGGATGGAAAGCGGATTTTGCTGCTGGATGATATTCTGACGACCGGTGCCACATCATCGGAATGTGCCCGTGTGCTGCTGAGCGGCGGGGCAAAGGAAGTGAATCTTGCCACGGTAGCTGCCGCTCGAAAAGAACATTAAGTAGGTGTAATCATGAAATTTAAATTTAAAAAACCGAATCTCAACTTTTTTACCAGCGACCTGGCAGTGGATTTGGGTACTTCCAACGTGCTGATTTATGTGGAAGGGCAGGGCGTTTTGATTCGTGAGCCCAGTGTGGTTGCGGTTGATAAAAACAGCGGTAAGATTCTACAGGTGGGTTCCGATGCTCGGAACATGCTGGGCAGAACCCCCGGTAATGTGGTGGCAATGCGTCCCCTGAAGGACGGTGTCATCTCTGACCACGAGATGACCGTTAAGATGCTGCAGATTCTTTTTCGTAAAGCGGTGAAGTCATCCATATTTAACCCCAAGCCCAGAGTGGTCATATGTGTTCCCAGTGGTGTTACTGAGGTGGAAGAGCGCACGGTTATCAATGCGGCAATTGAAGCGGGTGCCCGCCGTGTGTATTTGATTGAAGAGCCTCTGGCTGCGGCATTGGGTGCGAATCTTCCAATCCAGAATGCCAACGGACACATGGTGGTAGATATTGGCGGCGGTACCACAGACGTGGCCGTTCTTAGTCTGAATGGGGTTGCCAATTCTTCTTCCGTTGTGGTTGCAGGCGACGCCTTTGATGAAACCATTGCCCGTTATGTCCGCCGCAAGCATGGCGTTATCATCGGGCAGGTTACTGCAGAGGATATTAAAATTCAAATTGGCAGTGTTTATCCCAGAATGGAGGAAATCAGCATGAATGTCAAGGGGCGCGATGCCAAAACAGGCTTGCCCAGAGAACTGACGATTTTCTCATCTGAGGTTTATGAGGTCCTTCGGCGTCCAGCTCGTCAGATCGCGGAAGAGGTTTTGTCTGTTCTGGAAGAAACAAGTCCTGAACTGGTAGGTGATATTGCTAAAAATGGGATCACCTTGACCGGCGGCGGGAGTCAGATTTGGGGGATGGACAAGATGTTATCTGAGCGAACCGGGATCGCGTGCACTTTGGCCGATGACCCTGATTCCTGCGTTGTTTATGGCTGCGGTAAGAGCCTTGGGTGGATCAATCACATGCAGGAAGGTCCCATTAATCTGGCCAGAAAACGCATGATGCGGGAGTAATATGCTATGAAAATCATGCATTTGATTTCTGGTGGTGATGTGGGCGGTGCCAAAACCCAGGTGCTTACTATGCTCCGTGAGCTCAGCAAGGCACATCAGGCAACTTTAGTGTGTTTTATAGAGGGTCCTTTTGCGGAAGAGGCAAGAGAAATGGGGATCCAAACCAGAATCCTAAAAACGAAGACGCCCTATCAGGCAAAGATGGATTTGCTGAAGGGCTTGCAAGAAGGCGGTTATGAGATTCTCCACTGCCATGGGGCAAAGGCCAATCTGTTTGGCACCTGGCTGCGCAGACATCTGGATATTCCGGTGATTTCCACGGTGCATTCTGACCCAAAACTGGATTATATGGGCAGGCCGGCGGCAAACATGACGTTTGGCGTTGCGAATCGGTTTTCCCTGCGCCATCGCGATGCGTTGGTGGCGGTTTCGGATTCCATGAAGGAACTTCTGGTTTCCAGAGGCTATGACGCAGATCGAATCTGGCCGATTTATAATGGTATCTCCTTTCCGGAAAGGATGGAGTACCGTCCTCGTGGGGAATTTCTGAAAAGCCTTGGAATCGACTGGGATGAAACCTGTGTGATTTACGGCATAGCTGCCCGGCTAAATCCAGTCAAGGATATTCCAACGCTGATACGTGCGTTTGGTGCAGCTGCCAAAAGGTGCAGCAATATGCGTTTGATGATTGCAGGCGAGGGTGAACAAAAGGACGAACTGGAGCAGATGGTTAGAGAGCTTTGTCCAGAAGATTCAGTTCGCTTTGTGGGCTGGCAGACAGATATGAACAGTTTCTATCATTGTCTGGATGTAAACATGCTCAGCTCCATATCAGAAACATTTCCGTATGCCATCACAGAAGGCGCCAGAATGTACTGCGCTACCATTGCCACAGCGGTAGGCGGTGTCCCCCAGGTGGTGCTGGATGAGAAAACCGGATTTTTGGTAGAACCCGGTGATTGGGAAAAAATGCGGGATCGGATGATAGAGCTAGCTCTGGATCATAAACTTCGCAGTCGCCTTGGGCAGCAGATTTATCAAAAGGTTCGCACGGAGTTCTCAGCAGAGGCAATGGCAGCCCGGCAGATTGAGATTTATAATACGGTTCTTATGCGTTACGCCAAGCAAAAGAAAGGTCGCTATGGTGCGGTTATTTGTGGTGCCTATGGTAAGGGCAATGTGGGAGACGATTCCATTTTGGTGACCATTATTGCACAGCTCCGTCAGCAAGATCCGTGCTTGCCAATCTGTGTGATGACGAGAAAACCTCGGCAGACCGCTATTATGACAGGGGTATCTTCTGTGCACATTTTTCATTGGCTGCGTGCAGGAAAGTGGATGAAAAAGAGTCAGCTGTACATCAGCGGCGGCGGCACGCTGATACAGAATTCAACGAGTACCAGAAGTTTGCTTTACTACCTGTTTAGTATCCAACAGGCAAAAAAATCAGGCTGTAAGGTTATGATGTACGGCTGTGGAGCAGGTCCAGTCCATGGCAAGCGGTATATACGCTGTGTGGCGAAGACACTGAACCGCTATGTAGACTGCATTACACTTCGAGATCCGGATTCGGAAAAAACGCTGCGTTCGTTTGGTGTTACGGTTCCGCAGGTTTCGGTGACGGCTGACCCTGCCTTGCAGATGCTGGCGGATGAAGAAGGCGCACGCAGATTTTTACTTCGCAACGATGTGGACCCTCATGAAAAATACTTCCTGTTTGTGCTTAGACCATGGGAGGATGCCTTCCAACGCTTGGAGTCTATCCGAGCAGCTGCGCAGTATGGTTGGGACAAGTATGGCATGATGCCGGTGTTCCTCTGCTTTGAGCCGGCACGGGATGAAACAATCACCCAACGTGCAGCCAGCCAGCTGCAGATTCCTTATAGGATTATTAGCACGCACACCGATGGTGCCCAGTTATGCGGTGTGATTGCCGGGGCAGAACTGGTGATTGGAATGCGCCTGCACGCACTGGTTTTTGCTTGCAGCCAAAACACAAGGATGGTGGGTATCTCATACGATCCAAAGGTATCTGGTTTTATGGACTATCTGGGAAATCCAAACTGCATTCCTCTGGATCAGCTGAATCCGGAGAATCTCTGTTTGATGATGGATCAGGCTATGCGTCATGAGAGAACCTCTCAAAATGCTGTGGTTATCAAGCAAAAGGCTCAGGAAAATGGCCAGATTGCTGGGCGGATGCTACAATCGGATTAGTTGATGGTATGAAAACTGCCGGAGCATTGCTCCGGCAGTTTTTCTAGGTGGTCTGGTAGTTGCCGCAGGAATCACAGCGGTCGTGTTCGCAGCCTGTGGGCGTAAATTGCGATGCGGGGAAAGGAATTTTTGCAAAAATCTGACACGGGTCTTCGGCACAGCCGGGGTTATCACAGCACTCTTTTGTGGGGATGGAGTAGTCCAGCACCGGCACAACAATCTGGGTATCCCGTTCCAGACGAATAATGGAGAACTGCCCGAGTGTTACAAACAGGCGCTGTTTGTCTCCGCCAAGCACCAGTTCATCGTCAAAGCGACCCTGTACGCAGTCGGGAATTTGCAGTGCAGAGGCCTCCTGCGTGCAAACGCTTACGACCTTGGATGACAGTACCATAGGATCGAGTACTTCGACCACTGCGGTGGGGAGACTGTTGCTGCAGTTGCAGGGGCCGCAATTGGAAGCATCGCTGGTAAAGATGTGGGCATCGGAATGCTCTCCGCAAAGAACGGCCCGTTTGGAGAACATAGCAAGACCGCAAAGTGTGGCCGGGTGGCAGGAGCCAACCATTGCATCTGCAATGATTCGATAGTAGAAGGTTAAATCAATACAATAGTGATTTTGGTTGAAAGCGACGGGGCTAACATCGATTGAAGTGTAAAGCAGATCGGCGCAGCGGACTTTTGCGGCTGCGGCAGTGTCGAGAATTGCCTGGGATTCCCTGGTTAAGAATACCCGGAGATCTTCGATACAATCTTTATCCCGGCAGCTATCGGTGATTTTGCGTGTATGGATGGATAAGGCACTGCGCAGATCGTCAGGCCTGCAGCATAATGCCTCCTGGCAATGTTCAGACATGTTGATACCTCCTGAATCAAAAATAAGCAAAGTGCTTACAGGACAGTTTATGCAAAAGGTATCTTCCCGTGCTACAAAAAAGTGCCCGCAGCATAAATGCTGTGGACACTTTCAGAAAAATCAGAATTTGAATTTGGTTACAGAGTGATATGTTTCCCCGGCTTTTGTAATGGGCTGGGGCCACTCCGGGTGGTTGACTGCATCAGGGCAGAACTGCGTTTCCAGGCACACGCCGCTGCGCTTGGGGTAGTGGATGCCGCCTTTGCCGATCACATCCAGGAAATTTGCTGTATATACCTGAACACCGGGACAATCTGTGATGAGGGCCATGCTGCGTCCGGATTCCGGATCGGTGAGGATGGCGCAGGGAGCGCAAAAGACTTCAAAATTGTGGTCGTAGCCACCTTGCAGATGAAGTGGCTCGTAATCAGCGCAGATATCCTGACTCAGAGGTTTTGCGGTGCGGAAATCAAAGGGGGTACCGATTACGCTGCGCACCTCACCGGTGGGGATGTTTTCGGCATCATCGGGATTGAAGTATCGCGCAGGCAGCATCAGAGTCTGACGCATGGCTTTCTCCGGGTGATTCTCGCCAGCCAGATTGAAGTATGCGTGATTGGTAAAATTGAATACAGTATCCTTGCTGCAAACTGCGTCATAGGCAATTCGCAGTGTGTCGTTTGCGTCCAAAGTATAGGTGACAGAGATGACAGCGCGACCGGGGAAACCCTGATCTCCGTCAGGGCTGGTCAGGGTAAATCGAACGAAATTCTCGGCAGCATCATCTAAGGTCCAAAATCTCCTGCTAAAGGAATTGGGGCCAGAGTGCAGGTTGTTGTTGCCCTCGTTCGCGGTTAGGTAAATGGTATCATTGTTAAGCTGGAATTGGGCGTTTTTTACACGGTTGGCGTTTCGTCCAACGATAGCCCCCAGAAAACCATCATTTTGGGCATAGCCGTTGACATCGTCATAGCCAAGCACTACATCCACACCATCCACCCAGAGGCTTACCAGAGTAGCACCATAGTCGGTGATGGCTGCACGAAGACGACCACCAGATATTGTATATAGAGTCGCAGCCTCACCGGAGGAAAGCGTACCAAAGGATTGTTGCATTGTTTTTGCTCCTTTGCAAAAAATATAAGATCAGCACATAGTTGATCTTTGTTATTATATATCATTTTTCATATATTTCAATTGCCTGTTTTCAGAAAATCGAAGAACCATAACAAATTCAGAGCAAATGTAAAGGGTGCGCCCTTGTTTGGATTCAGTAAATCAACCAAAAATCAACCAAGGATTGAAGAATATATATAAACAATATTTTGTGCTTGATACTTGAAAAGCAACACAAGATATAGTATTATATAGCAAGTCGCGAATTACGAATACATCATCTTGTGTAGGTAATACCACGAAGAGTATATGGGATGAAAGCCCTAGAATTACAGGGGGACATTATGAAAATTATTAAAAGAAACGGTGCAGAAGAAACTTTTGACGAAAAGAAAATCCGACGTGCTGTCGAAAAAGCAAATGTGGCTGTGGAAGAGCAATTCCGCATGACTCCGCTGCAGATCGACCGAATCACGCAGAGTGTTTCCATTAGCTGTGATGCGATGGGACGCAGCCCTTCGGTGGAAGAGATTCAGGATCTGGTTGAAAAGGCAATCATGTCCCACGGCGCTTTTGAGGTGGCAAAGGAATACATTACATATCGTTACATCCGCAATCTGGCCCGCCAGTCCAATACAACGGATGATCGGATCTTGAGCCTGATTGAGTGCAACAACGAAGAAGTTAAGCAGGAGAATGCAAACAAGAATCCTACGGTCAACTCCGTACAGCGTGACTATATGGCTGGTGAAGTGTCCAAAGACATTACCCGCCGCATTTTGCTGCCTCAGGACATTGTTCAGGCGCATGAAGCTGGTATCATCCATTTCCATGACTCTGATTACTATGCCCAGCATATGCACAACTGTGATCTGATCAATCTGGAAGATATGCTGCAGAACGGTACGGTCATTTCCGGTACCTTCATTGAAAAGCCCCACTCTTTCTCCACTGCTTGTAACATTGCAACCCAGATCATTGCGCAGGTTGCATCCAACCAATATGGCGGTCAGTCCATCAGTCTGACCCACTTGGCTCCTTTCGTCCAGATCAGCCGTGAGAAGATTCGCCGGAATGTGATGCGTGAGTTGGAGGTTTTTGGTTTCAAATCCGATGAAGAGTCGATCACCCAGGTTGTGGAAGAGCGCCTTCGTGACGAAGTCAGCCGTGGTGTACAGACCATCCAGTATCAGGTAGTGACCCTGATGACCACCAACGGTCAGGCCCCCTTTATCACTGTTTTCATGTACCTGAACGAGGCCAAGAACGAGCAGGAGAAGAAGGATCTGGCTATGATTATCGAGGAGATGCTCCGCCAGCGCTATCAGGGTGTTAAGAATGAGAAGGGCGTGTGGATTACACCTGCGTTCCCCAAACTCATTTATGTTCTGGAAGAGGATAATGTTCGTGAGGGTACGCCCTACTGGTATCTGACCAAGCTGGCTGCCCAGTGCACTGCCAAGCGTATGGTTCCCGATTACATCTCTGAGAAGAAAATGCTGGAGCTGAAGGTGGACAAAAATGGCGAGGGCCACTGCTATACCTGCATGGGATGCCGTTCCTTCCTGACACCTTATGTGGATGAAAATGGAAACCCCAAATACTATGGCAGATTCAATCAGGGTGTTGTTACCATAAACCTTGTGGATGTAGCCCTGTCTTCTGGAAAGGATATGGATAAGTTCTGGAAGATCTTTGATGAGCGTCTGGAGCTGTGCTATCGTGCGCTGATGTGCCGTCACGAGAGATTGAAGGGCACGTTGTCCGATGCTGCACCGATCCTGTGGCAGTATGGCGCACTGGCTCGACTGGATAAGGGTGAGCCCATTGATAAGCTGCTCTATGGTGGATATTCTACCATTTCTCTGGGATATGCAGGTCTTTACGAGTGTGTCAAGTATATGACCGGCCGTTCTCATACGGACGAGAGTGCAAAGCCCTTTGCGCTGTCTGTGATGCAGCATATGAACGATGCCTGCAAGCAGTGGAAGGAAAAGACCAACATCGACTTCTCTCTGTACGGAACACCTCTGGAGTCTACCACCTACAAGTTCTCCAAGTGCCTGCAGAAACGTTTTGGCATCATTCCCGGTATTACGGACAAGTCCTATATCACCAATTCCTACCATGTTCATGTCAGTGAGGAAATCGATGCATTCACCAAGCTGTCCTTTGAGTCTGAGTTCCAGCAGCTCTCTCCCGGTGGTGCAATCAGCTATGTGGAAGTCCCCAATATGCAGCAGAACATCGATGCTGTCCTGGAGGTCATGCAGTTCATCTATGACAATATCATGTATGCAGAGCTGAATACCAAGTCTGACTACTGTCAGGTATGTGGCTATGATGGGGAAATCGAGATTCATGAGGATGAAGATGGCAAACTGGTTTGGGTCTGCCCCCAGTGCGGAAATACCGATCAGAGCAAGATGAATGTTGCCCGCCGTACCTGCGGCTACATTGGAACCCAGTTCTGGAATCAGGGCCGTACTCAGGAAATCAAGGATCGGGTTTTGCACCTGTAATTGAGATCTTAAAAAATAAGAAGAGGAAGAGCAAAATGGCTCTTCCTCTTTTGTTTGTTGGCTATTGATTGAAAAGGATGACACGCTGTTTGGTTTCGTCTCCCGGCGGCTCTGGGTGATCCAGAGCAAATAATCCGTAAAGATCGGCGCAGCGCTGTTCCAATGTCCAGAAAGGGTCATCGACTTTTTGACCCACATTATAATATAGACCGGTTTGCTTTGCTGCGCGCAAAATCTGTCTCCCCTGATCGTTGAAGCCGAGAATTCGCGTATATGGAGCTGGTGTGGAAAGCATGGAATCAGAGATTCCAAGAAACGCACACATGACCATGCGATTCAGGCGGGTTCTGGTGTAGCGCTTGGATTTGACAGCAGTAAGGATGGATTCCAGACTAGCTTGCCGGCGGCTTTCGTGCATGAGCTTGCGCCACAAGCCTTCGGAGCCATAGGGCACACAGGCAAATTCGCTTTCGGTCATCGTGCGAAGGCGGCACAGAATGGCGCGCTCACCGGCAGATGACGTATGGATGGTGGCATGGTGGAATCGGGAAGTGGGGACAAAATCGTCGATGGATTGGGTATCTGCAATCCGCTGCCGCAGAGCTGTAGCCGAGGGATTTTTGGGATCAGCAACCAAGTCGTGATAGTTTCCTTCCCGATGAATCACCAGAGGTTTCATGGGACATCCGGTTTGGAGGATCGCTTTACAATATTCAACGCCCAAAATATCGTTGGGGGCGGTGAGTAGCCCAGCATCGTTCCCCAGCTGTTTCAGGGCCCGCTGCCTGGCAGCAGGGAAGGACAGCCCCTGATCCAAGAAGAGCCGTAGTGCATCCTTAAATTCCGGAGCCAGAAGGATTTTTGCGGTGTTCATCAAGCTTTCCCCGTCACCGCTTTCGGCACCGAAACATAGCTCATCACAGAATGCGCCAAGGATTCGAACACCGCCGTAGGCAAAATTCTCTGCGGAGGATAGTGCATAGGTAACAGGAAGTTCCAGCACCAGATCGGCACCGACTTCTAATGCGGCCTGTGCCCGTACGGATTTATGAAAAATGGCCGGTTCTCCACGCTGGACGAAATTACCGCTCATCAGGCAGACGATTTTTGTATCGGCTGGGCGCAGCCTGCGAATCATTTGGATTTGTTTGGCGTGGCCCAAATGCAGGGGATTATACTCACATATGATACCGACGATTCCCATAAAAACTCCCTGTCTTGTGAAAATTTTGAAAAAGACTTGTTAATTTTGTAAATCTGTTATAGAATATAAAAGCTATATGTATTCTAGCATAATTAGCTGGAAAAGAAAACAGAATTTTATTTAGGAGGCATATCCAGAAATGAATGTGTTAATTATCAATGCAGGCAGCTCCAGTCTGAAGTATCAGTTGATGAACCCTGAGACCGGCGATGTGGCAGCAAAGGGTCTGTGCGAACGTATCAATATCGATGGCCGTCTGACCCACAAGGTTGGCGACAAGAAGTACGTTAAGGATATTCCTATGCCCACCCATGCAGAGGCGATTACTGCTGTTCTGGACATCCTGGTTGATCCTGTCGAAGGCGTCATCAAGTCCACCGACGAGATCGATGCTGTTGGCCATCGTGTTCTGCACGGTGGTATGAAGTTCAGCGATTCCTGCATCATTGATGATACGGTCATCAAGGCCATTGAGGACTGCATCCCTCTGGGCCCCTTGCATAATCCTGCCAACCTCATGGGCATTCGTGCTTGCCAGAAGATCATGCCCGAGACTCCTCAGGTTGCTGTATTCGACACCGCTTTCCACATGACCATGCCTCCCAAGGCTTACCGTTATGCCATCCCCACCGAGTATTTCGAGAATGACGATATCCGTCGTTACGGCTTCCACGGCACTTCTCACAAGTATATTGCCCGCCGTGCAGCAGACCTGATGGGCACCAAGGATTTCAAGCTCATCAACTGCCACCTGGGCAACGGCTCTTCTCTGTCCGCTGTTATGAACGGCAAGTGTGTGGATACTTCCATGGGCCTGTCTCCTCTGGCAGGTGTTCCTATGGGTACCCGTTCCGGCGACATCGATGCCTGTGTTGTTCAGTTTATCTGCAACAAGTACGGTATGAGTGTTGATGAGTGCCTGAATGTTCTAAACAAGAAGTCCGGCGTTCTGGGAATGTCCGGTGTTTCTTCCGACTTCCGTGATCTGGAAGAGGGCAAGAACAACGGCAATGCTGACTGCGCTATGGCTCTGGAGAAGTTCTACTACGAGGTCGCTAAGTATGTTGGCGCTTACGCCGCTGCTATGAATGGCGTTGATATGATTACCTTCACTGCAGGTGTCGGCGAGAATGACGGCGCTACCCGTAAGGCAATCTGCGAGTATCTGGGATTCATGGGTGTCAAGATTGATGACGAAAAGAACAAGGTTCGCGGTGAGGAAGTAAAGATTTCCGCTGAGGATTCTTCTGTTCAGGTTTGGGTTATTCCCACCAATGAAGAGCTGATGATTGCTCAGGATACTGCTGAGCTGGTCAAGGCTGCAAAGTAAGTTCTGTTTACACGACGGGCCGCCGCATATGCGGCGGCCCGTTCTGATTTTAGGAGGTCAACAACATGACAGCTGTAGAGCGATTGCTTCGCTATGTTACATTTGATACCACATCGGATGAGTTCTCTGAAACCTGCCCTACCACGGACGCTCAGAAGGTACTGGGTAAGGCTTTGGTGGAAGAAATGCTGGAAATGGGCATCGAAGATGCACACATGGATGACAACGGCTATGTTTATGGCACCGTTCCCGGTGATCCGGAGCTGCCCACCATTGGCTTGATTGCGCACATGGATACATCACCGGCTGCATCCGGCGCAGAGATTAAGGCTAAAATCGTGGAATTTGACGGCAGCGATATATGCCTGAATGAGCAGCAGCAAATTTTCCTGTCTGCCAGTGAATATCCCTACCTGAACAAGTGTGTAGGCAAGCATCTGGTGGTTACGGATGGGACAACTTTGCTGGGGGCCGACGACAAAGCCGGTATTGCGGAAATCCTGACCTGTGCAGAATATTTAATCAAAAACAAGCCCCGCCATGCGACTTTGAGAATTGGATTTACCCCAGATGAAGAAGTGGGTCGTGGTTCTGATGAATTTGATGTAGATAAGTTTGATGCGGACTACGCCTATACCTGTGATGGCGCTGAATTAGGTGGTATCGAATTTGAAAACTTCAACGCTGCGGGTGCCACTGTGGAGATCAAGGGCCTGAGCATTCATCCCGGTTCTGCAAAAAACAAGATGATCAATGCATCCCAGGTTGCAATGGAATTCCACTCCATGCTGCCGGTTCATGAGCGTCCGGAATCTACCGAAGGTTACGAGGGATTTTGCATGCTCACAGATATGAGCGGCGAAGTGGAGAAGGCCACGCTCCGCTATATCATCAGAGACCATGATGAAGCGCTTTTTGAGCAGAAAAAAGATCGGTTCTACCAAATTGCGGTCTATTTGGACAGTATTTATGGGGATGGAACGGTAGAGGTAGAAATCAATGACAGCTATTACAATATGCGTCGCCAGATTGAGCCGGTGATGTACGTTGTGGATCGGGCGCAGGCCGCTATGGAACGGTTGGGGGTGAAGGCTGAGTTCGTACCCATTCGCGGTGGTACGGACGGTGCAAGACTGAGTTATATGGGTTTACCTTGTCCCAATCTTTGCACAGGCGGTCAGAACTTCCACGGCCGGTTTGAATATGCAGTGGTAGAAGAGATGGAAACCTGCACCAAGATCCTGATTGAGATTCTTACGGATCCAAATCTCAGAAAATAATTTACATAGGGTGTGCTGCAATTGTGCTGCACACCCTTTTGTTGTGAAAATTGTTTTTTTGATAATTGAGGGTTGAAAAATCAAATCGGATTGTTATAATGTAAAAGCTAGTAATATTATGTATTCGGAAGGAGAGGTCATATGATTGGGAAGGTCTATGCATATAGACGCTGGATGAACAAGCAGATGACCCGTTTCAGCACGACCCAAATTATTGCGGTTGCATTTGCGGTGATTATTCTGATTGGAGCAGTGTTGCTGACGCTACCAATCGCGTCCAGAAGTGGAGTCGGATGCAATTTCCGATCTGCTCTATTTACTGCAACGTCGGCTACCTGCGTGACGGGACTGGTCTTGTTTGATACATGGACACAGTGGAGTGCATTTGGACAAACGGTTATTCTTTGTTTAATCGAAATTGGTGGACTTGGCTTTATGTCTGCCGCATCCCTTTTTGTGTTCTTGCTTGGTCGTAAAGTCCGCCTAAAGCAGAGACTTGTGATGGCGCAGGCCATGAGCATGAATGATGTCCATGGTGTTGTTCGGCTGCAGAAGCTGGTGCTGTTTGGCAGCTTGAGTGTACAGGCTGTGGGCGCATCTATTTTGACACTGCGTTTTTGGTCGGAACTTGGGTTTGCAAAAGCCCTTCGGTGGGGTATATTTCATTCTATTTCTGCATTTTGTAATGCAGGATTTGATATTATGGGTTGTTTTGAGCCAGGAACCAGTATTATGCGCTATAATACAGACCCCATTGTAAACCTAACCCTGATGGGCTTGATTGTCATTGGTGGACTTGGCTTTTTTGTATGGGAAGAACTGATTCACATCAGAAAATTCCATAAATTTAGCGTCTATACAAAACTGGTTCTGACCATTACCGGAATCCTGATTGCTGGAGGTACCGTGGCCATTGCTTTGATCGAATGGAATAACCCAGACACATTGGGCAATATGGCATGGTATGATAAGATCCTTGCCTCTGCGTTCCAGTCCGTCACCTTACGTACAGCTGGATTTGCGGGAATCGATCAAGCAAAGCTGACGGACGCCGGAAAAGGAGTAAGTATAGCCCTGATGCTGATCGGCGGATCTTCCGGATCTACAGCCGGTGGTGTGAAAACGGTAACGGTAGTGGTAATGCTCCTGTATCTTTGTGCACGGGCCCGTGGAAAAGAAAATGTAAGTGTGTTCAGACGCACCATCCCGAATTACCAGGCACTGGATGCCATGATTATTACAATGATTATGGTTATGCTGACATTCTTTGGCGCCATATTCATTTCGATTACATCCGGTTTTTCTCTGGTGGATGCCTTGTTTGAGACTTCATCCGCCCTTGCAACGGTGGGACTCAGTGCAGGTAACTCTGCCAACCTGAGTATTGGTTCTCAATATTTGATTATTCTTTATATGTATTTTGGAAGAGTCGGTGTACTCACCATTTCGCTCGGCTTCTTGATGGGGGATCGCGTGCAGGAACGCTTCCGCTATGCGCAAACGAAGCTGTTGATTGGCTAGGAGGAGCTTATGAAAAGTTATGTTGTAATTGGATTGGGCCGATTTGGCGAACGTGTGGCCCAGCAGTTGTGCGCGTTGGGAAATGAAGTTCTGGCAGTTGATACAGACGCAGAACTGGTGCAGCAGGTCAGTGGTTATGTGACAAACGCAGCGGTTGCGGATGCCCAGGACAAAGATGTGCTGATGGCATTGGGCGTGAAGGAGTGCGACTGCGCTGTGGTTGCCATTGGCGATTCCCTGGCAGCATCTATCATGACAACAATGAATCTGCAGGAGTTGGGTGTTCCTAAAATCGTCTGCAAGGCAAAGGACGAGGCTCACCGCAGAGTGTTGGAAAAGCTTGGGGCGGACCGGGTTGTCATTCCGGAAAAGGAAGTGGCCGACAGACTGGCTCGCAGTTTGGCGAGTGCCAATGTTTTGGAGTATATTGAGCTTTCCAAAGATTATGGCATCGTAGAAGCTCCGGCACCACAAAAGTGGGTGGGCAAAAACCTGCGGGATTTGAATGTCCGTGCAAAACTTGGGGTTAACATTATAGCAGTTCGTACCAATCGTGGTGTGAGAATTTCTCCTCCTGCGGATTATGTGGTAAACGAGAATGATGTCATGGTACTTTTGGGCGACTATGATGCCTTGACAGTGGTGCAGAATCTGTAATGGAAGAAAGAATCACCTCCCGAAAAAACCCATTGCTGCAGCAGGTTCGCAAGCTGCTCGCCAGTCGTTCTGCACGACAAAAGGAAGGACTGTTCGTGGCAGATGGAACGAAACTTCTGGAAGAAGCGGTTCGTTTTTTCCCAGGATTACAAACAGTAATCCTGGCCGATGGGACCGAAGTCTGCGCATTACCGGAGCATGTTCGTTTGGTTCGTGTTCCCCAGGATGTGATGGCCTCGATTTCACCCATGGAGACACCTCAAGGGGCGTTGTTTGTGTGTAAGATTCCCCCGAGGACGGAATTTGCGGCCAAGCCCGGTATGTTGGTTCTGGATGGAATCCAGGATCCGGGAAATGTGGGAACGATTATCCGTACAGCGGATGCATTGGATGTGCCGCTGGTATTATTGGAAGGCTGCGCCGACCCCTATAACTGGAAAACAGTTCGTGCCAGCATGGGAGCGGTGTTCCGTACGCCGGTGGTTATGAGTGACTGGGCCAGTGTACAGTCTGGCTGTAAAGCGGCCAATATTCCGCTGGGAGTGACTGCACTATCCAATCGTGCAGTGGACATTCGCAGTGCCCATGTCCATGAAATGGCATTGGTGATTGGCAGCGAGGGCAGAGGCGTTCGTTCAGAGATTCTGGAGTCTGCCGATCGGGAACTGATCATTCCCATGAATCCCCATTGTGAGTCCCTCAATGCAGCAATTGCGGCGGCCATTGTCATGTGGCAGATCCGCATGGGGCAATAATAAAGATAGAATAGGTGGGAAAGAAATGCTGATACATTGGATTTGGTTTGCAACCAGAAGTAATCTGGGGGACCATAACAAGGCAGCACTTCTTTCCCATTTTAGCGACCCGGAGCAGGTTTATTTTGCTGCGGAGTCTGATTTCTCGGCAATTAGCGGTATCTCGTGCGAAGGACTGCATAGCCTGTGTGATAAAAATTTATCAGGCGCACAGAAAATTTTGGACGACTGCCTTGCGCAAAAAATACATATCCTCACATTGCAGGACGCGGCTTATCCGGATCGTCTGAAAAATATACCAGATCCACCATTGGTGCTCTATTATAAGGGCACTTTGCCGGAATTTGACCAAGAGGCGGTCATCGGCGTCGTTGGGACCAGAAAGGCCTCAGCCTATGGTCTGGGCATTTCAAAGCGTCTGGGATACCAGATAGGAGCCAGCGGCGGTACGGTGGTATCTGGTGCTGCGTTCGGAATCGACTCTATGGCAATGTCAGGTGCGCTGACTGCGGGAGCCTGCGTGGTTGGTGTGCTGGGGTGCGGCGCAGATGTTGTCTACCCGCCGTCCAGCAGAGGCTTATATGCGGATTTGGAGCGTTATGGGTGCATTTTGACAGAGTATCCCCCGGGTACACCGCCTTTTGGGTACAATTTTCCAAGAAGGAATCGGATTATCAGCGGTCTTAGCTGTGGCGTTCTGGTAGTGGAGGCACCCAAGGGGAGCGGCGCCTTGATTACGGCACGACTTGCATCAGACCAAGGCAGAGACGTTTTTGTAGTGCCATCCAACATTGATGTGGATTCTGGTGCAGGCAGCAATGCACTGCTCCGAGACGGTGCGATTGCTGTATCTTCAGGCTGGGATGTGGTCAGCGAGTATGAGTTCCTGTTCCCGGATAAAGTCCATCCTGGCGGGCAGAAGGCGAGACTGCAGGTCTATCCGGATGAGGTGAAGCGTGTACAGAAAACACGGGAAAAAACCTGCGCCAAGGTGGCTGAAAAACGGGTAAAACCCCAAAATGCAGTTCCGGAAAAAACCTGCATTCCGAAAAAAGACATTGACAATCTGGAAAATGAGCCGTATATTGACCTAATAAAGAGAGAAGCATCTTTCACTTCTGATGAAAAGACAATTGTTGATCTGCTCACAGAAGGTCAGGTGCTGGTGGACGATGTGATCGAAAGATCTGGATTAGCAGCCGGAAGTGTTCTGGCCAGCCTGACTTTACTTGAGGTAAAAGGGATTGTCCGCCGACTCCCCGGCAGATATGTGACACTTGCCGGGGGAAAATGATAATTTTTGGAGGAAATCCATGGCAAAAGCAAGTAATCTGGTAATCGTCGAGTCTCCATCTAAGGCAAAGACCATTGGCAAATACCTGGGACCTGACTATGTGGTTAAGGCCAGTATGGGTCATCTTCGGGATCTGCCCAAAAGTGTTATGGGTGTGGATTTGGAGACCTTTGACCCAAAATATATTCCTGTTAAGGGAAAAGAGAGCATCATTTCGGAATTGAAAGATTCCGCCAAGCAGGTAGACACGGTCTACCTTGCAACTGACCCGGACCGTGAAGGTGAGGCAATTTCCTGGCATCTGAAAGAACTTCTGAAGTTGCCGGATGAAAAAGCAAATCGGGTTACGTTTAACGAAATTACCCAGCGGGTTGTACAGGAGGCAATTGCGCAACCCAGAGAAATAGATATGGATCTGGTGAATGCCCAGCAGGCCCGACGACTCTTAGACCGAATCGTCGGTTATCAGCTGTCGCCGCTGCTCTGGAAGAAAGTCCGCCGGGGCCTAAGTGCAGGCAGAGTCCAGAGTGTTGCGACCCGCCTGGTGGTGGATCGCGAAAATGAAATCCGTGCATTTGAACCGAAGGAATACTGGTCTTTGGACGTGAAGTTGAATCGAATCGGTAAGCCCGGAAGTTTTGTTGCGAAGTATTATGGCAGTCCCAAGAAACAGGAGCTTGCAAATGAGCAGCAGGTAGATGCGGTGATCCGCGATATCACAGGTAAGGAGTTCACAGTTACTGGAGTTCGTAAAGCTGAGAAAAAACGAACTGCAGCACCTCCTTTCACAACATCAACATTGCAGCAGGAAGCCTCCAGAAAGCTGAATATGACGCCCAAGCGTACAATGGCAATTGCGCAGCAGCTGTATGAAGGCGTGGATGTAGAGGGTGAAGGTACATTGGGTTTGATTACCTATATGCGTACGGACTCTCTGCGCCTTTCTGACGAAGCAATGGCTGCAGCACGGGATTTTATCAAAGTGCGATACGGAAAGGAATACTACTATGGTTCCTTCCATACCTTTAAGACCAAATCTAATGCACAGGATGCCCACGAAGCCATCCGTCCCACCCATGTGGAATTGGATCCGGAGCGGATTGAGCATTCCCTGACAAAAGAACAGTATAAGCTATACAAGCTGATCTGGAGCCGTTTCCTGGCATCACAGATGGCAAATGCTGTGTATGATACGGTATCTATCGATACGGAGTGTGCTGGGCATACATTTCGTTCCAGCCACCAGAGTATGCGCTTTTCCGGCTTTATTGCTGTCTATGAAGAGGGCAAGGATGAAGAAACAGAGGCAGTGGGCTCTCCTTTGCCAGACCTTGCACAGGGAGACCGTGCAGCAGTATCTGACCAGAAAAAGGAACAGCATTTTACACAGCCGCCTGCCCGCTATAGCGAGGCAACACTGGTTAAGGCGATGGAAGAAAAAGGCGTTGGCCGTCCCTCTACCTATGCCTCCATCGTTTCCACAATTTTGGACCGTGAGTATGTGGTGAAGAAAGAGAAGCGACTGGAGCCTACCCCCTTGGGAGAGGTGGTTACAGGTCTCATGATGGAGCGGTTCAACGACATCATAGATGTTGAATTTACCGCTAATATGGAGCGCCAGCTGGACGAAGTGGAAGAGGGCAAACAGGACTGGAAACAGCTGTTATCCGATTTTTATGTTCAGTTTCACAAAGAGATGGAAGATGCGGAAACAGCACTGGAGGGTGTCCGACTGAAAGTTCCTGAGGAGGAAACGGACGAAATTTGCGAGCTGTGCGGTCGAAAAATGGTCATCAAGAGCGGCCGTTTTGGTCGATTCCTGGCGTGCCCGGGTTTCCCGGAGTGCCGGTTCACAAAGCCCATTGTGGAAAAAATGCCCGGTCGTTGTCCAAAGTGCGGCAGTGGCATGCTGAAACGCAAGTCCAAACGTGGATTTGCCTACTATGCCTGTGAGCGTGGTGCGGAGTGTGGCTTTATGAGCTGGGATGTTCCCACTGCGGAAGACTGCCCCGAGTGTGGCCAGACACTGTTCAAAAAGTCTGGCAAGGGCAGAATGAAACCGTTCTGTATCAACGAGAATTGTAAGAACTTCCTGCCGGAGGATCAGCGTGGTTATCGCCGCAAGGTGACAACGCAGCAGGGGGATCCTGAAACCGCAGTGGTGGAAGAAATTCCAGAAACCAAGGAAGAAAAGAAAACATCTAAGAAGTCTGCTGCAAAGAAGACAACAAAAAAGGCTGCTGCTAAAAAAACCACTACGAAAAAAAACACCACGAAAAAAGCAACAGCAAAGAAAACTGGGAAAAAGGAGGCTGATGCATGAATAAGGTAACCGTAATTGGCGCTGGCCTGGCTGGCTCGGAAGCTGCATGGCAGTTGGCACAGCGGGGAATACAGGTTGAATTGATAGAAATGCGTCCAGAAAAGTCAAGCCCTGCCCACCATACGGCAGATTTTGCCGAGCTGGTTTGCTCTAATTCTCTCAGAGGCGACCGTCTGGAAAACGCAGTCGGCCTTCTGAAGGAAGAACTGCGCAGAATGGGCAGCCTGATTCTGGAATGTGCGGAGGCCACCCGGGTTGAGGCTGGCGGCGCTCTGGCAGTGGATCGGCAGGGATTCTCTGCTCTGGTCACGGAAAAAATCAAGAACCACCCCAACATTACGGTGGTTTGCAAGGAAGTTACCCAGATGCCTGAGGGGCCTGTGATTGTGGCAACCGGCCCTTTGACCAGCGATGCTATGAGTGATGCCATCGGGGAATACTTTGGGCATGCGGATTATCTGCACTTTTTTGACGCAGCTGCACCGCTTGTTACAGCTGAGAGTGTGGATATGGATCTTGCATGGTGGCAGTCCCGCTATGACAGGGGCAATGCAGACTATGTAAACTGCGCCATGAACAAAGAAGAGTACGAGGCTTTCATTAAGGAACTGATTTCTGCAGAAGAAGCAGAAGTTCACGGTTTTGAGGACAAGAATGTCTTTGAAGGGTGTATGCCTGTGGAGGTTATGGCTCGTCGTGGATTTGATACCCTGCGCTATGGGCCGCTAAAGCCTGTGGGACTTGTAGATCCCAAAACCGGCAAGGAACCCTATGCTGTGGTTCAGCTGCGTCAGGATAACGCGGCTAAGAGTGTCTACAATCTGGTTGGATTCCAGACACACCTGAAATTTGGTGAGCAGAAACGTGTTTTTTCCATGATACCTGCGCTGCGCAATGCAGAGTATGTTCGTTATGGTGTGATGCACCGAAATACGTTCCTGTGCTCGCCGAAGCTTTTGGATCGGTTCTATGCCGATCGCCGGAACCCTCTGGTTGCATTTGCAGGGCAAATGACCGGTGTGGAAGGATATGTTGAATCGGCAGCATCCGGATTCCTTGCTGCGGTTGCAATGGCGGCAAAGGTGCAGGGGAAGGAGCCGGTGTGTTTCCCCAAGGAGACTGCCATTGGCGCTTTGGGACTGTATATCAGCGATGAGCGGATCACAGACTTCCAGCCGATGAATGTGAATTTCAGTATCATTGCACCGCTGGAAAAGCGTATTCGTAAGAAAGCGGAGAAGAATCTGGCTATCGCCCAACGGAGTTTAGCAATTATTGATGAGCTGTTGGCGCAGGGCCTGTAAGGCGGAGGTGTACGATGAAGATTATACTTGACGCAATGGGCGGCGACAATGCGCCTGAGGCAGCAGTCCTTGGTGCATTGGATGCGGTGAAGGCTTTTGACACACAGGTAACCCTCGTGGGCCGTGGGGAAGAAATTTTAGAGGTGCTGGAAAAGCACGGATACAATGATTTGCCTCAGGGTGTGGAAATCGCCAATGCAGATGATGTGGTTGATATGCATGATGATCCCGGTACGGTTCTGCATAAGCGGAAGGGTTCTTCCATGGTGATTGGACTGAAGGCACTCTCGGATGGTATGGGGGATGCATTTGTATCTGCCGGCTCCACCGGAGCACTGTTGACGGGGGCAACGCTGGTTGTCAAGCGTGTGAAAGGAATCCGCCGTGCGGCCATGGCACCTTCCGTTCCCAATAAGGCTGGCGGAAAAACAGTCATCGTTGATTGCGGTGCCAACGCCGAATGTAGTGCAGAGTTTTTACTTCAGTTTGGCCTGGTGGGTTCATTATACGCCAAGAATGCACTAGGAATTGCCAATCCCAGGGTGGGATTGTTGAACATTGGCACAGAGGATTCCAAGGGCACCCCCTTGCAGCTGGAGGCATATGAGCTGCTGACCAAAGCAAAGGATCAGGGTCTAATGAACTTTGTTGGCAATGTAGAAGCACGAGATGTTCCGCTGGGGGCTGTGGATGTAGTGGTCTGCGATGGATTTTCCGGCAATGTGCTGCTGAAATCCATCGAAGGAACTGCAATGTTTATGGGTTCCATGATCAAAAAAATGTTCAAATCCAATGCAGCTACCATGTTTGGTGCGCTTCTGTGCAAGCGTGGTATCCGGAATATAATGAAACTGATGGACTATCGTGAGATTGGGGGCACCCAGCTGCTGGGCATTAAAAAGCCCGTGATCAAAGCCCATGGCTCATCTGACCGATTGGCATTTTGTAATGCAGTGGGGCAGGCGGTAACAGCCGCCAAGAGCGATATTGCCCCTGAATTGGAGCAGATGCTCAAGCAAGTGGCATCTGCCAAGGAGAGCGAAAACAATGATTAATGAGTTGGAAAAGGCAATTGGCTATCATTTTCAGAATGTGAGTCTGCTGGAAAATGCGCTGACCCATTCCTCTTATGCCAATGAACGCTGGCATGATAGCCTGAAGAGCAACGAAAGACTGGAATTTCTGGGAGACTCGATTTTGGGAATGATCGTTGCAGATCACCTGTACAGAAATTTTCCCGATAGACCGGAAGGGGAATTGACCCGTATGCGTGCCGACATGGTCTGCGAGCAGAGTCTGGCCGTGATTGCAAACCGGATTCATCTGGGAAAGCATTTGATGCTGGGACATGGTGAGGAACAGGGCGGCGGCAGAACCCGGAACTCCATTCTTGCCGATGCAGTAGAATCTGTCATTGCAGCCTGCTACCTGGACGGCGGATATGAGGCGGCATTGGGATTTATCAAGACTTTTGTTCTCAGTGACATTCCCGTTGTTAAATTCCATAATGCGGATTATAAGACCACACTGCAAGAACGGGTTCAGCAGAAGAAGAACCAGATCCTTACATACCATCTGACTGGAGAAGATGGTCCTGACCACGAAAAGCACTTCTGTGTGGAGGTCCTTTTGAACGGGGAATGTGTGGGAAATGGTACCGGCACCAGCAAGAAACGTGCGGAGCAGGATGCTGCACGTGTGGCTTTGGAGAAATTATTTGGCATATAATCACAATAAAAAGCACTACTCAGGGTCGGGTAGTGCTTTTTTGCGTCCCCATTCAAAGATTTTCTTGCATTTGTGGGGAATTGTTGGTAAAATAAACTGATTCAATATATAAATTTGAGGTTATGCTGTGTATCTGAAATCATTGGAAGTTCAGGGCTTTAAGTCCTTCCCGGATAAAACGCTGATTCGCTTTGGCGGAGATATCACTGCCATCGTTGGACCCAACGGCTCCGGTAAATCGAATATTTCTGACGCAATCCTCTGGGTTATGGGCGAGCAGAGCAGTAAGACCCTCCGTGGTGCCAAAATGGAGGATGTTATTTTTGGCGGAACCCAAAAGCGCAGTGCGGTGGGATTTGCAGAAGCAACTTTGACACTGGACAACACGGATCGGTCTCTGATGTACGATGCAGATGAGGTGATGGTAACACGCCGGTACTATCGTTCCGGAGATTCGGAGTTCTATATCAATCGCCAGTCTGCCCGATTGAAAGACATCCACGAGATGTTCATGGATACGGGCCTGGGTCGAGAGGGGTATTCTAACATTGGACAGGGCAGAATCGATGAGATCCTGTCATTAAAGAGCGGTGACCGCCGTGAGATCTTTGAAGAAGCGGCAGGTATTTCCAAATACCGCCATCGCAAGGAGGAAACGGAGCGCAAGCTTGAGCATACGCAGGACAACCTGCTGCGCATTGGTGACAAGGTATCTGAATTGGAGCTGCAGCTGGAGCCATTGAAAGTTCAGTCGGAAAAAGCGAAAAAGTTTTTGGAGTTAAAGGAAGAATTACAGGGAGTTGAGGTCGCGGTTTGGCTGGATACGCTGGATCGATTGTCAGCAGCCGCCAAAAAGGCAGAAGAAGATTATGCCAGTGCATCTTTTGTCCTGCAGCAGGCCCACGATGATCTGGATTCTTTGTACCGCCAGGCAGAAGAATATGGTGAAACACTTCGGGAAAAGGATGCCCAGCTGGACAGCGCCCGCGTGCAGGCCAATATGCTCGAGGCGGCCCACCAGCAAATGCAGGGGCAGATGGCCGTGCTTCAGGGCAATGTGGATAACAACCGTGCCAATGTGGAACGGATTCAGCAGGAGCTTGCAGGGCAGGATAACCGCAGTGGCGGTATCCAAAGCCAGATTGAACAGTCCAGTGACAGGATCAATCAGATTGACGCCCAGATGGAGAAGAATCGCCTGGAATTAGACGAATTGAATCTCCAGTTGACTGCAATGACGGCCAATGCCCAGGGAAGAACAAAGCAGTTTTTGGAATTGCGTGGGCAACAGACGACCCTTACCGCAGAAATAGCGGGGCGGGAAGCTGATGTACGTGGTTTGGAAGAGAGTATGCGCACTTCTGCTGAGCGCAGCCAGCAGCTAAGGGAAGATATTCAGGCAGGCAACAGCCGCTGTGCAGATGCGAAGAAATCGCTGGATACTTGCACAGATTCCTTAAAGAAAGCACAGGAAGAGGCAACTGCTGCTCAGAATACCATTGCAGGATTTGAATTGCGCCGGAATACCCGGCTGCAGCATCGGGACGAATTGTCAAATGAAGTACGCACCATGACTGCGCAGCTGGACTCCATTCAGGCTAAGCTAAAGGTCTTTAAAGCGATGGAGCGAGACTTTGAGAGTTATCAAAAGTCTGTCCGGCTGGTTATGCAGGAGGCCCAAAGGGGAAACCTTCGCAATATTCATGGCCCGGTATCTCGACTGATTCGCACGGACGATGAATACACCGTTGCCATCGAAATTGCATTGGGTGGCGCCATGCAGCAAATCGTTGTTGAAACAGAGGCGGATGGTAAATCAGCCATCAACTACCTAAAGCGCAGTGGCAGCGGTCGAGCAACATTCCTGCCTTTGAGCAATATTCAGGGAAGAACCCTGCAGGAGTCAGGATTGGAACGGTGCCGTGGATTTGTTGGCATCGCATCAAACTTGGTGGAGAGTGAAGACCGATATCGAGCCATTGTTGAAAATCTTTTGGGCAGAACGGTCATTGCAGAAGATATTGATGCAGCCATTGCCATGGCCAAGCAATACCGTAACCGATTTAAAATTGTAACACTGGATGGCCAGGTGATGAACCCCGGTGGTTCCATGACCGGCGGCAGCGTGAATAAGGAGTCCGGCATTCTGTCCCGGGCCAATGAACTGGAAAAGTTAACGGTTCAAGAGCAAAAGCTTTCTGAGCGCAAAAGTCGGAGAGAGCAGGAACTGCGGGAAGCTCAGCGGAGTGCAGATCAGGTGGAATTTCAATTGACTGCCGCTCGGGATCAGCTGCGTGAGGCGCAAGATCAGGTTTTGAGACTTCAGGGACAAGAAAAGCAGTATGAGATTTTGCTTGAAGCAGTAGAAAATGCAGATGCATCTGCCCAGCGGGAATTGGATGCCATTACAGCAAGACAATCCGCCGATCAGCAGCGATTGGCGGCGCAGCAGGCAAAAATTCAGGTCTTTACCCAGCAATTGGCTCAGACAAATCAGTCTCTGGCAGAACTGGAGGGGCAGGAGTCTGAAACGGTTCAGGCTACCAATGAACTGTCTGAACGCATGACCCGACTGAAGACTGAGAGTGCTGCTATGGAGGCAGAGCGGAGCACCGCCCTTGCCCACGTGGAAGATTTGAAGCAACTTCAGCTTTCCCTAGAGGGTGACCGTCAGCAGAAGTTGTCTGTGATCGAAGCAATGAATGCGGATACCTCCAGATTGCAGCAGCAAATTGAAGTGCTGAAACAGCGACAGGGAGATAATCGGGGCGAAATTGAAGAAAGCCAGAATCATCTGAAACAGGTGATGGCGGATCGTATGGATACCGAGGCTGCAAAGACCAAGGCAGAGCGCCTGTCTCAGGAAAAAAGCAAGGATATTTTGAACATGGAGCGTGCCTGCGCGCTGCTGGAACAGAAAAAGATGACCACCGAAATGGAAGAACGGCAGATCATCGATAAGCTGTGGGACAATTATGAGTTAACGCCTGGTACGGCCCCTGAAAAGCGCGGACAAATCGAGTCCATTGCGGCAGGAAACCGCAGAATTACAGAGCTGAAACGAAAGATTTCCGGACTTGGGACACCGAACCTCGGTGCAATTGAGGAATTTGCTCGTGTCAATGAGCGCTATAGCTATCTGGCAACCCAACGGGATGATGTGCTGACCTCTAAACGGGAGCTGGAAAGCATTATCAAGGACATCACCCAGGAAATGACCACGATTTTTGTGGAGGAGTTCCAGAAAATCGATCATTATTTTGGAAAAACCTTTGAAGAAATGTTCGGCGGCGGTAAGGGTCAGCTGATTCTGGAAGATCCGGAGAATCCGCTGACCTGTGGTATCGAAATTCGCGTGCAGCCCCCCGGAAAGCAGGTCAAGACCATAACACTGTTGTCCGGCGGTGAGAAGGCATTCGTTGCGATTGCACTGTACTTCGCAATTTTGAAAGTTCGTCCCACACCCTTCTGTCTGCTTGATGAGATCGATGCGGCGCTGGATGACCGAAATGTGGAACGATTTGCCACCTACTTGCACAATCTGAGTCAAAAGACCCAGTTCATTGTCATTACGCACCGTCGCGGCACCATGGAATCTTCCGACGTGTTATACGGCGTTACGATGCAGGAGCAGGGTGTTTCTAAGCTGCTGCGTTTGGATTTGAACCAGATGGAAGCATATCTGGGAATTACGGAATGATAGGAGAATCAATATGGGATTTTTCGACAAAATTAAAGAGGGCCTTGCGAAAACAAGGAAGGCTATGTCTGACACGCTGGACAGCGTTTTCTCCGGCTTTTCAGAGATCGATGATGATTTTTACGATGAGCTGGAAGAATGCCTGATTCTGGCGGATTTGGGCGTGGAGACTGCAACGAAGGCAACAGAGTCTTTAAGAAAAGCGGTTCGCCAGAATCATCTGAAGACCACGGCAGAAGCCAAAGAGGCTTTGAAGGGAATTTTGGTGGAAATGCTCAGTGTAGGAGATAGCACGCTGAATCTGAGTACCAAGCCTGCTGTTGTTCTGGTGATTGGCGTCAACGGTGTGGGAAAGACGACCACCATCGGAAAAATTGCCACGCAGTTGACCAGAGAGGGAAAGAAAGTCCTGTTGGTGGCCGGAGATACCTTCCGTGCGGCTGCTGCGGATCAGTTGGAAATCTGGGCAGGCAGAGCCAATTGTGACATTGTTCGCCAGCACGAGGGTGCAGATCCTGCGTCTGTAGTCTTTGACGGGATTCATGCAGCCAAGGCAAGAAATGTGGATGTGATTATTTGCGACACAGCCGGCCGTCTGCACAATAAAGCCAACCTGATGAATGAGCTGAATAAAATCAGTCGTATCATTGACCGTGAGCTGCCCGAGGCCAGCAAGGAAGTCCTTCTGGTTTTGGATGGTACCACCGGTCAGAATGGTTTGATTCAGGCCAAACAGTTTAAGGAGATCGCCGGTGTTACGGCCATTGCACTGACCAAATTGGACGGAACAGCTAAGGGCGGCATCGTGATTGCAGTGGCAGACGCGCTGCAGATCCCGGTGAAGTATATCGGCGTCGGTGAGCAAGCAGATGATTTAATGGTTTTTGAGCCAAAGCCCTTTGTGGATGCGTTGTTGCAGGAGGCGGAATAAATGAAAGTTGTATTGGCTAGTAAAAACCAGCACAAGCTGGTTGAAATCAGCGCAATTCTTGAGAAACTTGGAATCGAATTGGTGCTGCAATCAGAGCTGGGCATTGATGTGGATGTAGAAGAAACCGGCACCACCTTTGAGGAAAATTCCTTTTTGAAGGCAGATGCTGTGATGCGAGCCAGCGGTATGCCTGCACTGGCAGATGATTCCGGCATTGCAGTTGATGCATTGAATGGTGCACCCGGTATCTACTCTGCTCGGTATGGGTTTGATGAAAGCCTGGATGACCATGGCAGAATGATGCTGCTGCTAAAGAACATGGAGCATGTGCCCGATGAAAAACGTCAGGCCAAGTTTGTATGTGTTATTACTCTTGTGATGCCTGACGGACGCAAGGTTCAGGCACGCGGCGAAGCCCATGGCATGCTGCTCAGAGAGCCAATCGGGGAAAATGGCTTTGGTTACGATCCCATTTTCTTCTATCCTCCGAAGAACTGTGGATTTGCACAGCTTCCTCCTGAGGAGAAGAATCAGGTTTCTCACCGGGCCAAGGCATTGGATTTGTTATATCAGAAATTAAAGGAGTTTGATTATGCTGACAAGTAAGGAGCGGGCAGCATTGCGTGCCCAAGCCAATTCTTTAGATACCACTTTAATTGTAGGTAAGGGTGGTATCAGTGATGCGCTGATTGCCGATGTGGAGATTCAGCTGGAAAATAGAGAGCTTGTAAAGGGCAAGGTTCTGGAGACCGCTATGCTCTCTCCCAGGGAAGCAAGTGATGCCATCTGCGAAGCGACCGGAGCTGACGGTGTCAGTGTGGTTGGCAGTAAATTTGTGATCTACCGCCTGAGCCAGAAGCTGCAGGAGCAGCGCAATCAGGTTGGCCGCGCAAAGAACAAGGTTGTATCTGTGGCGAATTCCAACCCGGTTCGTAAGGGGGCAAAGGCTCGCCGTATGAATGCCAAGGCCGAGCGTGAGCGCCGGAATGATTATTTCCGTCAGCAGGCGATTGACCGCGCTATCGAAAGAGAAAAGGAAAAAGCACTGCACAACGATTAAGCGGAACCTAAGGGGGAAAGGCTATGGAACGTATCGGTATTTATGGCGGTACTTACAATCCGCCTCACATTGGTCATATGCGGGCTGCGGCCCATGCCATTGAAGCACTGAAACTGGATCGATTGCTGTTGATTCCCAATCATGTGGCACCCCATAAGCAGATGCCGCACGATGCAGCAACGGCTGAGCAGCGATTGGAAATGCTGCGTATGTCGGCTAAGGGCCTGGAAAAGACAGAGATACTGGACCTGGAACTGAAGCGGGAAGGGTTGAGCTATACCTCTGACACCCTCGAGCAGCTGCGGAAAGAAAATCCTCAGGCAGAGCTGATCCTGCTGATGGGGACGGATATGTTCCTGAGTTTTCTCACGTGGCATGAGCATGAGAGAATCCTGCATGATGCAACTCTGGCGGTAATCTATCGTGGTGAACCCGGGGAGCAGGATGCAGTTGCAGTCCAGAAGGAACGGCTGGAGTCTGAGGGTGCCAAAGTGGAGTTGGTTGTGAATCCCGTAACTGCAATTTCTTCAACAGATTTGAGAAGAATGCTGGTATTTGACTGCGCCGATCCATATCTGTGTCCCGGGGTGGGAGCATATATCCGGGAGCATGGCCTTTATGATACCGGTCGCAATTACAAGAACCTGTCTATGGAGGAACTGGAACAGACGGTGATTGGACTGTTAAAGAAAAATCGTGTCGCCCATGTTCTGGGGTGTCGGGATGCGGCGGTAAAGCTTGCGCAGCACTATGGGGAAGACAAAACGAATGCTGCCCGGGCGGGATTGCTGCATGATATTACAAAAGCGTTGGATGGCCCCCTTCAATTGACTTTGTGCAGCGAATATGGTATATTGCTAAGTAAATTTTCTCAGGAAAACCCGAAAACACTGCATGCATTAACAGGCAGTCTGGTTGCAGAGCAGCTGTTTGGCGAAAATGAAGCGGTTGTCAATGCAATTCGATATCATACAACCGGAAGACCGGGCATGAGTAAGCTTGAGAAGATTGTTTACATTGCGGACTTTATCGAAGAAAACCGGGATTTTCCCGAGGTGAAACAGCTCCGAGCAGCGGCTTGGAGAAGTCTGGATGAGGCTATGCTGATGGGGCTTGAGATGACACTGAAACAGCTGCACAGCCAGAATCGACAAATATCCCAAAGCTCCATTGATGCTGCTCGTTATCTTCGGGAGCATGGAGTTGTTTTGAAGGAAGAAATGATATAAAAGCCCATGTGGCTATGAAAGGACAATACGATGTTAACTGCAAAAGAAGTTGCTTATGAGGTAACCAAAGCCCTGGACAGCAAGAAGGGTATGAACATTAAGCTTTTAAAAATTGACAAAATCAGCAGTCTTGCGGACTATTTTTTGATCTGCACCGGTACTTCCAGTACGCATGTTAAGACGCTGTGCGATTACGCGGAATACACGCTGGAGCAGCTGGGTGAGCCCTTGCTGGGGCGTGAAGGCCACCGTGGAAACACTTGGGAGCTGTTGGACTTCGGTTCCATTGTTGTCCATGTTTTTACCGAAGAAGCAAGAGAATTCTACGGCCTGGAGCGCTTGTGGGCAGATGCAGAATTTGTCGACCTCGATGAGGTTATCACCGAGAATTAAATGATTTTATTCCAGAGAGGTGTCTTTTGTCATGAATTATGATTTTTCAGCCATTGAGGCAAAGTGGCAAGGTGTATGGGAAGAAAAAAAGCTGTACGCAGCCCAGAATGGCAGCGATAAGCCCAAGTTCTACGGCCTGGTCGAATTCCCTTATCCCAGCGGTGCAGGCCTTCATGTAGGCCATCCCCGTCCTTACACCGCAATGGATATTATTGCCCGTAAAAAGCGCATGGAAGGCATGAATGTGCTGTTTCCTATGGGTTATGACGCATTTGGTCTGCCTACTGAGAACTATGCAATCAAGAATCATGTCCATCCTCGCATCGTTACGGAGAATAACATTCGCAATTTCCGCCGCCAGTTGAAATCCTTGGGTTACAGCTTGGATTGGGATCGGGAAATCAACACCACCGATCCAAAGTATTTCAAGTGGACACAGTGGATCTTCCTGCAGCTATACAAGAAGGGACTTGCTTACAAGGCGAAGATGCCTGTCAACTGGTGCACCAGCTGTAAGTGCGTTCTGGCAAATGAGGAAGTTGTGGAGGGCGTCTGCGAGCGCTGTGGTTCCCCTGTTGTCCGTAAGGAAAAGAGCCAGTGGATGCTGCGTATCACAAAGTATGCAGATCGCCTGATTGACGATCTGGACGGTGTGGATTTTGTTGACCGTGTGAAAGCTCAGCAGACCAACTGGATCGGCCGCAGCCACGGTGCTGAGGTGAAGTTCAAGTCCACCCTGGGGGATGAAATCCTGGTTTACACCACTCGTCCTGATACGCTGTTTGGTGCAACTTACATGGTTCTGTCCCCTGAGCATGCGCTGGTCGCGAAATGGATGGACAAGCTCTCCAACACAGATGAGATTAAAGCTTATCAGGCTGCTGCTGCTGCAAAGTCTGACTTGGAGCGTACGGAGCTGAACAAAGAGAAGACCGGCGTAAAACTGGCCGGTGTTATGGGTATCAACCCTGCCAATGGCAAGGAAATCCCCATCTTTATTTCTGACTATGTCCTGTCTACCTATGGCACGGGTGCCATTATGGCAGTTCCTGCGCATGACGACCGTGACTGGGCGTTTGCAAAGGCGTTCGGCTGCGAAATCGTGGAGGTAGTTGCCGGCGGTAATGTGCAGGAAGCAGCATTTACGCTGAAAGACGATACCGGAATCATGGTAAATTCCGGTTTCCTGAATGGTCTCACCGTCAAAGAAGCCATTCCTGCCATGATTAAGTGGCTGACAGAGCAGGGCATCGGCGAGGCTAAGACCAACTTTAAGCTCCGTGACTGGGTGTTCTCCCGTCAGCGCTATTGGGGTGAGCCCATTCCCATCATCCACTGCCCCCACTGTGGTGAGGTGCCCATGGATGAATCCCAGCTGCCGCTGTTGCTGCCTGATGTAGAGAGCTACGAGCCCACCGATGATGGTGAGAGCCCCTTGGCTGCAATCACCGAATGGGTGAATTGCAAGTGCCCCAAGTGCGGCGGCGATGCAAAGCGGGAAACTGACACCATGCCCCAATGGGCAGGTTCTTCCTGGTACTATCTGCGCTACATGGATCCCCATAATGATGAGGCACTGGCATCTCCTGAGGCACTGAAATACTGGGGGCAGGTGGATTGGTACAATGGTGGCATGGAGCATACCACGCTGCATCTGCTGTATTCTCGTTTCTGGCACAAATTCCTGTACGACATTGGCGTGGTTCCCAACAAGGAGCCGTATGCAAAGCGTACCAGTCATGGTATGATTCTGGGTCAGAATCCCCACTATATTGAGAATTACAAGACTCAGGAAGAGAAGGATGCAGCACTTGCCAAATATGGCAACGATGTATATCGTCCCGCTGTAAAGATGTCCAAGAGTCTGGGTAACGTTGTAAACCCAGATGATGTGATCCGTACCTATGGTGCAGATACCATGCGTCTTTATATCATGTTTATCGGTGATTTTGAGAAGGTTGCAACCTGGTCTAACGATGCCGTTAAGGGCTGCAAGCGTTTTCTGGATCGTGTCTGGAACATGTCTGAAAATGTGACAGATAACGAAACAGAGTACGCTAAGGCCAATATGAGTGCAATGCACAAAACGATTAAGAAGGTCTCTGAGGATATTGAAAATCTGAAGCCAAACACTGCGATTGCTGCACTGATGACACTGCTCAATCAGATTGACAAGACCTGCAACCGTGCAGAGCTGAAGACATTCTTGGGGATGCTTTCCCCCTTTGCTCCCCATATTTGTGATGAGATCTGGGAAATGAAGGGATTTGAGGGCATTTGCTCTGTATCTCAGTGGCCTCAGTATTCCGAGGAAAAATGCGTCGATGCAGAGGTTACCATGGCTGTACAGGTCAATGGTAAGCTCCGTGGTACCATCGTCATTGCAGCAGATTCTGATGATGAATCTGTGATCGAAGCTGCTAAGAATGATGAAAAGGTTGCACGTTTCCTCGAGAAACTGGAAGGCAATATCATCAAGACGATTGTGGTCAAGAATAAATTGGTCAATCTGATTGTGAAGTAAAGAGAAGTTTTTTTGACAAAAAGCAAAAAATTTCCTTGACAAGAGCAGTACAATCAGATACAATATTTAAGCCGATATGGCCCTGAAAGCATCAAGGATTAAGCCGGATGCCGTCGGAGGGAGGGAAAACAATGTCTGAAATTCGCGTTAAGGAAAACGAAACTCTGGAGAGCGCTCTGCGTCGTTTCAAGCGTAGCTGTGCCAAGGAGGGCGTTATCGCAGAAGTTAAGAAGCGCGAGCATTACGTCAGCCCCAGCCTGAAGCGTAAGCAGAAGTCTGAAGCTGCTCGTAAGAACAAGAGAAAGTTCTACTAATATCCCTCTTGATTATGCTCTTAGGACCCTCTGCCCTCGGCAGAGGGTCTTTGTATTTGCTCTGCGATGTGAAAAAGCTGCCTGTGTAATCTCAGGCAGCTTTTTTGCGTATGGATACGGGCGTTTCTTTGGCGTGGACAAACAGAATGAATTATGGTATAATATCCGAAACTATAAAAGTATCTTGGAGGATACCATGGCATTTTCTTTTTTGCCCACGATCATTGTGGATTCCGTTACCGATCTAACGCCGGAATTTCTTAAGAATCGTGGAATAGAGCTTTTGATGTTGGATTTTGACAATACAATTGTTCCCTATACCACTAATGTTCCAACGCCCGAGATGGAGCAGTGGCTAAAGTGCATGGCAGGTTCTTCTGTAAAAATCTGTGTGGTATCCAACAGTAAAAATGACCGTGTGATGAAGTTCTGCGATCATTACCAAATCGACTGTATTACCCGTGCAAAAAAACCATTCCCAAAGGGTATTCGGGAATGTCTTGCCAAATATAAGATACCGTGCGAACGGTGTGCCCTTGCAGGTGACCAGATTTTTACGGATACCATGGGTGCAAGAGGCTGTGGTGTACAGGCTATATTGGTAAAAGCTATAAATAATCATAATATATGGCTGAAACTTCGCCATGTGGCGGAACTGCCGTTTATTTTTATTGCTAGAAACAGGAGGATTTTAAAATGAAAAATCTGGAAAAGTATTTGTCACTGCTTTCTGATGGTCAGGGCCTGTTGCTGACCAGTCGTTACAGCAGACATTATGGTGCTGAATTTGACATTGCTGAGGGCGTTGCGGTCGTTACAAAGGCTGGGTGCCGCTATTTTACGGACTCCCGCTACATTGAGTCTGCCCAGAATGGAATTAAAGGTTTTGAGGTTCTGGAGATTAATTCTGGCAACAGCTATAATTCCTGCCTGAACGATGCGATTGCAGATTTTGGCGTGACCGAACTGGGGTATGAAGAAAATTACATGACTATGGCAGAGTACCTTGGTTATGAGAAAAATCTGAATGCAAAACTTGTTCCCATGAACGCACAGATCAGCAGTTTTCGTGCAGTAAAAGAGGATTGGGAGCTGGAGATCATGAAGGATGCTCAGTCCATTGCAGATCAGGCGTTTACAGAAATTCTTGGAAAAATCAAGGTCGGCATGACTGAAAAAGAACTGGCAGCCGAGTTGATTTATGCGATGCTGAAAAATGGTGCAGAGGGTCTGAGCTTTGATCCCATTGTGGTATCTGGCCCGAATTCCAGCCTGCCCCACGGGGTTCCCGGCGACCGAAAGTTCCAGAACGGCGACTTTATTACCATGGATTTCGGCGTTTTGTATAAGGGCTATTGTTCCGATATGACCCGTACTGTGGCTCTGGGCTATGCAACAGAAGAGATGGAGAAGGTGTATAACACCGTTCTGCAAGCGCAGTTGGCAGGTATTGCAGCCACCAAGGCAGGTGTCACGGGTCAGGCAATCGACGCAGCAGCCCGTAAGGTGATTACAGATGCAGGCTACGGTGAATACTTTGGACATGGTTACGGTCACAGTCTGGGTCTGGAAATTCATGAGGCTCCCAACTGCAACGCACGCAACACCGAACCCATGCCCCTGCATGCAGTTGCATCTGCCGAACCCGGTATTTATCTGCCCGGTAAATTTGGCGTTAGAATCGAGGATGTAGTCATCTTCACCGAAGATGGTTGCATTGATATTGCAAAGAGTCCCAAGAATTTGATCGTTATTTAAAAAATTCCCGTTTGCCCCTTGAAAAATTGGGGAATATCGGGTAAAATGTACGCGAGCTACTATGCAATCGAAAGATCCCAGCTTGGGATATAATTTTAGGAGGATTTACCAATGATTTCTGCTAGTGAATTTAGAAATGGCGTTACCTTTGAGATGGAAGGTAAGGTCATGCAGGTTGTAGAATTCCAGCATGTTAAGCCCGGTAAGGGCGCTGCTTTTGTCCGCGTTAAGATGAAGAATGTCATCACCGGCGGCGTGACTGAAACCAGCTTCAACCCCTCTGCTAAGTACCCCACTGCTTATGTTGAGCGTAAGAAGATGGAGTACTCCTACAACGATGGTCAGCTGTACTACTTCATGGATGGCGAGACCTACGAACTGGAGCCCATTGATGCTTCTGTCCTGGACGATTCCTTCAAGTTTGTCAAGGAGAACGATACCTGCACCATTATGAGCTACAAGGGCAAGGTGTTCGGCGTTGAGGCACCCAACTTCGTTGACCTGGTTGTTACCGAAACCGAACCCGGCTTTGCTGGCAACACTGCTACCAACGTAACCAAGCCCGCTACCGTTGAGACCGGCGCTGAGATCAAGGTGCCTCTGTTCATCAACGAGGGCGATAAGATCAACATTGACACCCGTACTGGCGAGTACCTGGGCCGTTCCAAGGCTTAATTAAAAGGAGTTTATTATGACACTTTCTGAGAAGTCCGCATATCTTAAGGGCCTGATGGCTGGCATGGAGCTGAAAACCGATTCCGATGAGGGCAAGATGATTGCTGCTATCGTGGAGCTGTTGGGCGATGTGACCAAGACGCTGACCGATGTGCAGGAGACCACCATCGCTATTTCCGACGAGTTGGACGAGATCGAGGATGATCTGGATGCCATCGAGGATTTCATCATGGACGATGAAGACGACTATGATGATGAGTACGATGAAGACGACGATGATGACGACTTTGAGTACGAAGATGATGAGGATCTGGAAGAGGGCTTCGATTTCGGTGACGAAGAAACCACCATTTATGAGGTTCGCTGTGCCTGCGGTAATGTGATCGACTTTGATGAGGAGACACTGGAGGCAGGTTCTATTGTGTGCCCCAATTGTGGGGAAGTCCTGGAATTCTCTTTGGAAGATGACGACGAGGATGAGGACTGATTCCTGAAACAAAAAGACCGCAGCACAAGCTGCGGTCTTTTTATGCATAAAATATGCGCACAGTCCACGATGCAGCCAAGAAACCGACAAAATCAGCAATGAGTGCGGCTGGTAAAGCATATCGTGTTTTTTTGATTCCGCAAGCACCAAAATATACGCTGATGGTATAAAAGGTGGTTTCTGTGGAACCAAGCATTACTGCAGCGGTTGTCCCAACCATTGAATCCGGGCCGTGCGTGTACATAATTTCAGCACCAACGGCAAGGGCGGCACTTCCGCTCAGTGGACGGATTAACACAAGTAAGATGGTTTCCGGTGGAATCCCTAGAAAAGACAATGCCGGGGAAAGCAATCCAGCTGCGGCATCCATAGCACCACTGGCTCGGAGCATATAGATCGCACTGAGCAGTATGATTAAGGACGGCACGATGGTCACCATCATTTTTAGTCCGTCTGTTGCACCGGAAATCAAATGATCGTAAGCGTTTTCTTTTTTGTGAAGTGTTAGAATGGCGATTATGGCCAAGATGAAAGGGATGATATATTCATACATCTGACCACCACCGCTTCAGCACATTGGCGGCGCAGAGGCCTGCACTGACAGAGAGGATACTGGTTATCCAAACACAGGGGATGATATCAAAGGGGGTTTGGGATCCTGCGCTTTGCCGTAGAGCAGCGACCGTGGTGGGTAAAAGCTGAATGGATGCAGTGTTCATCACCACAAGGCGACACATTTCGTCTGTTGCAATGGTTGGTGAAATGGTGCTTTTCATCCGTTGTGCTGCCTTGATCCCCATGGGGGTAGCGGCATTGCCCAAGCCTAATAAATTTGCGCAGAAGTTGGCGGACAGATCCCCTGCTAAAATTGGATCGTTTTGCGCAGAGGGGTACACAAAACGCAGGACAGGGGAGAATACTTTTGATAAAAGATTTGCAGCACCGACAGCATTCATCAAATTACCAATGCCTGACCACAGGCACATGGGGCCTGCAATTGCAATCGATACTTTGATACCCTCTCCAGCTCCCTCTAAGACGGCTTTTGTTGTTTCAGGCCCGTTCCCCATGTACATCGCAAAGAATGCAGAAATCAGAATAAACCCACTCCACACATAGCTTAATATCATTTTTCATCACCCCTTTGCATGAGTATATTCAAATTACTGGAAAAGATTATTTGTAAATTTACACATCTTGTCCATCTGCAAACAGGTGTTTGACAGATGAGGACAGCTTTGTTACAATGTGATTAAAGTGAACATCTGTTCATGAAAAATCGAGGGGGGACAATAACATGAAATCGTTAGGGATGATTCGCAGAGTGGATGAATTGGGAAGAATTGTGCTTCCGGTGGAGTTTCGCCGCAACTTGAATATTGAAGAACGGGACGAGTTGGAGATTTACATGGAGACAGATCGAATCGTGATAGAGAAATTTGAGCCGCTGTGTATATTTTGTTCCTCATCACGTGACTTGGTAACATACAGTGGAAAGAATGTATGCCAGAGCTGTATCAGAAAAATGAGTAAATTCTAAAAATAGCCCGGACAACTTGTCCGGGCTATAACTGTTTATGCATTATTTTCCAGAGCGGCATCGTACACCACGTTCTTAGGAAGGTTTAATTCTTTTGCAGTCTGCTTGATGGCATCCTTTCGGCTCATGCCGTCAGCCACCAGTTGTGCAACCCGGGCAGCTGCATCTTCTGCAGTTGCGGTTTCTTTTTCCTTAGGTGCTGCTCCTTCCACGACAAGAACAAATTCTCCCTTGGGAGGGGTTTGCTGATAGTGCTCAATGGCTTCGGCTAGAGTGGTGCGGACCACCTCTTCGTGCAGCTTGGTTAATTCTCGGCACAGAGAGATTTTGCGGTGGGGACCGAATACGCCCTGCATATCCACCAATGTGTTTACAAGCTTATGAGGAGCTTCGTAAAAAATCATGGTACGGGTTTCATTGATCAGGGATTCCAGATGTTCGTTCCTGCTTTTTTTAGAAGTGGAGAGGAAACCCTCAAAACAGAATCTCCCGGTGGGCAGACCGGAGATGCTCAACCCTGTGATGACAGCGCAGGGACCGGGGATGGCGCAGACGGTGATGCCATTTTCAGCACACAGACGAACCAGATCTTCACCGGGATCAGAGATGGCGGGGGAGCCTGCGTCGGATACCAGTACACAGGTTTCACCAGCCAGAATCCGGTCTAAAATCACATTGCCTTTAAAGCCCTTGTTATGCTCATAATAGCTTACAAGATTTTTTTTGATTCCCAGATGATTCAACAGTTTCATAGTCACCCGGGTGTCCTCCGCTGCGATAAAATCCGCATTCTCGAGGGTTTCACGGCATCTTAGAGAAATATCCCCCAGATTGCCGATGGGAGTGGGGACAAGATATAACATTCCGCTCATGTAATGTCCTCCTTACAGGTGATAAATACGGCGATAGTCATCGCTGGGACTACCGTCGGGGTTTTGTAAAAACAGTTCTTCCCAAATAAGACCAACTTTCCCACCTTTGCGACATTGCAGCAAAATCGTGGTGACAGCGGTGTTTGGTTTATGACGCACAAGGCGAAGTCGTTTCGGTTCCAATCCGACTTTGGCGGCTTCGCAGCAAAGCTGCGCCAACCGATCCGGCTTATGAACCAGAAAAAAATCACCGCCGTAGCGCAAAGCCTTTGCAGCGGCAGCAAATAAGTCAGATGGCTTGCAGGTATCGTCTCTGCGAGCCAGTGGGTGCTTTTGACTGGGTTCTCCTCCGGAAAAATATGGAGGATTTGACACACAGCAATGAAAGCTGCCAGATGTGATCTCAGGTGGAAAGGTTCGCAAATCGCCGCATAGACTATATAGCCTGCACTGCAGCTGGTTTGCGCGGATGTTCTCCAGAGCCATGAGATGGTCAGACTCAGATAACTCGATTCCTGTAACCTGACAGTTCGCATCCTTGGCACACAGCAGCAAACCCAGTGTTCCACAGCCTGAACCAAGGTCCAGCACGGTGGCATTACGAGTAAGCCGCACAAAGTCAGCCAGCAGCATCGAGTCCGTACCCAGTGGGAAAGACTCGTCTGAAAGATTCAGTGTGTATTTATGGGATATGGTTTCCATAAAAATCTCCTTACAAGAAAATTAGCCTGTGAGCCGCAAGGGCACACAGGCTAACTGTTTTAGCTGGTAAGCGATTAGCCTTCCTCGATGGCCTCGACGGGGCAGCCTTCTGCGCAAGAGCCGCAGCTAACACAGACATCAGCGTCAATGACATACTTGTCGTCGCCCTCGGAGATAGCCTCAACAGGGCAAGCGTCAGCGCAAGAGCCACACTTAACGCAAGCGTCAGTAATCTTGTAAGCCATGATATTTCCTCCCATAAAGTGTGATAATTCGCTACCATAGGTAGCACAAAGATATTCTATCATGTATTTTTGAAAATGCAATTCCTTTTTTTCAAAACTTCCGTATATTTTAAGCTTTTCCTGTCGAGACTTTCGGAAGTTAGGAGGTGAGCACTTGCGCTATACGCAACAGGCAATTGATGTGATTTTGTCAGCTGCAGCACAGGCCAGGTCAATGGGACATAGCTTTGTGGGCAGTGTACACTTGCTTTGGGCACTATCGAAAGAGCGTATAGGCCCGGCACTTTTGCTGCGCCAGCGAGGGCTGAATCCTGAACTCATTCAGGATGTGGCGGCTGTCCTGTATGGCGTGGGCAGCCCTGAATTGCCTCTGCCGCAGGGATTTTCAGAGGAGGCCAGAAAAATTCTTCGGAATTCTGCCTCAGAAGCAGAATTGTTGGGAGATCGTCAGGTCAGTCCTTTGCACATACTGCTATCCATGACAAGACGCACGGATGCGGCGGCTACCACCGTGTTGCTGGTGGCAGGTGTCAATCCGGATGAGCTATTTACGGATTTGCTGGAGCGGGGGAATTTATTTTCGGCAGAAATTCCAAATATGAAAAGGGAGGGCTTTTCCATGAAGTTGTTGGATCAATTTAGTGAGGATTTACTGGTTAAAGCAGCATCTATGGATCCGGTGATTGGCAGAGAGAAGGAAATCGAGACGGTGATTGGAATCCTGAGCAGAAAGAATAAGAATAATCCGGCGCTGATTGGAGAGCCTGGCGTGGGGAAAACGGCCATCGCAGAAGGCCTTGCCCAGCGTATGGCGGCAGGAAATGTGCCACCGCAGTTAAAAGATAAGAAACTGATCAGCTTAAATATGGCAAACCTTGTTGCAGGGACAAAATATCGTGGTGAATTTGAGGAACGCCTGCGGGATCTGCTTTCCGAGATCCGTCGGTGCGGGGATGTGATACTGTTCATCGATGAGATGCACACAATTGTTGGCGCGGGTGCAGCCGAGGGCGCCATTGATGCTGCAAATATTCTAAAGCCCGCACTGGGCAGGGGAGAAATCCAGTTGCTGGGCGCTACAACGCTGGACGAATATCGCAAATGCATTGAAAAAGATCCGGCATTGGAACGCAGATTCCGTCCGGTTATGGTGAATGAGCCTACAGAAGATGATACAATGGCAATTTTGCACGCTTTGAAACCGGGACTAGAGCGACACCATGGACTGCGGATTGCAGAGGATACATTAAGACAGGCAGTGCAAATGTCAAAGCGGTATTTACCCGATTTGTATCTTCCGGATAAGGCCATCGATCTGGTAGATGAGGCTGCCAGCCACGCACGACTGGAAGAAATGAATCATGGTCGGAGCAGTCTTCGTCAAAATCTGGAACAGGAACTTCATGAGGCGGTTCGGGATGGATTGTACGAACGGGCCGCTCAGCTGCGGGATAAAATGCAGCGGATATCAGGACGCACTGTGAATGCTCTGCGCCCGAGAATGGTAATGCCTCAGGATGTGGCGTGGGCTGTTTCGGAGAGAACCGGAATCCCCGTGGGCAGACTGACAGCGGATGAGCGGCACCGATTGATTCATCTGGAGGAAGTCTTATCCCGCCATGTTATGGGACAGACGGATGCTGTGGCACAGGTCGCTGAGACGGTACGGCGAGGACTTTCTGGGATACGGGATGCGTCTAGACCGGTGGCATCCATCCTGCTGGCAGGACCTACAGGAGTTGGCAAAACAGAACTCTGCAGAGCACTGTCTGAAGAACTATTTGGTACAAAAGAGGCTATGATTCGATTGGATATGTCAGAATTTATGGAAAAACAGGCAGTATCCAGATTGATCGGAGCACCTCCGGGATATGTGGGATATGAAGAAGGAGGCAAACTAACAGAGGCAGTTCGCAGAAGACCATATTGCCTGGTACTACTGGATGAGCTGGAGAAGGCCCACCCGGATGTGGCTGGAATTCTGTTGCAGATTATGGAAGAGGGTGTTCTGACCGACTCTGCAGGCAGAAAGGTCAGTTTTCGGAATGCACTGGTAGTGATGACAACCAATGTGGGCGGAGAGGTCATGGGCGATGGCTTGGGATTCAACCCTGATGGTCGAAAGGGACAGACAGAAAAGGCACTGCATCAGGCGTTTACTCCGGAATTTCTCGGCAGATTGGATGCGACGGTGGTATTCCACAGCTTAGAGAAGAATACCTTGGAGGCGATTGCCAGAAAGTATCTGGAGCAGCTGCAGCAGCGTGCTGCCGGACAGGGAGTGCAGCTCCATTTTCCGGAAGAACTTGCCGCGGTGCTCTCGGAAAAGTGTGCCGGAAAATCGGGTGCGCGTCAAATTCGCTCTTTGGTACAGGAAAAAGTGGAAGGCCCCCTGGCGGCATATTTACTTCGGTGCAGTCGTGTTCCGTCAAAGCTGTTGGCGGTTATGGAGCAGGAGCAAATCAGTTTCCAATGAGGAAAGGTGAAATTCTTTGGCAGAAATGCAGAACAAATGTTCTTCTAGGCTAAATGGGGCGATTTATGTTGGAAAAAACCTGAATTACTCTTAAATTTGTCGTTGCTTTTTTGATGCCGTCGAGTTATACTGTTTGGGGAGTAAAATTGGAGCAAAATGGAGTAAGATGGAGCGGAGGTGAGGAATGTGATCGGAAAGTACCCTGCAAAGCTGGATGACAAGAACCGCTTGTTTGTTCCGGCAAAGCTGCGTAATGATGTGGGGCAGACGTTTTATGTGACCATTGGCGTCAATTGCGGTCATAAATGCCTCACGATTTATACAGCTGAGGGCTGGCAGAAAGTCTGTGATAAATATGACGAACTGCCTCTGGCGCAGAAGGCTGGCGCAACCAGTCTGCTTTTTATTTTTGCTTGTGAATGTGTTCCGGATAAGCAGTATCGCTTTACGCTGACTCAGTCCTTGATGGAGTATGCTGGAATCAGCAGAGATGTTGTCATTGTGGGGCGTGCCGGTCAGGCTGAGATCTGGGATGCCAAGAGCTATGCGGCTTTTGAGTCCGAGGCACTGACTCCTGAAAAACTACTTGCATCTCTGGAGGCGATTGGCCTGTGACGGAATTTCATCATGTATCCGTATTGTTGGATGAATGCATCCAAGCGTTAAATATCAAACCCGATGGCATTTATGTGGATGGCACCTTAGGTGGTGCAGGGCATTCCAGCCAGATTGCCAAACGATTGACGACCGGCCGCCTGATCGGTATAGATCGGGATCCCAAGGCGCTGAAAGCCGCTGGGGAGCGGTTGGCACCGTATGCAGATCGGGTTACTTTGGTTCACTCTAACTTCAGTCAGATCGATAAAGTTCTGGACGATCTGGGGATAGAAGGGGTGGACGGAATTTTGCTGGACTTGGGCGTATCCAGTCCGCAGCTCGATGAGGCAGAACGCGGTTTTTCTTATATGGCAGATGCCCCACTGGACATGAGAATGGATTCCGGTGACAGCTTGACTGCCTATGATGTGGTCAATACCTGGCCGAAAGAAGAACTCCGCAGAATATTATATGAATACGGCGAGGAGCGCTACGCACCTCAGATTGCCAGTGCAATCGAACGCCGGAGAAATGACAAACCCATTGAAACCACACTGGAATTGGTTGATGTGATTCGCTCAGCAATGCCGCCTCAGGCACTCAGAGAGAAACAGCATCCTGCAAAGCGGAGCTTTCAGGCAATCCGCATTGCGGTAAATGATGAACTGGGTGCTGTGGGAAGAGTGATGGAGGTCTCTGTTCCCAAGCTGAACAAGGGCGGCAGACTTGCCATTATCACATTCCATTCACTGGAAGACCGAATTGTAAAAAATGGCATGGCATCCGCAGCAAAGGGGTGTACTTGCCCTCCGGAATTCCCGGTGTGTGTCTGCGGCAACAAGCCAAAGGTAAAGCTCATTAGCCGTAAGCCCATCGTTTCTGGGGAAGAGGAATTACAGCGCAACCCAAGAGCCCGCAGCGCAAAGCTCCGGGTCTGTGAGAAACTTTAATGAAAGCAGGTGAGACCGGATGGCACGAAAGCCTGAGATTCAATATGTTCGTTATTATTCTGTAGGTACAGCAGCAAAAGTTCTGGAGCGCCAGCCGGTAGCTCCGAAACCCAAGGTTCAGGTGAAGAAAGCACCAGTTCACAGGATTGTGGTATCATTTGATCCAATTGCTGTGATTGGCACAATGGTGGCGGTTGTGATGCTTGTGTGCATGCTGGCGGGGATTGTCCATTTGGCTAAAGTTAATGATGAAATTGCTGCGATGGAGTCCTATGTCAGCACATTGCAGTCACAAAATACCAGACTTCAGGCCCAATACCGCGAAAGTTTCGATCTGCAGACCGTGAAGACAACAGCTGAGAGCATGGGGCTTGTTCCTAAGGATCAAGTCAGACACATCACTGTTCGCATACCGGAACCTGTTGTGGAGAAAGAACCATCCTGGTGGGAAAGCGTTGTGACAAACTTTAAAGAACTGTTTGCATAACCTGATCTCCCGGTCAATAGAATATGACAGAAGCTGTGATGGGCGGCAAGGTTTACTTGCTGCCCATCTATGACTATTGTCATAGGGGAGGCCGGTGTTTATTATGCATACCAGAAGAACAAAAAAAGATACCTACCGCCGCATCCGGGCCGATTCCGGTCAGCAGCGCCGGATGAAAATTGTCATGGCGATGCTTGGTGTGGCGGCTTTTTTGCCCGTCATTTTGCAACTGTTTTCTTTGATGGTGACCCATTACGATATGTACTCAGCCCTTGCGCTGAACAATCAGTCCAGATCAACCTCTATCACCCCGGAGCGGGGGGATATTTACGACCGAAATATGAATATCCTTGCGTCTTCGAAGACAGTTGAGAATGTGTATATAGACCCAAGGGAATTGCACCAGACGGGAGCGGATGTGGAGTCCATGTCCCAGGAACTGGGAAAAATTCTGGATGTAGACCCAGAAAAAATCTTGAAGCTTGCAAAAGACAGATCTCTGCGGTACCATCTTGTGGAAGATCGAATCGATGAGGATCTGGCGGCACAGGTGCGCAGCTATATCAATCAATCAGGAATCAGCGGCATCCATCTGGAGCCCAATACCCAGCGCTATTATCCCTACCATACCCTTGCATCTCAGGTGATTGGCTTTACCAATGCATCCAACGAAGGTGCGGAAGGAATTGAAGCAAGCTACGACCGATACCTGTCTGGCGAGGCGGGGAGAGTTGTTACCACCAAGGGAAACAATGAAATGGATATGCCATACAGTGTGGAGCGGTATTTATCTGGACAAACCGGTGCCAGTGTGATTACCACGCTGGATATGACGGTACAGGCCTGCTTAGAGAGCCAAATGAAACAGGCAATCGATCGATATGATGTGCAAAATGGCGCGTTCGGCATGGTTATGGATGTGAATACCGGCGAAATTATTGCTATGGCTACGCTGGGCGGGTATGATCCCAACAACTATCTGGAAATTGGAGACCCAGAGATTGCACAGCAAATCGAGGAACTTCGATTATCCTATTTACAATACCCTCAGGAGTCGGAAGGCTTTGTGCAGGGAAAAGCGGAATACCGCCAGCAGCTGGTGGATGCACGTCTAAAGCAATGGCGTAATCGCTGCCTGTCTGATGGCTATGAGCCGGGGTCTACGTTTAAGACGATTACGCTGGCTGCTGCCATTGACTGCGGTGCGGTGGACCTGAATACACATTTTTCCTGCTCCGGAGCGGAGCAGATTCCCGGACGTTCCCAGTTGCTGCATTGCTGGCGGTCTAGGGGTCATGGCTCTCAGACAACCGCACAGGCACTGCAAAATTCCTGCAACCTGGCGTTTGCCCATATTGGTTTGAAACTGGGCGGTGATCGGTTTTATGAATATGTGAAAAACTTCGGCATCATGGAAAAGACAGGAATCGATCTCGCAGGCGAAAGCAGCGGCGTTTTTTTTGACAAAGAGCTTATAACCAATACGGATAAATGGGGGACATCTTCGTTGACTTCCGGTTCTTTCGGTCAGACCTTTAAGTTGACGCCTGTGCAATTGATTCGGGCTATTTCTGCGGTGGTAAATGGCGGATATTTGTTAGAACCGTATATTGTATCCGAAGTTGTGAATGCTGCGGGAGAAACACTCCTATACCAGGAGCCAACTGTTTTGCGTCAGGTAATTTCAGAAGAGACTTCTGCCACCATGCGGGAGCTCATAGAATCTGTTGTGACGGAAGGAACTGCAAAAAATGCAGCGGTTTTAGGATATAGAATAGGCGGAAAGACCGGAACAAGTGAAAAAATTGACGTTTTTGATGAGAATGGCCAGAGAGTTCAGGATAAAATCGTTTCATTTGTAGGGATTGCGCCAATGGACAATCCGCGGTATATTATATTAGTAGCACTGGATACTCCGTCACGAGAGACTGGAATCTATATTTCCGGTGGTGTTATGGCTGCACCCACTGTGGGGGCAGTGCTGACGGATATCCTGCCATACCTTCAGGTTGAGAAGGTTTATGACTTGACAGATCCATCGAGTAAGATGGTCGCGGTGCCAGATTTGTCTGGAATGTCGCAGAAAGAGGCAGAGCAAATCTTAAAGGATGCAACGTTGGATGCTGTGTTTTCCGGCAGCGGAGAAACGGTAGCAGGACAATTGCCTGCCCCAGGGCAAAATATTCCCGGGGGAAGTCAGGTAATCGTATATTTAGACCAACAAATTCAGGACGATATGGTGATGGTTCCAGATTTTCACGGGATGAATGTGGAGCAGGCTTCGCAGGCTGCTGCCAATGCAGGCCTGTATTTGCTTCCGTCTGGAAATCCAGATTTAACCCTGCCATTACAGGTGCTGACCCAGGAGCCGGCGGCAGAGTCGCAGGTGCCACGGGGGAGCACTGTACAAATTCAATTTACAGATCCAGGTGCCCATGATTAAGCACCATCAAAGGAGAATACCATGCAACTAAAAGAGTTATTGCAGAACATTCCGGTTCTTGCATCAAATGCAGATATGAACATTGAGATCGAGGCGGTTGCCTATGATTCCCGCAAGGTTACCCCAAACAGCCTCTTTGTAGCGGTGTCCGGCTTCGCTTCTGATGGCAATCGATTCATCCCCATGGCGTTGGAAAAAGGTGCATCGGTGATTGTTACGGCAAAGAAACCCAGTGAGGATGTCCCCTATGTTTTGGTGGAGTCTGACCGGCAGGCGCTGGCGCTGATTGGCTGTAATTTTTATGGGAAACCCGGGGAGTCCATGAAAATCATTGGCATCACAGGCACCAATGGAAAGACATCTGCCACACTGCTTCTAAAGCATGTTTTGGAGCGTACACTGGGCGCAAAGGTTGGTCTGGTGGGCACAATGGCCAACATGGTTGGCGATGAGGTGATTCCCACGGAACGCACAACCCCTGAGAGTTTTGAGCTTCAGGGACTGTTTGCTAGGATGCGTGATGCCGGCTGCAGTCATGTAGTGATGGAGGTTTCCTCTCATGCAATTGCGCTGGATCGTGTTGCGGGTATTCATTTCACGGCGGCGGCGTTTACCAACCTAACGGAAGACCACTTGGATTTTCACAAGACCATGGAGAATTATTGCCAGACCAAGGCAGAACTGTTCCGGCGCTGTGATAAGGGTGTTATCAATGCGGACGATTCTTACGCAGAACAGATGCGCAGTGGTGCCACCTGTGATGTGATGACGACTTCCGTTGCAGGTGCAGCAGACTTGATGGCGAAAAACATTGTCCTCAAGTCCGATGGCGTGGAATTTGATGCCGTTATGGGCAGCGAAACCGTTGGGGTGAAGTTAGGCATTCCCGGTAAATTCACGGTGTACAATGCACTGACTGTTTTAGGCTTGGCGGTGAATTTGGGAATCTGTCTGAAAGATGCTGCTATGGCACTTGCAGATGCACCCGGTGTCAAGGGCAGAGTAGAAGTGGTTCCCACGCCGGGAACGGACTACACTGTGCTGATTGACTATGCCCACACGCCGGATGGATTGGAGAATGTACTGCAAGCGGTAAAGGGTTTCTGCCGGGGCAGAGTGATTGCTGTATTTGGCTGCGGTGGAGATCGAGATCCCATCAAGCGGCCCATTATGGGTAAAATCGGCACAGAGTTGTCTGATTTGGCAATTATTACTTCAGATAATCCCAGAACGGAGGATCCCGAAGCAATTATTGCAGACATTGTCCCAGGTGCCCGGGAAGCAAAGGGCGTTTTTGAGGTGGTTGTTGACCGCCGACAGGCCATTCGCCATGCGATGGATCTTGCAAAAACCGGTGATATCGTGGTTCTGGCGGGAAAAGGTCATGAGACATATCAGGAAATTTGCGGCGTGAAGCACCATCTGGATGAACGGGAAGAAGTTGCAGCGCACCTGATGGAAATGAGGGGATAAGATGGGAAAAATCACATTGGAACAGGCCGCTGCCTGGTGCGGCGGTCAAATTGATCCGAAGTATAAAAATGTAGAATTCCTAGGCGCAAGCAACGACACCAGAAAAATACAAGAAGGCCAGTTGTTTGTTGCGTTGAAGGGGGCACGGGATGGCCATGAGTTTGTACAAGCTGCGCTGAAAAAGAAGGCATCCGCGATTTTGTGCAACCACTGCGATGGGGATTATCCTGCCATTGTGGTAGAAGATACCCGCATTGCGCTGGGACGCATTGCGCAGGCAGAACGCAAGCGCATCGGAATGAAGGTAATTGGAATCACAGGTTCTGTAGGAAAGTCTACCACCAAGGAGATGACGGCTGCCGTTCTGGAAACGACCTTCGTTACGGGAAAGACCCCCGTCAATCATAATAATGATATCGGAATGCCGATGGCAATTTTGGCGATGCCTGAGGATACACAGGTGGCGGTTTTGGAAATGGGCATGAACCATTTTCGTGAAATGGCGTACCTATCCTCTATCGCACAGCCTGACATTGCGGTGATTATCAATATTGGTACCATGCATATTGAGCATCTGGGTTCCCAAGAGGGAATCCTGCAGGCAAAACTTGAAATTTTAGAGGGCATGCGTTCTGATGGAAGTGTCATTCTGAATGGTGATGATAGACTCTTGTGGAAGGTTCGCCAGATGCGAAGACCTTGTACCTGTTTCGGTATTATGAATCCGGAAGTCAACGTGCTGGCTGAAGATGTGGAGATGAAGGCCGGGGCTATGGAATTCAAAGTACGCGCCGGCGAACAAACCATTGACATCAATCTTCCGGTAGAGGGACATCACTTTGTGCCGGATGCGCTGGCGGCGATTACCGTTGGTTTGCAGATGGGTGTTACACCTGAAAAAATCAGACAGAGCCTTTCAAATTTTCAGAATATGTCTGGTCGTCAGGAAATGATGAAGACAGACCGATACAGCATTATCAAGGATTGCTACAATGCTGGGCCTGAGTCTATGGACGCAGCGCTGCAGGTGCTGGGCAACCAAGAGGGGAGAAAGATCGCGGTTCTTGGTGAAATGCTGGAGCTTGGCGTAAATGCTCAGGCAGAGCATTATCGGATTGGTCGCATTGCAGCTGAAAAAGCGGATTACCTGCTTGCCCTTGGGCCGAATAGTTCTAAAATGGTAGAAGGTGCCATTACCGGCGGTATGATCAACAGTAAGGCACAGGCGTTTGAAGAGCAAGGCGAACTTGTGAAGTCACTGAAACGTTTGGCACAGCCCGGAGATGTGATTCTGTTTAAGGGAAGTCGAGGAATGCACATGGAGTTGGCTTTGGAAGAGTTCTTGAAGGAAGAGAAATAAAATGGGGGATATATCCATGACAACAATTATACTTACGATTATTTCAGCTTTTCTGCTGAGTTTGGTTTTGGGGAAAATATTGATTCCGATGCTCCGTGCGCTGAAGGCGGGACAGGCGATTCGGGAAGATGGCCCTACATGGCATAATTCCAAAGCCGGAACCCCAACCATGGGCGGTCTGGCATTTATCGGCACTTCTTTTCTGTGCCTGATATTCGGCTTTTCCGGTATGGCGAAGGGTGATTATTCTGCGGTGTATGTTTTGCTGCTGAGTCTGTGCTTTGGCCTGGTCGGTTTCCTAGATGACTTCTTTAAGGTGAAGTATAAGCGCAATCTGGGACTTACATCCATTCAGAAGGCTTGTTTGCAGCTGGCAGTTTCTGCGATTTTCCTGTATATCCTCTATAAAGAGGGCATTATGTCTGCATCCATCTACATTCCCTTTGTAAATGTCACATGGCATATGCATCCGCTGGTGTTTATTTTCTTTGCAATGTTTGTAATGGTTGGCTGCGTGAATGCGGTAAACCTGACCGATGGTATTGATGGTTTGGCAACCTCGGTCACGCTGCCTGTTATGATTTTCTTTGCAGCCGTAGCGGTTGCGATGGGGCGCTATACCTTGGCACTTTTTCCCGCTGCATTGATTGGTGGTCTGGCCGGATTTTTGGTCTATAACTTTAAGCCTGCTAAGGTTTTCATGGGCGATACCGGTTCCTTGTTTTTGGGCGGCGCAGTGTGCGCGATGGCATTTGCCCTGGATATGCCTCTGGTTTTGATCCTGGTAGGTATTGTTTACATTATTGAAACGGTTTCTGTCATTTTACAGGTTGGTTACTTTAAGATGACTCACGGCAAGCGTCTGTTTAAAATGGCGCCGATCCATCATCACTTTGAGAAGTGTGGCTGGAGCGAGGAACGCATTGTGTTCACATTTTCCAGTATCACCATAGTGGCTTGCATTCTTGCATGGATTGGTGTCAGCGGCAGATTCTAAAACTATGAAAGGAGCGTTGGGCATTGGGAAGAAGAGCTCCCTATGCCAATGAGGACCCCGCTATTTTAAAGCGGGAAAGAGGAGTAGATCCGATTTTCTTGATGTTGGTGCTGCTTTTGCTGGGGGTAGGGCTTTTGATGCTGTACTCAGCAAGTTCAGCACAGAGCGAATTTGATTCCGGGTACACGGTATCCACCAAGTATTTACAAAAACAGGCGATCTGCGCTGTACTGGGTCTGGGATGTATGGCTGTTTTCAGCAAGATTCCGGCCCAGTTTTGGTACAAATACACGAATTGGGTGTATGTGATCTCTATAGTTCTTCTGCTTTCGGTGCTTGTGATCGGACAGTCGTTCAATGGCGCCAAACGCTGGATCAGCATAGGTGGAATCCAGTTCCAGCCGTCGGAGATTGCAAAATTTGCCATGATTCTCATGTTGGCCCGGCTGAGCCGAAGTTATGGCCCCCGGGCGGCTGAGTTTCGTTATGGTATTATGGGATTTGGGGTGGCGCTGATGGGCATCCTGATTCCCCTGGCACTGGAAAAGCATCTGTCTGCAATCATGCTGATGGGTATGGTGGCAGTGGTAATGATGTTCATTTCCGGCACCAGGAGCCGTTACCTTATGATGGGGGCAGCTGGAGCGGTACTCTTTCTGGTTGTGTATATCACCTTCATGGGGTATGCCGGTGACCGTGTCACGGCATGGCTCCGCCCAGATGAGGATCCCAGTGATACAGGCTATCAGATATTACAGTCGCTGTATGCCATTGGCTCCGGCGGTGTATTCGGTTTGGGACTGGGAAAAAGCAGGCAGAAATATCTTTATCTGCCATTCCAGTATAACGATTATATTTTTGCAATTATTTGCGAAGAGTTGGGACTTGTTGGCGCAGTGTGTATTATGGTGCTGTTCGCGGGGCTGATTCTTCGTGGTTATTATATTGCACTGCATGCTGCCGACCGTTTTTCTTCCATGCTGGCAGCGGGACTTACCACACTGATTGCGGTGCAGACGATACTAAATTTGTGTGTGGTGACCAATCTCTTGCCGTCCACAGGGATTGCGCTTCCGTTCTTTTCTTATGGTGGAACGGCGTTAGCTGTAAATTTGGGGGAGATGGGTGTAATCTTGAGTATCTCTCGACATATAAACGGGGCAAGAAAACAGGAGGAAGATTTATGAATGTGATTTTTACCTGCGGCGGAACCGGTGGTCATATCAATCCGGGAATCGCTGTAGCCAATATACTAAAAGAGCGCTATCCTGATTGTAACATTCTCTTTGTGGGCGGCAAAGACGGCATGGAGGAGGATCTGGTTCCCGCTGCCGGTTATGAGATCAAGCTCCTGCCCTCATCCAGTTTGCGCCGGAGCTTGTCACCAAAAGCCATTGTTCATAATGTTAAGGGCGTATGGTATGTTATGAGTGCGCTGATGCAGAGCAGGAAATTGATTCGGGAGTTTCAGCCGGATGTGATTCTGGGAACCGGCGGATATGCCAGTTTTCCGGCGCTGTATATGGGCAGCCGGATGGGAATTCCCACCTGCGTGCACGAGGCAAATGCGGTTCCCGGATTGGCCACTCGCTTGGTTGCTGACCGGGTAGATCAGATTTTGGTGACATTTGCAGAGAGCGCAGAGCGATATCGGTCTAAAGACAAGGTAAAGACTGTGGGGATGCCTGTGCGTCGGGAGTTCATTTACACCAATCAGCTGCAGGCACGTAAGGAACTCGGTTTGGATGACCGACCTCTTATCGTATCTGCCTTTGGATCTTTGGGCGCCAGGGAAATGAATAAGGCGATGGCTGATTTCATGAAACTGGAGCTAGATGACGGCATTCCTTATCAGCACATTCATGCCACTGGCTCTTTTGGCTGGCGTTGGATGCCGGATCTGGTGAAAGAAAAGGGAATCGATCTCACAAAAACACCGGGGCTTGACATGAGGGAGTATATTTATAATATGCCAACCCTCATGGCGGCAGCGGATTTAATCATCAGCAGAGCAGGATCTTCCAGCTGCAATGAGATTGCGGCATCCGGAACGCCCTGTATTTTGATTCCTTCTCCCAATGTAACAGATAACCATCAAGAGAAGAATGCCCGGATTCTTGAGAATCGAGGCGGGTGCCTTGTGGTGCTGGAATCTGAATGCACGGGTAAAAAGCTATATGAAGAGGCTGGTAAGCTGCTTTCGGATAAGCCTAAGCGGGAAAAAATGCGTCAGGCGCTACTTGCCGGTGCAATTCCGGACTCAGCAGAGCAAATTTGCGACACCATTGTAAAATTGGCACACAAATAGGCCCTTGTCATAGAATGGTTTACATTCTATAACAGGGGGTGGTGGCTTGCAGTCACTTTTGGTTGATGGGGGAAAGCGTCTATCCGGAGAGGTCTGGATCTCGGGCAGTAAAAATGCGGTACTCCCTATGTTGGCTGCAACGGTACTATTTCAAGAACCCTGTTGCATCCAATCGTGTCCAAATCTTACGGATGTAGATGCGGCAGTAGAGATACTGACTCATCTTGGGGCAAGGGTTGAACGAAATGATGATTGCCTTTGTGTGGATCCCAGACCAATTTGGCGCTGGGATATTCCAGATGAATTGATGAATCGAATGCGGGGGTCCGTATTCTTTGCCGGGTCATTGATGGCCCGGATGGGAAAATGCAGATTGACACAGCCGGGGGGGTGTTCCTTGGGGAAACGCCCTGTGAATTTCCATATAGATGGGTTGACTGCGTTGGGAGCAAGCCCTGATAATGATAACGAAGGTGTTTTTTCAGGCCATCTTGTGGGAACAGAAATTGTGTTGCCATATCCGAGTGTCGGTGCAACAGAGAATCTGATATTAGCAGGTGTTGGCGCTGATGGTGTGACAACCATTCATAATGCGGCAAGAGAGCCGGAAATTAGCTGCCTGTGTGATTTCCTGCGGGCCGGTGGCTGCCGTATTTCCGGCGATGGCACTGCGTGTATCCGGGTGGACGGAGGACTTCCGGTCAGCAGTCAGATGCAGGTTATTCCGGATCGAATGGAGGCAGCCACTTTTGCTTGCGCAGCAGCATCTGCAGGCGGAGATGTTTTGCTTTGTCATGTGGAACCGGGGCACTTGTCATCGGTTCTTGATGTTCTGCAGCGGGCAGGGTGCGATATCGTTTATGTGGATGGATGCCTTCGCATACAGGCTGGTGATCTGATTAGCCCTGGCAGCATTACCACAGCCCCTTACCCGGGGTTCCCGACGGATGCACAAGCGCCGATGATGGCAGCGCTGCTTCGAGCCAAGGGAACGACAATGATAGATGAGACGGTTTTTTCAGACCGTTTGAACCATATCACGGGATTTCAAGCCATGGGTGCGCATATAGAGCGCAATGGAAACTGCGCCTGTATACATGGCGTAGATCATTTGCACGGCCGTACAGTTACAGCGCAGGATTTGCGCGGCGGTGCTGCATTGACGGTTGCTGCTTTGGCAGCACAGGGAAAAACGACGATACTAGGCCTTCGGCATATTTTGCGGGGCTATGAAGACTTTGCCTTGAAACTGCGTTCCTTGGGGGCAGACGTTCATCAGGCATAGGGAGGATATATATGGATACGAAAGAAAAAAAGCCGGTACGACGGTCTGCCAATCGACGACCCGACAATCGACGCTCTTCTACTGCGCAGCGTGGTACGGCTCCGGAACGTCGCAGGCGTCCGACGGTAAATCAGAGAGAACGAACTATGACCCAAAAGAAAACGAGAGTGGTTCGTCCCCCCCGTGAGGAGATTCCGGAAGTAATCTACACAATGCCAAAACCTTTCCGCAAGGGCCGGTTCTTGCTGAAGCTGGTTAGTGTCGTGGCGGTGGTTATGGCAATGGTTTTGGCCCTGTCCATTTTCTTCCGAGTAGATACAATCCAGGTTTCAGGGACGGATCAATACACCCCATGGACGGTTCGAGAGGCTTCCGGTATTGATGAGGGCGAATCCCTGTTAGGTGTCAGCAAGGCCAAGGTTGCAGGAAGAATTATAGCAAAATTACCTTATGTTGATCGGGTGAAAGTTGGCATACATTTGCCGGGAACGGTTAATATAGAGATTACGGAGTTGAAGGTGACCTACGCCATTCAGGCCTCTGATTCATCCTGTTGGCTCATTACTTCAGACGGCCGGGTGGTAGATCAGATCGACACCGCAGCCGCTAACGGGTATACAAGAATTTTGGGTCTTCAAATTGAGGCACCTGAGAAGGGACAGACCGTTCAGGCGGCCCAGGTCCAGCAAGTAGAGCAGACTCCGGAGGAAACTGCGGAAAAGACGGAACCTACGGAAGAAACGGCAGATACAACGGAATCTTCAGAAGAGAATACAGAAACTGATGCAGAAACTGATGCAGAAACTGATGCAGAGACATCGGAGACGGTATCTGAGGAGACAACGCAGCCCACTGAGAAAGTGCCTGAGCAGATTCCGCAGAGTCCTGTAGAACTCCCGGTTCAGCCCGACCTAGGTGCAGATGAGGCGTTGAATATCGCACTGGAGATCTTGCAGTGTCTGGAGCGCAGTGAGGTTATCGGAAAGATTGCATCAATTGATGTTTCCGATCCGGCCAATCTTACCATGGAATACGGTCAACGGTTCCATGTTATTCTCGGCGATGCACAGCGTTTGGAATACAAAATCAGCTATATGGCTCAGGCAGTAAAGCAGCTGGAACCAGATCTTGCAGGTAAACTGGATGTGTCATTTGCGTTTTCTGAGGAGGCACTATTAACTCCTGTTGGATAAATGGATACAAATCCCTACAAAATCTTTCAGGAAAATAAAGATTGTCTATTGACCAAACGCTATTTTCACGCTAGAATATACAGGTATAAATGTAGTATTGTTACGCACCTAATGCGAAATATACATAGGAGGATTATTTTATGACTGAAGCTTTTCAGGAAAGAGTAGTTAAAATCAAGGTTATCGGTGTCGGCGGCGCTGGTAACAATGTTATCAATCGTATGATCGAGTCCGGCGTAAACGGTGTGGATTTTGTGGTCGTTAACACCGATAAGCAGGATCTGAATAAGTCTAACTGCACCAACAAGCTGCAGATCGGTGAGAAACTGACCGGCGGTATGGGTGCAGGATCCAAGCCTGAGATTGGCCGTAAGTCCGCAGAAGAGTCCAGAGCTGCAATCGCCAAGGTTCTGGAAGACACGGATATGGTTTTCATCACCGCTGGTATGGGCGGCGGTACCGGCACCGGCGCAGCTCCCATCGTTGCAGATCTGGCTCATGAGGCTGGCATTCTGACTGTTGGTGTTGTTACCAAGCCTTTCAAGTTTGAGGGCGCAAACCGTATGCGTCAGGCTGAGGCTGGTATTGCGGAACTGGGTGAGAGAGTTGATTCCCTGATCATTATCCCCAATGATCGACTCAAGTATGTCACTGAGCAGAAGATCACTTTTGCCAATGCATTTGGCATCGCCGATGATGTTCTGAAGCAGGCTGTGACCTCTATTTCTGAATTGGTTGGTTATTCTGATCGCGTGATTATCAACCTGGACTTTGCTGACGTATCCGCTGTCATGAAGGATGCTGGCCGTGCACACATGGGCGTTGGCACTGCCTCCGGTCGTGAAAAGGCTGAGCAGGCTGCTCTGGCTGCTGTTTCCAGCCCCCTGTTGGAAACTTCCATCAATGGTGCTACCGGTGTTCTGGTGAATGTGACCGGTTCTTCTGAGCTGACTCTGGATGATGTAGAGACTGCTGCAGGCATCGTTCAGGAGGCTGCTAATCCGGATGCAAATATCATCTTCGGCGCAACTTCTTCCGACTTGTTCGAAGATGAGATGCGCGTTACCGTCATCGCTACCGGCTTTGAGCAGGCTGAAGGTGGGCAGTCCACCTCTAACGATGCTGCCTCTGCTACTGGAGCTTCTGCCACGAACGCTGCAAAGCCTTCCGATATCAGCGACATCGACGAGATCTTCAAGATCTTCGGCCGTTGATCTGAATGCAATCGCTGCACCCCAGGTTTCGGGCCTGGGGTGCTTTTCAATATTTACTGGAGGTGTCCATTGATGAATGCCTATGGGGCGCTGGCGGCCTCCTACGACCGCCTGACCAATGATGTTGATTATGAAGCCGTTATCGGTTTTGCACACGAAATACTGGCACAGGAGGGGCTGCAGCCGCGAACGGTGGCGGACCTGGCCTGCGGAACCGGATCCACAACCAGAATCCTTGCGCAAAGGGGCTATCAGGTGGTTGCGGTGGATTTGTCCGAGGAAATGCTTATACAGGCTTATGACAAGTGTGCAGATCTGGATAACCAGCCTGCTTTTATTCATCAAAGTTTGCAGGAGCTGAAGCTGCTGCGTGGAGTTGACATGGCAGTGTGCTTTCTGGATAGTCTGGATTACATTCTAAATCCGGATGACTGCAAAGAAGCCATCCGTCGGGTGTACAAAGCGCTGAATCCCGGTGGAATCTTTATCTTTGATGTAAATACCCCTGAGAAATTACAAGCGATGGATGGACAGGTTTTTCTGGACGAGGATGACGATGTCTACTGTGTCTGGAGAGGTGAATTTGACTCCAAAACGAATATTTGCTCCTATGGGATGGATTTGTTTCAACGACAGGGAGAAGTATGGCAGCGTTCCTTTGAAGAACATCAGGAGTATGCATATTCCGCACAGCAGCTGAAATCCTTTTTGAAACAGGCTGGGTTTACATCTGTGCGTGTATATGCTGACGGCGTTTTGTGTGACCCAAGAGAAGGGGAACAGCGCATTTATTTCAAAGCAAGAAAGGGTAAAATCAAATGAGTGACTATATTGTTCGAGGCATGAGCATGGATGGCTTTGTGAAGGTTGTAGCCATTCGTTCTACAGAAACCGTTAGACGTGCTGCTGAAATCCATCAGACGACTGCAAATGCGACAGCGGCCTTTGGACGTGCACTGACAGCTGCATCTATGATGGGAAATATGCAGAAGGTGGATAATGGCTCCATGACCCTGCAAATTAAGGGCGGCGGTCCGGTGGGCACCATTGTCTGCGTATCTGACCCTAACGGTAATGTCCGAGGCTATGTGACACAGCCCCAAGTGCCGCTGGTGGAAAAGTACCCCGGTAAATTGGATGTTGGTGCGACGGTTGGTACCGACGGTACCCTGACGGTGATCCGTGATCTGCAAATGAAGGAACCTTATGTGGGGTCTGTTGAACTGGTGTCTGGAGAAATTGCTGACGATGTAACTGCTTACTTCGCCCAAAGCGAACAGACGGCGACTGCCTGTGCACTTGGGGTTTTGGTGGATCGGGATCAGAGCGTCAAGGTGGCAGGCGGCTATATTCTGCAGCTTTTGCCCGGTGCTCCAGAGGAGGTCATCGATCAGTTGGAGGCGGGGATTCGCCGCGCGGGTGCGGTAACTCCCATGCTGGAGCAGGGGATGACCCCTGAAGAAATTCTGGGACAGGTCTGCGGTGATCTGGGCGTTGTGTTTATGGAGACTACGGAGATATCCTATCAGTGCTATTGCTCTCGGGAACGGGTCGAGTCTGCCTTGATCAGTTTGGGCAAAGAGGAATTAACAGACATTATGGAAGAGGGAAAAACTTTTCCTGTTGAATGCCAATTCTGTGATACGGTATATAACTTTACTCCGGAGGATATTTCAAACCTGTTAAAAAAGATTTGATTTACGCCGTGATTGAATAAAAATGGGGCCTATTTTGCTTGATAAAGTTCTTTGAAAAAAATGAAAAAAAGTGCTTGACAAAATGGGCCCCAACAGGTATAATAATCCACGTCGCTGAGGTGAACCCCTCACGGCAAGCGAGTTGGGAGCATAGCTCAGCTGGGAGAGCACATGCCTTACAAGCATGGGGTCACAGG
>JAHHRW010000029.1 GCA_020025575.1 Oscillospiraceae bacterium | reverse complement strand
GATGGCGTGTTCGCTGAGTATTTCCATGTAAACGATGCCGACGGCAATCTGGCACACCTGCCCGAGGGGATGGATCTGGGTGCCGCTGCCATGCTTGCTGACATGGTTCCCACCGGTTTCCACGGTGTTGAACTGGCTGATATCAGCTTTGGTGACAATGTTGCAATCATCGGTGTAGGCCCTGTCGGTCTGATGAGCGTTGCGGCTGCCTCCATTCGTGGTGCCGCAGAGATCTTTGCTGTGGGCTCTCGTAAGAACTGCACCGATCTGGCTCGCGAATTTGGCGCAACCGACATCATCAACTACCGTGAGGGTGATATCGTTGAGCAGATCATGGACAAGACCCATGGTCATGGTGTAGATAAAGTGGTTGTTGCCGGCGGCAACAACAATACCTTTGCACAGGCTATGCAGATCCTGAAGCCCGGCGGAATCATCGGCAACGTGAACTACCTGGGTGAAGGCGAATCCGTTCCCATCCCCAGAGTGGAGTGGGGCTGCGGCATGGGTCACAAGCAGGTCCGCGGCGGTCTGATGCCCGGCGGCCGGCTGCGCTCTGAGAAGTTGGCTCGTCTGATTACCACCAACCGCATCCATCCGGAGAAGTTGATTACCCACACCTTCCATGGTCTGGAGAATGTGGAGCCAGCCCTGATGCTGATGAAGGACAAGCCCAGAGATTTGATTAAGCCTCTTGTTATCATCGACTAATAAAACTGCAGCATAAAAAGCGGCGTGCTCATCTTCATGAGTACGCCGCTTTCGTCGTGTTTTGGGATGGATGGATTAAAGGTGCATCATGTGGATCAGCAGCAGCCATGCCAGACCATAGTATGTCATAACCGCAACCAGGTCATTGATGGTGGTGATCAGCGGGCCAGAGGCCACGGCAGGGTCAACCTTGAATTTTTTGAAAATCATGGGGATGACCGTGCCGGATACGCTGGACAGGAGCATAGACAGCAGCAGTGCAATGCCGGTGCAGAAGGAAATGGAGAAGGATGTGACAAGCTGTTCCCCTTTTATGACGAACAGGAACAGGCCAATCAAGATAAAGGAGAAAAATCCTAGAATCAGACCATTGCACAGACCCACACGGGATTCTTTTGCAATCAGGGAAATCTTCTGTTTGCCGGTGAGCTGCTCATCCATCAGGACGCGGATGGTGATGGCCAGGGACTGGGTGCCCACATTACCAGCCATGTCCAAAATCAGAGACTGGAAACAAACCACCAAGGGCAGCGTTGCAACCACGCTCTCGAAGACGCCGACTACACTGGAAACAAGCAAACCAAGGCCCAGCAAAATAATCAGCCAGGGCAGACGCTTGCCAATGCTCTTTTTGAGGGGCTCCTGGAGATCTTCTTCAGCGGTCAAACCTGCCAGTTTTGCATAGTCATCACCCATTTCGTCGTCGACCATCTGGGTAATATCCTGAGCAGTCAGGACACCGCAGAGTTTGTTGTCGGCATCCAGAACGGGTATGGAGTCTTCGGAATAGTTTTTGATGCGCTCAATGCAGTCCTCGATCAGTTCATTGGCATACACATAAGGATAGGAAGTCATCATGATTTCTTCCAGGGGGGTATTCTCCCGGGCGATGATCAAATCCTTTAGATCGATGGCTCCAATCAGCGTCTCATCATCGTCTACCACATAGATTGTGGAAATGTTGTCGTTTTCAGCCGCCTGCTCCACCAATTCCCGCATGGCCTGCCGAATGCTGATGCCGCTGGGAATGGAGATGTAGTTGGTGGTCATGGAACTACCGATCTCGTCCTCGTCAAAGGAGCTGATCAGGATGATTTCGTGCTTGATATCATCATCCATCAAATCGATGAGGGCGTTTCGGTCGCCCTTGCTCAGCTGTCGAAGATACTCAGCCGATATGGAAGGTTCCAGCTGAGACAGAATCTCAACCTGTTTGCGAACGCGGAGCTCGCCAATGATGTCATTGGGGTTCTCGGCGTATTCGATGATGTTTGCAAGGGTTTCTGAGTCAACGATTCGATATAGCTTTGCCCGCTCGTCTTTATTCAGCAGATCCAAAGCTGCGGCAATATCGTTTTCGTGATAGTTTAGAATCTGCTCCCCCATCAGTTTGGGGGTCAGATTACTTCTGATGATGGCAGCAATCTCTACCGGATAGTCCGGATGCTGCGCCGTGGTACCGATTTCTGTAGAAAAGTTCTTTTTGTTGGTCATTGTCTGGTCCTCCTTTACACATCAAGCAGTGTGCGAACGCTTAATCGCTTAGGTAAAGGCGTGGAAACATACTGGGCCGCAGGAAAAATGGGCATAAAAATACCACTGTCACCTGTAACAAAGCAAATGCTACACCCGCCTTATGCTGATGCAGTGCAGTGCTAGAAACGGACAATGGTACTCATATCTTTGCAATTTGTGCAACAAAAGACAGTCAGAACGCAGACGGGGCATAGCCGCTGAGTTTCTGACAACATATGAATACCGTGTCTGTACTTCGACTGCCACTACTGCCGTCCATGTTCTCACCTCACTGAAATTGAATTTAGTCATAAACCTAGGCTATTATAACACCGTTTTTTTGTTGCGTCAATTTTCAAAATGAGAAAAAACAAAATCCTTTTGGATTCACGATGCATACAATGCAGTAGAAGTGCACAGGGGCATCTAATTTGACGATATACATTTAGGTGTATCTGTAGAAAAGACGATTGTTTTTGTGGTAACGCTTGACATTCTGTCTGAACGGTGTTAGTATGACCACAATTCAATAACCACAAACGAAGTTCTTAGGGGAATGGCGCAAGCCTGCCGAAGGAGTAAAACTCTCAGGCGTCTGATATCAGACGGGGACTAGGAATGGATGTGACTCTGGAGAAGCCCAAAATCGGGTACCGAAGGTGCAAGGCGTTGATGAACGCTGAATCTCTCAGGTAAAAGGACGGAGTAGGAAGACACAGGCGGGATCCCGTCTGCATTTATGTCTGTACTTTCTTTTCCGGAGCAGCTGGCAACAGTTGTTCCATTTTCATTTTTTCAGGAGGAAACAGACATGTTAGAATCGATTGAGGCAATCTTATATCCCATTGCATCCACCATCAACGCATATTTGTCCAACTATATTCTGGTATTTTTACTGCTGGGCGTTGGCGTGTGGTACAGCATAAAGACCCGCTTTATTCAGGTTCGCTGCTTTGGCGAGGGAATGAAAAAGGTATTTGGCAGCCTGTCGCTGCATGGGGACAAACAGGAACGGGGCATGAGCTCGTTTCAGGCGCTGGCTACGGCCATTGCGGCCCAGGTGGGTACCGGTAACATTGTCGGTGCATCCGGCGCAATTTTGGCAGGCGGCCCGGGTGCCATCTTCTGGATGTGGGTCATCGCATTTTTCGGCATGGCAACCATCTATGCAGAGGCAACCTTGGCATTGAAGACCCGTGTGGTGGATGCAGACGGCACCATCCACGGCGGCCCCGTGTATTACATCACCACTGCATTTCGGGGCGGTTTTGGTAAGTTTATGGCAGGATTCTTTGCAGTGGCAATTATCATGGCTTTGGGCTTTATGGGCTGCATGGTGCAGGCCAATTCCATCGGTTCCACCTTCCAGACAGCCTTTGGGATTCCCGGCTGGATCGTTGGAGGAATTTTGGTTGCCACCTGTGCCGTGATTTTTCTCGGGGGAACCCAACGGCTTGCATCGGTTACAGAAAAAATTGTGCCCATTATGGCTGCGATTTTCCTGACGGGTGCGTTGGTGATTCTGATTGCCCGGGCAAAATACTTACCCGAGACTTTCGGCATGATTTTTCGTTATGCCTTCCAGCCTCAGGCGATCATTGGCGGCGGCGTTGGTTATGCACTTAAGACCGCCATCAGTCAGGGCGCAAAACGGGGCCTGTTTTCCAATGAGGCCGGTATGGGTTCTTCCCCCCATGCCCATGCACAGGCCAATGTTGCCCATCCCCACGATCAGGGCGTTGTGGCGATGGTTGGTGTGTTCATCGATACATTTGTGGTTTTGACGCTGAATGCATTGGTGATTATTTCCACGCTCTATACGCCGGGCGGGCCCCTGGCAGAGTGCGGCGCAGCTGCGGCCAGTCAGGTCCTGAACAAGACAAATCTTGCCCAGGCAGCCTTTGGTGTTGTTATGGGTGAGCAACTGGGTGCTGGATTTGTGGCTGTGTGCCTACTGTTCTTCGCTTTTTCAACGGTGCTCAGCTGGAATATGTTTGGTAAGGTCAATGTGGTTTATCTGTTTGGCAAGAAGGCTGCACCTGCATATTCTGTGATTGCGCTGCTGTTTATTTTCATGGGCACCCTGATGTCCAACGACCTGGTATGGGAGCTGACGGACATGTTCAATAACCTGATGGTGATTCCCAATGTACTGGCACTCTTTGCACTGACCAATATGGTGCTGGGTTCCGTTCGGGAGCGAAATCTGCTGAAAATAAAATAAGTCCATAACGATCACAGCACCGGA
>JAHHRW010000028.1 GCA_020025575.1 Oscillospiraceae bacterium | reverse complement strand
GCCAACTCTGCGGTAGGTGCCAGCCAGATTTCCTTCAGTCCAGCAGCAAAGGATTGCTTCTCTTTCTAAGGTACATAAGCCAGGATATTGCGCATGGAATGCACCTTGCAGCGCTGCCAGGAGGCACCAGGAAGGGACTCGTGGCAGCGCCGTAACCAACCCGGAGTGAGCGTCTGAAATGACTGGCCTAAGTGCAGCAAGGCCACGGCCTTTCAAGTCCTGAAACAGGACTTCGTATGGTGTATTGGATTATCTTGGAATCCAGATTGATATGCTGCCTTTCGTGGATGTATGGGCAAATGCCTTCTATCACAATGCTGTCAAGTGGGCACTGGAGGAGCGTATCACTGCCGGCACATCCAGGGACACCTTTAGTCCGAACATGGAATGTACCCGTGCCCAGGCAGTCACAATGCTGTGGGCGCTATATGGCAAGCCTGAGCCCGATGGGTATCAGGCGTTTACAGATGTGGCTCCTACGGCCTATTTCTCCAAGGCTGCCCACTGGGCACGCTCCAAGGGAATCACTGCAGGCGTGGGAGATAACAAGTTCGGGCCCGATGTTCCCTGCACCCGTGGCCAGATCGTGACCATGCTGTGGGCAGCAGCCGGGAGGCCTGATGTTGGCGGTGATCTGCCTTTCAACGATGTAAAGGAAAGCGCTTACTTTGCCAAGGCCGTTAAATGGGCGAAGGAAAAGGGCATTACCGCAGGTGTGGGCGGCGGCAAGTTCGCACCCCACGATCCCTGCAGCCGGGCGCAGATGGTTTGCTTCTTGTATAAGGTATAAAAAAATTCCCCTCTCTGGAGTCGCATCCGGAGAGGGGATTATCTGTTTTAGAGACATATTTTCATTACCAATTTCATTTCCAAATTGATTCTTTGTTGTTAGAATCAATCTCACAGCAGAGAAAAAATACACAAAACAAGCCATCGAAACTGATGAAAACAGCTAGTTGGTTTGTGGAATATAGTAAAAAACCAGCCAGATAAAACATCTGACCGGTTATTTGTTGGTGGAGGCGAGGGGAATCGAACCCCTGTCCGAAAGCAACTTGGAAAGAACTTCTCCGGGCGCAGTCTGTTATTTACATTCCCTCAACCGGGCGGGAACAGACACCCTACCGGAATCAGTAGCTTCATAATGCATGGTACGCGCAAAGCTTTGCGTACGCACGGTCTCCACTCAAATCACACCCGAGCCCGGCTCGTGGACCTTCCGGGGCGGATGGGCGCCTAATTAGGCAGCCAGGGCAACAGTATTGTTGTCAGTTAAATTTAAAAAGTTACCCGTTTTATCGTGGTCAGGCGCCACGGCCCGCTATTCCAGCCTCACTACCCCCGTCGAAACCAGTACGCCCCCATGTCATGAAAGGGATGGGAAGAGGTTGGTGCTTGGGGTGTGCGTGCACACCCCAAGATATCTTTTCTTAGAAACGACCGTAAGGATCCGGCAGCTTGGTGGGTTCGGGATAAGTCTCACCATGGCAATCAACTTCGATGGATGCAATCTTCTGCTCCTGCACGGGGCGATCACCCATACCAGTCTTTGTACCTGCAATGGCATCAACCACATCCATACCGTCCGTAACCTTGCCAAATGCAGCATACTGTCCATCCAGATGCTTAGCATCTTGATGCATGATGAAGAACTGGGAACCGGCAGAGTTGGGGGACTGGCTGCGAGCCATAGAGAGGACACCTCTCTTGTGGCGAAGGTCGTTCTTAATACCATTGAAGAAAAACTCGCCCTTGATGCAGTAGCCGGGGCCGCCCATACCGGTGCCATCAGGACAGCCACCCTGAATCATAAAGCCGGGAATGACACGATGAAAAATCAGGCCATTATAGTAACCATGATTTGCCAGATCAATAAAGTTATAAACACTCTGGGGTGCAATCTCGGGGTACAGCTCGCCAGAGATAACGCCGCCATTTTCCATAGTAATCTTAAAAGTAGGATTCATAATCAATAACGCTCCTTCATTGCGCGGTCGATCTGACGCTTGGCATCACGCTCTGCCGCTGATTGTCTTTTGTCATATAGTTTTTTGCCTTTGCATAGGCCAATGCATAGCTTTACCCGACTGCCCTTGAAATAGACGGTCAGGGGAATGATAGAATAGCCGTCCTGCTTTACTTTCCCGTACAGACGCATGATTTCACGCTTATGCATCAGCAGTCTGCGGGGTCTGCGGGGGTCTTTATTGAAGATGTTTCCCTGTTCATACGGGGAGATGTGCATCTGGTTTACCAGAAGTTCACCATCTTTGATTCCACACCAGGCATCCTTCAGATTCAAGGTTCCTTGCCGAATGGATTTTACTTCAGTACCAAACAGCTCAATGCCAGCCTCAAATTCTTCTTCTACAAAATATTCGTGGTAAGCCTCCCGGTTACGGGCCACGATTTTAATTCCGGCCTTTTCCAAGTGACTCACCTCCAGACCTAAATTCCGGATATATTATAACACAACTGTCAAGAGAATTAAACTGTTATTTTTCTTCAAAGAGAAAATACTCAAGTGAGTCGGTACTATCAAATGCATAGTCGCACCAGTTTTGCATTTTTGCGGTAATTTCGGGTACATTTTTTCTTCCCCAGCCAGCATATGCAATCTCAACCCCGGCGGCCTTTGCCATATCACATCCTGGTTTTAGATCGTCTACCACCAACAAATCCTTTGGATTTAGGTGATGGTGCTCCATGATATACTGCAGGGGATAGGGGGAAGGCTTGCGATGAGATTCCGGGTTTTCCCAGGAAAAGATTACATCCGGTTCCATTCCAAAATGATATCGATAATCCCGTAGAATATTGGAACGGCTGGAATGGGATACAACACAAATCAAACCGCCTGCCGATTTTTGTTTCAAAACAATTTCTTTTATACCCGGAAAAGCAGGGGGGATGTTCTCCTTAGAATAATCCTTCCACATCTGAAATTCATCGACCATTTCCTGATCGTTGAAATGGTATTTTTGTCTAAGAAGTTCCCCAAACCCAGGCTCAAAACACCATCGGGTGAAATCGTCTAATGCCATAAACTCGCCAGGGCGGAACTGGTCCAGCATCATCAGAAAGCATGGATAATTCACGCTGGATTCACTTGCAACAACCGTATCATCATGATCCAGTACAAGACATGGATATTTCAGCATATGTATCACCTCGATTTCTTTTGCGTAATTGTATCAAATTTTGTCCCAAGGGGCAATAAAAAAATCTTCTTGCCATATGCGAACAAATGTACTATAATAAAATCACACCACAAAGGAGGGATCACTGTGCCTGGAAATAACATTCCGGTTGATGTAATATGTGTTTGTTCTGCAGAAGGGGTGATTCGTCCCTTGCGATTTCGGATAGCGCAAGAGGATTGCAGTCAATTGCGTATAAATATCGACCAAGTTATCAGTACGCAAAATGTGCAATATACTGGTGCTGAAACACAGATTTATCGGTGCCAAGCGGTGGTGGACGACCGTGTATGGATGTTTGATTTGAAATACTTGATTCGTTCCCATCGTTGGTATCTGTCCAGACGATTATACTGAAATAGGCAATAGACACAAAAAACCTCCCACTGGTCATGTGAACCGAACAGGCTCAGTCATGCGTAGGGAGGATTTTGCATCATAGCAGAATAATATTTTGTTGCAGGCAGGTTTCGACCATGTCTTTCGGCCATAGGCTGACCTGAACCTCGCCAATATGAGCCTTTCCGAGCATCAGCATGCAAAGTCGGCTCTGCCCAATGCCGCCGCCCATGCTCAGGGGAAGTTCGCCGGAAAGCACGCCCCGGTGGAATGGCATGGCAAGACGCTTGTCACATCCAAGCTCATGGCACTGAGCGCGCATTTGCTCGGCATCCACACGAATGCCCATGCTGGAAATTTCCATGGCCATTTCCAATGTGGAATCCCAGAACATTAAATCTCCATTCAGGTTCCAGTCGTCGTAGTCAGGGGCTCTGCCATCGTGGCGGGAACCGCTGCGAAGCTTGCATCCAATTTTCATAATGAATGTGGTGGGATGCTCCTTTACATAGGCGTTCTCCCGTTCTTTTCCGGTCATGGTCGGATACAAATCCTCAAGCTCCTGAGTGGTAACAAAACTGACTTCTCTGGAAAGTTGAACCTGGATCTGCGGATACATGGTTTTAATAGCAGTATGTGTCGAGCAGATCGCATCCACGATATCCTGCACAGTCTGCTTTAATACATGCTCATTGCGCATATCACGGGTGATCACTTTCTCCCAGTCCCACTGATCTACATAGATGGAATGCAGAGCATCCGGCACTTCGTCCCGGCGAATGGCGTTCATATCCGTATATAAGCCTGTGTCCACCTGAAAACCATACTGTCCAAGGGCCTGCCGTTTCCACTTTGCAAGGCTGTGTACCACCTGAGCACCACCGTGAATATCGGGGACGCCAGGGATGTCAAAGCTAACCGGTCGCTCGACACCGCTTAAGTCGTCGTTTAATCCGGTATCTGGGTCTACGAACAGCGGAGCGGTAGCGCGAATCAGATGAAGTCT
>JAHHRW010000027.1 GCA_020025575.1 Oscillospiraceae bacterium | reverse complement strand
GGTAACGCTTGTCCTGCAAACAGCCCAGCGCCTTCACACGCTTGATTTCCATTGGAGAGATGGCATCGGCTGCCTCTGTGTCAATAACAACACCTTTCATATGCATATACTCCTTTGTATTTCTTGGTTCGATACTTCCTTTTGCTGTGTTAATTATAACAAACAAATTTGATAATATCAATTTATAGTTAACTTTGTCCTTCTTAAAAACACAGGGGCAGAGAAACAAATATAGCATTTCTTCCATGACTGACCCTTGCCGAAATTCCTTTTCATGGAAATCCTCTTGTTTCCTGCAATTCCATATATTGTGATATGTTCATTTATCAAAACACAACATCTAGTGTTTTTGTATTGACTTCCCTGAACTTCTTGGGTATACTGGTATTCAGAACAAACCTTGGAGGGAACTGTATGCGTATCGGTGCCATTCAAAAAACCACTTTGCTTGACTATCCCGGAAAGCTGGCCTGTACCGTTTTTTTGCCCGGATGTAATCTGCGCTGTCCCTTTTGTCACAATGCCGGTCTTGTCTTGCCAGAACAGATCCAACCGCCGGCACTTTCGCAGGAGGAACTGCTTGCCTTTTTGAAAAAAAGAGTTGGAAAACTGGATGGCGTTTGCATCTCCGGTGGAGAGCCCACACTGTATCCTGATTTACCGGAACTGATTATGGCCATTAGCCAACTGGGTTATTCCGTGAAGTTAGATACAAACGGAACCAATCCCATGATGCTGAAAGTCCTGATTGAAAGCGGTCTTGTGGATTATGTAGCCATGGATATCAAAAACAGTCCTGCGCGCTATCAGCAAACCTGCGGCGGAATGGATGTGCTAAATCTGGTCAAAGAAAGCGTTGACATACTGATGTCCGGGAATGTGGAATACGAATTTCGTACCACCGTTTGTAAGCCGTTTCACAATGAAGAAGCCATGCAACATATCGGTCAATGGCTCCATGGGGCAAAACAGTATTTTCTGCAGCCTTTTGTGGATTCTGGAAATCTGGTCGGTTGTGGAATTCTTCCCTTTACAGAATCAGAAATACTCACATTACAGCAGGTTGTTTGCAGGAACATTCCAAACACCCGCATTCGTGGAATCTAAAAGGAGCGTATTCGTATGTATCAAGTCATCAAACGCGACGGCAGAATGGTGGATTTTAATATCACCAGAATCTCCCACGCAATTATCAAGGCTTTTGAGGCCACCCAAATTCCCTACAACTCGGATATCATCGATATGTTGTCTTTACAGGTCACGGCAGACTATTCCGGTAAAATTGCGGACAATGCAATCTGTGTAGAGTCCATTCAAGACAGTGTAGAGGCTGTATTGCAGCGTGCAGGCTATGCAGAGGTTGCAAAAGCTTACATTCTCTACCGAAAGAATCGGGAAAAGCTGCGCTCCATGAGTTCTACCGTTCTTGACTATAAGGGACTTGTGGATGGTTATCTAAAAGTTTCTGATTGGAGAGTAAAGGAAAATTCAACGGTCACCTACTCTGTGGGCGGTCTCATCTTGTCCAATTCTGGTGCAATTACCGCCAATTACTGGCTCAGTGAGATTTATGACGAGGAAATCGCCAACGCACACCGCAATTGTGACATCCATATCCATGACCTGTCTATGCTCACCGGCTACTGCGCAGGCTGGAGTCTGAAACAGCTGATTCAGGAAGGTCTGGGCGGCGTGCCCGGAAAAATCACCTCTGCCCCGGCAAAGCATCTTGCCTCCTTATGCAATCAGATGGTGAACTTTCTGGGAATCATGCAAAATGAATGGGCAGGTGCTCAGGCATTTTCCAGCTTTGACACCTACCTTGCCCCCTTTGTAAAGACGGATAACCTGTCGTACAATGAAGTAAAACACTGTATCGAAAGTTTTATTTATGGGGTGAATACCCCCAGTCGCTGGGGCACACAGGCACCTTTCTCTAACATTACATTAGACTGGACTGTACCTGCTGATCTGGCAGATCAACCATGCATCGTCGGTGGCAAACCTCAGGACTTCACCTATCGCAGCTGTCAAAAGGAAATGGACATGGTGAATCGCGCCTTTATCGAGGTCATGATCGAAGGCGATGCCGACGGCAGAGGGTTCCAATACCCCATCCCCACATACTCCATCACCAAGGATTTCGACTGGAGCGAAACGGAGAACAACAAGCTACTGTTTGAGATGACCGCTAAGTATGGTACCCCCTATTTCTCCAACTACATTAACTCTGATATGGAGCCATCGGATGTCCGCAGCATGTGCTGCCGATTGCGCCTGGATCTGCGGGAGCTGCGGAAAAAGAGCGGTGGCTTTTTCGGCAGCGGCGAATCCACCGGTTCCATCGGCGTTGTCACCATCAATTTGCCCCGGATCGCATACCGATCCAAGGACGAAGAGGACTTCTTCCATCGCCTCGATCACATGATGGACATTGCTGCCCGCAGCTTAAAAATCAAACGTACCACCGTGGGAAAGCTTTTGGAAGAGGGCCTATATCCCTACACCAAGCGGTATTTGGGAAACTTTGATAACCACTTTTCTACCATTGGCCTGATTGGCATGAACGAGGCCGGACTGAACGCCAAGTGGATTGGCAAAGACCTGACACATGCGGAAACACTGGAGTTTTCGGTTCGTGTTCTGAACCATATGCGCCAGCGGCTTTCTGATTATCAGGAGCAGTATGGCGATCTGTACAACCTAGAGGCAACCCCCGCCGAATCAACCACCTATCGTCTTGCCAAACATGATAAAGAGCAATACCCCGATATCATCACTGCACACGAAGGCGCAACGCCTTATTACACCAACTCATCCCACTTGCCTGTCGGCTACACAGATGATGTATTTGAGGCGCTGGATATTCAGGATAAGCTGCAGCCTCTATATACCAGTGGTACAGTCTTTCACACCTTCTTGGGTGAGAAACTGCCGGATTGGAAGTCTGCGGCCGCTTTGGTTCGAAAGATCGCAGAAAACTATCAGCTCCCCTATTACACATTGTCCCCTACCTACTCCATCTGTGTCGATCACGGCTATCTCAGCGGCGAACAGTACACCTGTCCCCACTGCGGAAAGAAAACCGAGGTCTACAGCCGAATCACCGGTTACTACCGTCCTGTACAAAACTGGAACGACGGTAAATCTCAGGAGTTCAAAGACCGCAAGATGTACCTTCCCGAAAATGGAACCCACACTGTATCCCCTGCAACTGCCACGCCGGAGAAGACTGTGGCTGATGCAAATTGCGCTAATGTACAGCACTTGCTTTTCGTTTCGAAAACATGCCCAAACTGCCGCATAATAAAACCCCAGCTGGACAAGGCCGGTATTGCCTATACCCTTATGGATGCAGAGGAAAACATGAAATTGGTACAGCGCTACAAACTGACAAAAGCACCGTCTCTGGTTGTCATCAAAGATGATGCACACGCAGTCTATGCTGGCATTTCCGAAATTCAGGGATATATACACAATACACGCAAATGATTCCTTCCGAATAACAGCAAGCCGCTTTCTATCCGTAAGTTAGAAAGCGGCTTGACAATATTTACGTTGTATTTAGGAATGCGTACCGGGCGACTCTTTTTTGAAATGAGGGCGCCTGATTTTCTGCATAAGACCAATGATCTGACCGGACAGAATGACTGTCAGCAGCGAATACACGATACGTCTGACGGGGATATAACTCAGTGACATCAGCAGAACAATCAGATCGCTGAGCAAATAAACCCACTGGATATTGAGGTGGGTCAGTTTGGAAATACTCATTGCCAGAGCATCATCTCCGCTGGGTGCTCCGCCCACCCGCACGCACATACCTGCACTAACACCGACAAATATTGCACCCACGATAGCGGCAAGAAACGGCATATTCGCAATGGCTGGATAGATCGGCTCAAACTGCTCAAAGATACCATAGGCTCCAGAGAAACCGATTGTAGATACAATAGAATAGATCACAAATTTCTTGCCCAGCAACTTCCACCCGAAAATATAGCAAATAGCATTCAAACAGAACCCTGATACAGCCGGAGATATATGAAACCAATATTCCAGCAAAAGTGTAAGCCCCAGAACGCCTCCCTCTGTAACATTGGAGATGGAATGGATATTGTACATGCCAAACGCCAATATAACACTTCCCAGCAAGGCAATCAAACACGATGAGGGCTTGATTCCATCGAAACCGGAAAGAATGCCCTTTTTAATGGATCTGTGCATTGTTTGGATAGACTTAGAACGCATGAATTAGATTCCCTTTCTAAAATACTTCGTGTTGCTTAATCCGCATAACCCCTAGTATACTACCAGAGTCAATAGAATGCATCAAATTATGGTGAAATATTTCTCCTGTATCCCATTGGACTTATTCCCCAACTGCCTTTTTCATTTATGAGCATGGAGCGTCCCGTCCACCGGAACGTATTCATCCCTACGTTACTACGGTCAATATTCCAGATGTGTGCATCAACTACTGGACTATGCACAAAAACACCTCCCACGGAGCAATCCGTGAGAGGTGTAAATGGATACCAATATCGGTTTATTCCTGCGGATTATGGAGCAGCTCGTGGGCCTTTCCCTTAAAATATCCA
>JAHHRW010000026.1 GCA_020025575.1 Oscillospiraceae bacterium | reverse complement strand
ACCTCGCTGGGATGCTTGATGCGGCGGGGGGCAATCTGGGAGATGTGGACCAACCCATCCTGATGGACGCCGATATCCACAAATGCGCCAAAATCAATCACATTGCGCACCGTTCCGGTCAAAACCATGCCGGGTTTCAGATCCTTCAGCTCCAGCACGTCCTTACGCAGGATGGGGGCCGGAAGGTCCTCACGGGGGTCACGGCCGGGCTTTTGCAGTTCCTTGGCGATATCCAGCAGCGTGGGCTTACCCACGTTACAGGCCTGCGCCAGAGTATCGATGCCGGTCTGCTCCATTTTCTGGTTCAGGTCGGCCAAACCGCCGGGGATGTCCTTCTTGTCGTAACCGCATAGACTGAGCAGGGTCTTTGCAGCGGCGTAGGATTCTGGATGGACACCGGTGTTGTCCAAGATTTCCTTGCTTTCCGGGACGCGCAGGAAACCGGCACACTGCTCGTAGGCTTTCGGTCCAAGCTTTGGTACCTTCTTAATCTGCGCACGGGAGGTAAAGGGGCCGTTTTCTTCCCGGTAGGTGACAATATTCTTTGCAGTGGTGGCAGTTAACCCGGAAACTTGACGAAGGAGACTTGCACTTGCGGTGTTCAGGTCAACGCCCACAGCGTTAACGCAGTCTTCCACGACAGCATCCAGCGCCTCTGTCAGCTCCTTTTGGGGGCAATCGTGCTGATACTGACCGACGCCGATGGCTTTGGGGTCAATCTTAACCAATTCAGCTAGGGGGTCTTGCAGACGTCGGGCGATGGACACGGCACTTCTCAGGTTTACATCGAACTCCGGAAATTCTTCTGCGGCCAGAGGAGAGGCAGAGTAAACGGATGCGCCGGCCTCGTTGACAATGGCATAGCTTGCATTGGGGAAGGAACGCAGCAGCTCCACCGTCATAGCTTCGGTCTCTCTGGATGCGGTGCCGTTGCCGATGGCAATATGCTGTACGCCGTGTTTTTTCATAAGGGCTGACAGCGTTGCGATGGCCTCTTCTTTTTTGCGCTGGGAGAAGGTGGGGTACACCACGGAAGTGGCAAGAACCTTGCCGGTACCATCTACAACTGCCACTTTACAGCCGTTGCGGTATCCGGGATCTAAGCCCATGGTCACAAATCCCTTAACAGGCGGCTGCATCAACAGGGGTTTCAGATTCAGTGCAAAATTATGAATTGCGCCAGCGCTGGCACGGTCGGTCAGCTCTGCACGAATCTCACGGCTGACGCTGGGGAAAATCAGACGGTCGTACGCATCTTCTGCTGCGGCACGGACAAAGGCCGAAACCTGAGCAATGGGCTTTAGGGCAGCACGACAGACGAGGGCCTGTCCTTCGTTTCCGGGAAGTGCCACGGATACCTTCAGGAAATCCTCTTTTTCTCCACGGTTTATGGCAAGAATCTGGTGATCCATCAGTCGACTAATGGGCGTTGAGAAATCATAATACAGGCGATAGACGCTTTCGGCCTCTGGATCGCCCGCTTTACAGGTCAGAACGCCCCGGCGATGGAACAGATTGCGCAGATCTTTTCGGATGGCAGGGTCATCGGACAGATCCTCAGCAATGATATCCGATGCGCCAGATAGAGCATCCTCAGCGGTTTCTACGCCCTTTTCAGGGTCAATATAATCCTGCGCCAAAACGGCAGGATCTTTGCCGTCTTGGGCAAAAATAGCGGCAGCCAAAGGTTCCAGCCCTTTCTCACGGGCAATGGTGCCACGGGTGCGGCGTTTTTGTTTATAGGGACGGTATAGATCCTCCACCTCAGAAAGTGTCGTGGCATGATCAATGGCAGCAATCAGTTCCTCGGTCAGCTTGCCTTGGTTCTCAATGGAGTTTTTGACCTCCTGACGACGCTGTTCCAAACCGCGCAGATAGTTCAGCCGTGTTTCCAGTGTGCGCAGTACCGTATCGTCCATAGCACCGTGTTGCTCTTTGCGGTAACGGGCAATGAAGGGAATGGTGTTTCCTTCATCAATCAGGGCGATGACATTTTCGATGTATTCTTGCTTTTGTCCCAGCTCTTGGGATAAAATTTCAGCGATGGTATTCATAGGCTCGCTCCTTTCAAACGGATTCGTATTATAGCATAAAAGAGGTTAAAGCGGAAGTCTTGACAGGGGAAAAACCCGGGAGTATAATAGCGGTAACCATGGGTCTGTAGCTCAGCTGGGAGAGTGCACGGTTCGCATCCGTGAGGTCGAGGGTTCGATCCCCTTCAGATCCACCAGCGTTGTATCGCAGAAAAGGAAACACCTGATGTCAGGTGTTTCCTTTTTCTATTTCTTCTATATTAGTGGATAAAAGAAAAGCTGTTATCCCGGTGGGATAACAGCTTTTTTGGTACGCCGGAAGGGACTCGAACCCCCAACCCTCGGAACCGGAATCCGATGCTCTATCCATTGAGCCACCGGCGCATCTATAAATACCTGAGTATTATAGCATCGTTTCTCTTTTTTGTAAAGAGTAAAAACCAAAATCGCTGTCAGCAGGATCTGCGGGCTTTCAAAAGAGTTGTATTTCATTCGTGCGTGTGCTACAATATACAAAAAATTAGGGCAAAAGTTTCAAAAGTTTGCCTTAGGAGGAACGAATATGGCAGCACCCCAGAATTTCCGCAGTGCGTTAAACGGATTCAATCGTGAAGATGTAGTCAATTACATTGCGTATATTACCAACAAGCATGAAACCAAGATCAATCAATTGAATACTGAGGTAGCTCAGCTGCAGCAGGAACGGGATGAGCTGCAGATGCAGGTGCAGCAGGAGAAAGAAGCGTCTTCTGAATTGGAGCAGCTGCGTCAGCAGGTGGATGCGCTGAAGGAGCAGCTTTCTGAGCGTGACATTCAAATCGAACTGTTGGAAGAGGAGCTGGAGAGCGAGAAGAAAAAGGTTGTGCCCTCTGCTGCCAATGCATGCCAACCCAAGAATGATGCAGCTCGACTGGCGGAAGAACTGAATGCCTATCGTCGTGCCGAAAGTGTAGAGCGCCGTGCCAGAGAGCAGGTAAATCAGATGTTTGATAAGGCTTGTGCCACTCTTGCAGACACCTCAGTGTGTTTGGAAAATGCCACCGGTAAGATTTGTGATCTGGAAGAATTGATTCTGCAGAATTTGTCTGCGCTGCAGGAAACAATTGCCGAAAGCAAGACGGAACTTGCAAATTCTGCCGTTGCAATTGCATCCATTCGTCCTGAAAAAGACTGAGAAAATGAGCGTACCCATTTGGGTACGCTCATTGCCTTTATTCAAAGGTAAAAATGTCCTTGAACCGCTCCTTGAAAATCCCATATACGGCATTCAGGGTGCCTTCATCATTGACGGTCACGTAGGATTCAGAACCATCAGCGTGAGGCTCGACCTCCAGAATGACAACTTCCGCAGCCTCGTCATCGGGGGGCAGCATAATCAGGTATTCTGCATTCTCATAATCCACAGAATCAATGAGTTCAAATTCCACTTCGTTGCCTTCTTCATCGGTCAGGCTGATGATGGTGGCCTCTTCTTCCAGCATTTCTTCGTTTTCCATGATAATTCCTCCTTGTGTTGGGGTTTGGTTCATTGTAGCAGTAGCGACGCAGTCTGTCAAGCGGGCCGATTGTTTCTTGACGGACATGGAGAGACTATGATAAAATATAATGTATGTATTGTGGGGGTGGGATGCATGGAATATAGTGATGTTTATGATGCTGACCGGCATCTTACCGGGCGTCGGCATTTGCGTGGGAAACCTTGGAAAAAGGGAGAATATGGACTGATTGTGTGTGTCTGGGTAACCGATGGTGCGGGGAATATTTTAATGACTCGCCGCGCTCCGGGAAAGACGTTTGCAGGAACTTGGGAAAACTCCGGCGGTTCAGCCCAGGCCGGAGAAACCAGCCTTCAGGCCATTACCCGGGAGCTGTTTGAAGAGACTGGGATTCGGGCCAATCCAGAGGAATTTGAGCTCCTGGAAACACGGCGGGATCGGGATGCGTTCTTTGACTTTTATTATCTGCGCAACAGCACTCCACTGGAGCAGATCGTTCTGCAAAAAGGGGAAACCGTTGATGTGAAGTGGGTTACCTTTGCACAGGTGCATGACATGATTCGCCGTAAGGAGATCTGCACCATCATTGCAAACCAATTCCTGCATCAGGAGAAGATGTTGTTGGATCGGCAGAATTAAGCAGAAAAGCGGGATTTGGCAGATTCGTTTCAGCGATTGCCCTCTGAGCGCATTTCTTTACAGATGAAATAACCCCCGATGTGATTGCAAGAATCGCATCGGGGGTTGCTGTTTATTTGCGCTTGCCTTTTAGACGGTAGGGCAGGACCGTTTTTTCTAAGGTGTCCAGCAGAATATCGATTTCTTCTTTGGTGGTATCCTTGCACAGGGACACCCGGAAAGCCCCGTCAATGATCTCCGGATTTACGTTCATGGCGCTGAGAACGTGACTGCGGTGACCCTTAGCACAGGCAGAACCGGCACTGATGCAAATGCCCACTTCCTGTAACAAATTCAGGGTGTTCTGAGTGGGGACACCGGGGACAGACAAAGACAGAATATGGGGCGCCTCGTGTGCACCATTAACTTCAATGCCATCCATGTGTTCGATACGCCCAATGGCGTAATCCAAAAGTTCCCTCTCATGGGCGATATCCGCCCGGAAAGTTTGGATGCCAGCGGCGCAGGCTGCGGCAAATCCCATAATGGCGGGGGTGCCTTCGGTTCCGCTGCGCAGGCCGCTTTCCTGACCACCGCCTACCAGATAAGCGGGGAAAGATTTCAGCCGGGGGCTGATGTATAATGCCCCGGCACCCTTGGGACCGTGAATTTTATGTGAGGAAATGCTGATTAAATCTGCTCCCAGAGTCTTTGCCTGAAATGGAATTTTCAAAAATCCCTGTACAGCATCGGTGTGGAATACAGCGTCCGGGCACACCTTGTGTACCAGCTTTGCCATCTGGGCAATGGGCATCACGGCTCCGGTTTCATTATTTACCATCATAATGGAAACAAGAATCGTGTCGGGGCGAAGAGCGGCCTTCAGGGTGTCGACAGAGATTCTGCCCAGCTGGTCTGGCTGCAGGTAGGTCACTTCAAAACCTTGAGATTCCAGCTCCTTTGCGGTGTGCAGAATGGCATGGTGCTCAATGGCGGTGGTAATGATATGTTTCTTTTTCTTTCCAAAACGCTTGGCGGTGGAAAACAGGGCCCAGTTATCGGCTTCGGTACCGCCAGAGGTGAAGAACACACGGTCGGGCTGTGCCCCCAGTGCATTTGCCACTTGACTCCGGGCGGTGCGGAGCATCTTTGCGGCTTCGATACCGAAATCATACAGGCCGCTGGGATTGCCCCAGTTGACGGTCAGTGCGTTGACCACAGCTTCTACAGCTTCGGGACAGGGCTTTGTAGTGGCGGAGTTGTCTAAATAAATCATGCTGATTCCTTCTCTTACTTACCAACACAGAATCTTTCAAAGATTCGTGCGGTGATATCTTCTCGAACGGTGGCGCCTGTAACTTCACCCATGGATTCCATGGCAATTTCTACATCGGTGAGCACAGCGTCTGGGGTAAAGCCCATCATGAGTCCCTGCATGGCAGAGAGCATGCTTTCGTAAGCGCGGCGAATTGCATCGTACTGGCGGGCATTGGTCAGGATACTGCCATCGCAGGGTGTTTCTCCTGCAAACATCACATCGACGGCATCGGTCAATAGATCCATGCCCTGCCCAGTTTTTGCGCTGAATGGAATGATGTTCATGAACGGCAGATCAATGGGGCGTACCACAGGGTTCAAATCAGCCTTGTTCAGCAGGACGATGACATTCTGTAAATCACAGCACATATCGATGACGCTGTGATCGTCTTGCGTAAGGGGCTGAGAACCATCGCAGACCAAAAGGACAAGATCTGCATTCTTTACTGCTTCCATGGAACGCTCCACGCCCATGGCCTCGATTTTATCGCTGGTATCACGAATGCCGGCGGTATCAATGAGGCGCAGCACGATAGAGCCTAGTTTTACGGTTTCTTCCACAGTATCTCGGGTGGTTCCTGCAACATCGGTGACGATGACCCGGTCAAAGCCTGCCAGTGCGTTCAATAGACTGCTCTTTCCTACATTGGGCTTGCCCACAATGGCGGCCCGAACGCCCCGCTTGAGAATCTGTCCCTGGTTGTAAGTCTTGAGAATTTCGTACAAAGCCTTTGCGTTGGACTTCAGATTGGCAGCGTAGTTCTGCAGCTGAAAGTCATCGATATCCTCATCGGGATAGTCAAGGACGGCGTGGAAATGACTGCACAGGTCGTTTAGCTGGTCATAAATGGGGTTCAGCTTCTTTTGCAGCACACCCGTTACCTGACCGGCGGCATTGGCGGCAGCATCGGCAGTTTCCGCTTCAATCAGGTCGATGACTGCTTCTGCGCTGGTTAGATCCATTCGTCCGTTCATAAATGCACGTTTGGTAAATTCGCCTCGAGCGGCGGGTCTGGCCCCATTTCGGTATAGGGCATCCAGTCCGGCTGCCAACACGGCGGGGGAACCGTGACAATGAAATTCTACGGTATCTTCGCCGGTGTAGCTGTGGGGGCCGGGGGTGTAGACGGCCATACACTGGTCGATGACCCGGCTGTTCACATCGTGCAGTTCACCCAAAACCAGTTTTCTTGCAGGAGCTTCTTCTAAAAGAGCCCCATTCATTCGTGTAAATACGCGATCAGCAACCTGCGCACAGCCATCGCCGGACAGGCGGATGATACCGATGGCGCTGATTTGATTGCCGGTAGATACGGCTGCAATGACATCTGCCATAATTTATTTCTCCTCAATAAATTTCAGCGGGTCGCCCGCACTTGCGATGAAGTGCATCATCATATAGGCACACATGATGGCGACATTTTCTTCCCTTAGAATCCGACGGCATTCTGCCCGATCAGCAATGACAACCTGGATATCTTCGGAATCTTCTTGATTTGCGTTGGTGGGTGTGCCTTCGCAGTAGCCAAAGCAGGTTCCACAGCTTTCATCTGTCATACCTACGCTGGTGAAGAAGGGACGCTGATATTCGTCTGCATCTATGGGGCGGAAGGTCAAGCCGGTTTCTTCAAACATCTCACGGATTCCAGCCTGCATCATGTCTTCGCCCGGCTCTACCAAGCCAGCGGGGAACTCATATACATAATCCCCCACTGGATAGCGGTATTGCCGAACCAAAACGAGCTTGTCCTTATTTTCACCATATACACCATAGATAATCACGCCGTCTGGCTGAGCATCATGGGTGACGGCCTTCAAAGCATCCGACTGTTTCCTGCGGGATGAAACATAGTAATTGCTATGTTTTCCGCTGCGCTGCACAGTGGAAAACTGATATAGATTCAAAAATGGATTATCAGTAAGCTTCTTTACTTCGCGAATGCGATCCATAAAATCCCTCGTTTCTTTGTTTTGCGCTTTTTACTATATCACGGCGTGGAAAAATGCGCAATCCTTTGCCGGGTATATTTCCGCGGTGTCAGGGAATCCTAAACCAAGAGGTGAAACCGATGAAACAGCAGCTAACAGACGGAAAAATCAGGGCACAGTTTGAAAATGCCGGGGATTTTATTGCACGGGATTTGACCTGCGGCGGACATATGGTTCATGCATACATGATTGATGGACTGGTGTCTGGTTCTGATGCATCTCACTATGTGTTCAAACCCCTATCCGCTATGGAGCCGGGAACCATGGAACAGCTGTATCGTGGGGCGAGATACGGTACTATATATAATAGTGTTGCAGACCCCTGTGATGATCTGCAGTCGGTGGCACTGAAACTCGTGAACGGATATTGCGTAGTCCTGTTCCCGGGGGAAGGTGCAGTTGCTTTTGAAGTCAAGACACCGGAAAAGCGGGGGCTCTCTGCCCCGGATGTAGAGAATACGGTAAAAGGCCCGAAAGATGCCTTTACAGAAACGGTACGCACAAACACCAGTATCCTGCGCCGTCATCTGCGCACCCCGCAATTGCGGCTTTATCAGACAACCGTGGGAAAACGGAGCCTGACTTGTGTGACTGTTGCGTGGATTGAAGGCCTGACCAATCCGGAACTGGTCAAGCGAATGAAACAGCGGCTGTCCGAAATTGATGTGGATGGATTTCTTTCGCCGGCGGCAGTGGAAGAGTATGTCAGCGGCAGTCGAAAAACGCCCTTTCCTCTGTTACAGTATACCCAGCGCGGCGACAAATTTGCACAGGGTCTGCTGACGGGCAGGGTGGGGTTATTGGTGGATGGCTTGCCGCTGGGATATCTTCTGCCTGTAGATATCGGATATTTGATGACAAGTCCGGAAGATGAGGGCATTGATTATCTCTCAGCTTCGTTTGTGCGAATCCTGCGTTATGGGGCGCTGCTCATGAGCCTGTTTTTGCCGGGAGTCTATATTGCCCTTGTGTCCTTTCATCAACAGATGATTCCGCTCCCGTTATTGCGTGCTATGATAGAGAGTAAGCAGTCTGTTCCGTTTTCTTCTGCAACAGAGGTTTTGGGTTTGTTGCTGGCTTTTGAATTGCTGCAGGAGGCAGGCATCCATCTGCCCAAAAATATCGGGCAGTCCGTGTCGATTATCGGTGGCATTGTTGTGGGCACGGCAGCGGTGGAGGCCAGTCTGATTTCGCCGGCGGCGCTGATTGTGGTCAGTTTGGCGGGGGTCTGCGGATTTGCACTGCCCAACCAGGATTTCTCAGAGGCAATCAGGCTGTGCCGATTTGGAATAACGCTTGCTGGGGCCTTTGCGGGATTGTTTGGTGTGGCGGTGGGGTGGATTCTGCTGCTGACCCATCTGGCACAATTGGAGAGCCTGGGGCTGTCTTATTTGGCTCCTTTTTCCCAACTAAAAGCCAATGGAATCCTGAGACCCCGGCTGGTGAAAAATAAACTGCGCCCCAAGGCGCTGAAACCGCTGGATCGGAGGAGTCAGAAATGAAACGGTGGCTGATATTTTTTGGAGTCATGGTGGCTGCAGGCTTGATGATTCGGCTGCCGCATCCTGCGACAGATGTTTCGGAACTGGAACCGGTGGAAGTGGTGCTGGTGCGGCAAACGGGAAAAGGCATCGAGGTAGAAACGGATGCAGGGACAATCGGGCGTGGTGCAGATTTGGCACTGGCGGTGGATGATCTAAAGGAACATTCGATGGGAAAAGTGTTTCTGGATACGGCGGATTATTTACTGCTGGAAGAATATCATGCCGACTACGCTGCTTTTTACTCCGTTTTTAGGCCGGGGTGCAGGGTGTGTTTTGCCGATGGTGTTGCGGATCTAACGCAGGCCGGAATATTCCTGCAGACACATAAACCCCAAAAAACACTTTTACAGATCCGCGCAGGGGAACGTGTGATTGAACGATTGGTTGAAAGGGAAGGAGAATTGGAACTTGTTAAACCATGAGCAAACCGACAGACAGATTCGTGGATGGGTGATTGCTGCGGCAATTGCACCCCTGGCACATGCATCCGGCTGCGGATGGTTTGTGACAGTCTTAGCGGTAATTGGGCTGTTTCCACTGAGCATGCTATGGATGAACGGATGGAAAAACATGGGCAGGGTGCTTTCTGTGGTGGAGTTCTTGTGGCTGATTCCGGTACTGGCATATCTGGGGAAGAGTTGTGGTGCATATTGGCTTGCGGAACATGCGTTAGCGGTTCCAATCACAATTCTGATACTATCGGCGGTGTCTGTACAGGTGGAAAGAGGGGCAAAGATCGGGGCGGTCATCCTGTGTTCGATGATTCTGCTGGCCGTGCCGATTCTGGTGAGTGGCGTATCTGAGATTCAGGTGCAGTGGCTAAAACCATATGCGCCCACGTGGTCATGGGAATTGGCTGCTGGATTACTGATACCCGGCCTGAGTGGTCTGTGGAATGCAGAAGGAAAAAGAAATACCGGCATGGCGATGGCGGTAGCAATCATCGCAGTTGGAACAGCCGTGATTACACAGGGGGTACTCAGTCCAAGAATATGCAGTCAAGAGTCGGCACCAGTATACACATTGGCACAAACACTTCGGCTGGGGGGCCTGAGCAGATTTGAACCACTGGTATCGGTAGCTGTCACGTTTGGGTTCTATGCTACATGCAGTTTCCTTGTATGCTGCGCAGGTACCTTTGGAGAACGATTTGGACTGAAAAGGTCTACGGCATCTATTACAGCAACGCTGGCTGCAATTGTAATCCTGTTGCTGCGCATACCCTCTAACCAGATTGTGCTGACCATGGGGTGCGTGATCGGGTGGTTTTTAATGCCTATAATCGGTCTTAAAAAAAGATCGAAAAATAATGAAAAAAGTGCTTGACATTTAAAGGTGGGCGTGATAATATATCTGAGCGCTCGAGAGAACGCCAAACAAATTACCTCGAA
>JAHHRW010000025.1 GCA_020025575.1 Oscillospiraceae bacterium | reverse complement strand
GGTTCAGGGATTCTGTTCCAGAATCAGCGCAAGGGCAGATGCAATGGTCTGCTCTCTGATTTGCTGTCTGTCACCGAAAAAATGATATTCCCGTGAAAACGACGTTTTTTCATCTGCATAGCCAATAAAGACCGTGCCAACACTATGACCGTATTCATCTGCATCCGGACCGGCAAGCCCCGTAACAGATACCGCCACATGGGCATCCAGAGCCGTTCTGGCCCCCTGCGCCATGGCTTTTGCCACTGGGGCAGACACCGCACCATTGTCCTTCAGCATATGTTCCGGAACACCCAACAGCTTGTGCTTTACTTCATCGGTATAACTGATGACTCCACCTGCATAAACTGCAGAGGCACCAGGAACCCCAGTGATTGCCGTTCCGATGCCACCGCCAGTCAAACTTTCCGCTGTAGCAAGCTTTTTTCCCTTCAGGCGATGTAATACATTAGCAGAAAGGCTCTGTTTCATCATATTTCACACCAATCTTTTCCACAGATTCCAGCGCATGCTGAATCAGGGCCTCACGGTCCAGCTTTCGCTCTGCGTGCAGCACCTGTCCCAGCGTGGGCTTTGTCTTGGGATGTCTGGGCGTAAAGACGGTACAGCAGTCTTCATAGGGGAGAATTGCGGTTTCCAGAGTGCCAATTTTCCGGGCAATGGACACGATTTCTTCCTTATCCATACCAACCAGAGGCATAAAGATGGGGATATCCACCACGGCACCGGTAACGGTCATGGCCTCCATAGTCTGGCTTGCAACCTGTCCCAGATTCTCACCGGTAATCAGCGCGCCACAGCCATCTTCCTTTGCAAGCCGCTGAGAAATCTCCATCATAAACCGGCGCATGATCAGGGTGAAGTACTCCTCCGGGCAGTTATCACGGATGGCTTCCTGAATCTCGGTAAAGCTAACCACATTCACTGTCATACGGCCGGAGTAGCGCGTCACCAGACGAGCAAGCTCCAAAACCTTATCCTTTGCCAGCTGAGAGGTGTATGGATAGGAGAAGAAGTGGACAGACTCGATTTCCATACCGCGCTTTGCCATCATATATGCCGCCACAGGGGAATCGATACCGCCAGAAAGCAGACACATGGCTCTTCCACCTACACCGGTGGGCAGACCGCCTGCACCGGGCTGAGCTGGTCCATGGACATAAGCGGCCAAATCACGAATCTCTACATACACGGTATATTCCGGGTTGTGCACATCTACTTCACAATCGGGGTGCGCCTCTGCCAGACGTCCGCCGATTTCCTGGGAAATGGCAATGGATGTCAAGGGGAATGCCTTGTCCGATCTCTTAGACTCCACCTTAAAGCTCTTGGCGCAGTCCAGATCTGCCCCCAGATACTCCTCAATGGTGCTGAAGATGGAATCCAAATCCTTTTCGCAAGGACGGCAGCGGCACAGACGGACAACACCGAAGATGCTCTTGCACGCCTCCCATGCACCATCCACATCCGCCTCTTCATTCATCGGCTCTACATAAACCGTTGACTGCATAATATAGACATCAAATTCTCCAAAGGGTTTCATCCGGCGGCGGACATTTGCCCGGAGCTTGCTTTCAAACTGGCGTTTGTTGGCTCCCTTGAGAACCACTTCGCCAAGTTTCAGCAAAAAAATTTCTTTCATATTTGTTCCTCCATTATACTGGGTATATTTTGGTTATTATAACATAGCCCTGCCTTTTTTCATAGTATGATTCCATTTTTTCTGAAAATGAGACCATTAAAAACTTAATCCTTGCCTTTTGCGCAAAAATCATCTATCATATACGAAAAATACTTTTGAGGTGATCACCAATGCGAAAATCCCCGTTTTTGATTTTACTGTCCGCTGTGCTGATCGTTGTGCTGTTTGCCGGCTGTGGTTCCGGCTCCGGCCCCACCCTGCCTGCACTGGACTTGTACAGCTCCTCCCTGAGCGGAACTGTAGAAAATGTAGACGGACAGAACTGCCGTGTCGTAATTGCAGAGGGCGACAGCCACTATGACACAGAATCCGTTATTCAATTGACCTATACGACCCTGAGTGGAAAAGATACACTTGCGGTGGGTGACAAGGTTTCTTTTGACTATAACTATATTGAGGATGTCGCCGATTACAATAGCCTTCCCCACATCACCGTGGATCAGGTAAAAGTTGATTAAATATTCAAGACCGTCTTGCAATTGAGACGGTCTTTTTTGTACCAGTTGTTGTGTTGTCTGCCGCTTTTAACAAGCAAGCTGTAACTTTTGCACAAATTTTCTTTTGATTTTTTGATACCTTATCCAAGTGAAAATGACATTTTCACCAAATTTATGTACGCAACCCTATATTTTATGTGAATAGTATGTAATATTAGAAAAAAACAGTATTTTTAGATTGATTTTATGAATTATTTGGCATACAATAGGTAAGCAAGCAAACTGCGAAGTTTCTGCCGTAAAATTCGCTATTATTTGGGGTGATTTGGTGTGCTGAATATCGTACTGGTGGAACCGGAAATTCCACAAAACTGTGGTAATATTGCCCGGACCTGCGCCGCTACAGGATCCAGACTCCATCTGATCCGCCCTCTGGGCTTTGACATCTCAGAAAAGGCCGTCCGCCGTGCAGGTTTGGATTATTGGCATCTGGTAGATGTTCGAGATTACGACAATCTCGAAGACTTTTTTAACAAAAACCACGTCAAGCAGATGTGGTGTCTATCTACCAAAGCCCCCCGTTCCTATACGCAGGCGAAGTTTGAAGACGAATGCTATCTCTTTTTTGGTAAAGAAACCAAGGGTCTGCCCGAAAGCTTTCTTGCTGAACATGCAGATCACTGTGTTCGTATTCCCATGCGTGCTGAGGCTCGCAGCCTGAACCTGAGCAACAGCGTAGCAATTACCGTCTACGAGGCGCTGCGGCAGTTGGACTTCCCCGGTTTGCAGGATTTTGGAAAAATGCGGGGATAATCCCCAATAATTTGGAGGAATCATCATGAACTACAATAAGAAGTCTATTCAGGACATCGATGTAGCAGGCAAGCGCGTTCTGTGCCGCTGCGATTTCAATGTCCCCACCAAGAATGGCCAGATCACCAGCGATAAGCGTATCGTTGCTGCTCTGCCCACCATCAAGTACCTGATCGAGCACAATGCTAAGGTCATCCTGTGTTCTCACATGGGCAAGCCCAAGGGCGAATGGAAACCCGAGCTGAGCCTGAAGATCGTTGCAGACCGCCTGAGCGAACTGCTGGGCAAGGAAGTCATCATGGCTGCTGACGTGGCTGGCGAAGACTCCCAGGCTAAGGCCGCTGCGCTCAAAGAGGGCGATGTCATGCTGCTGGAGAACACACGTTACATCAAGGGCGAGACCAAGAACGATCCTGAACTGTCCAAGCAGTTGGCCAGCCTGGCTGACATCTTTGTCAACGATGCATTCGGCACCGCTCACCGCGCCCACTCCTCCACCGCTGGTGTTGCTGATTACCTGCCCGCAGTTTGCGGTTTCCTGGTTGAGAAGGAAGTTGGCATCATGGGTAAGGCTTTGGCAAATCCCGAGCGTCCCTTTGTCGCTATTCTGGGTGGCGCTAAGGTCTCCGACAAGCTGAATGTTATCAACAACCTGCTGGACAAGGTTGACACCCTGATCATCGGCGGCGGCATGGCTTTCACTTTCCTGGCTGCTCAGGGTCACTCCGTTGGTGCCTCTCTGGTTGACACCGAGAAGTTGGACTACTGCAAGGAAATGATGGCTAAGGCTGAGGCCAAGGGCGTTAAGCTGCTGCTGCCTATCGACACCGTAGTTGCAGACTCCTTCCCCTCCCCCATCGACGCAGAAATCTCTGTTGAGACCGTTATGTCCGATGCAATCCCCGATGGCAAGATGGGTCTGGATATCGGCCAGAAGGCTCAGGCTGAGTTTGCTGCTGCTGCTAAGGCTGCTAAGACCGTTGTTTGGAACGGCCCCATGGGCGTGTTTGAGAACCCCACTCTGGCCAAGGGCACCATTGCTGTTGCTCAGGGTCTGGCTGATTCCGATGCTGTGACCATCGTCGGCGGTGGCGACAGTGCTGCTGCTTGTGAGCAGCTGGGCTTTGCTGATCAGATCACCCACATCTCCACCGGCGGCGGCGCTTCTCTGGAGTTCCTGGAAGGTTTGGAACTGCCCGGTATTGCTTGCCTGCAGGACAAGTAATTGATGAAATCATAATGGTATGCCGAACACTTTTTCGGCATACCATTGCCATGTAATGAACATATACAACAAGGAGAATCCACCATGAACAGAAAGTATCGTAAGACTATTATCGCAGGCAACTGGAAGATGAACAAGACTCCCAGCGAGACCAAGGAATTCATGACCGCATTTAAGGGCATGATGCCTAAGGGCCGTTGGTGCGATGTTGCTCTGTGCGTTCCCTCCGTTTGCATCCCTGCCGCTGTCCGCGCTATGCGTGAGACCCGCGTAGGTATCGGTGCTGAGAACTGCAACGCCAACGCCAGCGGTGCATACACCGGTGAAATCGCTACCAACATGCTGGTGGATGCTGGCTGTAAGTATGTCATCATTGGACACTCCGAGCGCCGCGCTATGGGCGAAACCGATGCTGATGTCAATGCAAAGGTTCTGGCTGCTCTGGAAGCTGGCCTGATCCCCATTATGTGCTGCGGCGAGAGCCTGGAGCAGCGCGAGTCCGGCATCACTTCTGAGTGGATTGCTATGCAGATCAAGGCCGGCCTGCAGGGTGTTTCTGAAGACAAGATCCGCAAAGTCGTTATTGCTTACGAACCCATTTGGGCGATCGGCACCGGCAAAACTGCTACTCCTGAGCAGGCTGAGGAAGTCTGTGAGCACATCCGTACTGTCGTTCGCAAGCTGTACAGCTCCAAGAACGCTCGTGCAATCTCCATTCTGTACGGCGGCTCTATGAACGAGAAGAACGCTTTCGAGCTGTTGGCTCAGCCCGACATCGATGGCGGTCTGATTGGTGGTGCATCTCTGGTTCCTGAGAAGTTCCTGCAGATCATCAATGCTGCCAACCAGCCCACTGCCTGATTTTCAAATCATGGATACAAAAATCCCCGACACTTCGGTGTCAGGGATTTTTTTCAATTTCTGCGCTCATTTTGGATTTCAGATGCACACACTTGCCTGTAATTGGGTGGATAAACTCCAGTCTCTTTGCACATAACCGTTGATATGTAAGCCCCAGCTGTGCAGAATATGCCTTGGATTCTTCTGTTCCGTACTGGGGATCCCCCAAAATGGGACACCCCATGTACGCACAGTGAATCCGCAGCTGATGGGTTCGCCCCGTAACAGGTGTCAGCTCCAGTAAACTGGAATGGCCAAACATCTGCAACACCCGATAATCTGTCCGAGAGGGCTTTCCATCCGGACTAACATAGCGCAGCAGGCTTGGCAATGGTCTCCTCTGAATGGGAGCATCCACGATTCCTTCCTGCTCCGGCGGCTGAGAAAACACCAGCGCCTCGTAGGTTTTTTGCAGCTTTCCCTGGGCGTTGCATTCACTGAGCAAAGCATGGGCGTGGGAGTTTTTCGCAAGCAGCACCACACCATACGTATCACGATCCAGCCGGGTCACCGGATGAAATGCGCATTTTTGCCCGGTGCGGCGATAGTATCCAGCCACCGCATTGGCAAGGGTTCCGGAATCCCGGTTACGCGAAGGGTGAATCAGGATTCCGGGGTCCTTGTCTACCGCTAAAATATGGTCATCCTCGTACAGGATTTCAAGAGGTGTGTCCTCTGCCGGGTACTCAGGCTCCGGCTCATCTAGTATCACGCAAACCACATCCCCCTGTTGGACCATATAATTGGTTCGCCGGGGGATGCCGTTCACCAAAATACGTTCATCCCATTTCAATCGATTCATGAGCCCCGTAGAAATATGCATCTCTTGCTTTAAAATATCTGATAATCTGCCCGAACGCCGGACTTGCTGATTCAGTTCCACAGTTTCACTTCCTTTTGGTTTATTATACCAAATCCCTTCAACTGTTCAAGTCCCCATTACGGATATTGACCAGTTGGTGGGCGGTAACCGCAAGGATTGGGGCCAGAATCATCCCCATAACGCCCCATAGCCGATACCCTGCATAAAGAGCCACCAAGGTCAGCAGTGGGTTCAGCCCCAACTGTTTGCCCACCAGTTTGGGCTCCATAGCAGACCGCATCAGCATGGCCGTTACATATACCCCCACAAGTCCAATTGCCCGCACGGTTTCTCCCTGAATCAGGCAGATCAGCGCCCATGGAATCAGAATCGTCCCCGTTCCCAACATTGGAACCGCATCCACCAGAGCAATCACGAACGCCCAAAGGATACTGTACTTTGTCCGCAGAATCAACAAGCCCACTGCCACAATTCCCAGCGTGATACCGGATAGTTTTACCTGAGCCTTCAGCCAGCAACCAACCGTTTCCTTCAACCGCAGCACCACTGGGGAAAGTTGTTTTTTCCAGAAATTGCTTGACAGAAGTCTTTTCTGCATAACTGGAAGCTGCACAGCAATCATGTACCCCGAAATTACCGCTGTACCCACCAGAATCGCCCCTCCCGGGATACCACCCAGCAGTACCCCAATCAGGGATAACGCCCCGGATGCCCCCTTCTCCAAAAGGATGCTGCCACCGGTGAAGAATTCTGTAACGGTATGGTCCAGCGCCGCCGACAGCCCCGGAGGCAGCTGATGCACCCAATCCAGCATCCAGCTGCGAACAAAGGCAACATGGTCTGTCAACTGCTGAACCATGTCCGGTATTCCCTTTGCGATGGCTGTAAGCTCCCGATATCCCAGCGCAAACAGCAGCCACATCAGCCCGAAAAGCAGGACTAATTCCAGTGTTACCGCAAGGAAACAGGCCAGCGCTCTCGGTAAATGAATGCGTTCCTGCAAAAACCTAACCCCTGGAGCTGAAATCATTGCAATGAATAGCCCCAGCAAAAACGGCAAAACTATGGGAAATACGTACCGCATTGCCAATAATACTCCGAAGAATATCACGACAAAAGTTCCAATTTTTTCCACATGCTTTCTTTCCAAATCGCAGCTCCTTTCCCTTTCCTCTTGCATTTTTCCCAAAATATGCTAGAATACAGAAGAATTATCCACGCAATACATACAATTGCGCACATCAGGAGGTTATGATTATGTCTAGCGCACCCAAATACTACATCGTCGAAGCCTGTGCCCTGCCGGATGTGTTTTTGAAAGTTGCAGAAGCCAAGCGACTTCTGGACTCCGGCGAAGTTTCAACTGTAAACGAGGCAACGCGCCGCACCGATATCAGCCGCAGTGCCTTCTACAAATACCGTGATTCGATTCTCCCTTTCCATAACATGATGATCGGTCGAATTATCACTTTCCATCTGAACCTGCACGACGAACCCGGTGTTCTGTCTGCAATCCTTGCCTGTTTTGCAAAGTGGCACGCAAATATCCTGACCATCAACCAGACCATCCCCACCAACGGCTGCGCACTCGTGACCATCACCGCAGAAACCGCTCAGCTAAAGGTTTCTCTGGAGGAACTCCTTTCTGATCTTTCCAAAACTGAGGGCGTTGTCAAAGCCGATGTGCTTGCTGGCTGATTAAAATCTTCCGGTATGATTCTACCCATCTGGGAATAGATTATTCCATCCGGAACTGTTTTGAGGCAACATAAAAATACCACTTGACATTACAAAAATCCTGTGCTAAAATGCTCAGGTAACGAAGAAGGCCTAACATCCGCCTCACCTCCCGCAAATCCTGCAAAGAGGTTAACATTCCCTTTCTTGCCCTGTGACAGGGTAGGTACTTTGGAACTGTGCGGATGCTTTGGCATCCGCTTTTTTATTGATTCATTGGAGGTGCTTACCATAGCCAAGTTAGACCATCAGCTCAACGAAGAGATTCGCGACAAGGAACTCCGTGTTATCGGTGCAGACGGTGCCCAGTTGGGTATTATGTCCGCTGCACAAGCCAACCAGCTTGCTGAAGAGCAGGGTCTGGATCTGGTGAAAATCTCTCCCAACGCCATCCCCCCTGTCTGTAAGATTATGGACTATTCCAAATTCTGTTTCGATCAGAAGAAACGTGAAAAGGAAGCCCGTAAGAATCAGCGGGTCGTGGAAATCAAAGAGATTCGCATGAGTCCCAGCATCGACACAAACGATCTGAACACCAAGATTAAGGCTGCCCAGAAGTTCCTGAACGACGGCAACCGCGTCAAGGTCAGTGTTCGTTTCCGCGGCCGTGAAATGGCCCATACCAATATCGGCGAAAAGCTTTTGCTCACCTTTGCCGACGAGTGTGCCGAAGTGGCCACCATGGAAAAGAATCCCAAGCTGGACGGTCGCTTCATGGCAATGTTTTTATCCCCAAAGAATAGCAAGTAATCGAGCTTGACAACGAAAGAAACGGAAGGAGAACCTACTATGCCCAAGCTGAAAACCCATAGCGGTGCAAAGAAGAGATTCAACCTGACCAAGTCCGGTAAGGTTAAGAGAGCCCGCGCTTACAAGAGCCACATCCTCACCAAGAAGGACACCAAGCGTACCCGTCGTCTGCGTACCACCGCTTACGCTGATGTGACCAATGTCGAGACCATCAAGAAGATGATCCCTTACAAATAAGAGGAAGAGGAGGATATTATAAATGGCAAGAGTTAAAGGCGCAATGATGACGCGCAAGAGAAGAAATGCTACCCTGAAGCTGGCTAAGGGCTACTGGGGTTCCAAGTCCCGCCACTTTAAGATGGCCAAGCAGGCTGTCATGAAGTCCGGCAACTACGCTTTCGTCGGCCGTAAGCTGAAGAAGCGTACCTATCGCAGAATGTGGATCACCCGTCTGAGCGCTGCTGTCGCTCCCTACGGCATGAACTACTCCACCTTCATGAACGGTATCAAGAAGGCTGGCATCGAGATGAACCGTAAGAGCCTGTCCGAAATGGCTATTCAGGATCCCACCGCTTTCGCAGCTCTGGTTGAGAAGGCAAAGGCTGCCCTGTAATTTACAGTTCGCTTAAATATGAAAAGGCTGTTGCTTTTGCAACAGCCTTTTTGTTATCCACAGCATTGCTACATCCTGTGCATAAAAAATGCCTTCCGAAACCGGAAGGCATTTTGCATATTACTTTTGTACCCAGTTGCCCGTAGCGAGGCAATTCAAGTAGCTCTCAATAAAGGGATCCAGCGCACCATCCATAACTGCATTAACATTAGAGGTTTCGCAGCCTGTGCGGGTATCCTTGACCAGGGTATAGGGCATGAACACATAGTTGCGGATCTGGCTGCCCCACTCGATTTTCTGCTGAACACCCTTAATATCGGAAATCTTATCCAGATGCTCCCGCTCCTTGATCTCAACCAGCTTGGAACGCAGCATACGCAGACAGTTTTCCTTGTTCTGGAACTGGCTGCGCTCGGTCTGACAAGCAACCGTGATACCAGTCGCTTTGTGGATCAAACGTACCGCTGAAGAAGTCTTGTTGATGTGCTGACCACCTGCACCGGAAGAACGGAACACCTGCATCTCGTAGTCCTCAGGCTTGATCTCTACATCCTGAGATTCATCCTGGATTTCAGGAATGACCTCGATGGCGGAGAAAGAAGTCTGGCGGCGAGCGTTGGAATCAAACGGAGATACGCGTACCAGACGATGGACGCCGTTCTCCCCTTTCAAAAATCCGTAGGCATTCTCACCCTCAATCAGAATATCTGCACTCTTGAGGCCTGCCTCATCGCCTTCCAGATAATCCAGGATCTTGTAGGTGAAGCCGTGACGCTCAGCCCAGCGGGTGTACATACGATAGAGCATCTGGCACCAATCCTGTGCCTCTGTGCCGCCTGCGCCAGCGTGGAAACTCATCAGCGCATTGTTGCTGTCATAGTTGCCCGTCAACAGGGTTTCCAATCGGCAGGACTCCATGCCCTCGGAAAGTTTCTCAAAGCCTTCCTTCAGCTCATCCAGCATGGAATCGTCCTCTTCTTCCAATGCCATTTCACAAATGGTCATCAGGTCATCCCAGGTCGCGACCATTTTCTCGTAACGCTCAATTTTGTTTTCAGCTGTCTTTGCTTTCATAACGATCTTCTGGCTTTTCTCAGGATCATCCCAGAATCCAGGGGCTTCCTGCATTGCATGAAGACGCTCCAGTTCATTGCGCAGACCATCCAAATTCAGCGATTCAGAAAGTCCATCCAGCGCAGGACGCAAATCATTGAGCTTTCCCTTATATGCTTCAAATTCAATATTCATAAGACAATACTCTCATTTCGTCAAAATTACATAGTTTATCTTATTATAACGGGATTTCCTCGTTCTGTAAAGAGTATTTTCCCAAATTCCCCTGATTTTCCGAATAAAAACAGGGATTCCATCATTGACAGGATTCCCTTTTTCCGCTACAATATGTTGGTATGCTCTAGTAGCTCAGCAGGATTGAGGGGCCGCCTCCTAAACGGAAGGTAGACCCATCCCCCCAATACGCAAAAAATGAAATATTCCGTATATGCTCCCTTAGTTAAATGGATATAACGGGCCCCTCCTAAGCGGCAGTCTGTTCGAGTCCT
>JAHHRW010000024.1 GCA_020025575.1 Oscillospiraceae bacterium | reverse complement strand
ATGATGGTGACCACATAGGGCAGCATCTTAAAAATTTCCTGACTGCTGACGCTGAGGTTGGGAATGTAGTTATGGACGATGAACAATCCGCCAAAGAGGATGGAACCCAAAATGCTCATGCGGGGTTTCCACACAGCAAAGATGACCAGCGCAATGGCCAGCCAGCCGCGGTCACCGAAACCATCGTTAGACCAAACACCGTTGGCGTAATCCATCACATAGTACAGGCCGCCCAGTCCGGCGATCACGCTGCCCACGCTTGTGGCAGCGTACTTATACCTGTTTACATTGATACCGGCAGCGTCCGCCGTGGTGGGGCTCTCACCCACAGCACGCAGCTGCAATCCCACTCGGGTGCGGTTGAGCACATAGGATGCCACGAGAGAAAGCAAAATTGCAGTATAAGCCAGGAAGCTGTATGAGAGGAAAACCTCGCCAAACCAACCCATGCCGTGGGCAAAGGGCAGCTGTGTCCGGAAACAATTGCTGGTGGCTGACAGGGCAATGGAAGGCATGTCGCTGTCCACCAGCTTGATGAGAGAACCACCGAAGAAGTTACCAAAACCAACGCCAAATGTGGTCAGCGCCAGGCCGGTGACATTCTGGTTGGCCCGCAGGGTGATGGTCAAAAAGCCGTAAATCAGCCCCACCAGCGCAGAACCCAGCATACAGCACACCAGCGGAATCAGCACTGCCAAAAACGGGTTGATGGCATCAAGGCTGGGCAGCGACCGCTCATACAGGAATGCACCGATGACGCCGCAAATGCCGCCCACATACATGATACCGGGAATGCCAAGGTTCAGGTTGCCTGATTTTTCGGTGATGATCTCACCGGTGGAACCAAACAGAAGAGGGATACCCTGAACGACGGCTCTTTGAATGAAAGCAATCAGCATGATGATACGCCCTCCTTTTTAGACTCACGAACCTTAATGCTATAATTGACAAAAAATTCACTACCAATGATGAAGAAAATAATGATACCCGTCAAAATATCAGAAAAAGATGCGTTCAAACCATAAATGGTGGAAATCTCCACCGCACCCTTTTGCAGGAATACAATCAGGAAAGAGGTCAGCACCATATAGAACGGATTAAACTTTGCAAGCCACGCAACCATGATGGCGGTAAAACCACGGCCTGCCGCCAAATCACGGGTCAGGGTGTGGTCGGTGCCGCTGACCAGAAGCAGGCCGGTCACGCCGCACAGGCCGCCGGAAACGATCATGGTGCGGACAATCACCTTTTTTATATTCACACCGATGTAACGGGCGGTGTTTTCACTTTCGCCTACCACCTCGATTTCATAGCCGTGCTTGGTGTAATTGAGGTAAATGTACATCAAAACCGTCAGCGCAACCACAACGATGATATTCAGCAGATAGGGATGGCCAAACAGCGAGGGCATCCAGCCTGCCCTGGTGGCACTGTTGATGACACCAATTTGTCCGGAACCCTTGGGCACAGACCACTCATAAGTGAAGAAGGACACCAGCTGGATGGCGATGTAGTTCATCATCAGGGTAAACAGGGTTTCGTTGGTATTCCACTTTGCCCGGAAATAGGCCGGAATCACTGCCCAGATGGCACCGCCCACGATACTGGAAACGATCATAACCAGAAACAGCACGCCGGTGGGCAGCTTGTCCCCGAACAGAATCATGCAGGCTGCCGTTGCAAGGCCGCCGATCAGTACCTGCCCCTCAGCACCAATGTTCCAGAACTTCATCTTAAATGCAGGGGTCACTGCCAGAGAGACACACAGCAGCATGGCTACATTCTGGGCAAGGCCCCAGATTCTGCGCTTTGTGCCGAAAGCCCCGTCAAACATGGTGGCATAGACCCCAAAGGGGTTCTGCCCGGTGAGGCAGACCGTAATGACGCCGCACACCACCAGTGCCGCCAGAACTGCAACGGCCCGCACCATCCATGCCCGCCACCAAACCATAGCGCCGCGCTTGACAATGTGGAACAGCGGCTCCTGTACATGTGTATTTTTCTTACTCATTCTCGTCACCTCTGTTGGAACTGGTCATCAGCAAACCAATCTGTTCTTTGGTTGCAGTGCGGGCATCCACGGTTCCTGTGATTCTGCCGGAGCCAATGACCATCACCCGGTCACACAGCTCCATTAGGACATCCAGATCTTCGCCCACGAAAATAATGGCTACGCCGCTTTCCTTCTGCTGATTCAGCAGATTGTAAATCATATAGGAAGAGTTGATATCAAGGCCACGGACTGGATAAGCTACCATCAAAACGGTGGGAGCCGCCGCAATCTCACGACCTACAAGCACCTTCTGCACATTGCCGCCGGACAGACGGCGAACGGGGGTTTTTGCATCGGGCGTGACCACCTCCAGCTCATCAATAATCCGCTCCGCCAAATCCTTGGGCGCCTTGCGCTCCAGGAAGAAAGATTTGCCTTTGCGGTAGCTACGCAGCATCATGTTATCCACGATGTTCATGTTGCCAACCAGACCCATGCCCAGCCGGTCTTCTGGGACAAACGACAACCGTACGCCCAGCTCCCGAATCTGCATGGGGGTTTTATCCCGAAGATTGTCGGTCTTGCCGGTTTTGGGGTTGTGATACAGAATTTCACCGCTGGTTAAATGCTGAAGTCCTGCAATGGCCTCCAGCAGTTCCCGCTGACCGCTGCCTGCGATGCCCGCAATGCCCAGAATTTCACCGGAGCGGACGCTGAAGGAGATATCGTTCAGCAGTTTCACACCCTCACGGCTGACGCAGTTGATGTGATTGACCTCCAGACGGTTCACCGGGTCTTTTGGCTCAGAGCGCTGGATGTTCAGCTCCACCTTTTTGCCCACCATCATTTCTGTCAGCTGGGCCTCGCTGGTTTCGGCGGTATTCACCGTGCCGATGTATTCGCCCTTACGCAGGACAGAAACCCGGTCAGATAGCGCCAGAACCTCATGCAGTTTGTGGGTGATGATGATAATGGCCTTGCCATCATCACGCATACGGCGCAAAACAGCAAACAGTTTCTCTGTTTCCTGGGGGGTCAGAACAGCGGTGGGCTCATCGAGAATCAGGATATCCGCACCACGGTAGAGCACCTTGACGATCTCCACCGTCTGCTTTTCGGAGATGGACATCTCGTAGATCTTCTTGTTTGGGTCAATATCAAATCCATACTGGCGACTGATCTGGGCGATTTGCTGGGTGGAACGTTTCATATTGTAGCCGGATTTCTCCTTGAGACCCAGAACAATATTTTCCGCAGCAGAAAATACATCCACCAGCTTAAAGTGCTGATGAATCATGCCGATCTTGTAATGAAAGGCATCCTTGGGGGAGCGGATGACCACCTCTTCCCCATCGATATAAATAGAGCCATGGTCTGGGAAATAAATGCCCGAAATCATGTTCATCAGCGTGGTTTTACCACTTCCGTTTTCGCCAAGGATGGACAGGATTTCCCCTCGATTCACGGTAAGGCTTACATCCTTATTGGCTACAACATCGCCGAAGGTCTTTGTTATGTTTTTTAATTCGATTGCAGCAGATCCCATTGTGTACACTCCTGTTTTTATTGGGACAAATGTATGAACCCCAGTCAAATAGTTCTCTAAAACGAAAAATGTAGGGCGAGGCCTAAAACCCCGCCCTAATAAAGCTTTTGATTAGCCGAATGCCTCATTCAGCGTGGTGATACCATCGATGCGCAGATCAAAGTAAGGGGCAGAGCGCATCTCGGACTCATGGAAGTAGCCATCGGAGACCACTTCGGTATCGGGGGTATAGTTTGCATCAGTGTCTACATCCGCCATGTAAGAGGTGAGGGACTCACCCTTCACAGTGAATGTAGCGGTGTCAAACACGTGCAGCTCGCCGGCAGCCATCTTCTGCTTCGCCTGCTCGATGGCCTCTGCAGTACCTGCGGCAGCAGCCTTCTCGTTCAGATCGGTCAGAACGACAGCGCCTTCCTGCACGCCCTTGCTCCAGTCAGCATCGATTGCAGTGCCGTTCATCACGGACTCAATCATATAGGTCATGTAGGGTGCCCAGTTGATTCTGGAAGAAACGATAAAGGTATTGGGGCAGGCAGCCAGTGTGCTGCCGTTGTAGGAAACATTGGGAACCCCTGCGGTCTCGCAAGCGGTGGGAGCACCCATGGAGTCAGCGTGCTGGCTGATGAGCTTACAGCCGCGGTTGATCAGGGTATTTGCAGCTTCCTTCTCAGCGGTCTCGTCGTACCAGCTGCCGGTGAACTGCACTTCCATGGTGACACTGGGGCAGACAGAACGAGCGCCCAGGAAGAAAGAGGTGTAACCGGAGATAACCTCAGCATAGGTGAATGCACCCACATAGCCGATCTTGGCCTCTTCCGCGGTGAATTCGCCCTTCTCGATCATCTCGTTGAGCTTCATGCCGGCAGCGATACCTGCCAGGTAACGGCCCTCGTAGATGGATGCGAATGCATTGTGGAAATTGGCAAGTCCTGCGGTATGCGCAGTGGTACCGGTTGCGTGGCAGAACTGAACATCAGGGAATTCCTGAGCAGCCTGAGCCATGAAGGGCTCATGGCCAAAACTATCCGCAAAAACCACATCACAGCCGCGGTCTGCCAGATCCGCAGCAGCCTCGTAGCACTCATTGCTTTCCGGAACATTGGTCTTGAAAATCACCTGATCGTCAGACAGACCCAGAGCCTTCTTGACTTCGTTTGCAGCATCGATGAAGTTCTTGTCGTAGGTGGAATTCTCATCGTGCAGGAAGATAAAGCCCACCTTGATATCCTTTGCAGCGGTGGTTTCGCCACCGGCCTGGCTGGGATTGGAAGGATTAGCTGCATCGCTGCCGCAGCCTGCGAACAGACCCAGCACCATGAACACGATCAACAGCATTGCGGTTAACTTTTTCATTTTTTTGCCTCCATATTTATTTTATAGTTAAAATGAAAAAACAGATTCAGGCGCAGCATACAGCCCCATCACTGGGCGCATATGGACTCTGCGCACCTGCCCAAACGCATGCAACCGCAAAAGAAAAACAAAAAAGCAGGCTTAATCACTTAAACCTGCCACCGAATCAAAAATCCGACACCATCCCCTTACCAGGAAACGGTGTCAAAAAAGCTAATAGTCGTACCTGTGGCTGTACGGTAGAAACATTCGGGCCATTCATCCAAATTTATACCAGCAAAATATGAAATTTGCCTATGAATCGTAACACACTGTTTGAGGAAAGTCAACAAATTACGATTCAATTCTCCACTTTTTACATATAGACCAAACTATATTTATTTTGCCGGAAGAATCATATACACAATGCTAGAAAATTCAGTATTTTTGTATAGATTGATAATTGGAAAATGAGCTTGGGTATGATAGAATAATGGCAGCGTTGTTTTCGATACGAATATATTGATATTAGGAGGCTTATCCATGATGAAACGTGTTACCGATTCCGTCTTTTATGTCGGCGTCAATGACCATGAGGTTGATCTGTTTGAGGGCCAGTATGTGGTTCCAAACGGAATGGCTTATAATTCCTATGTAATCATAGATGATAAAATTGCCGTGATGGATACGGTAGATCAGCACAAGTCCGACCTGTGGCTTGCCAACATTGACGATGTTCTTGACGGTCGTACCCCGGATTATCTGGTGGTTCAGCACATGGAGCCGGATCACGCCGGTTCTATCGAGGCATTTGTCAACAAATACCCCAATGTAACCCTGGTTGGCCAGTGCAAGACCTTCATCATCATGCAGCAGTTCTTCCCCAATATGAAACTGGAGAACACCCTGGAAGTTTATGAGGGCGACACGCTGACCCTGGGCGCTCACACCCTGCACTTTGTCTATGCCCCCATGGTTCACTGGCCCGAAGTCCTTATGACATACGACGACGCTGACAAGATTCTCTTCTCCGCCGACGGCTTTGGCAAGTTCGGTGCACTGGATGTAGAAGAGGAATGGGCGCCTGAGGCCAGAAGATACTATATTGGCATCGTGGGAAAATACGGCAAGCAGGTTCAGAACGTGCTGAAAAAGGCCGCCGGTCTGGACATCGCCACCATCTGCCCCCTGCACGGACCTGTTCTGACCGAGAACCTGGGTTACTACCTGAACCTGTACGACATCTGGTCCAGCTATCGCCCCGAACAGGAAGGTGTCTGCGTATGCTACACCTCCGTCTACGGCCACACCAAGGCTGCCGTGGAATTGCTGTGCCAGGAGCTTGAGAAGAACGGCGCCCCCGTGGTGAAGTGCTTTGATCTGGCAAGAGATGACATGGCTGAGGCTGTCAGCTGCGCATTCTGCTATGACAAGCTGGTTCTTGCCACCACCACCTATAATGCAGAAGTCTATCCCTTCATGAGAACCTTCCTGGATCATCTGACCGAGCGGAACTTCCAGAACCGCACCATCGCCTTTGTGGAAAATGGTTCCTGGGCCCCTCAGGCTGGTAAAATCATGAAGAAAACCTTTGAAAATTCCAAGGATATGATGTTTGCCAAAAACAATGTGACCATCCTGTCCGCCCTGAACGCAGAAACCACCCAGAAGATCACGGATCTTGCCAAGGAACTGTCTGCTTCCTACCGTGCCGCAGACTGCGTGGAAGAAAATAAGGTTGACCCCACCGCCCTGTTCAAAATTGGCTACGGTCTGTATGTGGTCACCTCTAACGACGGCAAACGGGACAACGGTTTCATCTGCAACACCGTCACGCAGCTCACCGACCAGCCTTTCCGCATTGCAGTCAACATCAACAAGCAAAACTACTCCTGCGAAACCATCGCAAAGACCGGCGTGCTGAATGTCTGTACCCTGTCTCAGGATGCCCCCTTCAAGGTGTTCCAGCAGTTCGGCTTCCAGTCTGGCAGAGATGTGGACAAGTTCGCCTCCTTCACCCATACCCACCGCTCCAGCAACGGCCTGCAGTTCATGACCAAGTATGCAAACGGTTATATTTCCGCAAAGGTCATCAGCACGGTGGATCTGGGGACCCACACCATGTTCATTTGCGACGTAACAGAGAGCGCTGTCCTGTCCGAGCGTGAGACCATGACCTACAACTACTACCAGAGCGATGTCAAGCCCAAGCCCGATACCGACAAGAAGGGCTTCGTATGCAACATCTGCGGCTATATCTACGAGGGTGACGAACTTCCCGAAGATTTCATCTGCCCCCTGTGCAAGCACGGCGTCAGTGACTTCTCTCCCCTGTAACTATATATAAACAAACAAATCAGGCAGCTATCAAAAGCTGCCTGATTTCTGCTTTATAAATTGTTGTTATTCTGCGCCAATTATGGTATTGTAGTTCTATAATAAAGGAAGTGATCTGTTTGAAAAGGAAAAACATTTTGTTGATCGCAGTTGTGCTGGCACTGATTATCGTTTGTATTTTTGGCAGCATGTCCTATTATAATCATTCAAAGACAGATGGTTCCACCCTCGAAAGCCGCGAAAAGATTCTGGATAAGTCAGGTGCAGGTTTCAAAAACCAGAAATGGACCATTGCCACAGAGCAAGAGCTGGATGGTTACATTATCAGTGGTGCTTACAGCACCGATGGTAAGGCTACTATTGCCATATTTGAGCCTGTTGGAAATGGAAAATATGGGTTTATGGCATCGGAAAATCGCAGCAGTGACAATATTTTCATCACGAACGCCATTTTAGACGGCATCCCCTATGATCTCATTTGGTTTCCAAACGCACAGACAGAATATGCAGAGATTGTCTATACCATTGATGGCCAGTCGCAGGACGCCGTCCGATACGATACCGCTGATTTGAAACTCATCTGTAGGAACGCCCCCGCCAAAGAATACACAATCCATGTTACTTATTATGACAGCGAAGGCAACGAGCACAGCAACTTTGAACCAAGCGGTACCTAATCGTTCTGGGACTACTGCCCCACCCTGCACGAATTGGTGGCGGGCACTGCCCGCAAAAACCAGCAACGCAACAAATGCTAACACCGGATAAGGACGTAATTTAGGAATCAAAAAAGAAGTGTATCTATTTTTCGATACACTTCTTTTTCATTTTCAACGACCCGATGAATTTGAATTTATAGATTTCTTTCGTAGCAAATCTCCTGTGTTTCAAAACAGGGCTTTGTTTTTCCGTGTGTAACAAAGCCTCGAGCCTTATAAAATTTTCTAGCCCTGTCGTTGCCTGTAAACACCCAAAGCATTACCTTTGCATATCCAGCGGCCTTTATATCGCCCAATACCCTTTCCATCATTTTTGTTCCATAACCTTTTCCCCAGTTATCTTGCAGGCTGTGGATGCAAATGAGTTCCGCATAATTCAGCATATCATTGTCTCTGGCCTTATCCCACCAGGCGATACAGTGGGGGGTACCGTTTACTTCTAAGATATAGCCATTGCCAGTATGCTCATCCAGCAATCGCTGATACATTGCTGTGGCACGATTTATCTCCGTATTTTTTTGCAAGATTTCTTCGGGAAGGATATCCCTAAATGCGGCTTTCCAGCTTTCAGTTTGTATATATGCCAGATGAGCTTCATCACCTGCCTGAACTTTTCTAATCATATAGCCCATATTCACACCACCATCATTCTGTAAATTCTGTTTTACTGCTTTGATTATAATATCAGTAAGGCTTAAAGCAACATTACAGCTCTGCATCATCTTAGCGAGCATACGGTTTATACTCCATACAGAGTATAAACCGTACAGGTATTCGGAATAAGTTCCTAATACCTTATAGAAAAATACTTCCTTACGGGATTTCCCCACATGCTGCGCTGCTGTTTTTATACGAATTTATCTTCTATAAATGACCGCCATCATATCAGGGCCGGTGTTGATGGAGATGATATTGCCCACGGGATAGCTGAGCATGGGCGGCTGATCCAGCTGTTCTTCACACAGTTCCTTCAGCTTTTCGTAAATCTCCGGATTGTTGCCGTAAACCAGACAGTAGGGTGTGCCGGGCTTGCGCTCTTTTTTCACAATGTCCAAAAGCCCCTGAACGGCACGCTTGTCGCCGCGGAACTTAGAAACCACCTTGGATGCGCCATTTTCAAAGGTAATGGCGGGCTTCAGCCCCATAGCATCCCCCACAAAAGCCGCTGCCGCACTGACACGGCCGGATTTGCGGACAAAGCGCAGATTCATGGGCACAAACATACCACGACCACTGCGCACTCCTTCTGTAATGGTGCTGATCACCTGCTCAGGCGCAGCGCCCTCTTTGGCAAGGCGAGCACCCTCCACCACAGCCATGCCATAGACCATGGAGTAGGTCTCGGAGTCGATGATGTGAATGGACAGCTGCCCGGCCGCCTCGGGATGCTCCTCAAAGAACATGTCTCTGGTCAACACTGCAGCCTGATAGGTTCCGGAACCCTTGGAGTTCAGGGATGTGTGAATCAGATGGGTATAGCCTTCCCGCCAAATTCTCTCGTAAAACTCTGTATAACGAGCAGTGCTTACCTGACTTGTGGTGGGAAGCTCCTCGCTTTTTTCTAAAATTTCATAAAATTCATCAGGAGTCAGATCAACCCCGTCCTTATATTCCTTTCCTTCTGCATAGATGGTCAAAGGCAGCACCGCAATGTCCAATTGCTGGACCAGGTTCTTGGGAATATCGGAAGTGGAGTCCGTAGAGACTTTAATCTTGTACATATTGGGATGAATCCTTTCTCTGCCAGCGGTTTGGAACCCAACGGCAGGACCTATCTTTCAGCTTGATACCTTGATAATATACCGAATTTTCCGCTAAAAATCAAGTGATTTCCGCAGCAGGCCAACGTGTACAAGAAAGCCGACCGCAGCATCGTCCGCGGTCGGCTCCAATGTTATCTCATTTTGCGTACTTGGTCACAACAGCGTGCATGGCATCAAACTGCTCTTCCATATCCTTCACCAGCTTGAACTGGGTCCGGCAGCGATCCAGATTCTGCCCGGGACGATGGATGCGGAAATAGTGGTCACCATCCAGGTAGTCGGTCAGGAAACGGATGCCGCACTCCAGGGTCATGAGTCTTGCACCCCAGGGCAGATATTCTAACTCTTCCTTGGTCAGGCCGCCGTCAGCCCCCTCCAGGAACCCACGGGTAAAGACTTCGTACAGGTTGATGTCGAAGTTGACCTTGGACAGATCCTTTTCATCTTCAGCAGTGTTGTTGGCACCAAATCGGATGGAGTCACCGAAGTCGTTCATGGACAGGCCCGGCATGGTGGTATCCAAATCAATGACGCAGATGCCTTCTCCGGTGGTACGGTCAACCAGAATGTTATTCAGCTTTGTGTCGTTATGGGTAACACGCAGGGGCAGCTTGCCTTCACGCAGAGCCTGCAGTGCAACCGAGCAATCCGCCTTGCGGTCACGAACAAACTGGATTTCCTCCGCCACATCCTTGGCACGGTTCATCTTGTCAGCAGCCAGAGCAGCCTCGAACTTTGCATAGCGGTCTTCAGTGTCATGGAATTTTACAATGGTCTCGTGCAGCGTCTCTGCGGGGTAGCCATTGAGCAGTTTCTGGAATCGGCCGAATGCCCGGGCAGAGGCCTCGAACAGCTCGGGGGTAGCCTTCTGGAAACAGTCGGTATTCTCGATAAAGGGAGTCAGTCTCCACACCTTGCCGTTGGAATCGGTGTAAAAATCTCTGCCATCCTTGGTCTTCACCAAAGACAGGGTCTCACGCATGGGGTCGCCGCCGTTGGCAATGATCTTTTCACGCAGGTAAGAGGTGATACCCACAAAATTCTCCATCAGCTCTTCCGGATGGGGGAATGCAGCACTGGACAAGCCCTGCAAAATATAGCGGACAGCGTCGCCCTCCTGAGGCTGACAGATGACGCAGAAGGTATCGTTGATGTGCCCCTGGCCGTAGCGAACTGCGCCCAACAGCGTTGCAGGGAATTCATAAGCGGCAAGAACCTCTTGCAGAATCTGATCCTCTGCGGGAATAAAGGGTGTGTTCATGGTGA